>NZ_JBHVUH010000007.1:0-459415 GCF_042884245.1 Streptomyces sp. NPDC058145 | reverse complement strand
CGGAGCGGACCCGCTCCGCGAAGCCGGCCATCTTGTCCAGCACGGCGTGCACCCGCGGTACGACGTTCTCGCCGTCCACCTCGATCACCGCGTCCCGGGGGGCCCGCAGCGCGGTGTGCAGCACCGCCCGGTCCTCGGTGATGTTGATCTTCTCGCCGCGGAACATGGCGTCCCGCAGCGCGAACACGCCGGTGGCCGTGGCGAGTTCCCGCAGTAGGGCCAGGGTCTCGTCGGTGACAAGGTGCTTGCTGTAGTCGATGTGCAGGTCGCCGACCCGCACGACGTAGCGCTCGGCGCGGCCGGGGTCCGCCGCGAACAGCTCGCGCAGGGAGAGCCGTCCCGCGGCCCGGTGGTCCTCGAGGGCCGTCCACTCGGGACGGCGGGTGAGCTCGGGGAGGTCTGACGGTGCGTCGGTCATGTCAGGCGTGCTCCTTGGTGGCCTCGCCGCTGAGGGCGATGGCGTACATCTCGTCGGCGTCGAGGCGGCGCAACTCCTCGGCGATGAGTTCGGAGGTGGGGCGGACCTTCAGGGCGAGGGTGCGCGGCGGCTGCCCCGGCAGGGTCAGCGTGGCCAGGGGCCCCTCGGGGCGGTCGATGACGATCTCGCCGTTCTCGGTGCCGAGCCGGACGGCGGTCACCACCGGCCCCGCCGTGACCACGCGGTCCACCGGCACGTTCAGCCGGGCCTCCAGCCAGCGGGAGAGCAGTTCGGCGCTGGGGTTGTCCTGCTCGGCCTCGACGGCGGCCGAGGTCACCTTCACCCGGGCCTGGTCGAGCGCGGCCGCCAGCATGGACCGCCACGGCGTGAGCCGGGTCCAGGCGAGGTCGGTGTCACCGGGCGCGTAGGCGCGCACCCGGGTCTCCAGGACCTCCAGCGGGCGCTCGACGGCGTACAGGTCGGTGATCCGGCGCTGGGCCAGCGCGCCGAGCGGGTCCTTGGAGGGAGTCTCGGGCGCGTCCACCGGCCACCACACGACGACCGGGGCGTCGGGCAGCAGAAGCGGCAGGACCACCGAGTCGGCGTGGTCGGACACCTCGCCGTAGGTGCGCAGCACCACCGTCTCGCCGGTGCCTGCCTCGGAGCCGACCCGGACCTCGGCGTCCAGCCGGGAGGTGGTGCGGTCGCGCAGGGTGCGGGCGTGCCGCTTGATGACGACCAGGGTCCGCGAGGGATGCTCGTGCGAGGCCTCCTCGGCGGCCCGGAGCGAGTCGTAGGCGTTCTCCTCGTCCGTGACGATGACCATCGTCAGGACCATGCCGACGGCGGGGGTGCCGATGGCCCGGCGGCCCCGTACCAGCGCCTTGTTGATCTTGCTTGCCGTGGTGTCGGTCAGGTCGATCTTCATGGCCTGCGCCAGCTCCGTCCGTCTCGTGCGAGCATCTCGTTTGCCTCTTCCGGTCCCCAGGTACCCGCCGGGTACTGGGCCGGCCTGCCGTGCCGGGACCAGTACTCCTCGATCGGGTCGAGGATCTTCCAGGACTCTTCCACTTCCTGGTGACGGGGGAACAGGTTGGCGTCGCCGAGCAGCACGTCCAGGATGAGCCGCTCGTACGCCTCCGGGCTGGACTCCGTGAACGACTCGCCGTAGGCGAAGTCCATGGACACGTCCCGGATCTCCATCGAGGTGCCCGGGACCTTGGATCCGAACCGCACGGTCATGCCCTCGTCCGGCTGGACGCGGATCACGATGGCGTTCTGGCCCAGTTCCTCGGTGGCGGTGGAGTCGAAGGGGGAGTGCGGGGCCCGCTGGAAGACCACCGCGATCTCGGTGACCCGGCGGCCGAGGCGTTTGCCGGTGCGCAGGTAGAAGGGGACGCCCGCCCAGCGGCGGTTGTCGATGCCCAGCTTGATCGCGGCGAAGGTGTCGGTCTTCGACTTGGGGTCGATGCCCTCCTCTTGGAGGTAGCCGATGACCTTCTCGCCGCCCTGCCAGCCGGCCGCGTACTGGCCGCGCACGGTGTGCCGGCCGAGTTCCTCCGGCAGCCGTACCGACTTCAGCACCTTCAGCTTCTCGGTGAGCAGCGCGTCCGCGTCGAACGCGATGGGCTCCTCCATGGCCGTGAGGGCCATCAGTTGCAGGAGGTGGTTCTGGATGACGTCACGGGCGGCGCCGATGCCGTCGTAGTAGCCGGCGCGGCCGCCGATGCCGATGTCCTCGGCCATGGTGATCTGCACGTGGTCGACGTAACTGCGGTTCCAGATCGGCTCGTACATCTGGTTGGCGAAGCGCAGCGCCAGGATGTTCTGGACCGTCTCCTTGCCGAGGTAGTGGTCGATGCGGAACACCTGGTCCGGCTCGAACACGTCGTGCAGGATCGCGTTCAGGTCGCGGGCGCTGGCGAGGTCGTGGCCGAACGGCTTCTCGATGACCGCGCGCCGCCAGGCGCCCTGCGGCGGGGAGGCCAGGCCGTGCTTCTTGAGCTGCCGCACGACCTTGGGGAAGAACTTCGGCGGCACCGAGAGGTAGAACGCGAAGTTGCCGCCGGTGCCCCGGGAGGCGTCCAGTTCCTCGACTGCGTCCTTGAGCTGCTTGAACGCGGTGTCGTCGTCGAAGTCACCGGGGATGAACCGCATGCCCTCGGAGAGCTGCTGCCAGACCTCCTCCCGGAACGGGGTGCGCGAGTGCTCACGCACCGCGTCGTGCACGACCTGCGCGAAGTCCTGGTCCTCCCAGTCCCGGCGGGCGAAGCCGACGAGGGAGAAGCCGGGCGGCAGCAGACCGCGGTTGGCCAGGTCGTAGACGGCCGGCATCAGCTTCTTGCGGGACAGGTCACCGGTCACGCCGAAGATGACCAGACCCGAGGGGCCCGCGATGCGCGGCAGCCGGCGGTCGTCGGCGTCCCGCAGCGGGTTCACCCAGTCGGCGGCCGGGCCGATCGGGACGCGCACGTCCTCGGGCGCGGCCGGCTTCTCCGGCTGCTGGGCGTCGGTCGTCATCACGCCTCAACTCCCTTGTTCTGCAACGACTCGGTGACGGCGTCCAGCAGCTCCTGCCAGGCCGTCTCGAACTTGGCGACGCCCTCGTCCTCGAGCTGCTGGACGACCTCGTCGTAGGAGATGCCGAGCCGCTCGACGGCCGCGAGGTCCGCGCGGGCCCGCTCGTAGCCGCCGGTCACCGTGTCGCCGGTGATCTCGCCGTGGTCGGCGGTGGCCCTCAGGGTGGCCTCCGGCATGGTGTTGACGGTGCCGGGGGCGACCAGCTCGTCGACGTACAGGGTGTCCTTGTAGGCGGGGTCCTTCACACCGGTGGAGGCCCACAGCGGACGCTGCTTGTTGGCCCGGTCACCGGCGAGCGCCTGCCAGCGCCCGGAGCCGAACACCTCCTCGTACGCCTCGTAGGCGAGCCGGGCGTTGGCGAGGGCCGCGCGGCCCTTGAGCGCGAGGGCCTCGTGGGTGCCCAGCGCGGTCAGCCGCTTGTCGATCTCGCTGTCCACGCGGGAGACGAAGAAGGACGCCACCGAGTGGATCTCCGACAGGTCCAGGCCCCGCTCCCTGGCCTTCTCCAGACCGGCCAGGTAGGCGTCCATGACCTCGCGGTAGCGCTCCAGGGAGAAGATCAGCGTCACGTTGACGCTGATGCCCAGGCCGATGACCTCCGTGATCGCCGGCAGGCCCGCCCGGGTCGCCGGGATCTTGATCATCACGTTGGGACGGTCGACCAGCCAGGCAAGCTGCTTGGCCTCGGCGACCGTGGCCTCGGTGCGGTGGGCGAGCCGCGGGTCGACCTCGATGGAGACCCGGCCGTCGCGGCCGTCCGAGGTGGTGTACACGCCCCGCAGGACGTCTGCGGCCGCCCGCACATCGGCGGTCGTCATCATGCGCACGGCCTCGTCGACCGTCACACCCCGCACCGCGAGCTCGGTGAGCTGCTCCTCGTAGCCCTCGCCGGAGCCTATGGCCGCCTGGAAGATCGAGGGGTTGGTGGTGACGCCGACGACGCCGCCGCCGTCCACGAGACCGGCCAGGCTGCCCGAGGTGATGCGGCTGCGCGACAGGTCGTCCAGCCAGACCGACACCCCCTCGTCGGCGAGGCGCTTGAGGGCTCCCGGGGTGGCGATTGCTTCGGTCACAGTGATCTTCTTTCCTATCGCGTCGGTATCAGGCGTGCGTGGCGGCCAGCGACTCGCGGGCAGCGGCGGCGACGTTCTCGGGGGTGAAGCCGAACTCGGCGAACAGTGTGGCCGCGTCGGCGGAGGCGCCGAAGTGTTCCAGGGAGACAATCCGACCTGCGTCGCCCATGAACCGGTGCCAGGTCAGGCCGATGCCGGCCTCGACGGCGACCCGGGCCTTCACGGCCGGCGGCAGCACCCGCTCCCGGTAGGCGCGCGGCTGCTCCTCGAACCACTCCACGGACGGCATGGACACCACCCGGGTGCCGATACCCTCGGCCTCCAGCCGCTCCCGCGCTGCGACGGCGAGCTGCACCTCGGAACCGGTCGCGATGATGATCACCTCCGGGGTCTCGGTCGACGACTCGCGCAGCACATAGCCGCCCTTGGCCGCGTCCTCGTTCGGCGCGTAGGCGGGCACGCCCTGGCGGGTGAGCGCGAGTCCGTGCGGGGCAGGGTCGGTGGCGTGCCTCTTCAGGATCTCGGTCCAGGCGATCGCGGTCTCGTTGGCGTCCGCCGGGCGGACGACGTTCAGGCCCGGGATCGCGCGCAGCGAGGCCAGGTGCTCGACCGGCTGGTGGGTCGGGCCGTCCTCGCCGAGGCCGATGGAGTCGTGCGTCCAGATGTACGTCACCGGCAGCTGCATCAGCGCCGACATCCGTACGGCGTTGCGCATGTAGTCGGAGAACACCAGGAAGGTGCCGCCGTAGACGCGGGTGTTGCCGTGCAGCGCGATGCCGTTCATCTCCGCGGCCATCGAGAACTCGCGGATTCCGAAGTGGACGGTACGGCCGTACGGGTCGGCCTCGGGCAGCGGGTTGCCGGCGGGCAGGAAGGAGCTGCTCTTGTCGATGGTCGTGTTGTTCGAACCGGCGAGGTCGGCGGAACCGCCCCACAGCTCGGGAAGCACCGGGCCGAGGGCCTGCAGCACCTTGCCGGAGGCGGCGCGGGTGGCGACGGACTTGCCCTCCTCGAACACGGGCACCGCGTCCTGCCAGCCCTCGGGCAGCTCGCCCTTGCTGATCCGGTCGAAGAGCCGTGCCCGCTCGGGGTGCGCGGCCCGCCACTCGGCGATCCGCTTGTCCCAGGCCGCGTGCGCCTCGGCGCCCCGGTCCAGGGCCCGCCGGGAGTGGTCCAGGACCTCGTCCGCGACCTCGAAGGTGCGCTCCGGGTCGAAGCCGAGGAGGCGCTTGGTGGCGGCGATCTCGTCCTCGCCGAGTGCGGAGCCGTGGGAGGCCTCGGTGTTCCGCGCGTTCGGGGCCGGCCAGGCGATGACCGTGCGCAGGGCGATGATGGAGGGCCGTCCGGTCTCGGCACGCGCGGCCTCCAGCGCCGCGTGCAGCGCGGGCACGTCGACGTCGCCGTCGGCGGTGGGCGTGACGCGCTGGGTGTGCCAGCCGTAGGCCTCGTACCGCTTCAGCACGTCCTCGGAGAAGGCGGTGGCGGTGTCGCCCTCGATGGAGATGTGGTTGTCGTCGTAGACGAAGACCAGGTTGCCGAGCTTCTGGTGGCCCGCGAGCGAGGAGGCCTCGGCGGAGACGCCCTCCTGCAGGTCGCCGTCGGAGACGATCGCCCAGACGGTGTGGTCGAAGGGGGACTCGCCCCGCGGGGCGTCCGGGTCGAACAGGCCGCGCTCGTAGCGGGCGGCCATCGCCATGCCGACGGCGTTGGCGACGCCCTGGCCGAGCGGGCCGGTCGTGGTCTCGACACCGGCGGTGTGCCCGTACTCCGGGTGACCGGGCGTCTTCGAGCCGTGTGTGCGGAACGCCTTCAGATCGTCCAGTTCCAGCTCGTACCCGGCGAGGAAGAGCTGGGTGTACAGGGTCAGCGAGGTGTGGCCGGGGGAGAGTACGAAGCGGTCCCGGCCGGTCCACTCCGGGTCGGCCGGGTCATGACGCATCACCTTTTGAAAGATCGTGTACGCGACAGGCGCCAGGCTCATCGCGGTGCCCGGGTGGCCGTTGCCGACCTTCTGCACCGAGTCCGCGGCGAGAAGCCGGGCGGTGTCCACGGCGCGCCGGTCCAGGTCGGTCCACTCGAAGCCTTCGGGTGTCTGCGTGCTCATCTTCAAGAAGTCCTCGTTCAATGCGTGATTGCTGGCTGGACACGTTCAAATCTAAAAGTCTGACTTTTTCGAGGGAAGGTCGGAGTGTGTCAGCCTGTGGTGAATCTGGGACAGTGATCGCGCGAGCGGAACGGCACACGGAGAACATGGCGGACGAAACACCCCAAGCCGAGGCCGAGGGCGACGAGGGCATGGACGGCGACGCGATCAGAACCTTCCCCTTCCCGGCCGACCTGGCCGTCGGGGGCGTCGGCATGCAGATCGGCCCCATGGGAGGTGACCGCACCTGGCACGCCGACGCCCCGCTGCACCGCGTCCACCGCATCGACTTCCACGTGGTCATGCTGTTCACCGACGGCCCCGTACGGCACATGGTCGACTTCGCCGAGTACGAGGCCGGGGCCGGGGACCTGCTGTGGATCCGCCCCGGGCAGGTCCACCGCTTCGCCCGGAGCAGCGAGTACCGCGGAACCGTGCTGACCATGCAGCCCGGCTTCCTGCCCCGCGCCACCGTCGAGGCCACCGGCCTGTACCGCTACGACCTGCCGCCGCTGCTGCGCCCCGGACCGGAACAGCTCTCCGCGCTCCGAGCGGCGCTCGAGCAGCTGCGCCGCGAGTACGAGGACACCGCGTCGCTGCCGCTCAGCCTGCACACGGCCGTCCTGCGGCACACCCTGACGGCGTTCCTGCTGCGCCTCGCCCACCTCGCGGCCAGTTCGGCCGAGGCGGCCCGGCGGCCGGCGGACAGCACCTTCACGCTCTTCCGCGACGCGGTCGAGAAGGGCTTCGCCACCCAGCACAGCGTCAGCGCCTACGCGGACGCGCTCGGTTACTCCCGCCGCACGCTCGTCCGCGCGGTCCGTGCGGCCACCGGCGAGACGCCGAAGGGATTCATCGACAAGCGAGTGGTGCTGGAGGCCAAGCGCCTGCTCGCCCACACGGACATGCCGATCGGCCGTGTCGGGGCGGCCGTGGGCTTCCCCGACGCGGCCAACTTCTCCAAGTTCTTCCAGCTCCACACCGGCGTCACGCCGGTGGCGTTCCGGGCCGAGCTGCACTGACCCGGAACCCCGCTCGTGCCACGCGGCCGCCGCCGTGCGGCCGTGCGCCTGCCTAGGATGCGCGGGAAGCCGCACGGGAGGGCAGGGTGAGGGCATGAGGAGCCGGGCCACGGCACTGGTCGTGCAGAACGGTCCGAACGGCGGGCCCGGCCGGTGGGCCGGCTGGCTGGCCGAGGGCGGTATCGACGTGGACGTGGTCCGCGCGGACACCGGGCAGGCACTCCCGGACCGGCTGGAGCACGAGGCGCTGATCGTGCTCGGCGGAGGCTACCTGCCCGACGACGACACCCGGGCGCCATGGCTTGCCCGGACCCGGACGCTGATGGGCCAGGCGCTGGAACGCGACGTACCGGTCTTCGGGATCTGCCTCGGCGGACAGATGCTGGCGCATGTGGCGGGCGGTGAGGTGAAGGGCGAGCACGGTGAGCCCGAGTTCGGCAGCACGGTGCTGACCCTGCTCGCGCCGGCGGCCGAGGACCCGCTCTTCGGCGGGCTGCCCGAGCGTCCGACCGCGGTCGAGAACCATGTGGACGCGATCGTGCGGCTGCCGGCCGGGGCGCGCCCGCTGGCGCGCAGCGAGCGCTGTCCCCACCAGGCCTTCCGGCTCGGCCGGTCGGCGTGGGGGGTGCAGTTCCACCCAGAGGCCGACCCCGAGCAGATCGCGCACTGGCCGGTGGAGCGCCTGTCCCGGCACGGCGTCGACCGGGACGAACTGCTCCGGGCGGCCCGGCGGGCCGATCCCGCCGCGGCCCCGGTGTGGCGCGAGGTGGCGCTGCGCTTCGCGCGGCTGGTGCGGGAGCGCCCCGCGCCGGCGGCCGGCTGACGGTGCCCGGGCCCGTCACCGGTCAGCGGTCACGGGCCCGGGCGCGCGATCACCTCGTCAGTGACCGAAGTCGAACCAGTTGACGTTCACGAAGTCGGCCGGCTGGCCGCTGGTGAAGGTCAGATAGACGTCGTGCGTGCCGGTCACCCCGCCGATGTTCGCCGGGACGGTGCGCCAGGACTGCCAGCCGCCGGTGTTGGCCAGCGCGAAGCTGCCGATCGGGGCGTTGCTGCGGCTGTCCAGCCGTACCTCCACCAGTCCGCTCACTCCTGACGCGGCCCCGCTCGCCACCCGGGCGTAGAACTGCTTGGCCGCGGTGGAACCGAAGTTGACGCCCTTGTACAGCGCCCAGTCGCCGTTGGCGAGGGAGCCGAGGTCCTGACCGCCGCCGGAGTCGGTGGTGGACTCGGGGACCACGCCGGACTGGCTGTCGAAGGACTCGGCCTGGATGGCGCTGTAGGCGTCCCGGTTGCCGGAGGGCGGGGGAGTGGTGCCGCCGCCACCGCCGCCCGAGGACTGCAGGACCTGCACGTAGTCCACGGCCATCGGGTGGTTCGGCTCGGTGCCGCCGTCGGGGCCGCCGCCGAACGCCCCCGGGAAGCCACCGCCCATCGCCACGTTGAGGATGACGAAGTAACCGTGGTTGGTGGCGTTGGCCCAGGTGGTCGCGTCGACCTGGTTGGCCTTCACGGTGTGGAAGTTGACGCCGTCGAGGTAGAAGCGGATCTCCTCGGGGCTGGTCGAGCGGTCCCACTCCATCGAGTAGGTGTGGAAGCCGGCCTGACAGGTGCTGCCGGTACAGGAGGTGGAGTTGCCGATGCCGGAGGTCTCGTTGCAGGGGCCGCCCGGGTTGGTGCCGCAGTGCATGGTCGACCAGTCGGTGTTGAGACCCTGGACGTTCTCCATGATGTCCAGCTCGCCGACGCCCGGCCAGTTCTGGTAGTTGCCGCGGAACGGTGAGCCGAGCATCCAGAACGCCGGCCAGTAGCCCTTGGCGGCCGCGCCGGTGACATTGGGCATCTGGATGCGGGCCTGCACGCGCAGCTTGCCGCCCGACGGGGGCTGGAAGTCGGTGCGCGTGGTCTCGACGCGGCCCGAGGTCCAGTGGCCGGAGGCGTCCCGGCGCGGGGTGATGAGTAGGTTGCCGTTGCCGTCCAGCGCGACGTTGTTGGTGCTGGAGGTCATCGTCTCGACCTCGCCCGTGCCCCAGTTGGCGGCGCCGCCCGGGTACGAAGTACCGGTGTCGTACTGCCAGTTGGAGGTGTTGACACCGGAGCCGGCCGAGCCGTTGAAGTCGTCGAGGAAGACCTGGCTCCAGCCGGACGGCGGGGTGGGGGCGGACGCGCTCGCCGGGGCGGTGGCGGCCGTCGCGACCGCCGTGGCCAGACCGACGGTCGCGACGACCGCGACCAGCGTGCGGCGGAACAGCCGGGGTCTGGGCATGCCGGAGGAATCGCTCATGGGGGAGAGCCTCTCGGGTACGGAGGTGGTGTGCGGGGAGGCCCTTGGAAGTGCTCCCACGGTGTATTGAGAGCGCTCTCAGGGTGTCGCCAATGTGCTCCCCGCTTCCCCGGTCGTCAAGAGTTAAAGCAGAGAAACTCCTCTGGCGGCACGGGAGTTCACCCCATGAAGCCACCCGTACCGGAGCAGACCGTGCTGCCGCGACGGGGCCCGGTCGAGGGTGCGGCAGCATCGGCCGCCGGTTCGCCGGTACCGGCCCTCGGCGCGGGGACTTCCCCGACGCGCGCGTCGATGTGCGAGGGTGCAGGCGTGAGACTGACGATTCTGGGTGGCGGCGGCTTCCGGGTTCCGCTCGTGTACGGGGCGCTGCTGACCGACCGCGGCGCGGGCCGGGTCACGGAGGTCGTGCTGCACGATCCGGACGGCAGCCGGCTGTACGCGGTCGCCCGGGTGCTGGCCGAGCAGGCTTCGGCCGCCGCGGACGCCCCTCGCGTGACCACCACCACCGACCTCGACGAGGCCCTGCGCGGCGCCGACTTCGTCTTCTCCGCGATCCGCGTCGGCGGCCTCCAGGGCCGGGCGGACGACGAGCGGGTGGCCCTGGCCGAGGGGGTCCTCGGCCAGGAGACGGTCGGCGCGGGCGGCATCGCCTACGGACTGCGGACGGTCCCGGTCGCCGTCGACATCGCGCGGCGGGTGGCCCGCCTGGCCCCGGAGGCCTGGGTCATCAACTTCACCAACCCGGCGGGGCTGGTCACCGAGGCCATGTCCCGCCACCTCGGCGACCGGGTGATCGGCATCTGCGACTCGCCGGTCGGCCTCGGCCGCCGGGTGGCCCGGGTGCTCGGGGTGAGGCCCGAGGACGCCTGGATCGACTACGTCGGCCTCAACCACCTCGGCTGGCTGCGCGGTCTGCGCGTCGAGGGCCGCGACGAACTCCCGCGCCTGCTCGCCGACCCTGGACTGCTCGGCTCCTTCGAGGAGGGCAGGCTCTTCGGCGCCGACTGGCTGCAGTCGCTGGGCGCGGTCCCCAACGAGTACCTGCACTACTACTACTTCAACCGCGAGGCGGTGCGCGCCTACCAGGAGGCGGAGAAGACCCGCGGCGCCTTCCTGCGCGAGCAGCAGGCACGCTTCTACGACGAGGCCCGCCGTACGGACGTCTCCGCCCTCGGCGCCTGGGAGCGGACCCGCGCCGAGCGCGAGGCGACGTACATGGCGGAGAACCGGGAGACGGCGGGTGCCGGCGAGCGCGAGGCCGAGGATCTCTCGGGCGGTTACGAGAAGGTGGCCCTGGCCCTGATGCGGGCCATCGCCCGGGACGAGCGCACCACGCTGATCCTCAACGTCCGCAACCGGGGCACCCTGTCCGTCCTGGACGACGACGCCGTCGTCGAGGTGCCCTGCCTGGTCGACGCCAACGGCGCCCACCCGGTCGCGGCCGCCCCGCTGCCCGGCCATGCCACCGGGCTGGTGTGCGCGGTCAAGGCTGTCGAGCGCGAGGTGCTCGCCGCCGCCGGGTCGGGGTCGCGCGCCACGGCCGTGAAGGCCTTCGCGCTCCATCCGCTGGTCGACTCGGTTCACGTGGCCCGGCGACTGGTGGAGGGGTACACGGCCGTCCATCCCGGGCTCGGGTACCTGACGTAGCCCCGGCCTCGGGCACCGGTCCTGGTCCCGCCCCGCGCCGGGTATCCGACGTGGCCGACGGGCCCCGCCCACCCGGCGTGGCCGTGGACCGTGCTTCGGGCCGGCCGGCCGCTCCCCGTGACCGCGGCCGGCCGGTCCGATCCCCCGTTCCCCCCGTCGGTGCCTCCCCCGTATCCCCCTTGTTCCTGGTATTGAGAGCCGCTGGACCGCCCCCTGATACACCCCGGGCGAAAAAAAATCCCCCCGGCCCGAAAGCCGGGGGGACATGGCCGTGCGCTGCCGTGCTCAGCCGGTGAAACCGGCCGTGATGGAGGTGAACTGCCAGTTGCTCTGGCTGATGCCGGAGCAGTTGCTCACCACGCCGCCGCCCGGGCAGGGCCGGTCGCGGTTGACCGCCCAGTAGGCGAGCCGCGCGATGTGGTGGGAGTTGGCCCAGTCACGGATCTGGGTCCAGATCGCCGGGGTGGTGTTCTCCTGCTGGTCGGACAGGCCGTTCATGCCGGAGATGCCGATATGCGAGTAGGCGGTCGCATCGTCCCAGCCGAACGTCGACTTCAGCTTGTTCTTCAGCCCGTCGGCCGCGTTCACGGTGTTGCCGTACATGTCGGAGCCGCCGCCGAAGTCGAACGGCATGATCGTGAAGACGTCGATGTTGGCGCCGAGGGACTGCGCCTGCTCGATGAGCCGGTTGCCGTAGTAGGTCGGGCCGGTGGTCGAGGTGCCGAAGGTGACGATGGTCCTCAGACCGGGGTTGTTGGCCTTGACCGTCTTCAGCGCGGTGAGGATCCGCGCCTGCACGGCCTCGTTCTCGAACTCGTCCGTGTTCTCGATGTCCATGTCGATCGCCTTCAGCGAGTAGGCGTCGATCACCTTCTGCAGCGCCCCCGCCAGCGTGCTCGCCGAGGAGCAGTTGGCGCCGAGCTTGCTGCCCTGCCAGCCGCCGAACGACGGGACGACGTCGCCGCCCGCCGAGCGGATCTGGTTGATGGCGGTCTGGTCGGCGCCGCCGGTCAGCGCCCGGCTGCCGTCCCAGGCCGGGTTGCAGCCGCCCGAGTCCAGCACGAACGCCATGGTGAACCACTTGACGCCGGTCGCGCTCATCACGGTGCTCGGGTTCGGCGGATCGCCCCAGCCCTCGTACAGATAGGGGGCCGCCTGCTTGAACCCGGTGCCGCCGCCGGTCCCGGCGTCCGTCGTGACGGACACGGAGTTGGAGGCCGGCGACACGTTCCCGGCCGCGTCCCGCGCCTTCACGGTGAAGGTGTACGACGTGCTCGGCGACAGCCCGCCGACCGTGGCGGAGGTGCCGGAGACGCTGAGCACCTGGCTCGATCCGGCGTAGATGTCGTACGCCGTCACGCCCACGTTGTCCGAGGCGGCGTTCCACTTCAGCGACACGCTGGAGGAGGACTTGCCGGTCGAGGTGAGTCCGCCGGGCGTGGTCGGCGCCTGGGTGTCCCCGCCGCCTCCGCCGCCCGGACCGTCGAGCTGGATGTCGTCGGCGTAGTACGAACCCTGCGCGTACCAACCGTGCACATAGATGGTGGCGCTGGTCTGCGAGGCGCCGGTGGTGAAGGAGACACTGAGCCGGCTGTACGCCGACGGGGAGGTGGTCCAGGTGGAGGCGCCGCCGTCGACGCCGAGGTACACATAGGAACCCCGGACCCAGCCGCTGAGGGTGTACGCGGTGTTCGGCTTGACCGCGACCGTCTGGCCGCACTGTGCGTTGTCGCTAGAACTCACCGCGCCCTGCAGGGCCTTGGAGCCGCTGTGCACGGGGGAGGAGACGACCGAGCCGAGGTTGCCGGTGCAGGTCCAGGGGGAGAGGCCGCCCGACTCGAAGCCGGGGTTGGTGAGGACGTTGGCCGCCTGAGCGGTGCCCGGAAGGGCGACGGCCCCGCCGAGGGCCAGGGCGGCGGAGCCGAGCAGGGCGAGGAGCCGGCGTCTGGGACGCCCGAGTATGTGGCGCACGCGATCTCCCTGTGGGAATGGGGGTGTTCGGGAGTGCAAGGGGAATGCGGAAGGTGCGCCAACCAAGTTGGTATGGACCAATCCGGGTGTCAATAGGCTGAGTTCGAATTGGTCCAGACCGGTGTGAGGGGTGGAGGTGTCACGCCGGGGCGGTGGCGGGGGCGCCGGCCTCCCTGGCGACTCCGTCGGCGGGCGCCGGTACCGCGGGGAGCGGAGTCTGCGCGGTCCGCTGCTGGGGCACGGACACCGGCCGCAGCGTTCGCGGCGCCGACACCACCGTGTAGTCCTGGCCCAGGAACGGGGGCTCGATCACGCCCGGGTCCTCGCCCAGCGCCATTTGCACAGCCGCCCAGGGGGCGTTGACCCCGCACAGCGAAAGCTGGTGCAGCCCGCCGGCCGGCCTGGTGTTCACGTCCAGCAGCACCGGGCGGTCGCCGTGCATCCGGAACTGGATGTTGGACAGGTAGTGCAGCCCGAAGCCCTCCGCGAGCAGCCGGGCCGGCGCCAGCCACCGCTCGCGCAGCGTGAAGCCCCGGCGACGGCCGTTCTTGGTGCGGCCCACCACCAGCCGCACCCGGTTGTCCGGCCCGGTCAGGCAGTCCACCGACACCTCCGGCTGCTCCAGCCGCGGCATCACCAGCCAGTCCACCGGCTCCTCGGCCCGTCGCAGCGCCTCGACCACCAGATCGAGCTGGACGTACGGCCCCGGGAAACCGCTCAGATGCGTGAGCGAGAAGGGCGCACGCGTGATCATCCGGAAGCCGACCCCGCCCGCCCCGGACGCCGGTTTGAAGCACGCCCGCTCCCCGGCCGCCTCCAGCTCCTCCACAGCGGCGACGAGTTCGTCCGCCGTGCGCACCCGCCACCAGGGCGGCACCGGCACGCCGACCGAACGCGCCGCCTCGTACGCGGTCGCCTTGTCCTCGAACACGGCCACCGCTTCGGGCGTCGGCGCCAGCAGCGCCGTACCGGCCGCCCGGAACTCGGCGCGGTGCGCCACGATCGCCGCCTGGTGCAGCCGGGGCACGAACACGTCGATCCCGCGCCGGAGGCACTGGTCGAGGGCGTACTCCACGTACGCGGCCGGCGACAGGCCCTCCGGCTCCAGGTCGGCGGTGTCGGCGGCGGCCAGCACGGGGGAGTCGGCGTCACCGTGCGTGGCGTGGATCTCGACCGCCCGGTCGCTGGGATTCCTCCGCAGCTGATCCATGAAGAAGACGTTCTCCGCGTACGTGCGGTTGAGCCAGACGCGTACGCGAGAGGGCATCCAGGCCGCCTTTCGGGGTTTTCGGGCAGGGCGCAGCGGCCCGTGCCCGGGCAGGAGGGAGGAAGGGACACCAAACGGCCCTGTGAAAGGGGGAGTTAGGGGCGTCGATGTTGGGGCGATCATACGGCTTTCAAAAGCCCGCGCGTGCAACGCGCAGGTTACGGATTCCCCCGGCCCGGACGGGCGGCCACTGGCCAAAGATCCCCTTGCCCCGGCCTCGTGAATGTGTTCTGGTGGTGCTCACGGCATGATCGGAAGGGGTACGGGGTGGAGTCGACGGCCGGGGCCGGACAGCTACTGGCCATCAGCGATCTGCACATCTCGTATCCGGAGAACCGCGCGCTCGTGGAGCGGATGCGCCCCCACACGGACGACGACTGGCTGATCGTGGCCGGGGACGTCGCCGAGACCGTAGAGGACATCCGCTGGGCGCTCGCCACCCTCGCGGACCGCTTCGCCAAGGTCCTGTGGGCACCCGGCAACCACGAGCTGTGGACGCACCCGAAGGACACCGTCACCCTGCGCGGCGTGGCCCGCTACGAGCACCTCGTCACCGTGTGCCGGGAACTGGGCGTGCTCACGCCGGAGGACCCGTACCCGGTGTGGCGGGGCCCGGGCGGCCCGGTCGTCGTCGCCCCGCTGTTCCTGCTGTACGACTACTCCTTCCTGCCGGACGGCTGCGCCACCAAGACCGACGGCCTGGCCTACGCGCACAGCACCGGCATCGTCTGCAACGACGAGTACCTGCTGCACCCCGACCCCTACCCGACCCGCGAGGACTGGTGCCGCGCCCGCGTCGCCGAGACCGAGCGCAGGCTCGCCGAGCTGCCCGCGGACCTGCCGACCGTCCTGGCCGGGCACTACCCGCTCGACCGGCACCCGACGGACGTGCTGTGGTACCCCGAGTTCGCCATGTGGTGCGGCACCAGCCTCACCGCCGACTGGCACCACCGGTTCCGGGTCGAGACGATGGTCTACGGCCACCTGCACATCCCGCGGATCACCTGGCACGAGGGAGTCCGCTTCGAAGAGGTGTCCGTGGGATACCCCCGCGAATGGCGCAAGCGCCCGGTACCCCCGGGGCAGCCGCGCCGCATACTGCCGATGGAGGTCGGACCCGGTGATCGAGGAGCTGCTCCCGGAGTCGGTGGTGGCCGTGGAGTCGCACGGTGACCAGGACACCGACGAGGCCCTGCTGTACCCGCAGGAGCGCCTGCTGGTCGCACGGGCGGTGAGCAAGCGCCGCCGGGAGTTCACGGCGGCGCGGGTCTGCGCCCGGCGGGCCATGGAGAAGCTCGGCGTACCGCCGCAGCCCGTCCTGACCGGCGAGCGCGGTGCCCCCGTGTGGCCGGACGGGCTGGCCGGCAGCATGACCCACTGCGACGGCTACCGCGCCGCCGCGCTCGTGCGCTCCGCCGACCTGGCCTCCCTCGGCATCGACGCCGAACCGCACGCACCGCTGCCGGACGGCGTCTTCGGCACCATCGCGCTCCCCGCCGAGCAGGACCGGCACCGCGCGCTGTCCGCGGCCCGGCCCGCCGTGCACTGGGACCGGCTGCTGTTCAGCGCCAAGGAGTCCGTCTACAAGGCGTGGTTCCCCCTGACCCGCGCCTGGCTCGACTTCTCCGAGGCCGACATCGAGCTCAGCGCCGCCTCCGGCCAGGACGCGCGCGGCGGTTTCCACGCCCGGCTGCTGGTTCCCGGCCCGCTGGTCGGCGGCGTCCGTGTGAGCGCGTTCGAGGGGAGCTGGCTCATCCGGGACGGGCTGGTGATGTCGGCGGTGACCGTCCCGCACCACTGAGCGGAACGGTCACCCGGGACCGGACCTCACTCCTGCGGGCACCAGTGGGACAGCAGCCCGAAGAACTCCTCCTCGTTGCCCGCGAGCCCGGCCCGCGCAAGCGCCCCGTCCGCCTCGGCGAGCACGGCGGGCGGCACAGGGACGGGCCGGGGCCCGTCCGGCGGCCCGTCGAAGGCGGCGCGCACGGTGTGCAGGAGCCGCAGATAGGCCTGGACGGCGGTGCGCTCACGGTCGGTCAGTACGGCGGTGGTCATCGGTCGGCTCTCCCCGGTTCGGCGTCACGGATCACGCGCGCTGCGGCGCCGTGCGCCGCGTCGTACGGCGCACGACTCCAGCTTGCCGCCCACCACTGACAACGCCCCGCGGGCAGGCCCGGGTTCGCCCGCTCGGAGGACGCGATACCCCCTGTGGACACGGCACTTGGCGGTCGGAGCGGTCCAGGTGACCGGCGCGCGGGCCGGGCGGACCGCCCACGTCCGTGCGATTGCCACGACGGTCTACGACTCGGGCCGCTGGACGCTCTCCAGGAGCATGTCGAGCCACTCGGCGACCTTGTCCCGGTGCTGGTCGGTGGGCAGTTGCGCGGCCCGCCAGGCGATCCCGCGGACCCCGTGGTCCTGCAACAGCCGCTCCAGCGGGTCCTCCGCCGGCTCGGCGGCGGCCCGCTCCCGGTCGGCGAGCTTCTGCAGCAGCTCCTGCTCGGTGCGCTGCAGGGCACCCGCCAGCGCCTCGGCGTCCTCCGCGGTGAGGAAGCCGGCGTGCACCCGGAAGAACCGCTGCAGGGCGTCGCAGTGCTCCATGGTCGGCCGCCGGTCGCCGTTGATCAGCGCGCCCGCCTGCTGCCGGGACATGCCGGCGCCGTCCGCGATCTCCTGCTGGGTGTACTTGCGGCCGTTCGGCTTCAGCCGGGTGCGGCGCAGCAGGTCCAGGCGCTGCAGGAAGCGGGCCTGGACGTCCGGTTCGCCCGCCGGGCGGCCGCTGAGCAGGGCCTTGACCACCGGCTCCGGAACACCGCAGGCGACGCAGAGCCGCCCCACGTCGAAGACCTCGGTGTGCGGCACGCCGAGCCGGTCGGCGAGCGCGGTGACGCGGGCGGCGACGGCCGACAGCTGTGCGGTCTCGGTGGCGCCCGGATCCTCGTAGCCATCCGTCACCGACAGAACTCCTACGTCTCTCGAGGGCCTCAGGTGCGTTCCGTGCTTCTCATAAGCGGGTGTCGTGAACTTCCCGGAGAGTAGCGGGTGCTTCGAACCCGCAGCCAGGTCTCGCCACAACTGTGGCGAATTTCAGCCGTCAACCGACATGAAATGCCACGATAGTTGACACGGCTCTCGTCGGGCAGCAGGATCGCATCGCCGCGCGAAGGCCGGCAGAGGCAAGAGGGGTGACCTCCCGATGGCACATCAGGCAGGAGGACAGTGGCCGGCGCCGCGGCCCGTCCCCGAGGGCTGCGAGGTCCAGGCGTACCTCCAGGACTACGCCGCGCTGGTGGACGCCGTCCCCTTCCCGTCCCTGGTCGTCGACCACCGCTGGAACGTCATGCTGGCCAACGGCGCCTACGGGACGCTCTTCGGCGGTGTGCGCCCCCACCCGACCGCCATGCCCGGGGACAACTTCCTGCGCTTCGTGCTGTTCCACCCCGACGCCGGCGGCATCCTCGGTGAGCACGAGCAGGGCTGGTGCCTGCCGATGCTGGCCCATCTGCAGGCCGCGATGGACCGCTCGGGCCACGACCACGAACTCCAGGCAATCCGCCGGGACATCGGCCAGGACCCGATCATGGAGGCCGCCTACCGGCAGGGCCTGCCGCACTGGATCCGCGCCGTCGGCGAGGCCGCGACCCGGATCGACGGCGCCGTACGCCTGCTGCACCATCCCGACCCGCGCCGGGGTCCCACCGAGTGCCGGATCGTCGACGAGACGCCCCGGACCCTCGAGGAGATCGGCTGCACGCGGCTGACGATGGTGCTGCGCGACACCCGCCGCCCGGCCGGCTCCGCGCGCCGTCAGCGCCCGACGCGTGGCGCCGGCACGCATCTGACGGTCGTTCCGGCCCCCAAGGACTGACCCGGTTCCGTCGGCGTTCAGGTCGCCGACGGGACCGGGCCAGGAAGCGCCGTCTCCGGCCCCCTTCGTCCGATCGCGCCCACGGCGCTCCGTGCGCCGTTCACGCAAGCGGCTTGCGTGGCTTGCGCTCTTCTTTCGGCAACAGGCATACAAAGCTGCCCCTCTCGCAGCCCCTCCTGCTTGTCGTTTCGACTATCCGCGCCACTGTCAAAGAATTGCAGATTCTGCGCGACATCTTGTGAACGAATGTTGTCGGTGCTTGAGTGTGCGGCGCCCCGCAGGCGCACTTTCCTGCTGTCCCCCGACCCCCACCACGAAGGGACCTGCACATGCAGCGCAGCAACGCCGCACATGTCAGGCGCATGCCAGCGATCGGGGCGGTCGTCGCCCTCGCCGCGGGCATGCTCGTCGCTCTGGCGCCCGCCGCGCACGCGGCCTCCGGCGCCACGCTCCCCTTCACCTCCGTCGAGGCCGAGTCGGCGAGCACCACCGGCACGAAGATCGGCCCGGACCACACCCAGGGCAGCCTCGCCTCGGAGGCCTCCGGCCGGCAGGCCGTACGGCTCACCGCCGGACAGCGCGTGGAGTTCACCGTGCCGCGCGCCGCCAACGCGGTGAACGTCGCCTACAGCGTCCCGGACGGTCGGTCGGGCTCGCTGAACGTCTACGTCAACGGCACCAGGCTCGCCCGGACGCTTCCGGTCACCGCCGAGTACTCCTACGTCGACACCGGCTGGATCACGGGTTCGAAGACCCACCACTTCTACGACAACGCCCGGATGCTGCTGGGCCGGGACGTCCAGGCCGGCGACCGGATCGCCTTCGAGGCGGCCGGCACCCAGGTCACCGTGGACGTCGCCGACTTCGAGCAGGTCGCGGCGTCCGCCGACCGGCCAGCCGGCTCGGTGTCCGTCGTCTCCAAGGGCGCCGACCCCAGCGGGAGCGGCGACTCCACCCAGGCCTTCCGGGACGCCATCGCGGCGGCCCGGGGCGGGGTGGTGTGGATCCCGCCGGGCGACTACCGGCTCACCTCCTCGCTGGGCGGGGTGCAGGACGTCACCCTGCAGGGCGCGGGCGGTTGGCACTCGGTCGTGCACACCTCCCGCTTCATCGACCAGACCAGCTCGTCGGGCGCTGTCCACATCAAGGACTTCGCGGTCGTCGGCGAGGTCACCGAGCGCGTCGACTCCAACCCGGACAACTTCGTCAACGGCTCCCTCGGCCTGAACTCGTCCGTCTCCGGCATGTGGCTCCAGCACCTCAAGGTCGGGCTGTGGCTGACCGGCAACAACGACAACCTGGTGGTGGAGAACAACCGCGTCCTCGACACCACCGCCGACGGCCTCAACCTCAACGGCACCGCCAAGGGCGTCCGGGTCCGCAACAACTTCCTGCGCAACCAGGGCGACGACGCGCTCGCCATGTGGTCGCTGTACTCCCCGGACACGGACTCCAGCTTCGAGAACAACACCATCTCGCAGCCCAACCTCGCCAACGGCATCGCCATCTACGGCGGCACCGACATCACGGTGCGCAACAACCTGATCTCCGACACCAACGCCCTGGGCAGCGGCATCGCGATCTCCAACCAGAAGTTCCTCGACCCCTTCTCCCCGCTGGCCGGCACCATCACGGTCGACGGCAACACGCTGGTGCGCACCGGCGCGCTGAACCCCAACTGGAACCACCCGATGGGCGCGCTGCGGGTCGACTCCTACGACAGCGCGATCGACGCGACGGTGAACATCACCAACACCACGATCACCGACAGCCCGTACAGCGCCTTCGAGTTCGTCTCCGGCGGCGGGCAGGGCCGCCCGGTGCGCAACGTCAACGTGACCGGCGCGACCGTGCGGAACACCGGCACGGTCGTGGTCCAGGCCGAGACCCCGGGCGCGGCCGCCTTCCGCAACGTCACCGCCACCCAGGTCGGGGCCGCCGGCGTCTACAACTGCCCCTACCCGGCGGACTCCGGTGCCTTCACCCTCACCGACGGCGGCGGCAACTCCGGCTGGTCCAGTACCTGGTCGGACTGCTCCACCTGGCCCCAGCCGGGCCAGGGCGACCCCGCCCCCGACCCGAACCGCAACCTCGCCAAGGGCCGCCCGGCCGCCGCGACCGGTTCGCAGGACGTCTACACGCCCGGCAAGGCGGTCGACGGCGACGCGGGCACCTACTGGGAGTCGGCCAACAACGCCTTCCCGCAGTCCCTGACGGTCGACCTCGGCTCCTCCTACGCGGTGCGCCGCGTGGTGCTGAAGCTGCCCCCGTCCGCCGCCTGGGGCGCCCGCACCCAGACCGTCACGGTGCTCGGCAGCGCCGACGGCTCGGCCTACTCCACCGTCGTCGGCGCGCAGGGCTACCGATTCGACCCGGCCACCGGCAACACGGCCACCGTCTCCCTGCCGAGCGGTACGAACCTGCGCTACCTCCGGCTCTCCGTCAGCGCCAACACGGGCTGGCCGGCCGGACAGTTCAGCGAGATGGAGGCCTACCTGGCGAACTGAGCCCCGCCAGGCCCGCGGAAGGCGCCTTCGGTGCCGCCGGCCGCGCAGCGGCCGGCGGCACCCGGCGGACCGCCGGGTTTCACATGGGTGCCATCAGATACTTCCCTGACGTTTGCTGCTCTTGGAACACTCGCTTCGCGCAGATTCCGTCATCTGACGGCAGCACCTACGTCAGGATGAGAGGACCCCTCACCCATGTCCGAAGTCAACCGGCGCCGCTTCCTCCAACTCGCGGGCGCCACGACGGCGTTCACCGCGCTGTCCGGCAGCATCCAGCGGGCGGCCGCACTGCCCGCCCACCACCGCACGGGTTCGGTCCAGGACGTCGAGCACATCGTCGTCCTGATGCAGGAGAACCGCTCGTTCGACCACTACTTCGGCAAGCTCAGCGGTGTCCGGGGCTTCGGCGACCCCCGCCCGGTCACTCAGAACGGCAGGTCCGTCTGGAAGCAGTCCGACGGCACGAAGGACATCCTCCCCTTCCACCCGGACGCCGACGACCTGGGTCTCGCCTTCATCCAGGACCTCCCGCACGGCTGGAACGACGGCCACACCGCGTTCGCCGGCGGCAAGTACGACATGTGGGTGCCCGCCAAGTCCCCGACGACGATGGCGTACCTGACGCGCGACGACATCCCCTTCCACTACGCGCTCGCCGACGCCTTCACCGTGTGCGACGCCTACCACTGCTCGTTCATCGGCTCCACCGACCCCAACCGCTACTACATGTGGACGGGGTACACCGGCAACGACGGCAAGGGCGGCGGCCCGGTCCTCGGCAACGAGGAGGCGGGCTACGGCTGGACGACGTACCCCGAGCGCCTGGAGCGGGCCGGGGTCTCCTGGCGGATCTACCAGGACGTCGGCGACGGGCTGGACGCACACGGCGGCTGGGGCTGGATCGACGACGCCTACCGCGGCAACTACGGCGACAACTCGCTGCTCTACTTCAACCAGTACCGGATCGCCGAGCCGGGCAGTCCGCTCTACGACAAGGCCCGCACCGGCACCGACGCGCGCGAGGGCGAGGGCTTCTTCGACCGGCTCCGCGCCGACGTCACCTCCGGGAAGCTGCCGCAGGTCTCCTGGATCGTCGCCCCGGAGGCGTTCA
This sequence comes from Streptomyces sp. NPDC058145, assembly GCF_042884245.1. NCBI lineage: Bacteria > Bacillati > Actinomycetota > Actinomycetes > Kitasatosporales > Streptomycetaceae > Streptomyces > Streptomyces sp. NPDC058145. The sequence continues at coordinate 437,524 of NZ_JBHVUH010000007.1, read as the reverse complement.
CCGAGCACCCCAACTGGCCCGCAAACTACGGCGCCTGGTACGTCTCCCAGGTGCTGGACGCGCTGACCTCCGACCCGGAGGTGTGGGCGAAGACGGCACTGTTCATCACCTACGACGAGAACGACGGCTTCTTCGACCACGTGATCCCGCCCTTCCCGCCGGCCTCCGCCGACCGGGGCCGGTCGACCGTGGACCCCGCGCCGGACCTGTTCAAGGGCGACGGCAGCCACGCCGCGGGCCCCTACGGACTCGGCCAGCGGGTGCCGATGCTGGTCGTCTCCCCCTGGAGCAAGGGCGGTTACGTCTGCTCCGAGACCCTGGACCACACCTCGATCATCCGGTTCATCGAGAACCGCTTCGGCGTCCAGGAACCGAACATCTCGCCCTGGCGCCGGGCCATATGCGGCGACCTGACCTCCGCCTTCGACTTCTCCCGCAAGGACACCGCGCCGGTGGCGCTGCCGTCCACGGCCGGCTACCGGCCGCCGGACCACGACCGCCACCCCGACTACGTGCCCACCCCGCCCGCCACGCCCGCGCTGCCCAGGCAGGAGCGCGGCAGCCGCCCCACCCGTCCGCTCAAGTACGCCCCGGCGGTGGACGGCTCGGCGGACACGGCGGCCGGGAGGTTCACCCTCACCTTCGCCTCCGGCGCGCACGCGGGAGCCGCGTTCCTCGTCACCTCGGGCAACCGCGGCGACGGCCCCTGGTCGTACACCACCGAGGCCGGCAAGACCCTCTCCGACACCTGGAACTCGGCGTACTCGGGCGGCTCCTACGACCTCGCCGCGCACGGCCCGAACGGCTTCCTGCGCCTGTTCAAGGGCCGGAACAAGGCGGCCGGACCGGAGGTCACGGCCCGGCACACCGGTGACGACGTGGAACTCACCTTCACCAACCGGGGCTCCGGCACGGCACGGCTGAGGCTCGTCAACGGCTACGGCGGCGACCCGGTCACGGTGACGGTGCGGGCCGGGGCCACCGTGCGGCGCGCCGTCCGGCTCGCGTCCAGCCGGCGCTGGTACGACCTGACGGTCACCACGGACGCCGACCCGGCGTTCCTTCGCGGTTTCGCCGGGCACGTGGAGAACGGGCGGCCCGGCGTCAGCGACCCGGCCATCATCACGGAGTGAACGGGCGATGAACACCGCTCCGGGCGGACTGGTCAGGTACCGGTCACATCAGGGTAGTGTGCCCCGGTGACCACGCAATCGAACACTCCTGCAGGCTGGTATCCCGATCCGCACGGGGCGGCCCAGACGCTCCGCTACTGGGACGGCACCCAGTGGACCGAGCACACCAACCCGGCGCAGCAGGGCGCCGGTCAGGCTCCGCCGGTCGCTCCCCAGCAGCCCGCCGCGCACATCCCGCAGCAGCAGACCGGTGACGCCAAGGTGCAGCGCCAGGTGCAGAAGCAGGCGGGCGTCGCGGCCGGCGGTCCCGGCGGCGGCACTCTCTTCACCGAGCCGGTCCTGGTGGTGAACCAGAAGGCCAAGCTGATCGAGCTGACCAACGAGTACAAGGTCATGGATCAGAGCGGCCGTGAGATCGGCGCGGTCACCGAGGTCGGCCAGAGCGCGCTGAAGAAGATCCTTCGCTTCGTCTCCAGCCTCGACCAGTTCATGACGCACAAGCTGGAGATCCGCGACGCCTTCGGTCAGCCGCAGCTGGTGCTGACCCGGCCCGCGAAGTTCTTCAAGTCCCGGGTCATCGTGACGCGGCCGGACGGCTCGCCGGTCGGCGAGATCGTCCAGAAGAACATGATCGGGAAGATCAACTTCGCGATGAACGCGAACGGCCAGCAGGTCGGGGCGATCAAGGCGGAGAACTGGCGGGCCTGGAACTTCGCCATCGTCGACCACACGGACAACGAGGTCGCCCGGATCACCAAGACCTGGGAAGGCCTCGCCAAGACGCTGTTCACGACCGCGGACAACTACGTCCTGCAGATCCACTACCAGCTGCCCGAGCCGCTGCTGAGCCTCGTCGTGGCGACGGCCCTGACCGTCGACACCGCCCTCAAGCAGGACTCGCGGGGCTGGGGCTGACCGGCCCTGCCGGGCCACTGTCCGAGGGACGTGCGGCGGCGGCCGGTGCGTGCGGAAGATCCGCGTGCACCGGCCGCCGCTGTTTCCCGTTCAGAGCGCGGTGAGATGTCCCGGCTGCTCCGGCTGCCGGGGCACCAGCGCCGGTTCCGCCGCCGCCGTGCCCGGCTCCAGGGCCAGGACCGCCGCGACCGGGTGCTCGTCGTCGTGCCCGTCGTGCCCGTGGTGCTCGTCGTGCCCGCCGGGTGCGGGCGCCGCACGGGTCAGCAGGAGCACGCCCCAGGCGGCGAGACCGGCCCCGGCCAGCGCCAGCAGCACCCCGCCGGCGCCGCCCCGCAGGCCCTGCCCTAGCAGGGTCAGCCCGATGACCGCGGCGGCCACCGGGTTGGCCAGGGTGACCATGGCCAGCGGGGCGCCGAGGCCGCCGCGGTAGGCCGTCTGGGACAGCAGCAGTCCGCCGGTGGAGAACGCGGCCACGAGGACGGCGACCACGACCACCTCGAGACCCGGGCCGGAACCGGAGTGGTCCGTGGCCGCCACCGTCACCGTCTGGGTGAGGGCCGAGGCGACCCCCGAGGCGAAGCCCGAGGCGGTGGCGTGCCGCAGGCCCGGCCGGGCACCGGGCCGGGACAGCAGACCGATCAGGGTGGCGGTGGTTCCGGCGACCACCAGTGCCTCGGGCAGGCTCAGTATCCGTTCGGGCGCCGGTCCCGAGGCCGTGACCAGCACCGCCGCGAGCCCGAGCAGCGTGAGCGCCGTACCACGCCACTCCACCGCGCTGACCCGCCGCCCGGCGGCCCGCGCCCCGAGCGGCACGGCCGCGACCAGGGTGAGCGCCCCGAGCGGCTGGACGACCGTCAGCGGCCCGTACTTGAGGGCGACCACGTGCAGCAGCGCCGCGCCGGCGTTCAGGCCGACCGCCGCCCACCACGCGCCGGTGCCGAGCAGCCGCACCAGGCCCGTGCCGAGGCTGCGGGAGGCGAGGCGTTCCTGGGCGACGGCGGCCGCCGCGTAGCCGACGGCGGAGATCAGGGACAGGCCGACGGCGAGCAGGGTGGCGGCGCTCATCGGCCGGCTCCCGCCAGGACCGGCCCCCGCTGGGCGGGCAGCCGCGCGGTGCCCCCGGCCGTACCGGACGTGTGCCGCGGCGCGCGGACGACCGCCAGGGCGGCGCCGAGCATGACGGCAGCCGCCAGCGCGTCGACCCAGTAGTGGTTGGCCGTGCCCACGATCACCAGCAGGGTGACCAGCGGATGCAGCAGCCACAGCGGGCGCAGGCGCGAGCGGGTGGCCGCCATCAGGCCCACCGCCACCATCAGCGCCCAGCCGAAGTGCAGCGAGGGCATCGCCGCGAACTGGTTGGACAGGTGGTCGCCGGCCGGCGGGCCGTAGACCGAGGGTCCGTATATCCGGGCGGTGTCCAGCAGGCCGGTGCCGGTCAGCATCCGCGGCGGGGCCAGCGGGAACGTGAACGGCAGCACCAGGGCGGCCGCGGTCACCGCCGCCAGCACCCGCCGGGCCCAGACGTAGTGGGCGGGGCGCCTGACGTACAGCCAGACCAGGAAGGCCAGGGTGGCCGGGAAGTGGACGGTCGCGTAGTAGGTGTTCGCCAGGTGGACGAGGAGGTCGCCGTGCAGCAGTGCGGACTGCACGGAGGTCTCGTCGGGCAGGCGCAGGGCCCGTTCGAGGTGCCAGACGCGGTGGGCGTTGCGGAAGGCGTCCGTGGTGTGGCCGACGGCCAGCTGCCGCCCGAGCTTGTAGACGAGGAAGAGTCCCGCGACGAGCAGGAACTCGCGCGGGAGCGGCGGGCGCGCGGTCGCTGTCGCGTCCGGCTCCGCTGTCGCAGGCTCGGTTCGGGCGTTCATCCCCCGGCCCCTTCGCTGACGGTCGTGCGGGTGGTGGTGCGGGCCGGGCCGCGTGTTCCTGGCCCGGAACTCATCGATACGTCTCCGTACCGATACGCCAGTGTACCGATACGCTGGAGTACCGGTACACTGGCGTATCGATTGATGTGCGACACACTGGAGACCCGGGCACGCCCCGGAGCAGAGTGAGGAGAGGCAACGCATGACGTCGCAGGCCGAAGACGGACCGGACACGGTCGCCGCCTCGCGCCGCTCCAAACTCACGCCCGAGCGTGAGCGGGAGTTCTTCGACGCCGTGCTGGAGCAGATCCGCGAGTGCGGCTACGACTCCGTGACCATGGAGGGTGTCGCCCACAGCACCCGGTGCAGCAAGTCCACGCTCTACCGGCAGTGGAAGACCAAACCCCAGTTCGTCGCGGCCGCGCTGCGGGCCAACCGCAAGGTGCGCTTCGCCGGCATCGACACCGGGTCGCTCGCCGAGGACCTGTGCCTGGCCGCGCGGGCCGCGGGCGACTGGTCCAACAAGGACACCCGGCTGATGCAGGCGCTGGGCCACGCGGTCACGGCCGACCACGAACTGGCGCAGGCGCTGCGCGAGGCCCTGGTCCTGCCCGAGATCGCCGAGCTCCAGGAGATGCTGGCGCGGGGCGTGGAACGCGGCGAGGTGCCCGCGGACCATCCCGCGCTGGAGTACATCCCGGCCATGATGTTCGGCGTCCTGCGCGTGCGGCCGGTGCTGAGCGGCCAGTACGCCGACGCCGACTACCTCGTCCGCTTCGTGGAGGCCACCGTGCTGCCCGCGCTCGGACTGACACCAGACCCAGGCCGCCGTTCACGGGATGACTGAACGGTGACCTGTCGGCGCCGCACCGTGGGGACGGGGGCGGCGCGCACCCCCCGGCCGGGTGGGGTTCCCCTTGAGCGGAGGGGCGCCCCACCCGGCCGACTGCTTTCCCCGGACGTCCCTCAGACGTCCTGGCCGCTCCCGCCGCCCGACGAGACCTTGATGCCCTTGAGGATCTCGTCGATGACCGACACGTCCTGGCCGACGTCCACGCCGAAGCGCACCACGACCATCCGCTTGGCGTCGTTGGGCGAGGGGAAGGCCACCGACTCGACGTAGCCGTCGGCGCCCTTGCTGGTGACCGCCTTCCAGCGCACCGCGTAGCCCTTCTGTCCGGCCACCGTCACCGCCTTGGCCGCCAGCACCTCGTGCGAGGTGATGCTGCCGTAGGTGGTGCCGCCGTAGGACTGCTTGGCGTTGGCCGCGATGTCCGCCCTGGCGACCTCCTCGGCGGTGTCGCCCTTCGTCTTGAGGGCGAGGGCGGGCGCGGTGTAGGCGCCGCCCGCGGTGCAGGTCTGGGCGCTGTTGCCGGGGCACTTGTAGGAGTCGCCGGAGGTCACCTGGGCACCCACGCCGATCGACTCCCCGGTCCAGCCCTTCGGCACCGGCAGGCTGATGCCGTTCACCGGATCCGGCACGGTGCCGCCGCCCTGGACCTTCGGCGCCTCGGAACCCCTGGGCGCGGGCGACTCGCCCGACCCGCCGTCACCGCCGGAGCCCCCCGATCCGCCGCCGGGCCCGCCCTGGCCGCCGGTCCGGCCGTCCTGCCCCTGCTGCGAACCGGCGCGCCCGGGGCCACTGCCACCGTCGTCCTTGGCCAGGGCGTACACCCCGACCCCGATGCACACCAGGACCGCGGCGGCGGCCCCCACGGCTATGCCCGTGCGCAGCCCGCGCCGGGGCGCGGCCGGCGGCTGGGCCGGATACGCCGAGTACGCCGGATACCCCGGCTGCGCCCCGTACGGCTGGTACGCCGGGGGAACCGGCTGCTGCGCCGGGGGACCCCACCCGGCGGCCGTACCGGCGGGGCGGGTCTGGTCCGTCCAGGCCCTGCCGTCCCACCAGCGCTCGATGGGCGGACCGTCATTCGTCTGCCCGGGGTCGGGGTACCACCCGGGAGGAGTCACCTGCGTCATGCCCCCACCGTATGAGGCATCGGTGAAAGCGGGATGAGAGGATCCGCCGCCAACTTCGCGCACCGGGACATTTCTCCGGAGAATTCCTCGGCCCTCCCCGGTGGCGGACCGGCCACCGTCACCGAGCCACCACCAGCCGCACCGGCCCGCGTCCCGCCGGCGGCGGCAGCCGCAGGCCGTCCCGACCCGGTGTCACCGAGCCGAGCACGCTCGGGTGGTGGGCGCCGGTGCTGCGCGGATCGGTGCCGGCCAGGCCGTGGGCGGTGAGGAAACCGAGCACTGCGAAGGCGTACGCCTCCTTCGCGGAGGCGGGCATGCCCAGCTCGTCGGAGCTGCGCACCGCGACGCCGGGGAGCCGGTCCCGCAGCGCGGACATGAGCACCGGGTTGCGGGTGCCCCCGCCCGAGGCCACCACCTCGCCGGCACCGACGCGGCCCACCGCGTCCGCGACCGTCCTGGCCGTCAGCCAGGTGAGCGTGGCCAGCGCGTCCTCGGCGGCCAGCGCGTCCACCCCGGCCGACCGCAGATACCCGGCGTGGAACAGTTCCTTGCCGGTCGTCTTGGGCGGTTCGAGCGCGTAGTACGGCTCGGCCAGCAGCCGGTCCAGCAGCGCCCCGTCCGGCCGGCCCCGCGCGGCCAGCGCGCCGTCGGTGTCGCAGGCCAGCCGCCCGCCGCTGAAGTGCCGGGCCGCCGCGTCGAGCAGCGCGCAGCCCGGCCCGGTGTCGAACGCCGTGCCGTCGGGCGCGGTCAGGTTGGCGATGCCGCCGATGTTCAGCGCCACGGGCCTGCCCGGCCTGCCCCGCAGCCACAGCAGGTCGACCAGGCTCACCAGGGGCGCGCCCTGACCGCCGGCGGCTACGTCCCGGGCGCGGAAGTCGGCGACCACCGGCAGCCCGGTCGCCTCGGCGATCCACGCGGGCTGCCCGAGCTGGAGCGTGCCGTGCACCCGGCCCCCGTACACCCAGTGGTGGACGGTCTGTCCGTGCGAGGCCACCAGCTCGCCGCGGCCGGCGCAGAGTTCACGGTCGGCGCGGACGGCCGCCGCCGCGAACGCCTGCCCGATCCGGGTGTCGAGCCGGCACACCTCGGCGAGCGGGACGGCGGCCGGCGGCAGCGCCGCCGCGAGCGCGGTACGCAGTTCACCGTCGTACGGCGCGCTCACCATCCCCAGCGGCTCCAGCACCAGCGTGTCGCCGTCCAGGCGCAGATCCGCCGCCGCCGCGTCCACTGCGTCGTACGACGTCCCCGACATCAGCCCGATCACCCGCACCGTTCAACCCGCCTTTCCCGAGGGCCGCCTGAGCAGCGCCGGCGCGCTCAGCGCGCAGGCCGCCGCCGCGTAGTAGGCGGGCACGTCCGGATTCCCGGTGCGCCGCACCGCCACCGTGATGATCAGCCCCGCGCAGCCGGAGAACACCGCGTTGGACAGGGAGTGGGCGAGCCCCAGACCGGTCCAGCGCACCCGGGCCGGGAACTGCTCGGCCAGCAGGGCGGGTCCCGGCCCGGCCATCAGGCCCACCACCGCGCCCGCGGCACCGACGGCCGCGCCCCGGGCCACGGCGGAAGTGCCGGGATCCTGCAGCAGATCGAACAGGGGCACCGCCATGACCACCACCAGCACCGCCCCGGTCAGCATCACCGGCCGCCGCCCGATCCGGTCGCTGAGCAGGCCCGCCGGGAGGATCGCGGCGGCGAACCCGGCGTTGGCCGGCACGGTGGCCAGCAGCGCCTGCCGGAGGTCCGTGTGCAGCGTGGACTGGAGATACGAGGGCAGGACGACGAGGAACGTGTATCCGGCCGCCGCCCAGCCCATGATCTGCCCGGCGCCCAGCAGCACCGCCCGCGTCACCGCCCGGGTGCCGCCGCCCGCCCCGGCGGGCGCGCGGCCCCGCTGCCGGAACTCCGGCGTCTCCTCGAGACCGGTCCGCAGCCACAGCGCGAGCAGCCCCAGCGGCAGGGACAGCAGGAACGGCAACCGCCAGCCCCAGCCGGCGAGCTGGGCCCCGGTGAGCACCGAGGCCGTGGCCGCCGCGACCGACGTGCCGGCCAGCAGGCCCAGAGCCACGGTGAACGACTGCCACGCGCCGTACAGTCCACGCCGGCCCGGCGGGGCGTGCTCCGTCAGCACGGCCACGGCGCCACCGAACTCGCCCCCCGCCGACAGGCCCTGAACGGCTCTCAGGGACGTCAGCAGCCAGGGTGCCAGGGCGCCCGCCGTGGCGTACGTCGGCAGCACGCCGATCAGTGTCGTGGCGGCCGTCATCAGCGTGATCACCCCGATCAGCACCGGCCGCCGCCCCAGCCGGTCGCCCAGCCGGCCGAACAGGGCGGCGCCCAGCGGCCGGAAGAAGAACGCCAGCGCGAAGGAGGCGTACGTCCGCACCAGCCCCTCGGCCGCGCTCGCGCCCGCCGGGGTGAAGAACCGCTCGGCGAGCACGGTGGCCAGGCAGCCGTAGACACCGAACTCGTACCACTCGACGAGGTTGCCCACCGACCCCGCCGCCACCGCCCGCACCATCGGCACCCGGGGCGCCGCGCCGTCACGCGACCCGGGACGCCCGTGATCGCCGGGTACTTCGGAAAGCTGCTTCATCCCAGTCCTGTTGACGGTCCGTCCGCTGAACACCGGCCGGTCGGGCAGGGCGCGCGACGCCCGCCCGCGACTTTCTTCACCCGGCGGGGCAACACGTGGCCCGACCGGTCACCACACATCCCACCGGACGGCTACGCTCGGGGTCTGTACGTCATTCGGGCGACCTGGGGAGGTAACGGGATGACGGAGGGACGGCCGTCGGCGACCGGCTCGGCTCCCCTGTGGGAGCGGGACACGGAGATCGCCACGGTCACACGGGCGCTCGACGCCCTGTGCGCCGACCGGTCGTCCGCGGGCAGCCTGCTCGTCTTCCGGGGCGAGGCCGGCCTCGGCAAGACCGCGCTGCTGAACGAGACCCGACGCATGGCCGAACGCCGCGGCTGCACCGTGTGGTCCGCCCGGGGTGGCGAGACGCTGAGGTCCGTTCCGTTCAACGTGGTCCGGCAGTTACTGCAGCCCGCACTGGTCTCCCTGCTGCCGGGGGAGGCCCGGGAGTACCTCGGCGACTGGTACGACATAGCGGGCCCAGCCCTCGGCATAGTGGACCCCCAGGAGGCCACCGCCGACCCGCAGTACGTGTGCGACGGACTCGTCGCCGCGGTACGCCGGCTCGCCCGCCGCGAATGGCCGCTGGTCCTGCTCGTCGACGACGCGCACTGGGCCGACCACGAGACCCTGCGCTGGCTCTCCGCGTTCGCCGAACGCCTGGACGACCTGTCCGTGCTGGTCGTGGTCGCCCGCCGCCCCGGCGAGGTGAACGGCGACAGCGCCCGGCACCTCGACGCGGTGGCCGCGGCCGCGGCCCGCCCCGTCAACCTCAGCGCCCTCACCCCGGACGCCACCGCCGGCCTCACCCGTGCCACCGTCGGCCGGCACGCCGACGACCCGTTCTGCCGCGAGGTCTGGGCCGTCACCGGCGGCAACCCCTACGACACCGTCGAACTCCTCGCCAGGGTGCGGGACAGCGAGGTCCAGCCGGTCGAGGCCCGGGCCGGCGAACTGCGCGCCCTGAACCGCTCCGCCCGCGGCGGCGGCCTCGTCGACCGGCTCAAGGGGCTCGGCATCGAGGCCACCCGGTTCGCCTGGGCGGCGGCCATCCTCGGCACCGGCATCTCCGTCGACCTCGTCGCCCGGCTCGCCGGCATGAGCACCGAAGACGCCCGGAGCTGCGCCGAACTGCTGGGCGACGCCCGTTTCCTCACCGAGCCCGAGCCCGTGTCCGGCACCGAGTCCGGGGACGGCGAGCTGGAGTTCGTCCACCCGCTGATCGCGTCCGCCGTGTACGACTCCATCCCGGCCGGTGTGTGCACCGCCATGCACGGGGTCGCCGCGCAGATCCTCACCGAGACCGGACACGGCGCCGCGGAGGCCTCCCGGCACCTGCTGAAGGTGCACCCGGACGACGACGAGGAACTCGTCGAGCAGCTCCGCGCGGCGGCCCGCGAGCAGCTGGCCGTCGGCGCGCCGGACGCGGCCCGCCGCTGTCTGGAACGCGCCCTGCGGGAGCCGCCGCGCCCCGAGGTCCACGCCCACGTGCTCTACGAGCTGGGCCGGGCCACCCTGCTGACCGCGCCCGCCGTCACCGTCGAGCACCTGCGCAGCGCCCTCGCCATGCCCGGTCTCGACGACGGGCAGCGGGTCGACGCCGTCGTCCGGCTCTCCCAGGCGCTGCTGCACAACGACGAGCTGGAGGAGGCCGTCCGTACGGTGGAGGCCGAGGCCGCCCGGCACCCGGCGCCCCCGGTCCGGATGCGGCTGCAGGCCGTGCAGTTCATGTGGGAGGGCATCCACGGCGAGACCGTCTCCCCGGAGCGGTCCCGGCGCCTGGCCGAACTGGCCGCCACCTGCACCGGCCGGGACAACTCCGAGCGCGCCCTGCTGATCCTGCGCGGCTTCGACGCGATGACCCACGGCGAGAGCGCCGAGGACGTCGTCCAGTCCTGCGACCGCGCCCTGGTCAACGGCCGCCTGGCACCCGGGCTCGGCTGGACCGACGGCGAGTGGGGCATCGAACTGCTGATGATGCTCGGCAGCGCGTACGCCTACGCCGACCGGCTCGACCGTGCCGAGAGCCTCTTCGCCGAGGCCCTGCGCGCCTACACCGGCGCCGGCTGGCGCGGCGGCCACCTCTCCCTGGCCAACGCCTTCCTCGGCCTCGCCTACCGCAGGCAGGGCCGGCTGCGCGACGCCGAGATCGCGCTGCGCGAGGCACTGGCGCTCGCCGAGCGCGTCGGCCGCGGCCTGCCGCTGTACTGGTCCGCGACCTGTGGACTGGTCGACACCCTGCTGGCCCGCGGCGACGTCGAGGAGGCCTGGTCGATCGCCGGGCGGTACGGCTTCGCCCCGCCCTATCCGTCCACCATCGTGCTGCCCGACGTCCGCTCCGTGCGCGGCCGGCTGCTGCTCGCCGTCGGCCGCACCGAGGACGGCATCAACGAACTGGAGGCCGCCGAGAAGACCGCCGCCTCCCGCGGCGGCCACAACCCGGTCCTCGCCCCCTGGTCCCTCGACCTCGCCAGGGCCCTCGCCGTACAGGACCCGGCGCGCGCGGCCCGGCTCGCCGCGGACGCCCGCCGGCAGGCCGAGCGGTTCGGCACCGACACCGCCATCGGCGAGGCACTGCGCTGCGCCGCCGCCCTGGAGACCGGCCAGCGCGCGGTGCGCCTCGCCGCACAGGCCGTCGCCTATCTGGAGGCCTCGCCCTGCCAGTACGAGCACGCGGCGGCCCGGGTCGAGTACGGCATCGCGACCCGCTCGGTCGCGGAGCTCGACCGGGGCCTGACCCTGGCGCGTTCCTGCGGGGCGGACGGTCTGGCGGCGCAGGCACGGGAGGTGCTGGAGACGGGGCGCGGGCTGCGCTAGGGCCTGTCGTCAAATTCCCGTCGTCGCCCGAAGGGCGGCCCTGCGGCGTCTGGTGCGTGCTCTCGGCGTGCCGGGCGGAAGTCCTCGTACTGGACGTACTCGGGCTTTCGCCCGGTGCGGCGAGAGCAAGTGCCAGGCGTCGCGGGGCAGGCGGGAATTTGACGACAGGCCCTAGGGCCTGGGGAGTGCCGCGGAGTTCCCTCCTCGGCCGGCACCGGCCCGGGGGCGTCAAGGGGTCTCCTCCTCGGCCAGCACCCGCTGGGCCGTCGCGAACGCCGAGTTGGCCGCCGGCACCCCGCAGTACACGGCGGTCTGCAGCAGCACCGCGCCGATCTCCTCGGGCGTCAGCCCGTTGCGCCGGGCCGCCCGGACGTGCATCGCCAGCTCGTCGTAGTGTCCGTGCGCGACCAGCGCGGTCAGCGTGATCATGCTGCGCTCGCGGCGGGACAGCGTCGGATCGGTCCAGATCTCCCCCCAGGCGTAGCGGGAGATGAAGTCCTGGAACCGTGCGGTGAACGGGGTCTGCCGGGCCTGCGCCCGGTCCACGTGCGCATCGCCCAGCACCTCGCGGCGCACCGCCATCCCGCTCCCCGGAGCCCCGTCGAGCTGGGTGCGCAGGGCGGCCACGACGGCCTTCGGGACCTGCGCGGGCGCCAGATGGGAGGCGCCCGGCAGCTCCAGGAGCGTGGCGCCGGACACCGCGTCCGCGATCTCCCGCAGATGTGCCGGAGGCGTCGCGGGGTCCTCCCGGCCCGCGACGAGCAGCGTCGGCACGGTGATCCCGGAGAGCCGCTCGCGCAGGTCGAAGGCGGCCAGCGCGTCGCAGCACGCGGCGTACCCCTCGGGGTCGGCCTCCCGGTGGTCCCGCACCAGCCGGGGCACGGTGAAGCCGGGCGTGAACCAGCGTGCGTCGGCGCTCTCCACCAGCCAGTGAAGGCCCTCCCGGCGCACCCGTTCGGCCCGCTCCCGCCACGGTGTCGCGCCGCCGAAGTGGGCGGAGGAGCAGATGACCGCGAGCGAGGAGAGCCGTTCGGGGTGGTGCACGGCCAGATGCAGGCCGACCGCCCCGCCGAGCGACACGCCCGCGTAGGCGAACCGCTCGATGCCGAGCGCGTCGGCGAGCGCCAGTACCAGGGCGGCGAGGTCGCCGACCGAGGCGCCCGGCCCGATCAGGTCCGCCGCCGAACCGCCGTGGCCCGGCAGGTCCCAGCGGACCACCCGGTGGCCGCTGGACAGCTCGGGCGCGACCGCGTCCCACAGGGCGTACGAGGTGCCGAGCGACGGCCCGAGCAGCAGCGGGGGAGCGGACGCCGGTCCTTCGTCTAGGTGGTTGAGGAGTTGCACGGTCAACGACGCTCCAGGGCACGGTCGGTGAGGGCACCGGCGAAGCCGGTGTAGTGGGTGGGGTCCGTGAGGTCGTCCAGCTCGACCTCCTTCAACTCGGCTTGCTCCGCCAGAAGTTCACGCAGCGGACGGTCCTCGTCGTGCGCGCGGCGGGCCAGTTCGGTGAGCAGTTGCTTCGCCCGGGCCCGGCCGAGCACGGGGGCCAGGGCGGCGGAGAGCCGCTCGGAGACGATCAGCCCCCGGGTGATGCCGAGGTTCCGGCGCATCGTAGCCGGGTGCACCCGCAGCTCCTCGGCCAGCCCGGCCGCGTGCGCGGCGGCGCCGCCCACCAGCCGGAGCAGGTCGCGCAGCGGCTCCCACTCGGCGTGCCAGGCGCCGGCCGGCCGCTCGTCCTCGGCGGCGAGCGAGCCGTACAGGGTGGCCGCGAGCTGCGGGGCGCGCCGGGCGGCGGCCGCGACGAGCGTCGAGCGGACCGGGTTCGCCTTGTGCGGCATGGCCGACGAGCCGCCACCGCTGCCCTCGGTCACCTCGCCGGTCTCCGTGCGCGACAGCGTCAGCACGTCCACCGCGAGCTTGCCGAGCGCCCCCGCCGTGAAGGCCAGGCAGCCGGCCAGGTCGGCGACAGGGGTGCGCAGTGTGTGCCAGGGCAACACAGGTGCGGCCAGGCCGAGTTCGCGGGCGTAGGCCCGGGTGGGCGCGTCCGGGTCCCCGGCGCCGTACACGCGGAAGGCCGCCAGGGTTCCGGCGGCGCCCCCGAGCTGGACGGGGAGCGCGTCCCGTACCCGGCGCACGCGGTCGCGGGCGTCCAGGACCAGCGAGCGCCAGCCGGCCGCCTTCAGCCCGAACGTCGTGGGCACCGCGTGCTGGGTGAGGGTCCGTCCGGGCATCGGCGTGTCCCGATGGCCGGCGGCGAGCCGGGCGAGCGCCCGTTCGGTCCGGCCGAGGTCGTCGAGGACCGGGTCCAGGGTGCGCACGGCGACCAGCATCGTCGCCGTGTCCATGATGTCCTGGCTGGTGGCGCCCCGGTGCACATACGGACCGTGCTCCTCGCCCACCGCCTTCGTCAGGTCGGCGACCAGCGGGATGACCGGGTTGCCGCCGCCGCGGGCCCGCTCGGCGAGCGAGCGGACGTCGAAGCGGCCGGAGCCGGCCGCCTCCGTCACCGCGGCGGCGGCCGCCGCCGGCGCGAGACCGAGCGCGGCCTGGGCACGGGTCAGGGCGGCCTCGGCGTCGAGCAGGGCACGCAGATAGGCCGTGTCGCCCGTCGCGGCGGCGGCCGGGGTGCCGGCCCACCCGGGGGCGAGCAGGCCGGTGTCACCGTCCTCCGGGGGCACCTCCCGCCCGGAGGGTGGGGGAGTCACCGGAACTCCAGGAAGACCGTCTCGCCCTCGCCCTGAAGGCGGATGTCGAAACGGTAGGTCCCGTCGCCCTCGGCTCCGGCGATCAGCGTGTCGCGCCGGTCGCCCACCCGGGCGAGCAGCGGGTCGGCGGCCAGCGCCGCCTCGTCGCGCGGGAGGTAGATCCGGGTGAACAGGTGGACGAGCAGGCCGCGCGCGAAGACGCACACGCTCAGGTACGGCGCGCTGTCCCCGCGCGCGCCGGGCCGCAGCGTCCGCGCGTACCAGTGGCCGTCCGCGTCGGTCTGGATGCGCCCCCAGCCGGTGAACTCCACGCCGTTGCGGCCCAGGTAGCCGCCGGTCGCCGGGTCCCGCCGGAGGGAGCCGTCCACCTCGGGAACGGTGCCGTCGGGGCGCGGTCCCCACAACTCGACGAGGGCGTCGGGCAACGGCCTGCCCTCGCCGTCGAGGACGTAGCCGTGGACGGTGACCGTGTCGGGGTGCCCGAGCGGGGCGATGTCCTCGCCGCCGCGGAAGGGCAGCGCGTACCCGTAGAAGGGGCCGACCGTGTGGGACGGGGTGGGCAGCACGTTCTCGGGGCTGCCGGTGTCGGTCTTCGTCATCGCTGCGGTCAGCGTCCTTCCTCGATCCAGGTGGCGGCGGGGCCGTCCAGCACGATGTCCCAGTGGTAGCCGAGGGAGAACTCGGGCACCGACAGGCCGTGGTCGTAGGTGGCGACCAGCCGCTGCCGCGCCGCGTCGTCCGTCACGGACTGCAGGATCGGGTCGTACGGGAAGAGCGGGTCGCTCGGGAAGTACATCTGCGTCACCAGCCGCTGCGTGAACGCCGCGCCGAACACCGAGAAGTGGATGTGCGCCGGACGCCAGGCGTTGACGTGGTTGCGCCACGGGTACGGGCCGGGCTGGATGGTGGTGAAGTGGTACCGGCCCTCGGCGTCGGTGAGGGTGCGGCCGAAGCCCGTGAAGTTCGGGTCGAGCGGGGCGTCGTGCTGCTCACGCTGATGGGCGTACCGGCCGGCCGAGTTGGCCTGCCAGATCTCCACGAGCTGGCCGCGCACCGGCCGGCCGGCCCGGTCCAGCAGCCGGCCCGAGACGGTGATGCGCTCGCCGACCGGCTCCCCCCGGTGATGCCGGGTGAGGTCGTTGTCGATCCCGGTGATGTCGCGCTCCCCGAAGGCGGGGGAGCACAGTTCCACCAGCTCGGGGTCCTGGGCGGTGTCGATGGCGACCAGCGGCTGCCTGGGATGGCGCAGCACCGAGGAGCGGTAGGGCGCGTAGTCCCTGCGCGGGTGGTGCTCGACGGGGGCGCCTTCGGCGACCCGCTTCTCGTACGCGGCGTGCTCGGCCGCGATCTCCTGGTCGATGTCCTGCTGGGTGAGAGTCATCGCGATACCTGACGCTTCCTTAGCGATCGAGGACGAGGGCGAGGCCCTGGCCCACGCCGATGCAGAGGGTGGCCACGCCGGTGCCGGAGCCGCGGCGGGCGAGCTGGCGGGCGACGGTGCCGGCGAGCCGGGCACCGGAGGCGCCGAGCGGATGGCCGAGCGCGATCGCCCCGCCCTGGGGGTTGAGGACCGCCGGGTCGAACTCGGGCCACTCGGCGAGGCAGCCGAGCACCTGGGCGGCGAACGCCTCGTTCAGTTCGAGCACGGAGAGGTCGCCGAAGCCCCTTCCCGCCTTGGCGAGGGCGCGCCGGACGGCCTCGACGGGAGCGAGCCCGAAGTACCGGGGGTCGGTCGCGGACACGCCGGTCGCCGACACCCGCGCGAGGGGTTCCCGGCCGAGGGACTGAAGCCCCTCCTCGTCGGCGAGGAGCAGCGCGGCGGCGCCGTCGTTCAGCGGGGAGGCGTTGCCCGCGGTCACCGTGCCTCCCTCGGTGCGGAACGACGGCCTGAGCTTCGCCATCGCGGCGAGGGAGGCATCCGGCCGTACGCACTCGTCGGCGGCGAGGACGACCGGGTCGCCCTTGCCTCGCGGCACCGGCACGGGCGTCAGCTCGGCGTCGAACAGGCCCTTCTCCCGGGCGGCGGCGGCCTTGCGGTGGGAGGCGAGGGCGAACTCGTCCTGCTGCTCCCGGCCGATCCCGTGCTTGTCGGCGATCAGCTCGGCGCTCTCGCCGAGCGGGATGGTCCACCGCGGGTCCATGGCCGGGTTGACCATGCGCCAGCCGAGCGTGGTCGAGTACAGCTCGGTGTGCGCGGCCGGGAAGGCCCGGTCGTTCTTGGGCAGGACGTACGGCGCCCGGGTCATGGACTCCACACCGCCCGCGACGGCGATGGACGCGTCGCCCACCGCGATGGCGCGGGCGGCCTGGATCACCGCCTCGAGGCCCGAGGCGCACAGCCGGTTGACCGTGACGCCCGGCACCGAGGTCGGCAGGCCGGCGAGCAGGGCGGCCATGCGGGCGACGTCGCGGTTCTCCTCGCCGGCGCCGTTGGCGTTGCCGAAGTAGACGTCCTCGATCCGCGCCGGGTCCAGGTCCGGGGTGCGGGCGAGCAGTTCACGGAGGACGTGGGCGGCGAGGTCGTCCGGGCGCACCGAGGACAGTCCGCCGTTGTAGCGGCCGATCGGGGTCCGGACGGCGTCGACGATGTAGACGGACTTCACAGCAGGTTCTCCGCGATGGTCAGCTTGGCGTCGGTGCGGGCGACCACGTCGTCGACGCTCACGCCCGGCGCGGTCTCCACGAGGGTCAGCCCCTCCTCGGTGACGTCCAGGACACCCAGGTCGGTGATGATCCGGTTCACACACGCCTTGCCCGTGAGCGGCAGCGTGCACTGCTGGAGGATCTTCGGGGACCCGTCCTTGGCCGTGTGCGTCATGACGACGACGACCGTCCGGGCGCCGTGCACCAGGTCCATGGCGCCGCCGATGCCGGTGACCAGCTTGCCCGGGACCGCCCAGTTGGCCAGGTCGCCGCCCGCGGACACCTGCATCGCGCCCAGCACGGCCACGTCGATGTGCCCGCCGCGGATCATCGCGAACGACAGCGCCGAGTCGAAGAAGGAGGCACCCGGCAGAACCGACACGGTCTCCTTGCCGGCGTTGATCAGATCCGGGTCGACCTCGTCGTCGGCGGGGTACGGTCCCGTGCCGAGGATGCCGTTCTCCGACTCCAGCACCACCTCGACGCCGGGCGGGAGATGGTTCGGGATGAGTGTCGGCAGGCCGATGCCGAGGTTGACGTACTGGCCGTCCTCCAGCTCGCGGGCCGCGCGGGCGGCCATCTCCTCGCGTGTCCAGGCCATCAGGACCTCACCGTCCGCCGCTCGATCTTCTTGTCCGCCGCCTGCTCCGGGGTCAGCGCCAGCACGCGCTGCACGAAGACACCCGGGACGTGCACCGCGTCCGGGTCGATCTCCCCGGGTGCCACCAGTTCCTCCACCTCGGCGACGGTCACCCGGCCGGCCATCGCGGCCAGGGGGTTGAAGTTCCGGGAGGACCTGTTGAAGACGAGGTTGCCGTGCCGGTCGCCCCGGGCGGCGCGCACCAGCGCGAAGTCGGTGCGGATGCCGCGCTCCAGCACGTACTCCACACCGTCGAACTCCCGCACCTCCTTCGGCGGCGAGGCCAGCGCTACCCCGCCCGTGCCGTCGTACCGCCAGGGCAGCCCGCCGTCGGCGACCTGCGTGCCCACACCGGCCGGGGTGTAGAAGCCCGGGATGCCGGCGCCGCCGGCGCGCAGCCGCTCGGCGAGGGTGCCCTGCGGGATCAGCTCGACCTCCAGCTCACCGGCCAGGTACTGGCGGGCGAACTCCTTGTTGGCGCCGATGTAGGAGCCGGTCACCCGGGCGATGCGGCCGGCCGCCAGCAGCACCGCGAGGCCGGACTCCATCGCCCCGCAGTTGTTCGAGACCACGCCCAGCCCGGCCGTGCCGCGCTCGTACAGCGCCTGGATCAGTACGTTCGGCACACCGCTCAGCCCGAAACCGCCGACCGCGAGGGACGCGCCGTCCGGCACATCGGCCACCGCCTCGGCGGCCGTGGCGACCACCTTGTCCATCCGTGAAGCCCCATCTCTGCAAAATTAATCAGCACACTGAGTATTTCAGCGAGGTGCCGCTCACGCTGCCACCGGACGCGTGAACCGTCAAGACCTCGTATAACGGCTGGACTCGTCCGCAGACAGCAGGGCTCTCGATGAGTATTGTTCAGTACACCAACGATTCGATCAGGGAGCGAACATGGCCGCGGTGGACCTCACCACCCATCCCGGACACCTGGCCCGGCGGCTCCAGCAGGCGCACTACCTGCTGTGGAACACGATGGTCTCGGAGGAGATCACCTCGCCTCAGTTCGCCGTCCTGAACGCGCTCGTCGCCGAGCCGGGTCTCGACCAGCGGACCGTGGGGGAGCGGGTGGGCCTGGACCGGTCGACCATCGCCGAGGTCATCAACCGGCTCGGCCGTCGCGGCCTGCTGGACAAGGTGCGCGACCCGCAGGACGGCCGCCGCTTCCTGCTCCGCCTCACAGACGACGGACTGCGCACCCATCGCAGGCTGACCGTGCGCACCGCCCGGATGAACCAGGTCTTCCTCGCCCCGCTGACCGCCGGGGAGCAGACCGTGTTCTTCGACCTGATCCGTCGGGTCGCGGACGCCGCCGAGGAACTGCGCAACCCGGCGGAGCCGCCGGCCCTCCAGCAGGGCTGACGGGCCGGTCAGCCGGAGGAGGCGGCGAACACCACCCACACCTGCCCGTCGGCGAAGTTCATCGGGCCGCCGTCCGCCGTCGTGAACTCCGTACCGTCCGCCGCGGCCGGCCGCGACCATCGCGCGTCGAAGGACCGCCCGTCCCGCAGCACCTCGGCCCTGCCGGAGCCGGTCGTCTCGGTGTACGGCGTGTGGTTGCCGAGCACGTCGTGGTACTTCGAGGAGCGGATCCGTACGTACTGGACGACCACGGTCGGGGGTGCCGGGCGCCCGCCGTCCGTCGTCGTCGCGGGCGTGCCGTCCATCGCGATCAGCCAGCCGCCCCGCCCCTCGGACCAGGTGAAGGTGAAGCGCGCCGCCGGATAGCGCACGGTACGCGCGGCGGCGGGAGAGCCGCCAAAGGGCGCGGGACCGTACCGGAACCCCGTGGTCAGGACGGTCCGGCCCGGGGCGGAGGGCAGCAGCCGGGCGGGGCGCACATAGAGGTTGTGCGGCGCGGCCCGGCCGATCAGCGGCAGCAGTTTGCGCTGGGCGCCCGAGTAGGCCAGCGTCGGTTCGTGGAACTGGCGCAGCAGCTCCAGATCCGACTCGCGGGCGCTGCGCACCGGCCCGACCGACTTCGGCAGCCGGGTGGCGTACACCGCCATCAGCCGGCTCAGGCCGCCCTCCACCTGCTCGGCGTACACCACGTCGGCCGCGCCGAGCCCGGTCTGCGGACGCGCCGCGGACACGTTGTCGATCTTCACAGCGAGCGGTGATCCGGCCACGGGCGTGGGCGTGGCGGGGGCGCTCGGCGTGGGGGTCCGCGCCGGGGCGCGGGCGTCGTCGGCCGACCGGTGCCGGGTGCAGCCCGCTGTGAGGGAGGCCGCCGTCGTCGCGGCGATCAGTGCCGCCGTCAGCGCGGCGCGGCGCGTGCGCGCCCCATGTCGCATGCCCACCGTCGTCTCCCCGTTCGTATGTGTCGATTGTGTGCCCGTCGGGACAGTGCGGGCCATACCCGGTCGGGCGGTTCCGCGCGCGTGCGCTGGGCCGATCGGGCCCCTGGTGTGACCCCGGCGGGCCGCGGGGGAGCGGTCGGGGTGCCAACGACGGGGCGGAGCGCGTGGTTCGCGTGGGCTCGCGCGGGTACCCGGTCGCCACCCCAAACCGGACGCGCCAGGGCGAACCGGCGCGCACGCGAGCAAGGGAGCGCGACCCCATGAAGGCAGTGACCTGGCAGGGCAGGCGGGACGTGCGGGTGGAGGACGTGCCCGACCCGCGGATCGAGGAGCCCACCGACGCGGTCATCCGCATCACATCCAGCGGTCTGTGCGGCTCGGACCTGCATCTGTACGAGGTGCTCACCCCGTTCATGACCGCGGGTGACATCCTCGGACACGAACCGATGGGAATCGTCGAGGAGGTCGGGGCGGCCGTGCCCGACCTCTCGGTGGGCGACCGGGTCGTGGTGCCCTTCCAGATCGCCTGCGGCAACTGCTGGATGTGTCTCACCGGGCTGCCGACCCAGTGCGAGACCACCCAGGTCACCGGCGAGCACATGGGCGCCCCCCTGTTCGGCTACACCCGGCTGTACGGCGCGGTGCCCGGCGCGCAGGCCGAGTACCTGCGTGTTCCGCAGGCCCAGTTCGGGCCGATGAAGGTGCCCGAGGGCCCGCCGGACGACCGGTTCGTCTACCTCTCCGACGTGCTGCCCACCGCCTGGCAGGCGGTCGAGTACGCCTCCGTCCCACCGGGCGGCTCCCTCGCCGTGCTCGGGCTCGGGCCCATCGGCGACATGGCCTGCCGCATCGCGATGGCCCGGGGCGCCGAGCAGGTCTTCGGCATCGACCTGGTGCCCGAGCGGCTGGCCCGCGCCAAGCGGCGCGGCACCCGGACGTACGACCTCAGGGCCTTCGACGACGAGAAGGAACTGATCGAGGCGATCCGCGACGAGACCGGCGGCCGGGGCCCGGACGCCGTGATCGACGCCGTCGGCACCGAGGCCCACGGCAGCGCGACCGCGAAGCTCATCCAGACGGCCGCCGCCATCATGCCCAGCAAGATCAGCGGCCCCATCGCCGAACGCTTCAGCGTCGACCGGCTCTCCGCCCTGCACATGGCCATCGAACTGGTCCGGCGCGGCGGCACCATCTCGATCAGCGGTGTGTACGGCGGCATGGCCGACCCGATGCCACTGCTCACCATGTTCGACAAGCAGATCCAGATGCGGATGGGACAGGCCAACGTGCGCCGGTGGAGCGACCAGATCATGCCCTACCTGACGGACGAGGACCCGCTCGGAGTCGACGACTTCGCCACGCACCGGGTGCCGCTGTCCGAGGCCCCGCACGCCTACGAGATGTTCCAGCACAAGCAGGACGGCGCCATCAAGATCCTGATGCAGCCGTAGGGTCCGGTGCGGCCCTACGGAGTGACGCCCCCGGTGCCCAGGATCTCCGCCAGGTCGTAGCGCACCGGCTCCTCGAGTTGGGCGTAGGTGCAGCTCTCCGGCGTGCGGTCCGGGCGCCAGCGGCGGAAGCGGGCCGTGTGCCGGAAGCGGGCGCCGTTCTCCATGTGGTCGTAGGCCACCTCGGCGACCCACTCCGGCCGCAGTGGCACCCAGGACAGGTCCTTCTTGCCCGACCAGCGGCTCGGCGCCCCCGGCAGCCGGGCCGTCTCGTGCGCCGCCTCCTCCCCCCAGGCCGCCCACGGATGCCCGCTCACCTCGTCCATCCGCAGCGGCTCCAGCTCCTCGACCAGCTCGGCGCGCCGTTTCATCGGGAAAGCGGCCGACACACCCACGTGCTGCAGCGCGCCCCGGTCGTCGTACAGACCGAGCAGCAGTGAGCCCACCACCGGTCCGCTCTTGTGGAACCGGTAGCCCGCCACCACCACGTCCGCAGTCCGCTCGTGCTTGATCTTGAACATGGCCCGCTGGTCCTGCAGATAGCGCAAGGTCAGCGGCTTGGCGACGATCCCGTCGAGGCCGGCCCCCTCGTAATGCTCGAACCACCGCTCGGCCACCTCGGCGTCGGTCGTCGCGGGCGCCAGATGGACCGGCGCGTCCACGCCGGCCAGCGCCCGGTCCAGCAGGGCCCGCCGGTCGGTGAGCGGCAGGTCCACCAGGGACCGGTCGTCCAGGGCCAGCAGATCGAACGCCACGAACGAGGCCGGCGTCCGCTCCGCCAGCGTCCGCACCCGCGAGTCCGCCGGATGGATCCGCTCGGTCAGCGCGTCGAAGTCCAGCCGACCCTCCCGCGCGATCACGATCTCCCCGTCCAGCACGCACCGCCCGGGCACCCGCTCCTTCAGCGCCGCCACCAGCTCCGGGAAGTACCGGGTCAGCGGCTTGCTGGTACGGCTGCCCAGCTCGACCTCGTCGCCGTCGCGGAACACGATCGCCCGGAACCCGTCCCACTTCGCCTCGTAGTGCATGCCCGGCGGGATCCTCGCCACCGACTTGGCGAGCATCGGCTTCACGGGCGGCATCACCGGAAGATCCATGCGTCCGATTCTGCTCGCATACGTACGGCGCCGCCCGGTATGCGCGCTGTGCGGGGTGCGCCTACCGTGGCCGCATGGGTGATGCGGTGGAACTGGAGGTGGCCGGCCGGACCGTACGGCTGTCCAGCCCGGACAAGGTGTTCTTCCCCGAGCGCGGTTTCACCAAGCTGGACCTCGCCCGGTACTACGCCGCCGTCGGCCCCGGCATCCTGCGCGCCCTGCGCGAGCGCCCCACCACCCTGGAGCGTTACCCGGACGGCGTCGGCGGCGAGTGGTTCTACCAGAAACGGGCTCCCAAGAGCATGCCCGACTGGATCCCGACCGCCCACATCACCTTCCCCAGCGGCCGCAGCGCCGACGAGATGTGTCCCACCGAGGAGGCCGCCGTGGTGTGGGCCGCCCAGTACGGCACGCTCACCTTCCACCCCTGGCCGGTGCGCCGCGGCGACGTCGACCACCCCGACGAGCTGCGCATCGACCTCGACCCGCAGCCCGGCACCGACTACGCCGACGCCGTGCGCGCCGCCCACGAACTGCGCGCCGTCCTCGACGAGTACGGCGGCCTGCGCGGCTGGCCCAAGACCTCCGGCGGCCGCGGTCTGCACGTCTTCGTCCCCATCGAACCCCGCTGGACCTTCACCCAGGTCCGCCGCGCCGCGATCGCGGTGGGCCGGGAGATGGAACGCCGGATGCCGGACCAGGTGACCATCAAGTGGTGGAAGGAGGAGCGCGGCGAGCGCATCTTCCTGGACTACAACCAGACCGCCCGCGACCGCACCATCGCCTCCGCCTACTCCGTACGGCCCCGCCCGCACGCCCCCGTCTCCGCGCCGCTGCGCTGGGAGGAGGTCGGCGTGGCCCACCCCCGCGATTTCGACCTCGCCACCATGCCGGCCCGCTTCGCCGAACTCGGCGACGTGCACGCCGGCATGGACGACCACGCCTACTCCCTCGACGCCCTGCTGGAGCTGGCCCGCCGCGACGAGCACGACCACGGCCTGGGCGACCTGCCGTACCCGCCGGAGTACCCGAAGATGCCGGGCGAGCCCAAGCGGGTCCAGCCGAGCCGGGCCCGCCGGGAGCAGGCCTCCTGAAGCACCGGTACCCGGGCCCGGCGCGGAGGCCCTGGCCCGGTGCCGGCCGGCCCCCCTCTCCGGCCCGTCCGGCCCGCCGGACCGCGGCTATCCTGATCGTCAGCCGCCGATGAGGAGTCCCGAAGTGACCGAGGCAGTGTCGCGTCCCACGCTGGAGGCCGTGGCCGCGCGGGCGGGGGTGTCCCGGGCCACCGTGTCACGGGTGGTCAACGGCGGGGACGGAGTCCGGGAGCCGCTGGTCGAACGGGTCCGGCAGGCGGTCGAGGAACTCGGGTACGTGCCCAACCAGGCCGCGCGCAGCCTGGTCACCAAGCGGCACGACGCCGTCGCCGTCGTCATCGCGGAGCCCGAGGCCCGGGTGTTCACCGACCCCTTCTTCGCCCTGCAACTGCGCGGCATCAGCAAGGAACTGACGGCCCACGACAACCAGCTCGTACTGCTGCTGACCGAAGGCCGCGCCGACCACGCGCGCGTGGCCCGCTACCTCGCCGGCGGCCACGTCGACGGCGCGCTCGTCTTCTCCCTGCACCTCGACGACCCGCTGCCCGGCCTGATCCGCAACGCGGGCGTGCCCACCGTGTTCGGCGGCCGGCCCGACTGGAGCGACGGTGCCCCCGGGCCGGTGTACGTCGACAGCGACAACCGGGGCGGGGCCCGCGCGGCCGTGCGCCATCTCGTGGGCCTCGGCCGGACCCGGATCGCGCACATCACCGGCGCGCTGGACCAGACCTCGGCCGTGGACCGGCTCGACGGCTACCGGGACGTCATGGGCGACGCCGACCCCCGGCTCGTGGTGGAGAGCGACTTCACCCCGGGCGGCGGCGAACACGCCATGCGGGAACTGCTCGACCGCTGCCCGGACGTGGACGCCGTGTTCGCCGCCAACGACCTCACCGCGCTCGGCGCCCTGCGCGTGCTGCGCGAGCGGGGCCTGCGCGTGCCCGAGGACGTGGCCGTGATCGGCTTCGACGATGTGCTGCCCGTCGCCGAGGAGTGCGACCCGCCGCTGACCACGGTCCGTCAGGACATCGAGGAGATGGGCCGGCTGATGGCCCGCCTGCTGCTCGCAGGCCCGGCCGGACAGGGCGGCGCGCGGGAGCCGACGGACCCGTCGGCGGCCGGCGTGGTCCTGCCGACCACGCTGATACGCCGCGCGTCCGCCTAGGAGCGCGGCTGCGGTCCCCGGCCCGCGTTCAGTCCTGCGGCGACCCGCTTCTGATCACCGCGAAGCGGGCGCCGTACGGGTCGGCGAGTTTGGCCATGCGACCGACGCCCTCCAGGGTGGTCGCCGGCATGCGCACCGTGCCACCGAGCCGCCGCGCCTCCTCGACCACGGCGTCGGTGTCCTCGACCTCGAAGTACGGCAGCCAGTACGGGCCGGCCTCCGCCTCGGCCGGGGCGTCGGCCAGCGGCACCATCCCGCCGAACATCGCGTCCTCCCCGGCTCCACCGGGGTTGACACAGGTGTACGTGCCGCCGGGGAAGGGCACGCCCGAGGTCTCCAGGCCGAGGACCTTGTGGTAGAACGCGGCGGCGGCCGCGATGTCCGCGGTGTACAGCTCGACCCAGCACAGCGCGCCCGGCTCGTTCGCCATGTCGACGCCCTTGGTGCGCCCGGGCTGCCAGATACCGAACGGCACCCGCGCCTGGTCGGCGAGGACCGCCATGTGCCCCTGACCCATCACGTCGATGGGCTGGAACAGCACACCGCCGTGCGCCTGTTCGGCCGTCCTGGCGGTGGCCTGCGCGTCCTCGCTCTGGAAGTACACCGTCCAGGCCGGCCGGCCCTGCTCCGGTCCGGTCTGCATGCCGCCGGCCACGGTCCTGCCGTCCAGCTGGAAGAAGCCGTAGCCGCCGGCGTCCGGCCCCGCCGAACGGAACTGCCAGCCGAAGAGACCGCCGTAGAAGGAGAGGGCGCCGTCCAGGTTCGGGGTGCCGACATCGACCCAGTTCGGAGCGCCGTTGACGAAACGGGTGGTGAGCATCTTCGCCCTCCTCGACAGGGGGACCGTGAACCGGGTCCCGTTCTCTGCACTGCCGAGTCTGGCACCGCCCACTGACAACCGCCGCCGAGGCGCCGCGGCGCGCCGGGCCCACGTGCGCGGCCGGCCCTGCCGGGCCCGCGGGTTCCGCCGAATCCGACGCGGACACCGCGCGCCGCCGTGCACGGGCGGGTCGCGCGGCGCATCATCGGGACGGTTCACGCCTCCCGGCAGGGTGCCGGCCACGGCGTCGACGCGGCGTTGATGCGGCGTTGATCGAACGTTTTTCGCCGCACGGCACGATCTGGCCATGCACATTGACACGATCACCCCGGCCGACACCACCTGGCAGGCCCAGGCCCTGTGCGCGCAGACCGGGGCCGACTTCTTCTTCCCCGAGCCCGGCAGCTCGGTCCGTGAGGCGAAGCGCATCTGCGGCATGTGCGAGATGCGCCCCGCCTGCCTCGACTACGCGCTGAGCAACGACGAACGCTTCGGCGTCTGGGGCGGTCTGTCCGAGAAGGAGCGCCTCGCGCTGAGGCGCACCTCCGGCTGACTCACCGCGGACGGCTCCCTCAGCCGGCCGCCCGCGCCGCCATGCGGGCCTTGCGCGCCGCCAGCCGCTCGTCGAACCGGGCGGCCTCCGTGTCCAGGCCGCCCATGAAGAGACCCAGCTCCTCCTGGGCCTGCAGGCCCTCCGGGCCGAGCCCGTCGATCTCCATGATCTTCAGGAAGCGCAGCACGGGCTGCAGCACGTCGTCGTGGTGGATGCGCAGGTTGTAGACCTCACCGATCGCCATCTGCGCCGCGGCCCGCTCGAAGCCCGGGATGCCGTGCCCGGGCATGCGGAAGTTGACGACGACGTCCCGGACGGCCTGCATGGTGAGGTCGGGAGCGAGTTCGAAGGCGGCCTTCAGCAGGTTGCGGTAGAAGACCATGTGCAGGTTCTCGTCGGTCGCGATGCGCGACAGCATGCGGTCGCAGACCGGGTCGCCGGACTGGTGGCCGGTGTTGCGGTGCGAGATCCGGGTGGCCAGCTCCTGGAAGGCGACGTACGCGATCGAGTGCAGCATCGAGTGCCGGTTGTCGGACTCGAAGCCCTCGCTCATGTGGGACATGCGGAACTGCTCCAGCTTGTCCGGGTCCACCGCGCGCGAGGTGAGCAGGTAGTCGCGCATCACGATGCCGTGCCGGCCCTCCTCGGCCGTCCAGCGGTGCACCCACGTACCCCAGGCGCCGTCGCGGCCGAACAGCGAGGCGATCTCGTGGTGGTAGCTCGGAAGGTTGTCCTCGGTCAGCAGGTTGACGATGAGGGCGATACGGCCGATCTCCGTCACCCCGGACTGCGCCTTGTCCCAGGCCTCGCCGTCCTCGAACAGGCCGGGGAAGTTGCGGCCGTCGCTCCACGGCACGTACTCGTGCGGCATCCAGTCCTTGGCGACCTGCAGATGCCGGTTCAGCTCCTTCTCGACCACTTCCTCCAGCGCGTACAGCAGCCGCGCGTCGGTCCAGTCGGACAGGCTGCCGAGGTGAGGGGAGGCGATCGTCATAGGAACTCCAGGGGGACGCCGAGCAGAAGAGGGAGTGAAGGGGACGGTCCGGCGAGCGGTGCCGGGAAACCTACGTGATCGTAGGCTACGAAGCCGTAGGTTACGAAGCCGTAGGTTAAGGGCACCGTAAAGATCGCTGATCAGGTGCCCTGGCGCGGGCAGTTCACGGGTGTGCCGGACAGCCCCGGGACCCGCAGGTCCCGGGGCTGTCCGAGACAAGGCGTCACTCCGTCAGGCATACAGCTCCCGGAGCCGCACCGAGAGACACGTCACACAGCCCTCGAGCTTCTCGAACTCGGAGATGTCCACGGTGACCACCTCATGGCCGAGGTCGGTCAGCAGCTCCGCCGTCTTCGGGGCGCTCGTCGCCATGAGCAGCTTATGGCCGCCGAGCAGCACCACGTGCGCACCGGACTCCTCCGGCACCGAGAGGAACCCCGGGAACAGCGACGGCCGGTCCACCATCGGGATGTGCCCGATGACCGTCCCGTCCGGCAGCGCGGTGACCGCCGACTTCAGATGCAGCACCTTGCTCACCGGCACGGCCACCACGCGCGCGCCCAGCGGCTCGAACGCGGCCCGCAGCTGCTGAACGCCGGCCGCGTTGGTGCGCCCGCCCCGGCCGACGTAGACGGTGTCGCCGACCTTGAGGACGTCACCGCCGTCCAGCGTGCCCGGCTCCCAGATCCAGTTCACCGAACAGCCGAGCCGGGCCACCGCCTCCTCGACGCCCGCGGTCTCCGCGCGCCGGGACTCCGCGCCGGGCCGGGTGATCAGCGCCACGTTCCGGTACATGACCACGGTGTCCTCGACGAACACCGAGTCGGGGCAGTCGTCGGCCGGGTCGACCTCGATCGTCTCCCAGCCGTGCGCGCCGAGCGCCTCGACGTAGGCCTCCCACTGCTCGACGGCGAGGTCCACGTCGGCCTTCTCCCGCTCGATGTGCGTCACCAGCCCCTGGGCGAGCAGCGGGCTGGGGCGGCGGACGAGGGCCTTCTTGCTGGGCACGAGGGGCCTTTCCTGTTCGGCGGTGCGGTCCGGCGCCCGGGACACGGCAGCCGGACCGCCATCATGCAGCGCGCCATGGCCAGGACAAAACCCTCACCCTGCCTCGTTAACAGGCTGTTCCCCTCCTGAGACCCCCGGCGGTACCGGCCGGTCGGGGTTCGCGAGCTCCTCGGGCGTGGTCTCCCTCAGCTTCCCTCCCTCCATCAGCAGCCAGCGGGTGATGCCGATCGACTCCAGGAACGGCAGGTCGTGGCTGGCGACGAGCAGTGCGCCCTCGTACGACTCCAGGGCCGAGGTCAGCTGCCGGACGCTCGCCATGTCGAGGTTGTTGGTCGGTTCGTCCAGCAGGAGCAGCTGGGGCGCCGGTTCGGCGAGCATCAGCGCGGCCAGGGCCGCCCGGAAGCGCTCACCGCCGGAGAGGGTCCCCGCCTTCTGGTCGGCCCGCGCGCCACGGAACAGGAAGCGGGCGAGGCGCGCCCGGATCCGGTTGTTGGTGGCGCCCGGCGCGAACCGGGCCACGTTCTCGGCCACGGTCGCCTCGTCGTCCAGCACGTCCAGGCGCTGCGGCAGGAACCGCAGCGGAACGTGCGTCAGGGCCTCGCCGGCCACCGCCGGCAGGTCGCCGGTGATGGTCCGCAGCAGCGTCGTCTTGCCGGCGCCGTTGCGTCCGACGAGCGCGATCCGCTCCGGCCCGCGCAGATCGAGGATGCCCTCGACGCGGGACCCGTAGGCCGTTTCCAGGTTCTCCAGGGTGAGCACCTGGCGGCCGGGCGGCACGGCCGTGTACGGCAGTTCGACGCGGATCTCGTCGTCGTCCCGCACCGCCTCCACGGCCTCGTCCAGCCGGTCCCTGGCCTCGGCGAGCCGTTCCTCGTGCATGATGCGGTGCTTGCCCGCGGACTCCTGGGCGGCGCGTTTGCGCGCGCCCATGACGATCTTCGGTTCGCGCTTGGTCTCGAACATCTTCTGCCCGTACCGCTTGCGCCGGGCCAGCTTGACCTGGGCGTCGACCAGTTCGCGCTTCTGCTTGCGCACGTCCGACTCGGCGACCCGCACCATCCGCTCGGCCGCCTCCTGTTCGACGGTCAGGGCCTCCTCGTAGGCCGAGAAGTTGCCGCCGTACCGGACGATCTCCCCGGAGCGCAGATCGGCGATCTGGTCGACCAGGTCCAGCAGTTCGCGGTCGTGGCTGACGACCACCAGCACACCGGGCCAGGCGGAGACGGCCGCGTACAGCCGGCGGCGCGCGTACAGGTCCAGGTTGTTGGTGGGCTCGTCGAGCAGCAGGACGTCCGGGCGGCGCAGCAGCAGCGCGGCCAGCCGCAGCAGCACCGACTCGCCGCCGGACACCTCGCCGACGGTGCGGTCCAGGCCGATGTCGCCGAGGCCGAGTTCGCCGAGGGTGACCAGGGCGCGCTCCTCGACGTCCCAGTCGTCGCCGACCGCCTCGAAGTGCTCCTCGGCGACGTCGCCCGCCTCGATGGCGTGCAGGGCGGCCCGCCGGGCGGCGATGCCCAGGACCTCGTCGACGCGGAGCGTGGTGTCGAGCGTGACGTTCTGCGGCAGATGGCCGATCTCGCCGGTCACCTTGACGGTGCCGTCGGCCGGGGTCAGTTCGCCGGCGAGCAGTTTCAACAGGGTCGATTTCCCTGATCCGTTGACGCCGACGAGTCCCGTCCTGCCGGGTCCGAAGGCGACGTCGAGGCCGTCGAAGACGGGGGTGCCGTCGGGCCAGGCGAAGGACAGGGACGTGCCGGTGAGGGACATTGACATAAAGGCCTCGCGGTTGCTGGATGCGGTCTGTGCGGACGCGTGTCGAGACACCGCGAGGCGGAAACCGAAGGCCTGGGCAGCAGGGGTGCCCATGAAAAAGGGCCTGTGCCGGAGGACGGCTCGGACGCCGAGGTCGTACGCCACGCACACCTGACTGTGTGAACGCGGTGTCTCAGGACCTCAGACGAGCAACGTCCTTCTCCAATCGACGGCAACAGGACCTCATACAACGTACGAGGGGGGCGGGAGGCTGTCAACGCGATTAATCACGGAGCCCCTCGCGTGTCTCTCGGTGACCCCGCTCGGTGGCCGGGCGTCCACGTCGGATCCCTGCCGGCGCCCCGCCGCCCCGGCTGTTTGACCGCCGTCATGACGCATCGACCGCCGACCGGGCCGGGGTGCCGCTGTTCGTCGACGCGCGGATCGACACCTTCCTGCGCGGCGCCGGGGGAGTGGACCTCACCCTGGAACGGGCCGCCGCCCTCCTCGCCGCGGGCGCCGACGGGATCTTCGTCCCCGGAGCCGTCGAACCGGGGGCGGTCAAGGCGCTCGTGGCGGGCATCGATGGGCCGCTCAACGTGATGGTGGGACCCGGGGCACCCACGGTGGCGGAACCGGCCGGGCTCGGCGTCGCCCGGGTCAGCGCCGGTGCGGGTCTCGCCCAGGCCGCCCACGCCCTGGTCCACCGCGCCGCGCGGGAGCTGCCGCGGGAGGGGACCTACGGTTCGCTGGCCGGCGGGTTCGCTTACGCGGAGCCGAACGCGCTGTTCACACGCGCGTAGCGAACGCGCCGCTCACGCGCGCGCAAGCCCGCCTGGTCGCGCGTCGCGCGTCAGCAGGCGTCCCGCATCAGGACGGCCAGGCCGTGGTCGAGGTCCAGCTGGAGGTGTTCCAGACCGACCGGCACGAGGTCGCCCGTCGCCTCGAGGAACCGCCGGATCTCGCCGGAACGCACATGCACGACCGCCGTGCCCTCGGGCGCGTGGAACTCCAGCACCGTGCGGTCGTAGCCGTACGGCCGCACGCGGACGTCCCCGTGGCCCTCCGGGCCCTCGAGGCCCGCCGCGAGGAGTTCACGGGAGAAGGTCCAGCAGACGTCGACACCCTCCAGGGTGGCCGGCGCGGGGAAGGACATCCGGACGGCGAACGGATCGCGCCGTTCGTACCGCAGCGTGGCGGGGATGCTCGGCATGCGTGGTGCGGCGGCGACGAGGCGGGCCTCTACGGGCTGCTCGATCATGGTGGACAACGCCTTGCTCCCTTGTGACGGCTGGACGTACTTCCGACGTGGCACCTGGTACTGGAGGAGACGACGGATTCGGCCAGTCCGTGCACACGAGACACGAGTGACCTCGGTCACCGCCTTCATGCTTCGGGCACGGCCGGCCGCGCGGCCGGGGCGGCCCTCTGGACGGTGCCGGGGCGGTCCGCTAGCTTCGCCCGCCATGAGGCGCTTGGGGAGCACGCGACGCGGGGGACGAACACATCGGCTACTGGCGGCGGGGGTGGCGTGCGTGGCGGCACTGGCCGCGCTGACGGTACCGGCCGCCGCCGAGACGGCCGCGCCGGCCCGGGGCGGTGTGCACTGGGCGGAGAAGGACAGCGGCACTCCGCAGGTCCGCTTCCGGGGCCTGGCCGCCGTCGACCGCGATACCGCCTGGCTGGCCGGTACCGGCGGCACCGTACTGCGCACCACCGACGGGGGGACGAACTGGCGGAACGTCTCCCCGCCCGGCGCCGCCGACCTGCAGTTCCGGGACGTCGAGGCGTTCGACGGGCGGCGCGCGGTGGTGCTGGCCATCGGCGAGGGCGAGGCCTCCCGCGTCTACCGCACCGATGACGGCGGCACGACGTGGACGGAGTCGTTCCGCAACACCGACCCGAAGGCCTTCTACGACTGCCTCACCTTCTTCGACCACCGTCACGGCCTCGCCATGAGCGACCCGGTGGACGGCCGGTTCCGCATCCTGTCCACCGGCGACGGCGGCCGCTCCTGGCGCGTTCTGCCCTCCTCCGGCATGCCGGCCGCCCTGGACGGCGAGGCCGGCTTCGCCGCGAGCGGCCAGTGCCTGGTCACCGCGGGACCGAAGGACGTCTGGTTGGCCACGGGCGGCGCCGCCCGCGCGCGCGTGCTGCACTCCGCCGACCGCGGGCTGACCTGGACGGCCGCCGACACACCGGTGCCGGCGGGCGATCCCGCCAGGGGCGTCTTCGCGCTCGCCTTCCGCGACCGCTTCCACGGTCTCGCCGTCGGCGGCGACTACCGCCCCGACCAGTCCTCGCCGCGGGCCGCCGCGGTGACCGCCGACGGCGGCCGCACCTGGCACCCCGTCACCACCCCGCCGCCCGCGTACCGCTCCGGCGCCGCCTGGCTCCCGCACAGCCGTACCGCCGCGCTGGCCGTCGGCCCGACCGGCACCGACCTGACCACCGACGGGGGCCGCAGCTGGCGCACCGTGGACACCGGTTCGTACGACACCGTGGCCTGCACCTCCGACCTGAGCTGCTGGGCAGCCGGTGAGAAGGGGCGGGTGGCCCGGCTGGAACGCTGACGTAGGCGTGCGGAACCCGGGTACTCGTCTCCCATCGTCGAGGACAGGTGAGGACAGGAAGGGAGCGATCATGCCAGCCGGTTCCAGCCCCAAGCGCGAACGCCAGTACGAGCACATCAAGGAGAGCGCGCAGGACCGGGGTGAAAGCGCCGGGCGCGCCAAGGAGATCGCCGCGCGGACCGTGAACAAGGAGCGCGCCCGCTCCGGCGAGTCCAAGACCGCCAGCCGCAGCTCGACGCAGGACATGTCGTCCAGCAGGCGCGGCGGCCAGCGGTCGGGCAACCGGGTGGGCTCCCAGGGGCCGACCCGCGACCAGCTCTACAACGAGGCCAGGCAGCGCGGCATCGAGGGCCGCTCGAACATGAACAAGGACCAGTTGCGGCGCGCGCTGGACGACAAGAAGGGCTGACCGGCTCCGGTCAGTCCGCCGGCTGCCGGTGGCGGTCCAGCTCCGCGGCCGTCTTCGTGGCGCGGAACTCCGTGATGCGGTACTCGCACACCCCGGCGGCGACGAACGGGTCGCCCGCGGCGACCTCTTCGACGTGGGCGCGGTCCTCCGCGACGGCGAGGATCACTCCGCCGTCGCGGGGCTCCTTGCGTCCGGAGGCCAGGAAGTGGCCCTTGTCGTACTGCTCGTCGAGCCAGGCACGGTGCGCCGGCAGCACGGCGTCCACGTCCTCGAGCGGGGCGGTGTACGTCAGCTCCAGTACGAACATGATCGCGAGCCTACCCCGGCGCCCTCCGGGCCGTCCCCGGGTCGTACAGTCCTGTCCACCATGAGGACCGTAGGCGTGCCCGCGAACTGGCCGGCGACCGAGGAGGAGGCCCGCGCCGTACAGGACGAACTGCGCGGGCGGGTGGTGCTCGACGAGCCGGGGCCGCCGCCCGGATCGGGGCGGGTGACGGGCGTGGACGTCGCCTACGACGACGAACGCGACCTCGTCGCCGCGGCGGCCGTCGTTCTGGACGCGGCCACCCTGGAGGTCGTCGCCGAGACCACGGCGGTCGGCCGGATCTCCTTCCCGTACGTACCCGGGCTGCTGGCCTTCCGCGAGATCCCGACCGTACGCGCCGCCCTGGACGCCCTGCCCTGCCCGCCCGGCCTGGTGGTGTGCGACGGCTACGGCCTCGCCCACCCGCGCCGCTTCGGCCTCGCCAGCCACCTCGGCGTACTCACCGGCCTGCCGACGATCGGCGTCGCCAAGAACCCCTTCACCTTCACCTACGACGACCCCGCCCCCCTCCGCGGCAGCTCCGCCCCGCTCCTCGCGGGCCCCGAGGAGGTGGGCCGCGCCCTGCGTACCCGGTCCCACGTCAAACCGGTCTTCGTCTCCGTCGGCCACCGCACATCCCTGGACAATGCCCTGGCACACACCCTGGCGCTCACCCCCCGGTACCGGCTGCCGGAGTCGACCCGCCGCGCGGATTCGCTGTGCGGACAGGCACTGAAGCGGGCGGTCGCCGGGGGAGGGGACTGAGTACCGGGACTGAGTAGCCGTACGGATGTGCGGGGTTCGCGGTGATCGGCAGGGTGGGCGCATGACGACGCATCGTGCCCACAAGCCGCTTGCCGATCCGAACCGGCCCGTCGAGCGGGTCGTGAACGCCGCTCTCGTGCTCGCCGTGCTCGCCGGGCTCGGCTGGATCTGCGGGATGATCTACACCTTGGTGCAGTGGCCCCTCTAGTGCCGTGCCGGGTGTCGTGAGCCGGTGAACCCTTCCGGTCGCAGCACCAGGGCCGGTCAGCGGCTCGCCGCGACGCGGAAGCGGATGCCCGCCCCGCGCAGTCGTTCGGTGAGCGCGCCGCCCATCGCCACCGCGGTGGTGACCTGTCCGGCCGTCGGCGGGAGGTCGTCGAAAGCCAGGCAGAGCGCCGACTCGGCGAACATCTTCGCCGTCTCGTCGTAGCCCGGGTCGCCGCCCGAGACCTCGGTGAACACGCGCCGCCCGCCGCCCTCGCCGACGAAACGGACCCGGAACCAGCTCCGCGCGCGCTTCTCGGCGCTCGGCCCGTCGCCGGGCCTGAGCCGGTCCGAGAGCCAGCGCCGGGCGGCCGGCAACTGGGCGGCCGCCGCGACCGCGCCGACGGCGGCTGCCCCGCCCGCGGCCACCGGCAGGTGCCGGACCGCCGCGTAGTGCCGGTAACGGAAGTCGGGGCCGTACCGCTCCAGCGCCTTCGCCGAGCGGCGCACGATCTGCGGGTCGATGGTCGGCAGCGGCAGCGCCCAGGCGCCCACCTCCCCGGCGAACCGCGGCGCGCCCGCCGGTGCCGACACCCGGCGCCCCAGCAGCCGCGGCTCGTGCCGCCGGCGTTCCCGGGCCGCGGCCGCCATCTGCCCGGCGCGCGCGAACTGGTTCAGCGCGGAGGCCAGCGTGCCGCCGGAGAAGGTCGCGTCGGCCGTCACGAACCCGTCCACGGTCAGCGGCACACCCTCCGGCAGCTGTTGGACCGTGAAGTGCACGCCCAGGTCGTGCGGTACGGAGTCGAAACCGCAGGCGTGCACCAGACGGGCGCCGGTCTCCCGCGCGCGTGCGTCGTGCCGGACGTACATCAGGTCGACGAACTCGGGCTCGCCGGTGAGGTCGAGATAGTCGGTCCCGGCGTCCGCGCAGGCGGCCACCAGTTCCTCGCCGTACTCCAGGTACGGGCCCACGGTCGTGGCCACCACGCGCGCGTGCTCGGCCAGGGCGCGCAGAGTGGCCGGATCCCGTACGTCCGCGCGGAGCGTCCCGATGCCGGAACCGCCGGGCAGTCGCGCCCGCAGCCGCTCCAGCGCGAGTTCGTCGCGACCCGCGACCGCCCAGCGCAGATTCCCGGGGGCATGTGCCGCGAGGTACTCCGCGGTGAGCGTGCCGACGAAGCCGGTGGCCCCGAAAAGCACCAGGTCGTAGGGACGATCCGTCCTCTTTAGCCTGCTCATGTCACCCCTTGCCTTCGCAGCCCGCGCCGCTGTTGGTGGCTGAGGCTAGCGTGAGTGGTGCGGAGCCGGACGACCAGCCCGGAAATGACGGCGGTGGGCACTTGGCTAAGCGCTTGCTCGTTCAGGTCTTGTGCCGAGTGGAACGTGTTCTTAGCATCCTCGGTGTTACATCAGTTGTGTCACATGGACTTGGGGGCAGGACGGCATGACGACGGCAGGGACGCCGGGCCACGGTCCGCTCTCGGGTGTGCGCGTGGTCGAACTGGCCGGCATCGGGCCGGGCCCGTTCGCCGCCATGCTCCTCGCCGACCTGGGCGCCGACGTGGTCCGGGTGGATCGCCCGGGCGGCCCGGGCCTCGGGATCGACCCCGCGCACGACGTGACCAACCGCAACAAGCGCTCGGTCGTCGTCGACCTCAAGGCACCGGACGGCGCCGCGCGCGTGCTCGACCTCGCCGAGCGCGCAGACATCCTCATCGAGGGCTACCGCCCCGGGGTCGCCGAGCGGCTCGGCGTCGGCCCCGCCGCCTGCCACGCCCGCAACCCCCGGCTGGTCTACGGCCGCATGACCGGCTGGGGCCAGGACGGCCCCCTCGCCGACCGCGCCGGACACGACGTGACGTACATCGCCCTCACCGGCACCCTCGGCATGATCGGCCGCCCCGACGAGCCCCCTGCCGTCCCCGCCAACCTGCTCGGCGACTACGCGGGCGGCTCCCTCTACCTGGTCGTCGGCGTCCTGGCCGCCCTGCACCACGCGCGCGCCACCGGCACCGGTCAGGTCGTGGACGCCGCCATCGTGGACGGCACCGCGCACCTGTCGGCGATGATCCACGGCATGCTGTCCGCCGGCGGCTGGCAGGACCGGCGCGGCGCCAACCTCCTGGACGGCGGCTGCCCGTACTACGGCACCTACGAGACCGCCGACGGCGCCCACATGGCGGTGGGCGCCCTGGAGACGCGGTTCTACGCGGAGTTCCTGCACCTGCTCGGCCTGGACCACCTGGCCGAGGCCCGCGACGACTGGAGCCGCTGGGGCGAACTGCGCGAACAGGTCGCCGCCCGCTTCAAATCCCGCACCCGGGACGAGTGGACGGCCCTCTTCGAGGGCTCGGACGCCTGCGTGGCCCCGGTGCTGTCCCTGCGCGAGGCCCCGCACCACCCGCACCTGGCCGCCCGCGGCACCTTCACCGACCACGGCGGCATCACCCAGCCGGCCCCCGCCCCCCGCTTCTCCGCGACCCCCACCACGGTCCGCACCGGCCCCGCCCTGCCCGGCGCCGACACCGGGACGGTGGCGCGGGACTGGGGCATACCTGACTCCGTGAACGACGACCTCGTCCCGGACGGCGACTGACCCCGGCCACCGGGCCACCCGACGACCCACCCCGCCCTCGGCGACCGAGTCCCGCTCGGCCCACCCTCCCGAAAGGCACATCAGTGAGCACCGAAGCGTACGTGTACGACGCGATCCGCACCCCGCGCGGCCGCGGCAAGGCGAACGGCGCCCTGCACGGCACGAAGCCCATCGACCTGGTCGTCGGCCTCATCCACGAGATCCGCGACCGCTTCCCGGGCCTCGACCCGGCCGCGATCGACGACATCGTGCTCGGCGTCGTCGGACCCGTCGGCGACCAGGGCTCCGACATCGCGAGGATCGCCGCGATCGCCGCCGGGCTGCCGGACAGCGTCGCGGGCCTCCAGGAGAACCGCTTCTGTGCCTCCGGCCTCGAGGCCATCAACCTGGCCGCGGCCAAGATCCGCTCGGGCTGGGAGGACCTGGTCCTCGCCGGCGGCGTGGAGTCCATGTCCCGTGTGCCGATGGCCTCGGACGGCGGCGCCTGGTTCAACGACCCGATGACCAACCTGTCCGTCAACTTCGTGCCGCAGGGCATCGGCGCCGA
This sequence comes from Streptomyces sp. NPDC058145, assembly GCF_042884245.1. Taxonomy (NCBI): domain Bacteria; kingdom Bacillati; phylum Actinomycetota; class Actinomycetes; order Kitasatosporales; family Streptomycetaceae; genus Streptomyces; species Streptomyces sp. NPDC058145. The sequence goes on along the minus strand of NZ_JBHVUH010000007.1, from coordinate 400,559 downwards.
CCTCATCGCCACCATCGAGGGCTTCTCCCGCCGGGACGTCGACGAGTACGCCGCGCTGTCCCAGGAGCGCGCCGCCACCGCCTGGAAGGAGGGCCGTTTCGACCGCTCCGTCGTTCCCGTCAAGGACCGCAGCGGCCTGGTCGTCCTCGACCACGACGAGCACATGCGCCCCGGCACCACCGCCGACTCGCTCGCCGGGCTCAAGCCGTCGTTCGCGGACATCGGCGATCTGGGCGGTTTCGACGCGGTCGCCCTGCAGAAGTACCACTGGGTGGAGAAGATCGACCACGTCCACCACGCGGGCAACTCCTCCGGCATCGTCGACGGAGCCTCCCTGGTCGCGATCGGCTCCCAGGAGGTGGGCGAGCGGCACGGCCTCACCCCGCGCGCGCGGATCGTCTCCGCCGCCGTCTCCGGCTCCGAGCCGACCATCATGCTCACCGGTCCCGCCCCCGCCGCCCGCAAGGCGCTCGCCAAGGCCGGGCTGACCATCGACGACATCGACCTGGTCGAGATCAACGAGGCGTTCGCGGCGGTCGTGCTGCGCTTCGTGAGGGACATGGGCCTGTCCCTGGACAAGGTCAACGTCAACGGCGGCGCCATCGCCCTCGGCCACCCGCTCGGCGCGACCGGCGCCATGATCCTCGGCTCGCTCATCGACGAACTCGAGCGCCAGGACAAGCGCTACGGACTGGCCACCCTGTGCGTGGGCGGTGGCATGGGCATCGCCACCATCGTCGAGCGCGTCTGAACTCCCCGCGGAACCACGAGACCTCAACGGAGACGACTGTCATGACCGAGAGCACCACCATCCGCTGGGAGCAGGACGACACCGGTGTCGTCACCCTCGTCCTCGACGACCCCGACCAGTCCGCGAACACCATGAACCAGGCGTTCCGCGACTCCCTCGCCGCGATCACCGACCGGCTGGAGGCCGAGAAGGACTCCATCCGCGGCGTCATCCTCACCTCCGCCAAGAAGACCTTCTTCGCCGGCGGCGACCTGCGCGACCTGATCCGGGTCACCCCGGAGACCGCCCAGGAACTCTTCGACGGCGGCCTCGTCATCAAGCGGAACCTGCGCCGCATCGAGACCCTCGGCAAGCCGGTGGTCGCCGCCATCAACGGCGCGGCCCTCGGCGGCGGCTACGAACTCGCCCTCGCCTGCCACCACCGCGTCGCCCTCGACACCTCCGGCACCAGGATCGGCTGCCCCGAGGTCACCCTCGGCCTGCTCCCCGGCGGAGGCGGCGTCGTGCGCACCGTACGGCTGCTGGGCATCGCCGACGCGCTGCTGAAGGTGCTCCTCCAGGGGCAGCAGTACAACGCGCGCCGCGCCCAGGAGAACGGCCTGGTCCACGAGGTCGCCGCCACCCCCGAGGAACTGCTCGCCAAGGCCCGCGCCTTCATCGACGCCAACCCCGAGTCGCGGCAGCCCTGGGACACGCCCGGCTACCGGATCCCCGGCGGTACGCCCGCCAACCCGAAGTTCGCCGCCAACCTGCCCGCCTTCCCGGCCACCCTGCGCAAGCAGACGAACGGCGCCCCCTACCCGGCCCCGCGCAACATCCTGGCCGCGGCCGTCGAGGGCTCCCAGGTCGACTTCGAGACCGCCCAGGTCATCGAGGCCCGCTACTTCGTGGAGCTGGCCGCCGGGCAGACCTCGAAGAACATGATCCAGGCGTTCTTCTTCGACCTCCAGGCCGTCAACTCCGGTGCAAACCGCCCGAAGGGCGTCGAGCCCCGCACGGTCCGCAAGGTCGCCGTCCTCGGCGCCGGGATGATGGGCGCCGGCATCGCCTACTCCTGTGCCCGCGCGGGCATCGAGGTCGTCCTGAGGGACGTCTCCCTTGAGGCGGCCGTCAAGGGCAAGGGCTACTCGGAGAAGCTGTGCGCCAAGGCCGTCGCCAGGGGCCGCACCAGCCGGCAGAAGGCCGACGCGCTGCTCGCCCGGATCACGCCGACCGCCGAGGCGGCCGACCTCGCGGGCTGCGACGCGGTCATCGAGGCCGTCTTCGAGGACACCTCGCTCAAGCACAAGGTCTTCCAGGAGATCGAGTCCGTCGTCGCGCCCGACGCGCTGCTGTGCTCCAACACCTCCACCCTGCCCATCACCGCACTGGCCGAGGGCGTGGAGCGCCAGAGCGACTTCATCGGGCTGCACTTCTTCTCGCCCGTCGACAAGATGCCGCTGGTCGAGATCATCAAGGGCGAGCGCACCGGCGACGAGGCCCTCGCCCGCGCCTTCGACCTGGTCCGGCAGATCAACAAGACGCCGATCGTCGTCAACGACTCGCGTGGCTTCTTCACCTCCCGGGTGATCGGCCACTTCATCAACGAGGGCGTCGCCATGGTCGGCGAGGGCGTCGAGCCCGCATCCGTGGAGCAGGCCGCCGCCCAGGCCGGCTACCCGGCCAAGGTGCTCTCCCTCATGGACGAGCTGACCCTCACCCTCCCGCGCAAGATTCGCCACGAGTCCAGGCGGGCCGTGGAGGAGGCCGGCGGCACCTGGACCGCGCACCCGGCGGAGGCGGTCATCGACCGCCTGGTCGACGAGTTCGGCCGCACCGGGCGCAGCGGCGGCGCCGGCTTCTACGACTACACGGAGGACGGCAGTCGGGCCGGGCTCTGGCCGGGCCTGCGCGAGCACTTCGGCGAGGCCGGACACGAGATCCCGTTCCGGGACATGCAGGAGCGGATGCTCTTCGCCGAGGCGCTCGACACCGTACGGCTCCTGGAGGAGGGCGTGCTGACGTCGGTCGCCGACGCCAACATCGGCTCGATCCTCGGCATCGGCTTCCCGGGCTGGACCGGCGGTGTGCTCCAGTACATCAACGGCTACGAGGGCGGCCTGCCCGGATTCGTGGCACGCGCGCGTGAGCTCGCCGAGCGCTACGGCGAGCGGTTCACCCCGCCCGCGCTGCTGGTGGCCAAGGCCGAGAAGGGGGAGCGGTTCGGCGACTCCCGCTCATGACCCGGTGAGCCACTCGCTCAGCTCTTCCCGCAGCGAGCGCTGGAACGTGGACAGCAGCGCCTGCACCACCAGCGGGTGCATGTGCGCCGACAGGGACTGCACGTCCCGGGCGTCACGCTCCGCCACCTCGCCGCGGAAGAGCTGGGCCAGCTCACGGGCCGCGGCGCGCGAGTGCTCGACGAGCACCTTGCGCGCCGCGAGGATCGCCTCCTGCGACAGCGGCACGTCCAGCAGCCGCAGGCCGAGCCGGAACAGCCCGGCGTCGACGCGGAAGGTGTCCTCGTCCTCCTGACGGACGACGTCCATCGCGGCCAGCCGCTCGATGTCCCCGGACGTGAGCGGCCGTCCCGCCCGCCGCTCGAGCTCCCGCCGCGACACCGACTCCGGCGCGTCCGGCGCCCAGGACGCGACCACCGCGCGGTGGATGGCCAGGTCGTGCGGGCTGAGGTCCGGCGGCAGCTGCCGCAGATACCGCTCGATCGCCGCCAGGGTCATGCCCTGCTGCTGGAGCTCCTCGATCAGGGCCAGCCGCGCCACGTGCCCGGGGCCGTAGTGCCCCACCCGCCTCGGGCCGATCTCCGGCGGCGGGAGCAGCCCCCTGCTGCCGTAGAAGCGGACGGTGCGGACCGTGACGCCCGCCCGCGCGGCCAGCTCGTCGATGGTGAGGGCCGGCTCCCCGCCCCCGGTCGTGGCGTCCGTCGTCATGTGCAGCAGTATCGCTGTCTCACCAATGGTGTGAAACATGTGTCGACCATGTGAGAAGTGCCCCGGTGTGACATGGACCATCGCATACATGGTGATCTCCCTGGGAAGCTGCTGCCTTGGTCTGTACCGCGACACACCAGGGTGGTGCGGGCCATGACCTGCACGAACCCCGGGCCCACGAGGCCCGGGCGCACCAGGAAGTGGAACCACCCGTGAGCAAGGACGCCGTGGAATCGGCACAGGCCACCGCCCGCCCCCCGGTGGACCGGACCCCCGCGGACGCGGGCGACGCCGGCTACAGCAAGGACCTCAAGGCCCGCCACGTCAACATGATCGCCATCGGCGGTGCCATCGGCACCGGCCTCTTCCTGGGCGCCGGCGGCCGCCTGCACACCGCGGGCCCGGCACTCGCCCTCGCCTATCTGGTCTGCGGCGTCTTCGCCTTCTTCGTCGTACGGGCCCTCGGCGAGCTGGTCCTGTACCGCCCGTCCTCCGGGTCCTTCGTGAGCTACGCGCGCGAGTTCCTCGGGGAGAAGGGCGCCTACGTCGCCGGCTGGATGTACTTCCTGAACTGGTCGACCACCGGCATCGCCGACATCACCGCGATCGCGCTGTACACGCACTACTGGAGCCTGTTCACGGCCATCCCGCAGTGGGTGCTGGCGCTGATCGCCCTCGCGGTGGTGCTGGCGGTGAACCTGATCTCGGTGAAGATCTTCGGCGAGATGGAGTTCTGGTTCGCGATCATCAAGGTCGCGACCCTGGTCGGCTTCATGTTCGTCGGCATCTTCCTGCTCGCCACCCAGCACGAGGTCGGTGGCGAGAAGCCGGGCCTGAGTGTCATCACCGACCACGGCGGCCTCCTGCCGCAGGGCATGATGCCGGTCGTCCTGGTCATGCAGGGCGTGATCTTCGCGTACGCGGCCCTCGAGCTGGTCGGCGTCGCCGCCGGCGAGACCGCCGAGCCGGAGAAGGTCGTCCCGCGCGCGGTGAACTCGATCATGTGGCGCGTGGGCCTGTTCTACGTCGGCTCGGTCGTGCTGCTCGCCCTGCTGCTGCCCGGCTCGGTGTACTCCGCCGACCAGAGCCCGTTCGTCACGGTGCTGTCGAAGATCGGCATCCCGGCGGCCGGCGACGTGATGAACCTCGTCGTGCTGACCGCCGCCATGTCCTCGCTCAACTCCGGCCTGTACTCCACCGGCCGCATCCTGCGCTCGATGGCCACGGCCGGTTCGGCGCCGAAGTTCACGGCCCGCATGAACCGCAGCCAGGTGCCCTACGGCGGCATCCTGCTGACCTGCGCGGTCTGCGTGCTCGGCGTCGGCCTGAACTACCTGGTGCCCAGCCAGGCCTTCGAGATCGTGCTGAACGTCGCCTCCCTCGGAATCATCAGCACCTGGGTGATCATCATGGTCTGCCACCTGGTCTTCGTCCGCCGCGCCCGCGCGGGCCTGGTGACCCGGCCGCACTTCCAGCTCAGGTTCAGCCCGGTCGCCGAGATCGCCACGATCGTCTTCCTGCTGGCCTGCCTCGGCATGATGTGGAACGACCCCGAGGTCGGCCGCAAGACCCTCCTGCTCATCCCCCTGATCGCCGTCCTCCTGATCGCCGGCTGGTTCGGCGTCCGCCGCCGCGTGTCCCAGAACACGGACCAGGAACTGTCCCGGCTGACGTAGTGGTGAAGTGGGGGCCACTCCTGACAGTGGTCCCCACGGAGCCCGCGGGTCCGGGATGTGAGGCGCACGGTCACGACCGCCCCCTGGAGGGGCGCGGGGAACTGCGCGACCGGCCACACCCGGTCTCGTGGTGCCCACCGACCCGAGGGCCTACGGCGAATCGCCGCCCTTTCGATTCAGCGGAGCGCTCCCGCACTCCACCGCCTCGGCAACCAAGTGATCGAACTCGGTGCGTCCGGGCACATGCCCCGCATAGGCTGCGGTCCGGCGGGAGGCAAGTGGTCCCGTGCCGAGCCGCTCGTGACCGAGCGGCTGGTGCGGCGCGGGATCGCGGTGACGGTGTACGGGGAGGGTGGGGGATGACCTCGCAGAGCGAAGCGATCGATGTGCTCGTGCTGGGTGGGGCCGGGGTGGACACGATCGTGTACGTCCCGGAGCTGCCCCTGCCGTACGCCGACAGTTACGGGATCGACTCCGGCATCCGTACCCGTGCCGGGCAGACCGGCGACTTCGTCGCCCTGGGGCTGGACGCGCTGGGGCTGCGCACCCACCACCTGGACCTGATCGGCGACGACCCGGAGGGCGACCTCGTGCGCGCCCTGCACCGGGAGCGGGGCATCGGGCTCACCGCGCTCCCGGGCCCCGCCGGGACCAAGCGGGCGGTCAACCTCGTGGGCCCGGACGGCCGGCGGCTGTCCCTGTACGACACCAGCCGCGCCCACCCCGACGACCGCTTCCCGGAGGACACGCTCCGCGCGCTCGCCGCGGCGAGCCGGCACGTCCACGTGACCATCACCCAGCCCTGCGCCCAGGCCCTGCCCGTGCTGGCCGAGACGGGCGTGCCGCTCTCCACCGACCTGCACGACTGGGACGGCGAGAACCCCTACCACGAGCCGTTCGCGCTCGCGGCGGACGTCGTCTTCCTCTCCGCGGCCGCGCTGTCCGACCCCGAGCGGACCGTACGGCGCATCGCCGAGCGGGGCCGGGCCGAGGTCGTCGTCGCCACCGCCGGGGCCGAGGGCGCGTATCTGCTGGCAGACGGCGAGCTGACCCGGATACCGGCGGTGGCCCCGCCCGCGCCGGTGGTCGACTCCAACGGCGCGGGCGACGCCTTCGCCGCCGCGTTCCTCTATGGCCGGCTCGCCGGCGAGCCGGCCGTGCGGTGCGCCCGGTACGGGGCGGTCGCCGGCGCCCACGCCTGCACGGTCCCGGCCACCCGCGCCGAGCCGATGGGCCGCGACGCCCTCGTCGAGCGGATGGCCGCCACCACGGTGTGAGCCGTTCGGGCGTCAGTGCCCGTGCACGTCGTTCGTCGCCTCGATCCGCTTCCACGACCGAGGCCGCGCGACGTCCGCTCCCGCCCCCGCGAGCGACGCCGCGCGGGCCGCGGGCGCGGCCGGCTTCGACGGCTGGAACAGCCAGGTGTCGAACAGCGCGGCCAGCGGCCTGCCCGACACCCGCTCGGCGTACTTCTGGAAGTCGGCCACCGACGCGTTGCCGTACGCGTGCTCCTTCGGCCAACCCTTCAGAACGGCGAAGAACGCGTCGTCCCCGATCTCCTCGCGCAGCGCCTGGATGGCGAGCGCGCCCCGGTCGTAGACGGCGGCGTCGAACTGGTGGTCCGGGCCCGGGTCACCGGGCGCGACCGTCCAGAACGCGTCGTCGGCCGGATGGGAGGCGTACACGTAGTCGGCGAGTTCCCGCGTGGTGCCCTCGCCCTCGTGCTCGGACCACAGCCACTGGGCGTAGCGCGCGAAGCCCTCGTTGACCCAGATGTCCTTCCAGCCCTTCAGCGACACGTCGTCCCCGTACCACTGGTGGGCCAGCTCGTGCACGACCACCGAGGTGTTGGAGCCGTTCGCGAACTGCTTCGGGCTGTAGTAGACCCGGGTCTGCGTCTCCAGCGCGTACCCGGTGGTGGTGTTGGGCACGTATCCGCCGGCCGAGGCGAACGGGTACGGCCCGAAGTAACCGCTCAGCCAGTCCACGAGCTCCCCGGTGCGCTCCACACTCGCCCGGGCGGCACCGTCGTTGTCGCCGAGGTCCTCGCTGTAGGCGTTGAGGACCGGCACCCCGCCGTCGGAGGTGCCGGTGGTGATGTCGAACCTCCCCAGGGCGAGCGTGGCCAGATAGGTCGCCTGCGGCTTGTCCTGCCGCCAGTTGTAGCTGGTCCGGCCCAGCTTCGAGACGGTCGACTGCAGCGTGCCGTTGGAGATGGCCTGCGTGCCGTCCGGCACGGACACCGACACGTCGTAGGTGGCCTTGTCGCTGGGGTGGTCGTTGCTCGGAAACCACCACCAGGCGGCCTCGGGCTCGTCGGCGGCCACCGCGCCGTCCGGCGTGCGGTGCCAGGTGGTGAAGCCGTAGGCGCTCTTCGCCGACGGCACCCCGCTGTAGCGGACCACGACGGTGACCGGTGTGCCCTTCGCCAGTGGTCTGCCCGGGGTGACGACGAGTTCGTGCTCGCCCGACCTGGCGAAGGCCGCCCTGCTGCCGTTGACCCGTACCTCGCTCACGTCCAGCAGGAAGTCCAGGTCGAAGCTGGACAGGTCCTGGGTGGTCCGCGCCAGGATGGTCGCGGTGCCCCGCAACTCGTCCGTCCCCGGCTGGTACCGCAGCCGCAGGTCGTAGTGCGAGACGTCGTAGCCGCCGTTGCCGTAGTTCGGGTAGTAGGGGTCGCCGATGCCCGGCGCGCCCGGGGTGTGGCTCGCGGCCGATGCCGGGATCGCCAGCAGGAGGGAGGCCGCCGCCAGTGCGCCCGGCGCGATGATTCTGCGGTGCACGTCAGCTCCAAGTCTTCGGGACAGGAAGTCTGTTCGGAGCCTATTCAGTCGCTGTGGCCCCCGGCCTGTCCATGGCCCCTGCCGTCACACGATCGCCATTCGGCCGTCATACGCCACCCGGCTGCCGTAAAGCCCTCTTCTGTACGGGAGTTGACGGGGGTACCGTCCGCGCATGCCGACACGCACGCGCTTCACGATCTGGAGAACGCTCGCGACCGCGGCCGTCGCAGCCCTGACGGCCGCCTTCCTCACCCCGTCCGGTGCCGACGCCGCGCCACGCGAGAGCCGGCCCGTCTACTCCTACGCACACGCCGTCCGCGAGGCCGTCTGGGTGGACACCGGCCTCGACGCGGACGGTGACGGACGGACCGACCGGGTGGCCGCCGACATCGTCCGGCCCTCCGAACCGGCCCGCCAGGGCCGCAAGGTGCCGGTCATCATGGATGCCAGCCCGTACTACTCCTGCTGCGGACGCGGCAACGAGAGCCAGCTCAAGACGTACGACGCGCAGGGCCGCGTCGTCCAGATGCCGCTGTTCTACGACAACTACTTCGTGCCCAGGGGCTACGCCTTCGTCGGCGTCGACCTGACCGGCACCAACCGCTCGGACGGCTGCGTCGACGTCGGCGGCCGCTCCGACATCCAGTCCGCCAAGGCCGTGATCGACTGGCTCAACGGCCGTGCCAGGGCCTACACGACCCGCACCGGCTCCACGACCGTCAGGGCCGGCTGGACCAACGGCAGAACCGGAATGATCGGCAAGAGCTGGGACGGCACCATCGCCAACGGCGTCGCCGCCACCGGCGTACGGGGCCTGAGGACGATCGTCCCGATCAGCGCCATCTCCTCCTGGTACGACTACTACTTCGCCCAGGGCGCCCCGCTGTACGACGGCGGCCCCGACGAACTGGCCGGCTACGTCGAGAGCGACGCCGCCCAGGCCCACTGCGCGGCCGTCCGGAAGAAGCTCGCCGACGGCAGCCCGCGCGACGGCGACTGGACCCCGCTGTGGACCGAACGCGACTACGTGAAGGACGCGGCCCGGGTACGCGCGAGCGTGTTCCTCGCGCACGGCATGCAGGATCTCAACGTGCGCACCAAGCACTTCGGTCAGTGGTGGGACGCGCTGGCCAAGCACGGCGTCGAGCGCAAGATCTGGCTCTCCCAGACCGGGCACGTCGACCCCTTCGACTACCGGCGCGGCGCCTGGGTCGACACCCTGCACCGCTGGTTCGACCACGAACTCCTCGGCTACGACAACGGCATCGACCGCGAGCCGATGGCCGACATCGAACGCCACCCCGACCAGTGGGTCACCTCCCGTGCCTGGCCGCCGCACGGCACCCGGACCACCACCCTGCGCCCGGCCCCCGGCGCACGAGCGGGCGTCGGCACCCTCGGCCTGCGCCCGGCCACCGGCACCGAGACCTTCACCGACGACCCCGCGCTGAGCGAGACCGACTGGGCCGCCCGGCTCACCACCCCCACCCCCGAGAAGGCCGGCTTCCTCACCCCACCGCTCACCCGCGACCTGCGCCTGTCCGGCTCCTCCCGGGTGACGGTCACCGCCACCCCGACCACCACGTCGGCCCATCTGTCCGCCGTCCTGGTGGACCTCGGCCCGGACACCGTCCGCGACTACGCCGACGCGGCCGAGGGCATCACCACGCTCACCGACCGCACCTGCTGGGGCGAGAGCACACCCGGGGACAGCGCCTGCTTCAAGAAGACCGCGGCCAGGACGGTGCGGACCGACTACACGGTGTTCAGCCGGGGCTGGGCCGACCTCGGCCACCACGTCTCGCTCGGCAGGGGCGTCCCGCTCACCCCGGGCAAGGCCGTCACGATGACCCTGGACCTGGCCGCCACCGACCACGTCGTCCCCCGGGGCCACCGTCTGGCACTGATCATCGCCGGCACGGACAAGGACCTCATCGACCCGCCGTCCACCCGGCCGGCCCTCACCCTGGACCTGTCCCGCACGTCGGCCCGGCTCCCGCTGACCGGAGGCACGGCGGCGTTCGCCGATGCCACCGCAGGCAGCACGGCCGCCGCTCCCGCACCCCGGCGGCTGACCGGCGTCGGCACACCGGACCTGACCGAGCACATCCCCGCGCCCTGACCCGTCAGGCGGCCGGGTTCAGCACCAGCCCGGCCGCCTGACGGGCGCACCCCCAGGCCACCGTGATCCCGGCCCCGCCGTGTCCGTAGTTGTGCACCAGCGGCCGCCCGTCCGGCAGCGAACGCCGTTCCAGGCGTACCGCGTCCCGGGCGGGCCGCAGACCCACCCGGTGCGCCAGGACCCGCGCCCCGGCGATCTCCGGCCGGATCTCCGCGCACCGCGCGACGATCGCCCCGGCGGTCGCGGGATCCGGTTCCAGCGACCAGTCGTCGTCCTCCGCCGTACCGCCGAGGAGCAGCACACCGGGCTGCGGGATGAAGTAGGCCGAGGCGGCGGAGGAGTGGTCGACGGAGGTGTACCAGGTCGCGATCCCCGGGTTCTCCACCACCACGAGCTGCCCGCGCACCGGGCGCACCGCCGGGTCCGGCACCAGCGAACGGGAGCCCAGGCCCGTGCAGTTGACCACGGCACCGGCGGGCACGGCCGCCAGGTCGGTCACCTCCCGCTCCTCGACCGTGCCGCCCGCCTTCGCCAACCGCTCCCGCAGCCACGCCAGATGGACCGGCATGTCGATCACCGGCAGCCGCGCCGCCAGCCCCCCGGGCACCGCCCGCAGCCCGGGCACCCGGCCCGCCCACGCGCCCAGCTCGTCCAGCCGCGTCCCTTCATGTACGCCCTCGACCAGGCGTACGCCCGTCTCCCCGGGGCGGGCCGCCAGTTCCCCGTACACGGCGAGGGAATCCAGCGCCCAGGCACCGACCAGCGGCTCGGGCTCGATCCGGTACGGCCACCACAGCCCGCCGGCCACCGCCGAGGTCGTGCGTTCGGCGGGCTCGCGCGCCCACACCCGCACCCGCCGCCCGGACTCGGCCAGCACCACGGCGGTCGTCAGCCCGGCGATCCCGCCGCCCACCACGATCACTTCGTCACTCGACTCGCGCTTCACACCCAGACGCTAAGCGAATATGTCATGCAGCGCTCACATCCGTCCCGGTGTGGGAATACTCACAGCATGTCTGCCGCATACGCGACCTTCGGCCTGGCACCGGCGACACGCGCCGGCGGTGTCCTCGCCGACGGCGGCTACCAGGTCCACCGCGACTTCGTGGACTTCGTCGTCGACGGCCGTCCCCTGCTGTTCCGGCTCTCCGACCTGGACGCCGTCTCCCCGCTCGCCTCCGACGTCCCCCCGGCCATCTTCACCGAGCAGGTGCGCGGCCTGCTGCGGGAGACCGAACCCCCGCTCCCCGGCGGCCGGTTCGTGATCTACGGCTGCCCCGAATGCGCGGACCTGGCCTGCGGCGCGGTGACCGCGGTCATCGAGCGGGACGGCGAGGACTACGTCTGGCGCGACTTCGCCTGGCAGACCGGTGAACACGCCGATCCGGAACTCAACGGGTACCACGGCATAGGGCCGTTCCGTTTCCACGGCCCCGAGTACCGGGCCACGCTCGCCGCCCTCGTCGCGGACACCGGCGGCCCGTCCGCGGCCCGCCGCCGGGTGCTGCTGATCGGCGCGCGCGTCGCCGTCCTCGCCCGGCTCGCCGCCGCGCTGCGCACCATCGGCATCGGCGCCGACATCACCCAGGACGCCACCGGCGTTCCCGCCGAGGAACTGCGCGGCTACGGCGCGGTCGCCTTCGGCCGTGCCGTGAGCGAGGCCCAACGAGCCTGTGTGATGGGCGCGTTCGAGCGGGCCGGGGTGGCGGTCGCCCGGGTGGACGGCCTGGCCCCGGTCGTCCCGCTGCTCGTCGCGCAGATCGAGCAGGCCCTGCACCGCGGCCCGCTGCCGGGCCGACTGACCTGCCTGGCCGCCGCCGACGGCACGGCGGACGTCGAGGTGACCTCCGCCTGCCGGGTCCGGGTGACCGCCTACCGCCTCGACCGGCTGCACCGTACCCACGCCCGGGACGTCTTCGACGGCGTCCTGGAGCCCGGCCTGCACCGCGTCCCGCTGGACCCGGAGGCGGTCAAGGGGGAGTCCTTCGTGGTGGCCCGGACCACGGGGAGCGTACTGGTGCGGCGGGTGGGGAAGTGAGCGGCGGGCCGCCCCCGCACGGCGGGGAACCGGGCTGAACGCGGGGTGCCCGGGAGATTAGGATCGGCGCTCTGATGACTGCCACCCTCGTCGCCAAGAACCTCGCCGCCGGACACGGCGACCGCTCCCTCTTCGCCGGGCTCGACCTTGTCGTCGCACCGGGCGACGTGATCGGTCTCGTCGGTGTCAACGGCGCCGGCAAGTCCACGCTGCTGCGCCTGCTCGCCGGCCTGATCCCGCCCGAGCAGGGCGAACTGCGGCTCTCCCCGCCGACCGCGACCGTCGGCCATCTGCCGCAGGAGCCGGAGCGCAGGCCGGGGGAGACCGTCCGGGGGTTCCTGGCCCGCCGCACCGGCGTGGCCGAGGCACAGCGGGTGATGGACGAGGCCACCCAGGCGCTGGTCGACGGCGCACCCGGCGCCGACGACGCCTATGCGGCGAGCCTGGAGCGCTGGCTCGGCCTCGGTGGTGCCGACCTGGAGGAACGCGCCGAGGAGGTGGCCGACTCGCTGGGCCTCGCCGTCGACCTGGACCAGCCGATGACCTCCCTGTCCGGCGGCCAGGCGGCCCGCGCCGGTCTCGCCTCCCTCCTCCTCTCCCGCTACGACGTCTTCCTCCTGGACGAGCCCACCAACGACCTGGACCTCGACGGGCTGGAGCGCCTGGAACGCTTCGTCACCGGCCTGCGCGCGGGCACGGTGGTCGTCAGCCACGACCGCGAGTTCCTCGCCCGCACCGTCACCAAGGTCCTCGAACTGGACCTGGCCCAAGGGCGGATCAATCTCTTCGGCGGCGGCTACGAGGCCTACCTGGAGGAGCGCGACGTCGCCCGCCGGCACGCCCGCGAGGAGTACGAGGAGTACGCCGACAAGCGGGGCGCCCTCCAGGACCGCGCGCAGATGCAGCGCTCGTGGATGGACAAGGGCGTGAAGAACGCCCGGCGCAAGGCCGGCAACGACAACGACAAGATCGGCCGCAAGTTCCGCAGCGAGGCCAGCGAGAAGCAGGCCGCCAAGGCCCGGCAGACCCAGCGCATGATCGAGCGCCTCGATGTCGTCGAGGAGCCGCGCAAGGAGTGGGAGCTGCGGATGGAGATCGCGGCCGCCCCGCGGTCCGGAGCGGTCGTGGCGACCCTGCGCGACGCCGAGGTCCGGCGCGGCGGCTTCACCTTCGGACCCGTCTCGCTCCAGATCGACTGGGCGGACCGGGTGGCGGTCACCGGGGCCAACGGCGCTGGCAAGTCCACCCTGCTCGGCGCGCTGCTGGGCCGGATCCCGCTGGACTCCGGACACGCCGCCCTGGGCTCGGGCGTCCTGGTCGGCGAGGTCGACCAGGCCCGCCGGCTGTTCCACGGCTCCGAGTCGCTGCTCGACGCCTTCTGCGCGGCCGTGCCCGACACCGAGCCGGCCGAGGTCCGCACCCTGCTCGCCAAGTTCGGCCTGAAGTCGGGCCATGTGCTGCGCCCGGCCGCGACCCTCTCCCCGGGCGAGCGCACCCGCGCGGCCCTGGCGCTGCTCCAGGGCCGCGGTGTCAACCTCCTCGTCCTCGACGAGCCGACGAACCACCTCGACCTGCCCGCCATCGAACAGCTCGAGTCGGCCCTCGACGCCTACGAGGGCACCCTCCTGCTGGTCACCCACGACCGCCGCATGCTGAACGCGATCCACGTCACCCGGCGCCTCGAGGTCGCCGCGGGCAAGGTGACCGAGCAGCCCTAGGGCCTGTCGTTCGGATCATGCCGGGCTCGCGGGCCCGGCACCGCCCCTCGCCGCGCTGTCGTCGGGTGCCATGGCTCCGCCTTGGCGCCCTCCGCCGCCCTGCGAGGCTCCCTAGCTGCCCGAAAGGCGTGGGAGCTGACCCCACACCAGACCCCGCTCCCTGATCCCGCCTGATCCGAACGAAGGACCCTGGCCGCCCTCAGCGGCCGGGGCCGGGGTCGGGCACCCCGGCCCCGGGACGGTCAGCGGCGGCCGTTCTTCGGGTCGAGCAGGCCCGCGCGGCGCAGCGCGTCGGCCATCGCGCTGTTGGCCGGAGCCGGGGCCTGACGGCCGCCCCGGTCGCCGCCACCGCGGCCCTGCCGCTGCCCCTGGCCGCCCTGCCGCTGCTCTTGCCCGCCCTGCCGCTGCCCTTGGCCGCCCTGCCGCTGCTGGGGCGGGCGGGCGCCGGCGCCGCGCTGTTGACGGCCGCCCCCCTGGCCCTGGCCCTGGGGTGCGGCCTCGTCGTCCAGCCGCAGGGTCAGCGCGATCCGCTTGCGCGGGATGTCCACGTCCAGGACCTTCACCTTGACGATGTCACCGGGCTTCACCACGTCCCGCGGCTCCTTGACGAACGTCTTCGACATCGCCGAGACGTGCACAAGACCGTCCTGGTGGACACCGATGTCCACGAACGCGCCGAAGGCGGCCACGTTCGTGACCACGCCCTCCAGGATCATCCCGGAAGCCAGGTCGGAGATCTTCTCCACGCCATCCTTGAAGGTGGCCGTCTTGAACGCCGGACGCGGGTCGCGGCCCGGCTTCTCCAGCTCCTTGAGGATGTCCGTGACGGTCGGCAGTCCGAAGGTGTCGTCCACGAAGTCGGCGGGCCGCAGCGAGCGCAGCGCACCCGTGTTGCCGATGAGGGACGCGACCTCCTGCCCCGAGGTCTTCACCATGCGCCGCACCACCGGGTACGACTCCGGGTGCACGCTGGAGAAGTCCAGCGGGTCGTCGCCGCCGCGGATGCGCAGGAAGCCCGCGCACTGCTCGTACGCCTTGGGGCCGAGCCGCGGCACCTTCTTCAGCTCCGCACGCGACTGGAACGGGCCGTTCTGGTCGCGGTGGGCGACGATGTTCTCGGCGAGTCCGGCGGAGACGCCCGACACCCGCGCCAGCAGCGGCACGGACGCCGTGTTGACGTCCACGCCGACACCGTTCACACAGTCCTCGACCACCGCGTCCAGCGAACGGGACAGCTTCACCTCGGACAGGTCGTGCTGGTACTGGCCGACCCCGATCGACTTCGGGTCGATCTTCACGAGCTCCGCCAGCGGGTCCTGCAGCCGGCGCGCGATGGAGACCGCGCCGCGCAGCGACACGTCCATGTCGGGCAGCTCCTGCGAGGCGTACTGCGAGGCCGAGTACACGGACGCGCCCGCCTCGGACACCATCACCTTGGTGAGCTTCAGCTCCGGGTGCTTCGCGATCAGTTCGGCGGCGAGCTTGTCGGTCTCCCGGGACGCCGTGCCGTTGCCGATGGCGACCAGGTCGACCGCGTGCTGCTCGGCGAGCCGGGCCAGCTTGGCGATCGCCTCGTCCCACTTGTTGGCCGGGACGTGCGGGTAGATCACGTCCGTGGCGACGGCCTTGCCGGTCGCGTCCACCACGGCGACCTTCACGCCCGTACGGAAGCCGGGGTCCAGGCCCAGCGTCGCGCGCGTGCCGGCCGGCGCGGCCAGCAGCAGGTCGCGCAGGTTCGCGGCGAAGACGTTCACCGCCTCGTCCTCGGCGGCCGTCCGCAGCCGCAGCCGGAGGTCGATGCCCAGGTGGACCAGGACGCGGGTGCGCCAGGCCCAGCGGACCGTGTCCTTCAGCCACTTGTCGGCGGGGCGGCCGCGGTCGGCGATGCCGAAGCGGTGCGCGATGACGCCCTCGTACGAGGACGGCCCCTCGGTGGCCTCCTCGGGTTCCAGGACGAGGTCCAGGACCTCCTCCTTCTCGCCGCGCAGCATGGCGAGAACGCGGTGCGAGGGCAGCTCGGTGAACGGCTCGGCGAAGTCGAAGTAGTCGGCGAACTTGGCGCCCGCCTCCTCCTTGCCCTCGCGCACCTTGGCGGCCAGCCGCCCGCGCACCCACATGCGCTCGCGCAGCTCGCCGATCAGGTCGGCGTCCTCCGAGAACCGCTCGGCCAGGATCGCCCGCGCGCCCTCCAGCGCGGCCTGCGCGTCGGCGACGCCCTTGTCCGCGTCGACGAACGCGGCGGCGGCCGCCTGCGGGTCGACCGTCGGGTCGCCCAGCAGCCCCTCGGCCAGCGGCTCCAGGCCCGCCTCGCGCGCGATCTGCGCCTTGGTGCGCCGCTTGGGCTTGTAGGGGAGGTAGACGTCCTCCAGCCGCGCCTTGGTCTCGGCGCCACGGATCCGCGCCTCGAGCTCCTCGGTGAGCTTGCCCTGCTCACGCACCGACTCCAGGATCGCCGTCCGACGCTCCTCCAGCTCCCGCAGGTAGCGCAGCCGCTCCTCGAGCGTGCGCAGCTGCGCGTCGTCGAGCATCTCGGTCGCTTCCTTGCGGTAGCGGGCGATGAAGGGCACCGTCGAACCGCCGTCGAGCAGTTCGACCGCGGCCTTCACCTGCCGCTCCCGTACGCCGAGTTCCTCGGCGATCCTGCCTTCGATGGACCCTACGAGGGGTGTCGTCACGATCCCGTACCGCCTTCTCCACTGAGGTTGCGCGGCAATTGTGGCAGGTGACGCCGACAACCGGGGATCAGGGCGACACGCGGCGGGCCGCCGGTCCGGGAAGTCAGGCCCCGCTGCCGCGAGCGGAGGAGGAGGCACCGCCGAACAGGCGGGCCAGGGCCCGGAACGGCAGCGTCACCACCGTCGCGATGGCCCCGCCGATCTGCCGCAACACGTCTGCGATGGCACGGAACACGAGAATCTCCCCTTCCTCCCGGACTCCCTGCCCGGGTACCTCCGCCGTCGGCGTTCATGCCCGGCGGGCCGCACCGGATGGCAGCAAAGGTGGGGAATCCGTCATTGCGGCCATGCGGGCAACGGCGAAGAATCGGGGCATGCCGCAGCGCACCGTTCTCCTCGTCCTGTTCGACGGCGTGCAGAGCCTCGATGTCACCGGCCCCCTGGAGGTGTTCACCGGGGCCGAACAGCACACTCCGGGGACGTACCGCGTCCGCACCGCCTCCCTGGACGGCGGTCCCGTGCGCACCTCCAGCGGGCTGGCCCTCGTACCCGACGGGGCGCTCACCGCGATGCCGGACCCGGACACCCTGCTGGTCCCCGGCGGGCAGGGCACCCGCGGCCCCGATCCGCGGCTGACGGACTGGCTGCGCGCGCACGGCCCGCGCGCGCGGCGCCTCGTCTCCGTCTGCACCGGCGCGATCCTGCTCGCGGCCGCCGGGCTGCTCGACGGCCGCCGGGCCACCACCCACTGGGCCTACTGCGACAAGCTCGCCCGCGACCACCCGGCCGTGACGGTGGACCCCCAGCCGATCTACGTACGGGACGGGTACGTCGCCACATCCGCGGGCGTGACCTCGGGCATCGACCTGGCCCTCGCCCTGGTGGAGGAGGACCTCGACCGGGAGGTCGCGCTGACCGTCGCCCGGCATCTGGTGGTCTTCCTGCGCCGGCCAGGCAACCAGGCGCAGTTCAGCGCCCAGCTCGCCGCACAGACCGCGCGCCGCGACCCGCTGCGGGAGGTGCAGCGCTGGATCACCGAGCACCCCGCCGGCGACCTGACCGTGGAGTCGCTCGCCGCCCGCGCCCGGCTTTCGCCGCGCCACTTCGCCCGCGCCTTCCGGGAGGAGACCGGCACGACCCCCGGCCGCTACGTCGACCGCGTCCGGCTCGAACACGCCCGCCGGCTCCTGGAGGACACCTGCGACGGCGTCGAGGAGATCTCCCGCGCCAGCGGCTACGGCACCCCCGAGGCCATGCGGCGCGCGTTCGTCAGGGCGCTCGGCACGGCCCCGGCCGAGTACCGGCGCTGGTTCCGCCCCGTCACCGTCAACTGAAGGGACACCCCATGCAGATCGCCGTCGTCGTCTACGACCGGTTCACCGCCCTCGACGCGGTGGGACCGTACGAGGTCCTCTCCCGCGCCCCCGGCGCCGAGACGGTGTTCGTCGCCGAGCGCCCCGGCCCCGTCCGCACCGACACCGGCGCGCTCGCGGTCGTCGCCGACCGGTCCCTGGACGAGGTGCGCGGCCCCGACGTCGTGCTCGTGCCCGGCGGCCCCGGCCAGAGCGCGCTGATGGAACACGGGCCGCTGCTGGACTGGCTGCGCGCCGCCGACGCCACCAGCACCTGGACCACCTCGGTGTGTACCGGCTCCCTGCTGCTGGCCGCCGCCGGTCTCCTGGACGGCCGCCGCGCCACCTCGCACTGGCTGGCCCTGGACCAGCTCGAGCGGTTCGGCGCCGCGCCGGCGGAGGAAAGGGTGGTGTTCGACGGCAAGTACGTCACCGCCGCCGGTGTCTCCGCGGGCATCGACATGGGTCTCGCCCTGCTCGGCCGGATCGCGGGCGACGAACACGCCCAGGCGGTCCAGCTCGCCACCGAGTACGACCCGCGGCCGCCCTACGACGCCGGATCCCCGGACAAGGCCCCCGCGCACCTCGTGGAGAGCCTGCGCGCCGGGAGCCGGTTCATCCTGCGGTAGTCCAGGTGAAGCGCGGCTGCCTGCGCTCCAGGTACGCGGCGACCCCCTCGGCGGTGTCGCCGCTGCCCCGCGCCTGCCGCGCCCAGTGGGCGTCCCGGTCGGTGCGGCCGTCGGCGAACTCCTTGGCGGCGGCCTGGGTGAGCCGGGAACGCGACGCCAGGACGCGTGTCAACTCGGCGACGCGCTTGTCCAGTTCGCCTTCGGGCAGCACCTCGTCCACGAGCCCGGTGCGCAGCGCCCGCCCGGCGTCGATCAACTCGGCGGTGAAGAGCAGGTACTTGGCGGTGGCCGGGCCCACCAGCGACACCAGCCGCCGGGTGGACGACGACGGATAGACGATCCCGAGCCGGGCCGGGGTCACCCCGAACAGGGCGCCCTCCTCCGCGAGCCGCAGATCGCAGGCGGCCGCGAGCTGGGCCCCGCCGCCCACGCAGTGGCCGCGGATCGCGGCGAGGGTCGGCCCCGGGAACGCGGCGAGGGCCTCCTCGGCAGCCACGGCCAGCCCCTGCGCCTCGAGCGGCGACCCCTGGAGCGTGGAGATGTCGGCGCCCGCGCAGAAGGTCCCGCCCTCGCCGGTCAGCACCAGGGCCCGCACGCCGGGATCGCCCGCAAGCTCCGCCAGCAACGGTGGCAGGGCCCGCCACATGTCGGCCGTCATGGCGTTGCGCTTGGCCGGATGACGGATCACGACCGTGGCGACGGAGTCGGTGACCTGGTGCGACAGCTGGGGCTCCATGAGGGCGGATGCTATCCGCCCCGCCATGGCGCCCCGCCGGGTGGGCGCCTGGGCGGGCGGACGCCGCGCGCGCTGCGGCGCGCGGCGCGCGCCAACCCGTACAACCCGAATAGTTCGTGAACCTTGCACGCGAGGAACAGGAACAGTCCCGCGCCTGCCGGTGTCATACGCAGGCGGTCAGAACCGTTCGATACCAGCTGACTTCTGTTCAGTCCTCGAGAGCGGAGCGCATCGTTACCAACACTCGACGTGTGGTGACAATCGAGCGCGAGGGTGGCGACCGGACGATGGACGACCATGGGCGTGGGGACGGTGGCCCGCGCCCGGCGGGAGGCGCCGAGCTGCCGCCCGATCCGCTGCCGTACGAGGGAGTCTGGCGGTTCACCGCGGCCGCCGTGGACGCCTCGGTTCCGCAGGCCCGGCACGCTGTACGGGATCTGCTGCTGCGACAGGGCGTACCGGTCGGCGACGACACGGTGTACGGCCTGCTGCTGATCGTCTCCGAGCTGGTCACGAACGCGGTCCGGCACGCGGCGCTGCTGTCGCCGATGCTCGCCGTGGAGGTGGCCGTCGGCGCCGAGTGGGTGCGGGTGTCGGTGGAGGACAACCACCCCTACCGGCCCACCGCCCTGGAGGCCGACCACGGCCAGACCGGCGGCCGGGGGCTGCTGCTGGTGCGTGAGGTGGCCCGGGAGGCGGGCGGGGCCGTCGATGTGGAGCACACGGCGAGCGGCGGCAAGGTGATCTGGGCCGCCCTGCCGCTCAAGCCGGCGGCGCCGGTGTAGCGCCTACCAGCCCGCGGACTGGCCCGTCAGTTCCCTGATCGCCGGGCGGGCCGCGTCCAGCACGGTCATGAACCACGCCGAGAACGGCTCCCGGGCGTGCCGCTCGCCCAGCTCGGCCGCCGTCACGAAGGCCGTCGAGCCGACCTCTCCGGGGTCCGGCGCCAGCGGTGCCTGCACCATGCCCACGAACAGGTGGTTGAACTCCTGCTCGACCAGGCCCGAGGCCGGGTCCGGGTGGTTGTAACGGACCGTGCCCGCCTCCGCCAGCAGCGAGGGCGAGACCCCCAGCTCCTCGTGGGTCCGCCGGGCCGCCGCGGCGAACGGCGCCTCACCGGGGTACGGGTGACCGCAGCAGGTGTTGGACCACACACCGGGGGAGTGGTACTTGCCGAGCGCCCGCTGCTGGAGCAGCAGCCGGCCCTGCTCGTCGAAGAGGAAAACCGAGAACGCGCGGTGCAGCCGCCCCGGCGGCTGGTGCGCGGCGAGCTTCTCGGCCGTGCCGATCGTCACGCCCTTCTCGTCCACCAGTTCCAGCAAAATCGCCTCTGCGGTGCCGTTCGACGAGCTGTGCGTCTCGGTGGCAGGTGTGATCGGCATACCCATCCTTCGCCTCGGTCTTGCGCCCCAAGTCTGCCGTACGAATCCGGCACTCCCGGCACTTCCCTGCATGTCCGCATGTCCTGTGCGGGGCGGTGCCCGAGCGGGACCCCGGTGATTCATCGTGCCCGGCGGCTCCGGCCGGGAACCGTCCGCCGGGCTCGAACAGAAGTGCCTACGGTGTCGAGGAGCCCGCGGTCAGTGGCACAGCCGCGCCTCGTGCTCCGCGTGCCCGCCCGGCTCCAGCTGGAAGGTGCAGTGCTCCACGTCGAAGTGGTGGCCGAGGCAGCCCTGGAGCTCGTGCAGCATCTTCTCGTGGCCGATGGCGTTCAGCGCCTCCGAACTGACCACCACATGCGCGGACAGCACCGGCATGCCCGAGGTGATCGTCCAGGCGTGCAGATCGTGCACGTCCTCCACGCCGTCCAGCGCCAGGATGTGCGACCGCACCTCGGCCATGTCGACGTCCTTCGGGGCCGCCTCCAGCAGGACGTCCAGCGTCTCGCGCAGCAGCTTCACCGTCCGCGGGACGATCATCAGCCCGATGACCAGCGAGGCGATCGGGTCGGCCGCCTGCCAGCCCGTGGTCAGGATCACGGCCGCCGAGATCAGCACCGCCACGGAGCCCAGCGCGTCCGCGGCCACTTCCAGGAAGGCGGCGCGCACGTTCAGGCTCTCCTTCTGCCCGCGCATCAGCAGCAGGAGCGAGATGGAGTTCGCGACCAGGCCGAACAGGCCGAACACGATCATCAGACCGCCCTCGGTGTCCGCGGGCGTGAGGAACCGCTGGATCGCCTCGAAGAGCACGTAGCCGCCGACGCCGAGCAGCAGCAGGCAGTTGGCCAGGGCGGCGAGGATCTCGGCGCGGGCGAGGCCGAAGGTGCGGTGGGTGCTCGGCGGACGGTTGGCGAAGTGGATGGCGAGCAGCGCCATGCCCAGGCCCAGCGCGTCGGTCGCCATGTGGGCCGCGTCCGCGATCAGGGCGAGCGAGTCCGCGAGGAGACCACCGGCGATCTCCACCACCATGATCGTGAGCGTGATGCCCAGTGCCACCCGCAGCCGGCCGCGATAGGCGGCCGCGGCCGTACCCGTGGGCGGTGCATGGCCGTGCGCGTGCCCGTGGTCGTGCCCTGCCCCCATGAGAGGACCACCCTTCCGTGTTGCGCGCGTGGTCACAGTGAACTACGGGTGGGGGGTATCGGGCAACGCGGCACTGAACACCGTTGTCATCTGCCCTGACCTGCGCAAACAAGCGGCAGGTCAGGCGGTGGGCGGCTCCTTCGAGACCGTGCTCCGGCTCAGTCGCCGTGGTGCAGCAGCCAGCCCGCCCAGGCCGACTCGATCATCTCCCGTACCCCGCGCCGGGCCCGCCAGTCCAGCGCCTCGGCGGCCCGCTCGGCCGAGGCGACCGCGCGCGGCGCGTCCCCGGGCCGGCGCCCCTCCACCTGCGCGGGCCGCCGGTCGCCGGTGACCTCCCCGATGACCGTGACCATCTCCCGCACGGAGACGCCCTCGCCGCGGCCGATGTTCAGCGTCAGGTCGCCCGCGCGGTCGTCCCCGGCGAGCCGTCGGGCCGCCGCCAGATGGGCCTCGGCGAGGTCGGCGACGTGAATGTAGTCACGCACGCAGGTGCCGTCCGGCGTCGGATAGTCGTCGCCGAAGATCCGCGGGGCCTCGTCCCGGGTGAGCCGGTCGAAGACCATCGGCACGATGTTGAACACACCGGTGTCCGCGAGTTCCGGCGCGGCCGCCCCCGCCACGTTGAAGTAGCGCAGGCACACCGTGGAGATCCCGTGCGCCCGCCCGGCCGCCCGTACCAGCCACTCCCCGGCCAGCTTGGTCTCGCCGTAGGGGTTCACCGGGGCGCAGGGGGTGTCCTCGGTGATCAGGTCCACGTCCGGATTGCCGTACACGGCCGCGGACGAGGAGAACAGCAGCCGTCCGATCCCCGCCCCGGCGATCGCGTCCAGCAGCGTGGCCAGGCCGCCCACGTTCTCCCGGTAGTAGCGGGTGGGCTGCGCCACGGACTCGGCGACCTGCTTGCGCGCCGCGAGATGCACCACACCCGTCACGCCGTACTCAGCGAAGACCCGCTTGAGCAGGTCCCCGTCCAGCGTCGAGCCCTCGACGAGCGGGACACTCGCCGGGAGCCGCGCGGGCACGGCTGCCGACAGGTCGTCCAGCGCCACGACGCTCTCGCCGGCGCCGGTCATGGCCCGTGCCACGTGCGCCCCGATGTATCCGGCTCCGCCGGTGATCAGCCAGGTCATGGTCGCCCACCCTATGCCGAACCGGGCATGTGTCCGCGATGCCGGAGGATGCCCGGGTCTGCGCCGCGCGGTTTGTGGGGCGGGCCCCGCATCCCCGATGATGATCGCGGCAAAGGAGCGGGCAGCCCCCGTGGACCGGGCCGTGAACGGCCGATGAACACGGGCTTCCGCCCATCCGATAGCCTCTGCCGACATGCCGCCCGGGTGCCACAGGCAGGGGCGCCCCACCACGCAGAAGACCGGCGCCCCCGCGCCGGCACCCAGGGAGTGAGTTTCGGTTGTCGACCGCCATCGTCACCGGTCAGCCGGTCCCCGGATCGTCGCTCGAGAACGATCTGCGGTCCCTCGGCTTCGACGTGCGCGTGGCCGCTGACGCCGCCGAGACGGAGACCCTGCTCGCCGCCGTACCCGCCGGTCTGCGCGTGGCCCTGATCGACGCCCGCTTCGTCGGCCACCCGCACGCCCTGCGCCTCGGCCTCACCGACCCGCGCTTCCCGCTCGCGGCCGTGCCCGGAGCCGTCACCGCCCAGCCGGAAGCCCGCCAGGCACTGACCCGGGCGCTGGCCCGCGAGACCGCCGCGGGCGGCGGCACCGCGGGTGGGGGCGCCCCCGCGCGAGCGAAGTCGAGCGTGGGGGACGTCGAATCCATCGCCGACCGCGTAGCCGCCGCGCTCGACGCCGACGACGCCGGTGTGCACCACCCCGAGCTGGGCAGCCTGGTCGCCGCCGTCCCGGCCGACCCGCAGGCCCGCAACGAGGCACGGCAGGCCGTCGCCGCCGTGGACGACGAGGCCGTACGCCTGAGGTCGGCCGTGAAGTCCCGCGACGGCTTCTTCACCACGTTCTTCATCAGCCCGTACTCGCGCTACATCGCCCGCTGGTGCGCCCGCCGGGGCCTGACCCCCAACCAGGTCACCACCGCCTCGCTGCTCACCGCCCTGATAGCCGCGGGCTGCGCGGCGACCGGCACCCGGACCGGCTTCGTCGCGGCCGGCGTCCTGCTGATCGCCTCGTTCGTGCTGGACTGCACCGACGGCCAGCTCGCCCGCTACGCCCTGAAGTACTCCACGCTCGGCGCCTGGCTCGACGCCACCTTCGACCGGGCCAAGGAGTACGCCTACTACGCCGGCCTCGCCCTCGGCGCGGCCCGCGGCGGCGACGACGTCTGGGCCCTGGCGCTGGGCGCGATGATCCTGCAGACCTGCCGGCACGTCGTGGACTTCTCCTTCAACGAGGCCAACCACGACGCCACCGCCAACACCAGCCCCACCGCCGCCCTCTCCGACAAGCTGGACAGCGTCGGCTGGACGGTCTGGGTGCGCCGGATGATCGTCCTGCCGATCGGCGAGCGCTGGGCGATGATCGCCGTTCTCACCGCGGTCACCACCCCGCGCATCACCTTCTACGTGCTGCTCGCCGGCTGCGCCTTCGCCGCGACGTACACCACGGCCGGCCGCGTGCTGCGCTCGGTTACCCGCAAGGCGATCCGCACCGACCGGGCGGCCCAGGCGCTGGCCGACCTCGCCGACAACGGCCCGCTCGCCTCGTATGTGGCACGTGCCACCCGGGTCCGCCTCGGCGCCCCGCTGCTGGTGGCCCTGGCCGGCACCGCCGTGCTGGCCGTCTCCCTCTTCTCCGGTGTGACCTGGGCGCCCGTCGCCGGTGCCGCGGTCTACGCCGTCACCGCGGGTCAGGCCCTGTACCGCCCCCTCAAGGGCGCCCTCGACTGGCTGCTCCCGCCGCTGTTCCGCGCCGCCGAGTACGGCACCGTGCTGGTACTGGCGGCCCACGCGGACGTGAACGGAGCCCTTCCAGCGGCTTTCGGCCTGGTGGCGGCCGTCGCCTACCATCACTACGACACGGTGTACCGCATCCGCGGCAACGCCGGAGCGCCCCCGGCCTGGCTGGTGCGCGCCATCGGGGGGCACGAGGGGCGGACGCTGCTCGTCACCGTCCTGGCCGCGGTGCTCACCGCCTCGCAGTTCAAGGCCGCGCTCACGGTCCTCGCCGTGGCCGTCGCCCTGCTGGTGCTCGTGGAGAGCATCCGCTTCTGGGTGTCCGCAGGGGCGCCCGCCGTACACGACGAAGGAGAACCCGCATGATCGGCCTCGTGCTGGCGGCCGGCGCCGGACGGCGTCTGCGCCCCTACACCGACAGCCTTCCCAAGGCTCTGGTGCCGGTGGGTCCCGCGGGCATAGAGGGCGAGCCGACGGTCCTGGACCTCACCCTCGGCAACTTCGCCGAGATCGGCCTGACCGAGGTCGCGATCATCGTCGGCTACCGCAAGGAAGCCGTGTACGACCGCAAGACGGCCCTCGAGGAGAAGTACGGCCTCAAGCTCACCCTCATCGACAACGACAAGGCCGAGGAGTGGAACAACGCCTACTCCCTGTGGTGCGGCCGTGACGCCCTCAAGGACGGCGTGATCCTCGCCAACGGCGACACCGTGCACCCGGTCTCGGTGGAGCACACGCTGCTCGCCGCCCGTGGCGAGGGCAAGCGGATCATCCTCGCGCTGGACACCGTGAAGTCCCTCGCGGACGAGGAGATGAAGGTCGTCGTGGACCCCGCCAAGGGCGTCCAGAAGATCACCAAGCTCATGGACCCCGCCGAGGCCACCGGTGAGTACATCGGCGTCACCCTCATCGAGGGCGACGCGGCCCCCGAGCTGGCCGACGCGCTGAAGACGGTCTTCGAGACCGACCCCCAGCAGTTCTACGAGCACGGCTACCAGGAGCTGGTGAACCGCGGCTTCCGGATCGACGTCGCGCCGATCGGCGACGTGCAGTGGGTGGAGATCGACAACCACGACGATCTCGCCCGCGGACGGGAGATCGCGTGCCAGTACTGACCCGGCTGATCCCCTCGCCGCTGGTCGTGGACATCCGCCCGGGTGCCCTCGACGACCTGGCCGGGGTCCTCGCCGACGAGCGCATCTCGCAGTCCGGCCGGCTCGCCGTCGCCGTCAGCAACGGCTCGGGCGCCCGGCTGCGCGAGCGCCTCGCCCCCTCGCTGCCCGGCGCCACCTGGTACGAGGTCGGCGGCGGCACCATCGACGACGCGGTCCGGCTGGCGAGCGACATAAAGGCCGGCCACTACGACGCCGTCGTCGGACTCGGCGGCGGAAAGATCATCGACTGCGCCAAGTTCGCCGCCGCGCGCGTCGGGCTGCCGCTGGTCGCCGTCGCCACCAACCTCGCGCACGACGGTCTGTGCTCGCCGGTCGCGACCCTCGACAACGACGCGGGCCGCGGCTCGTACGGTGTGCCGAACCCGATCGCGGTCGTCATCGACCTCAACGTGATCCGTGAGGCGCCGGTCCGCTTCGTGCGTTCCGGCATCGGCGACGCCATCTCCAACATCTCCGCCGTCGCGGACTGGGAGCTGGCCAACCGGGTCAACGGCGAGAAGATCGACGGTCTCGCCGCCGCCATGGCCCGGCAGGCCGGCGAGTCGGTGCTCAGGCACCCCGGCGGCGTCGGCGACGACGGCTTCCTGCAGGTGCTGGCCGAGGCCCTCGTCCTCACCGGCATCGCCATGTCCGTCTCCGGCGACTCCCGCCCCTCCTCCGGGGCCTGCCACGAGATCAACCACGCCTTCGACCTGCTCTACCCGAAGCGGGCGGCCGCCCACGGCGAGCAGTGCGGCATCGGCGCCGCCTTCGCGATGTACCTGCGCGGAGCGCACGAGGAGGCGGCGTACATGGCCCGCGTCCTGCGCCGGCACGGGCTTCCGGTGCTGCCGGAGGAGATCGGCTTCTCGGTGGACGAGTTCGTCCGCGCCGTGGAGTTCGCTCCGGAGACCAGGCCCGGCCGCTACACGATCCTCGAACACCTCGACCTCAAGACGAACCAGATCAAGGACACCTACGCCGACTATGTCAAGGCCATCGGTAGCTGAACTCCGTCCGGTCGTCCACCCCGTCGGGGTGAAGGACCGGCGCAGCGGTGAGCACTGGGGAGGACGCCTCTACATGCGAGAGGTGTCCCTGCGCGTCGACCGCTACCTGGTGAACACCCGGGTCACGCCCAACCAGCTCACGTACCTGATGACCCTCTGCGGGGTGCTCGCGGCCCCGGCGCTGCTGGTGCCGGGGATCGCGGGCGCCGTGCTCGGCGTGGTCGCCACCCAGCTGTACCTGCTGCTGGACTGCGTCGACGGTGAGGTCGCCCGCTGGAAGCAGCAGTACTCGCTCAGCGGGGTCTACCTGGACCGGGTCGGTGCCTACCTCACCGACGCGGCCGTCCTGGTCGGCCTCGGGCTGCGCGCCGCCGACGTGTGGGGCAGCGGCCGGATCGACTGGCTGTGGGCCTTCCTCGGCACGCTCGCCGCGCTGGGCGCCATCCTGATCAAGGCCGAGACCGACCTGGTCGGCGTCGCCCGCCACCAGGCCGGGAAGCCGCCGGTCCAGGACGCGGCGGCCGAGCCGCGCTCCTCCGGCGTGGCGCTGGCCCGCCGGGCCGCCTCGGCGCTGAAGTTCCACCGGCTGATCCTCGGCATCGAGGCCGCGCTGCTGATCCTGGTCCTGGCGATCGCCGACCAGATCCACGGCGACCTGTTCTTCACCCGGCTCGGCACCGCCGTCCTCGCGGGCATCGCCCTGCTGCAGACCGTGCTGCACCTGGTGTCCATCCTGGCGTCCAGCAGGCTGAGGTGAGTGCCATGAAGATCGGCGCGGTCATCATCACCATGGGCAACCGGCCCGAGGAGCTGCGGGCACTGCTCGACTCCGTCGCCAAGCAGGACGGCGACCCCGTCGAGGTGGTCGTCGTCGGCAACGGCTCGCCCGTCCCGGACGTCCCCGAGGGCGTCCGGACCGTGGAACTGCCCGAGAACCTGGGCATCCCCGGTGGCCGCAACGTCGGCATAGCGGCCTTCGGGCCGGCCGGCCGTGATGTCGACGTATTGCTCTTCCTGGACGACGACGGCCTGCTGGCCCGCCATGACACGGCCGAGCTGTGCCGTGCGGCCTTCGCGGCCGACCCGGAGCTCGGCATCATCAGCTTCCGCATCGCCGACCCCGAGACCGGCGAGACCCAGCGCCGGCACGTGCCCCGGCTGCGTGCCTCCGACCCGATGCGCTCCTCCCGGGTCACCACCTTCCTCGGCGGCGCCAACGCCGTGCGCACCCGGGTCTTCGCCGACGCCGGCGTCCTCCCGGACGAGTTCTTCTACGCCCACGAGGAGACCGATCTGGCCTGGCGGGCCCTCGACGCCGGCTGGATGATCGACTACCGGTCCGACATGGTGCTCTACCACCCGACGACCGCGCCCTCGCGGCACGCGGTGTACCACCGTATGGTCGCCCGCAACCGGGTCTGGCTGGCCCGCCGCAACCTCCCCGCCCTCCTGGTCCCGGTGTACCTCGGGGTCTGGCTGCTGCTCACGCTGCTGCGCCGGCCCTCGGGACCGGCCCTGAAGGCCTGGTTCGGCGGCTTCAAGGAAGGGTGGACCAGCGCCTGCGGACCCCGGCGCCCGATGCGCTGGCGTACGGTGTGGCGGCTGACCCGACTGGGCCGGCCCCCGGTGATCTGAGAAGCTCGACCGTACGGGCCCGCGCCCGCGGCCGGGTCCGCCGCCCTTGAGGCGCAACCGTGCAAGACGTACTCGAAGACGAAAGCTTCCACCCGTGAGTGAGACAACGCATGACGCCGGAGTCGCGGTGACCGCGGCCCCGTCGCCCGACGAGGGGCTGACGGCGGCCGAGCTCGCCGCCAAGTACGGACTCGCCGTGAGCGGCGCCCGGCCCTCGCTCGCCGAGTACGTGCGCCAGCTGTGGGGGCGCCGCCACTTCATCCTCGCCTTCTCCCAGGCGAAGCTGACCGCGCAGTACAGCCAGGCCAAGCTGGGCCAGCTGTGGCAGGTGGCGACCCCGCTGCTGAACGCGGCGGTCTACTACTTCATCTTCGGCGTCATCCTGCACGCGAGCCGCGGCATGTCACAGGACGTGTACATCCCGTTCCTGGTCACGGGCGTGTTCGTGTTCACGTTCACGCAGAGCTCGGTCATGACCGGGGTCCGCGCGATCTCCGGCAACCTGGGCCTGGTGCGCGCCCTGCACTTCCCACGCGCCTCGCTGCCCGTCTCCTTCTCGCTGCAGCAGCTCCAGCAGCTGCTGTTCTCGATGATCGTGATGTTCGTCGTGGCGATCGGGTTCGGCAGCTACCCGGGCCTGTCCTGGCTGCTGATCGTCCCGGTACTGGTGCTGCAGTTCCTGTTCAACACCGGTCTCGCGCTGATCGTCGCCCGCCTGGGCGCCAAGACCCCGGACCTCGCCCAGCTGATGCCGTTCGTCCTGCGCACCTGGATGTACGCCTCCGGTGTCATGTTCTCCATCAGCAAGATGATGGAGGGCCGCTCCGAGTGGGTGGTCCGGCTGCTGCAGGTCAACCCGGCCGCGGTCTACATGGACCTGATGCGCTTCGCGCTGATCGACGGGTACGACGCCTCGAACCTGCCGCCCCACGTGTGGGCCATCGCCCTGTTCTGGGCCGTGATCGCCTTCGCCGGCGGCTTCGTGTACTTCTGGAAGGCGGAGGAGAGGTACGGCCGTGGCTGAGACCAACCCCCAGGACACCCCGGACCCGCGCCCGACCGTCATCGCGGACGAACTGCACATCGTCTACCGGGTCAACGGCGCCAGGACCGGCAAGGGCAGCGCCACCGCGGCCCTCAGCCGCATACTCAAGCGCGGCTCCGACGACGGGGCGCGTGGCGTGCGCAAGGTGCACGCGGTCCGCGGCGTCTCCTTCGTCGCCCGCCGCGGCGAGGCGATCGGCCTGATCGGATCCAACGGCTCCGGCAAGTCCACGCTGCTGCGCGCCATCGCCGGACTGCTCCCCGCCGAGAGCGGCAAGGTCTACACCGAGGGCCAGCCCTCCCTGCTCGGCGTCAACGCCGCCCTGATGAACGACCTCACCGGTGAGCGCAACGTCATCCTCGGCGGGCTCGCCATGGGCATGTCCCGCGAGCAGGTCAAGGAGCGCTACCAGGACATCGTCGACTTCTCCGGGATCAACGAGAAGGGCGACTTCATCACCCTGCCGATGCGGACCTACTCCTCCGGCATGGCGGCCCGGCTGCGCTTCTCCATCGCCGCCGCCAAGGACCACGACGTCCTCATGATCGACGAGGCGCTGGCCACCGGTGACCGCAAGTTCCAGAAGCGCTCGGAGGCGCGGATCCGGGAACTGCGCAAGGAGGCCGGCACGGTCTTCCTGGTCAGCCACAACAACAAGTCCATCCGCGACACCTGCGACCGCGTCCTGTGGCTGGAACGCGGCGAGCTGCGCATGGACGGACCCACCGAAGAGGTCCTCAAGGAGTACGAGAAGTTCACGGGCAAGTGACCCGTTTCGGCCAGGGCCCCGCGGAACCTCTCCGGCGGGGCCCTGCGTCTGCGAAGGAAACGTCAACTCGCGCATGACGTAGGAATCTTGACGGCAATCGTGTGTTGTTGAGATGCGCCGGACACCCCGCCGGTCCAAGCCGCGTTCTACAACGTAAGCTGTACCGGTCCCGGAAAGCGGCAAGTGGGGCGATAATGCGCGACACCCTCCACCGGGCGCCCGGCGGAGGGCCAGGCGGCGTGTCCGAAATAGTGTGTATCGGATCGGCAGTGTAGAACGGGAGATGTGACGGCAATGGCTACGGAAACTCCCCAGCTCAGCGCAGCGTGTGCCGTTCACGCCCCGGGCAGCCCGCGGTGACGGGAACCAGCACGGCGCCGGACCTGGAGCGCGCCACCCTGGACAAGGCCGCGAGCGAGAACTTCCCCGTGGCCCCCTTCTTTCTGCCCCGGACCTGGCGCGACGACCTCATGGCCGTGTACGGCTTCGCCCGCCTGGTGGACGACATCGGCGACGGCGACCTGGCCCCAGGGGGCGCCGACGCCCGCGCCCTCGGCGTGCCGCCCGCCGAGGCCGGGGACCGGCTGGTCCTCCTCGACGCCTTCGAGGCCGATCTGCGCCGGGTCTTCGACGGCACCCCGCGCCACCCGCTGCTGCGCCGCCTGCAGCGCACGGCACGCCGCCGCTCCCTCACCCCCGAGCCGTTCCTCGGCCTGATCGCCGCCAACCGCCAGGACCAGCTGGTGCGGCGCTACGAGACCTACGCCGACCTCCTCGCCTACTGCGAGCTGTCCGCGAACCCCGTCGGCCGCCTCGTCCTCGCCGTCACCGGCACCGCGACCCCCGAGCGGATCCGGCTGTCCGACGCGATCTGCACCGCGCTGCAGATCGTCGAGCACCTCCAGGACGTCGCGGAGGACCTCGGCCGCGACCGGATCTATCTGCCGGCCCAGGACATGAAGCGTTTCCACGTCCAGGAAACCGACCTCGCCGCGAAAACCGCGAGCGCTTCGGTGCGCGCCCTGGTTGCATATGAAGCACAACGCGCCCGCGATCTGCTGAATGAAGGCGCCCCCCTGGTGGGTAGCGTCCACGGCAGGTTGAAGCTACTGCTCGCGGGGTTCGTGGCGGGGGGAAGGGCGGCGGTCCGGGCGATCGCCGCCGCCGAATACGACGTACTTCCCGGCCCGCCCAAGCCCGGCAAGGTCCAGTTGCTGCGTGAGGCGGGCGCGACTCTGCGAGGAGAGGGGTGATCCGGACCGTGGAGTCTGTGCCGCGCGTGTCCGCACCGGTACTCGCCGCCTACGGCTACTGCGAGGCCGTCACCGGGCAGCAGGCCCGCAACTTCGCCTACGGCATCCGGCTGCTGCCGACGCCCAAGCGGCGCGCCATGTCGGCGCTGTACGCGTTCTCCCGGCGTGTCGACGACATCGGCGACGGCGACCTGCCGGGCGAGGTGAAGGTCGCGCGGCTCGAGGACACCCGGGAACTGCTCACCCGGATCCGCGCCGGCGAGGTCGAGGAGGACCACACCGACCCGGTGGCGGTGGCCCTCGCCCATGCCGCGCGCGCCTTCCCGATCCCGCTCGGCGGCCTGGACGAGCTGATCGACGGCGTCCAGATGGACGTGCGCGGCGAGACCTACGAGACCTGGGACGACCTGAAGGTCTACTGCCGCTGCGTGGCCGGCGCCATCGGCCGCCTCTCGCTCGGCGTTTTCGGTACGGAACCGGGCGCGCGCGGCGCCGAGCGCGCCCCCGAGTACGCCGACACGCTGGGCCTCGCGCTCCAGCTCACCAACATCCTCCGGGACGTCCGTGAGGACGCCCAGGGCGGGCGCACCTATCTGCCCGCCGACGACCTGGCCAAGTTCGGCTGCTCGGCCGGGTTCGACGGGCCCACTCCACCGCAGGGCTCCGACTTCGCCGGCCTCGTGCACTTCGAAGTGCGGCGGGCCCGCGCCCTTTTCGCCGAGGGCTACCGGCTCCTCCCCATGCTCGACCGGCGCAGCGGCGCCTGCGTGGCCGCCATGGCCGGCATCTACCGCCGGCTGCTGGACCGGATCGAGCGCGACCCCGAGGCCGTGCTGCGCGGCCGGGTCTCGCTGCCCGGACGCGAGAAGGCCTACGTCGCCGTGCGCGGACTGTCCGGCCTCGACACCCGGCACGTCTCCCGGCGGGCCGTCAGGAGGCGCGCCTGATGGGCTCCCAGGAACCGTCCGGCTCCGACGATCCGGCGCGACGGGCAACCCTGCGCTGCGGCGTGGCGTCCCTGACTGCGACGGCCGACCGTGCACCGTTCATCCAGCACGGCCGGCACGCACGGAAGGACGCAGGATGAGCGACGGCTCCCGCGCCGTACAGGCGCACGCCGGTGCCCGGGCACCGGAGGCCCTGGCGCGGCGCACCGCCGTCGTCGTCGGCGGCGGTCTCGCCGGCGTCACCGCGGCGCTCGCGCTCGCCGACGCGGGCGTCGACGTCACGCTCGTCGAAGGCAGACCCAGGCTGGGCGGACTCGCCTTCTCCTTCCAGCGCGGCGAGTTGACCGTCGACAACGGCCAGCACGTGTACCTGCGCTGCTGCACCGCCTACCGCTGGTTCCTCGACCGGATCGAGGGCGCGGCGCTGGCACCGCTGCAGGACCGCCTGGACGTGCCCGTCGTCGACGTCGCGAAGCCCGAGGGCAGACGCCTCGGCCGGCTGCGGCGCGACCCGCTGCCCGTCCCCCTCCACCTGGGGCGCAGCCTGGCCACCTACCCGCACCTCTCGCTCGCCGAGCGCGCCGCCGTCGGGCGCGCCGCGCTCGCGCTCAAGGGGCTAGACCTCGCCGATCCGGCCCTGGACGCCCAGGACTTCGGCAGCTGGCTGGCCGCGCACGGCCAGTCGGCGCGCGCCGTCGAGGCCCTCTGGGACCTGGTCGGGGTCGCCACCCTCAACGCGGTCGCGGGCGACGCCTCACTGGGGCTCGCCGCGATGGTGTTCAAGACCGGTCTGCTGTCCGACCCGGGCGCGGCCGACATCGGCTGGGCCGGTGTCCCGCTGGGCGAACTGCACGACCGGCTGGCCCGCAAGGCGCTCGACTCCGCGGGCGTCCGTACCGAGGTCCGTACACGCGTCACCTCCGTCTCCCTCAACGAGAACGGAGGCTGGAGCGTTCAGGTTCCCGGCGAAACGCTCCGGGCCGACGCGGTCGTCCTCGCCGTGCCCCAGCGCGAGACGCACGACCTGCTGCCGCCCGGCGCCCTCGACGCCCCGGGGCGGCTGCTGGAGATCGGCACCGCGCCCATCCTCAACGTGCACGTCGTCTACGACCGCCCGGTGCTCGCCCGGCCCTTCCTCGCCGCCCTCGGCACCCGCGTGCAGTGGGTCTTCGACCGTACCGCCGCCTCCGGGCTGCGCGAGGGCCAGTACCTCGCGGTGTCCCAGTCGGCCGCGCGGGACGACATCGACGAACCGGTCGCCGTGCTCCGTGAGCGCTACCTGCCCGAGCTGGAGCGGCTGATCCCCGGTACGCGCGACGCCTTGGTGAAGGACTTCTTCGTGACCCGGGAGCGCACGGCGACGTTCGCCCCCACCCCCGGCGTCGGCCGGCTGCGGCCCGGCGCCCGCACCAAGGCCCCCGGCCTGTACCTGGCCGGAGCGTGGACCGCCACCGGGTGGCCCGCGACCATGGAGAGTGCGGTCCGCAGCGGCGTGAGCGCGGCCGACGCGGCGCTGAGCGCCCTGGGCCGGCCCCGCCCCGCCCGCCTCTTCGCGTTCGAGGAGGCGGCCTGATGACCGAGCGACACGCGGCGGGCCCCCGCACCCCCGGTACCGCAACAACAGGAGAGACTGTGCCCACTGTGCCCCCCGCCTCGACGGCCGACTCGAGGACCGCGGTGGACGTGACCGCGCTGCTGGAGCGCGGCCGCACCCTGGCCACCCCGGTCCTGCGCGCCGCCGTCGACCGCCTGGCGCCGCCCATGGACACCGTCGCCGCCTACCACTTCGGCTGGATCGACGCCGCGGGCAACCCTGCCGACGGGGACGGCGGCAAGGCCGTCCGCCCCGCCCTCGCCGTGCTCTCCGCCGAGGTCACCGGCGCCGCCCCCGAGGTGGGTGTCCCCGGCGCGGTCGCCGTCGAACTCGTCCACAACTTCTCGCTGCTGCACGACGATTTGATGGACGGCGACGAGCAGCGCCGGCACCGCGACACCGTCTGGAAGGTGCACGGCCCCGCCCAGGCCATCCTGGTCGGCGACGCCCTGTTCGCCCTCGGCAACGAGGTCCTGCTGGAGCTCGGCACCGTCGAGGCCGGCCGCGCCACCCGCCGGCTGACCACCGCCACCCGCGCCCTGATCGACGGTCAGGCGCAGGACATCTCCTACGAGCACCGCGACCGCGTCAGCGTCGAGGAGTGCCTGGAGATGGAGGGCAACAAGACCGGCGCGCTGCTCGCCTGTGCCTCCTCGATCGGCGCGGTCCTCGGCGGCGCGGACGACGCCACCGCCGACGCGCTGGAGCGCTACGGCTACCACCTCGGCCTCGCCTTCCAGGCCGTCGACGACCTCCTCGGTATCTGGGGCGACCCGGAGGCCACCGGCAAGCAGACCTGGAGCGACCTGCGCCAGCGCAAGAAGTCCCTGCCGGTGGTGGCCGCGCTCGCGGCGGGCGGCGACGCCTCCGAGCGGCTCGGCGAGATCCTCGCCGCCGACGCCAAGAGCAGCGACTTCGAGAACTTCTCCGAGGAGGAGTTCGCGGCCCGGGCGGCCCTCATCGAGGAGGCGGGCGGCCGCGAGTGGACGGCCGGGGAGGCGCGCCGGCAGCACGCGATCGCCGTCGAGGCCCTCGACGCCGTCCACATGCCCGACCGGGTGAGGGCCGCCTTCACGGCGCTCGCCGATTTCGTCGTCGTACGGAAGAGATGATCACTATCGGTCGAATAACCCTCGCGTAGTCGCCGGCCGGTGTCGCGGATGACGGCACCGGCCGACGGCGGACCCACAGCAGCACGACTCGCACGACTGCACGAAGGGGAAGCCATGACAGCGACGACCGACGGAAGCACCGGAGCGACCATGCCGCCCCGCGCTGCCGCGGCCAGCGAAACAGACATCACCACCCCCGAGGCGGCCGGGGTACCAGAAGCCGCCGAACGCGCCGCGCGCCGCGCCACCGACTTCCTGCTCGCCCGCCAGGACGCCCAGGGCTGGTGGAAGGGCGACCTCGAGACGAACGTCACCATGGACGCCGAGGACCTGCTGCTCCGTCAGTTCCTGGGCATCCTGGACGAGGAGACGACGCGGGCCGCCGCCCTGTTCATCCGGGGCGAGCAGCGCCCGGACGGTACCTGGGCCACCTTCTACGGCGGCCCCGGCGAACTGTCCACCACCATCGAGGCGTACGTCGCCCTGCGCCTGGCCGGCGACGCGCCCGACGCCCCGCACATGGCGAAGGCCTCGGCCTGGGTCCGAGAGCACGGCGGTATCGCCGCCTCCCGGGTCTTCACCCGTATCTGGCTCGCCCTGTTCGGCTGGTGGAAATGGGAGGACCTGCCCGAACTCCCGCCGGAACTGATCTACTTCCCCCACTGGATGCCGCTCAACATCTACGACTTCGGGTGCTGGGCCCGGCAGACCATCGTCCCGCTGACCATCGTCTCGGCCAAGCGCCCCGTCCGCCCGGCCCCCTTCCCGCTGGACGAGCTGCACACCGACCCGGCCGACCCCCACCCCGTCAAGCCCCTGGCACCGGTGGCGAGTTGGGACGGCGCCTTCCAGCGCCTCGACAAGGCGCTGCACCAACTGCGCAAGGTCGTCCCGCGCCGGCTGCGCAGGGCCGCGATGAACTCCGCCGCCCGCTGGATCATCGAGCGGCAGGAGAACGACGGCTGCTGGGGCGGCATCCAGCCCCCGGCCGTGTACTCGGTCATCGCCCTGCGCCTGCTCGGCTACGACCTCCAGCACCCGGTGATGCGCGAGGGTCTCGCCTCGCTGGACCGCTTCGCGGTGTGGCGCGAGGACGGCGCCCGGATGATCGAGGCCTGCCAGTCCCCGGTGTGGGACACCTGCCTCGCCACCATCGCGCTGGCCGACGCGGGCCTGCCGATCGACCATCCGCAACTGGTCAGGGCGGCCGACTGGATGCTGGGCGAGGAGATCGTCCGGCCCGGCGACTGGGCCGTGAAGCGACCCCAACTGCCGCCCGGCGGCTGGGCGTTCGAGTTCCACAACGACAACTACCCGGACATCGACGACACCGCGGAGGTCGCCCTGGCGCTGCGCCGGGTCCGGCACCACGACCCCGAGCGCGTGGACCACGCCATCGGGCGCGCGGTGCGCTGGAACCTGGGGATGCAGTCGAGGAACGGCGCGTGGGGCGCTTTCGACGCCGACAACACCAGTCCGTTCCCCAACCGGCTGCCGTTCTGCGACTTCGGCGAGGTAATCGACCCGCCGTCCGCTGACGTCACCGCCCACGTCGTCGAGATGCTCGCCGCCGAGGGCCTGGCCCACGATCCACGCACCCGGCGCGGCATCGACTGGCTGCTCGCCGAACAGGAGCCGGACGGCTCGTGGTTCGGGCGCTGGGGCGTCAACTACCTGTACGGCACCGGCTCCGTGGTGCCCGCGCTGACCGCGGCCGGCCTGCCCGGCTCCCACCCGGCGATCCGGCGGGCGGTGGCCTGGCTGGAGAAGGTGCAGAACGACGACGGCGGCTGGGGCGAGGACCTGCGCTCCTACAAGCACGTCAAGGAGTGGAGCGGCCGCGGCGCCTCCACCGCCTCGCAGACCGGCTGGGCGCTGATGGCGCTGCTCGCGGCGGGGGAGCGGGACTCGGAGGCCGTGGAACGCGGCATCCAGTGGCTGGCCGCGACCCAGCGGGAGGACGGCTCCTGGGACGAGCCGTACTTCACCGGCACCGGCTTCCCCTGGGACTTCTCCATCAACTACCACCTCTACCGCCAGGTGTTCCCGCTCACCGCGCTCGGCCGCTACCTGCACGGCGACCCCTTCGAGCGGCCGCCGCTCGCCCGGGTCAGGAGGTCCCACTCCGACGGCAGGAAGCCGCTGCCCGAGGCCACGGTGAGCTGAGGTGAGCACCCGGCCCGCCCCGCCTCCGCTGCTGATCGCCTGCGCGCTCGGCATCGAGCACTTCGCCCTGCGCACCGGCGAACGGGACGGGGCGGGAGGGCCGGTCACCTTCGTTCGCACGGGCATGGGGCCCCGGGCGGCGGAACGGTCCGTCAACCGGCACCTGTCCGAGCCGGCGCTCACCGCCGCGGCCGTCCTGGCCACTGGCTTCTGCGCCGGACTCGCCCCCGGCATGCACCCCGGCGACCTGGTCGTCGCCGAGGAGACCCGGGACCCGCGCGGGACCGTCCCGTGCGTGGGCACCGAACTGCTCGTCAAGGAAGTCGGGCGCGTCCTGCCCGGGCGCACCGTGCACACCGGACCGCTCACCGGCTCCGACCACGTCGTCCGCGGCCCGGAGCGTTCCGCGCTGCGCGCGACCGGCGCGATCGCGGTCGACATGGAGTCGGCGGCCACGCTGCTGAGCGCCGTGCGCGCCGGCGAGCGTCCGGTTGCGGCCGTACGGGTGGTGGTGGACGCTCCCGAACATGAACTCGTCCGGATCGGCACGGTGCGCGGTGGAATATCAGCCTTCCGTGTCCTTCGATCGGTTCTACCCGCTTTTTATGAATGGCACCGTTCTTTGTCGCTCCCCCGGAGGTGAGCCAGATGGCCATGCCGTTGCGTCAGTCCATCAAGGTCGCTACATACCTGGCCGAACAGAAACTCCGCAGGCGGGACAAGTTCCCGCTCATCGTCGAGCTGGAACCGCTCTTCGCCTGCAACCTCAAGTGCGAGGGCTGCGGCAAGATCCAGCACCCGGCCGGTGTCCTCAAGCAGCGCATGCCGGTCGCCCAGGCCGTGGGCGCGGTGCTGGAGTCCGGTGCGCCGATGGTGTCCATCGCCGGCGGGGAACCGCTGATGCACCCGCAGATCGACGAGATCGTGCGCCAGCTCGTGGCCAAGCGGAAGTACGTCTTCCTCTGCACCAACGCGCTGCTGATGCGCAAGAAGATGGACGAGTTCACGCCCTCGCCCTACTTCGCCTTCGCGGTGCACATCGACGGGCTGCGGGAGCGGCACGACGAGTCGGTCGCGAAGGAGGGGGTGTTCGACGAGGCGGTGGAGGCCATCAAGGAGGCCAAGCGGCGCGGCTTCCGGGTGACCACCAACTCCACCTTCTTCAACACCGACACCCCGCAGACGATCATCGAGGTGCTCAACTTCCTCAATGACGACCTGCAGGTGGACGAGATGATGATCTCGCCCGCCTACGCCTACGAGAAGGCGCCCGACCAGGAGCACTTCCTGGGTGTGGAGCAGACCCGCGAGCTGTTCCGGAAGGCTTTCGCGGGCGGTAACCGCCGCAAGTGGCGGCTCAACCACTCCCCGCTCTTCCTGGACTTCCTGGAGGGCAAGGTCGACTTCCCGTGCACCGCCTGGGCGATCCCGAACTACTCGCTCTTCGGCTGGCAGCGCCCCTGCTACCTGATGAGCGACGGTTACGTCCCGACGTACCGCGAGCTCATCGAGAAGACCGACTGGGACAAGTACGGCCGCGGCAAGGACCCGCGCTGCGCCAACTGCATGGCGCACTGCGGGTACGAGCCCACCGCCGTCCTCGCCACCATGGGCTCCCTGAAGGAGTCGCTGCGGGCCATGCGCGAGACCGTCTCCGGAAACCGGGAGTGACGTCATGACCGCCGTCCTCCTGGGCGTCCCCGAGGTGCCGGCCCGGCCGGTCGCGCCGCGCCGCGTGGCGCGGCGGATCCACGTCGGGCCGGTGGCGGTCGGGGGCGGAGCCCCGGTCTCGGTGCAGTCGATGACGACGACCCGTACGTCGGACATCGGCGCCACCCTGCAGCAGATCGCGGAACTCACCGCGTCCGGCTGCCAGATCGTCCGCGTCGCCTGCCCCACGCAGGACGACGCGGACGCTCTGCCGGCCATCGCCCGCAAGTCGCGGATCCCGGTGATCGCGGACATCCACTTCCAGCCGAAGTACGTCTTCGCGGCCATCGAGGCGGGCTGCGCGGCGGTGCGGGTGAACCCGGGCAACATCAAGCAGTTCGACGATCAGGTGAAGGAGATCGCGCGGGCGGCGAAGGACCACGGCACGCCGATCCGGATCGGCGTCAACGCGGGTTCCCTGGACCGGCGGCTGCTGCAGAAGTACGGCAGGGCGACCCCGGAGGCGCTGGTCGAGTCGGCCCTGTGGGAGGCGTCCCTCTTCGAGGAGCACGACTTCCGCGAGATCAAGATCTCGGTCAAGCACAACGACCCGGTCGTGATGATCGAGGCCTACCGGCAGCTCGCGGAGCAGTGCGACTACCCGCTGCACCTCGGCGTCACCGAGGCCGGCCCCGCCTTCCAGGGCACGATCAAGTCCGCGGTCGCCTTCGGCGCCCTGCTGTCGCGTGGGATCGGCGACACCATCCGCGTCTCCCTCTCCGCGCCTCCCGTGGAGGAGGTCAAGGTCGGCATCCAGATCCTGGAGTCCCTGGCGTTGCGGCAGCGGCGGCTGGAGATCGTCTCCTGTCCGTCCTGCGGGCGTGCCCAGGTCGACGTCTACAAGCTGGCGGAGGAGGTCACGGCAGGCCTGGACGGCATGGAGGTGCCGCTCAGGGTCGCGGTGATGGGGTGCGTGGTCAACGGCCCGGGCGAAGCCCGTGAAGCCGACCTCGGAGTTGCCTCGGGCAACGGCAAGGGCCAGATCTTCGTCAAGGGCGAGGTCATCAAGACCGTCCCGGAGTCCAAGATCGTGGAGACCCTCATCGAGGAGGCCATGAAGCTCGCCGAGGGGGCGGGCGCCGCGGATGAAGTGGGTTGAGGCAAGGCACGGCACGGACCGAGAGGGGGCCCAGCGTGACGATCCTGGAGACCATCCGGCAACCACGCGACCTGAAGGCGCTGTCCGAGGCGGAACTCGGCGAACTGTCCGAAGAGATACGTGAGTTCCTGGTGCACGCGGTGTCGCGAACCGGCGGTCACCTCGGGCCCAACCTGGGGGTGGTGGAACTCTCCATCGCGCTCCACCGGGTCTTCGAGTCACCGGTCGACCGCATCCTGTGGGACACCGGCCACCAGAGCTATGTGCACAAGCTGCTGACGGGACGTCAGGATTTCTCCAAGCTGCGCGGCAAGGGCGGCCTGTCCGGCTACCCCTCCCGCGAGGAGTCCGAGCACGACGTCATCGAGAACAGCCATGCCTCCACCGCGCTGGGCTGGGCGGACGGCCTCGCCAAGGCCAACCAGGTGCGGGGGGAGAAGGGTCATGTGGTCGCGGTCATCGGCGACGGCGCGCTGACCGGCGGCATGGCCTGGGAGGCACTGAACAACATCGCGGCCGCCAGGGACCGGCCGCTGATCGTCGTCGTCAACGACAACGAGCGCTCCTACGCCCCGACCATCGGCGGCCTCGCCAACCACCTCGCCACCCTGCGTACCACCGACGGGTACGAGAAGGCCCTCGCGTGGGGCAAGGAGGTGCTGCTGCGCACTCCGGTGGTGGGCAACACGATCTACGAGTCCCTGCACGGCGCGAAGAAGGGCTTCAAGGACGCCTTCGCCCCGCAGGGCATGTTCGAGGACCTGGGGCTGAAGTACGTCGGCCCGATCGACGGGCACGACATCGGCGCCGTCGAGTCGGCGCTGCGCCGCGCGAAACGCTTCCACGGGCCCGTCCTGGTCCACTGCCTCACGGAGAAGGGCCGCGGCTACGAACCCGCCCTCGCCCACGAGGAGGACCACTTCCACACCGTCGGCGTGATGGACCCGCTCACCTGCGCGCCCCTCGCGCCGGCCGGCGGGCCGTCCTGGACCTCGGTGTTCGGCGACGAGATCGTCCGGATCGGCGAGGAGCGCGAGGACGTCGTCGCGATCACGGCCGCCATGCTGCACCCGGTGGGCCTCGGCCGCTTCGCCGAGCGGTTCCCCGACCGGGTGTGGGACGTGGGCATCGCCGAACAGCACGCGGCCGTCTCGGCGGCCGGACTCGCGACCGGCGGACTCCACCCCGTCGTCGCCGTCTACGCCACCTTCCTGAACCGCGCCTTCGACCAGTTGCTGATGGACGTGGCCCTGCACCGCTGCGGGGTCACCTTCGTGCTGGACCGGGCCGGCGTCACCGGGGTGGACGGGGCGTCGCACAACGGCATGTGGGACATGTCCGTCCTCCAGGTCGTGCCCGGCCTGAGGATCGCCGCCCCGCGCGACCCCGGACAACTGCGCGCCCAGCTTCGCGAGGCGGTCGCCGTGGACGACGCGCCCACCCTGGTCCGCTTCCCGAAGGAGTCGGTCGGCCCGGACATCCCGGCGGTCGGCCAGGTGGGCGGCATGGACGTCCTGCACCGCGACGAACACTCCGAGGTACTGCTGGTGGCCGTCGGCGTGATGGCGCCGGTGTGCCTCCAGGCCGCCGAGCTGCTCGCGGCCCGGGGCGTCGGCTGCACGGTCGTGGACCCCCGCTGGGTCAAGCCCGTCGACCCCGCCCTGCCGGACCTGGCCGCCGGACACCGCCTGGTCGCCGTCGTGGAGGACAACAGCCGTGCGGCCGGCGTCGGTTCGGCCGTGGCCCTGGCCTTCGGCGACGCGGACGTGGACGTGCCGGTACGGCGGTTCGGCATCCCGGATCAGTTCCTCGCGCATGCCAAGCGCGGCGAAGTACTGGCCGACATCTGCCTCACGCCCGTGGAGATCGCCGGACGCATCAGCGCCGGACTGGGGCCTGCCGCGAACGTCCCCCCTGCCGGACGACGCCATGGACGCACTCTCGCCGCACCGGGCCCCGACCCGAGTACGCCCGGTACGAGGGCCGTGGCCCGGCACTCCCCCAGCCTCCGGCCGGGGGACCCCCAGAGCACGCACCTGACGCCGCCCGGCCCGCCCTCCGGGCGAACGACGGGACCCTCGCGACAGGCCCCGGCCGTCACGCCCGTCGACGGCACAGCCAAGGAGAGTGAATGAGCACGGAGTTCGACCTCGGCGCCCTCCTCGCCGAGCGCGGAGCCGAACGCTACGAGCTGCACGCCAAGCACCTCAACCCGCAGCTCCCGCGCATGCTGCACACCATCGGCTTCGACCGGGTCTACGAGCGGGCCGAAGGCGCCCACTTCTTCGACGCGGACGGCACCGACCACCTGGACATGCTCGCCGGGTTCGGTGTGATGGGCCTCGGCCGTCACCACCCGGTCGTCCGCAAGGCGCTGCACGAGGTCCTGGACCTCGGCCTCGCCGACCTCACCCGCTTCGACTGCCAGCCGCTGCCGGGCCTGCTCGCGGAGCGGCTGCTCGCCCACAGCCCGCACCTGGACCGGGTGTTCTTCGGCAACAGCGGCACGGAGGCGGTGGAGACCGCCCTGAAGTTCGCCCGGTACGCCACCGGAAGACCCCGCGTCCTGTACTGCGACCACGCTTTCCACGGCCTGACCACCGGCTCCCTGTCGGTCAACGGCGAGGCCGGCTTCCGTGACGGCTTCGCCCCGCTGCTGCCCGACACCGCCGTACCCCTCGGCGACCTCGACGCCCTCGC
Source organism: Streptomyces sp. NPDC058145 (assembly GCF_042884245.1). Taxonomy (NCBI): domain Bacteria; kingdom Bacillati; phylum Actinomycetota; class Actinomycetes; order Kitasatosporales; family Streptomycetaceae; genus Streptomyces; species Streptomyces sp. NPDC058145. The sequence goes on along the minus strand of NZ_JBHVUH010000007.1, from coordinate 357,570 downwards.
CAGGGAGCTGAAGAAGGGCGACGTGGCCGCCCTGATCGTCGAGCCCATCCAGGGCAAGGGCGTGCACGAGGCACCGCCCGGCTATCTGCGCGCCGCCCAGGAACTGCTGCACCGGCACAAGGCGCTGCTGATCGCCGACGAGGTGCAGACCGGCCTCGGCCGCACCGGCGACTTCTACGCCTACCAGCACGAGGAGGGCGTGGAGCCGGACCTGGTGTGCGTGGCCAAGGCGCTGTCCGGCGGCTATGTACCGGTCGGCGCCACCCTGGGCAAGGAGTGGATCTTCAGGAAGGTGTACTCGTCCATGGACCGCGTCCTGGTCCACTCGGCCAGCTTCGGCTCCAACGCCCAGGCCATGGCTGCCGGGCTCGCCGTGCTCTCGGTCATGGAGAACGAGCAGATCGTCGCCGGGGTGCGCGCCACCGGCGAGCTGCTCAAGTCGCGGCTCAGCGCGCTGATCGACCGGTACGAGCTGCTCGCGGACGTGCGCGGCCGGGGCCTGATGATCGGCATCGAGTTCGGGCGGCCCTCCTCGCTGAAGCTGCGCGGCCGCTGGACCATGCTGCAGGCCGCCCGCAAGGGCCTGTTCGCGCAGATGGTCGTCGTCCCGCTGCTGCAGCGCCACCACATCCTCACGCAGGTCTCCGGCGACCACCTGGAGGTGATCAAGCTCATCCCGCCGCTGATCATCGACGAGGCCGACGTGGACCGGTTCGTCGCCGCCTTCACCGCCGTCATGGACGACGCGCACAACGGCGGCGGACTGATGTGGGACTTCGGGAAGACGCTGATCAAGCAGGCGGTGGGCAACCGCTGAGGCCGCCGACCGGGCAGATTTGCCTCTGAGGCAATAAATTTGCCGCAGAGGCAAACCTGCGGCTCAATGGAGGCATGAACGCCTCAGAAGCCTCGCCACCGGCGGGCGAGGGCGGCGACCTGCCCGCCGTGGCGCCGCAGCTCCGTGCCCTGCGCCGGCGCGCCGGTCTCACCCTGGAGGCCGCGGCCCGCTCCGCCGGGCTCTCGCCCGCCCACCTCTCCCGGCTGGAGACCGGCGGGCGCCAGCCCTCGCTGCCGATGCTGCTCGCGCTCGCCCGTACCTACGGTACGACCGTCTCCGAACTGCTGGGCGAGCGGGTCGCCGACCGGGACGCCATCGTGCGCGCCGCCGACATGGAGCCCACCCACGCGGGCGGCTGGACCTACTTCCAGGCCGGCGCGTCCGGACGGGGCATGCAGGCGCTGCGCGTCCGGGTGCCGTACGGCGCCCAGGGCGACATCGTGCGCGTCCATCCCGGCGAGGAGTGGCTGCACGTCCTGAAGGGACGTCTCCGGCTGCGCCTCGGTGACACCACGCACCTGCTCGCCCCCGGCGACAGCGCGCACTTCGACTCCCTCACCCCGCACCGCCTGGCCGCCGAGGACCGGGACGGCGTGGAGCTGCTGTTCGTCCACACCCTGTTGCAGAGCCCCACGGCCGCGCTGTGCCTGGGCCCCCTGACTGGAGAGCTGCCATGAGCGACTTCGAGGAGAAGTTCCCCCGCTCCCTCTGGATCCGGCTGATCATCTACATCGCCGTGGGCCACCTGTTCGCCGCGTTCCTCTACCTGCTCTTCGCGGTGGGCGCCAAGAGCTGACGGGCGTCAGTCGACCAGGCGCTCCCGCAGCCGCTCACGGGTCCGCGAGGTGACCCCGAGGCCCTGCTCGAGGTAGGCCTCGACCCCGCCCCACGTCGCCTCGATGCTCCCGAACGCCGCCTGCAGGTACTCCGCGCGCGCGTCGAAGAGCGGGCTGAGCAGCTCCATCACCTCGGGGGTGTACGCGGTGTCGGGGCTGCCGTTGCGGCGCACCTTGTAGCGGCGGTGCTTGGCGTTGGACTCCAGGTAGTCGGCGACGATCGCGTCGCGCTCCACGCCCACGGCGAGCAGGGTCACCGCTATGGAGATGCCCGCCCGGTCCTTGCCCGCGGCGCAGTGCATCAGCGCGGGGACGCTGTCCTCGGCCAGCGAGTGCAGCACCCGGGAGTGCTCGGCGGTGCGCTCGGTGACGATCGTCCGGTACGAGGTGACCATCCGGGCGGCGGCCTTGCCGTCCGCGAGGATGTCGCGCAGCTGGTCGAGGTCGCCGTTGCGGACCATCTTCCAGAACTCGGCGCCGTCCGCCGGGTCGCTCAACGGCAGGTTCACGTTCCGCACGCCCGGCAGATCGACGTCCGGGCCCTCCAGCTTCTGGTCGGCCGCGTTGCGGAAGTCGAACACCGTGTGCAGGCCCAGGGAGCCGAGGAAGGCCGCGTCCTTCTCCGTCGCGTGCGCGAGGTGGCCGCTGCGGAACAGCACCCCCGGGCGCACCCGCCGGCCGTCCACGGTCGGCAGTCCGCCCACGTCACGGAAATTGCGCACTCCGGCCAGCTCGGGCTCGGTCGACGGGACCTGCTGCGTCACGGGGGCTCCTCCCGGTCGGACCCCGTCGGCTCGGCTCGCCGGCGGGCGCTCCGTCGACGATACGACATCGATCACCTCGGGCAACGAGTTGTCCACAGGCGTTGCCACCGGAGCGCACCGGCCCCGATGATGTGCGCACCTGCGCGGATCTGTTGACACCTGTGAGGTCTCGATGGTGGACATCGCCGAGAACGGACGCACCTGGCTCCTGTCGGGGCCCACCAGCAGCTACGCCCTGCACCTGAGCGAGGCGCACGAACTGCTCCACCTCCACTGGGGGCCCCGCATCGCGCTCGCCGACGCCGAGGCCCTGGCCCGGAGCCCACTGCCCGCCTACCGGCCCTTCGAGTCCCCGCTCGACGGCCGCGAGGAGTACCCCGTCGAGGGCGGCCCCCGCTTCGTCCGTCCCGCCCTCTGCGTGCGCACCGACGAGCGGCGCGGCACCGAATGGCGCTTCGTGTCGTACGAACTGGGAGCCGGCACCGAAGGCGGCCCCGACGGCGCGGAGCTGCGGCTGCGCTTCGACGACGACGGACTGGCGATCACCCTGCACTACCGGATGCGCGGCGACGTCGTGGAGCGCCGGGTCACCCTGGAGAACGGCGGGCGCGGGCGCGTGGAGCTGCTGCGCGCCGACGCCGCCACCTGGACGCTGCCCGACCGCGACGGCTGGCAACTGTCCCAGCTGCACGGCCGCTGGGCCGCCGAGTCCCTGCTCACCCGTGCGCCGCTCACCCACGGCGAGAAGGTCATCGGCAGCCGCCGCGGCCACACCGGCCACCAGTACCTGCCCTGGGTCGCCCTCGACACCGACGCCACCGAGGAACGCGGCGAGGTCTACGGCTGCGCGCTCGGCTGGTCCGGCTCGTGGCGGATCGCCGTCGCCCAACTCCCGGACGCGCGCGTGCAGATCACCGGCGGGGCCGGCCACGACGACTCGGGCCTGCTGCTCCTGGGGCCGGGGGAGTCGTACACCACCCCCGTCTTCGCGGGTCTGTGGAGCGACGGCGGCTTCGGCGGGGCCAGCCGGACCTGGCACGCCTACCAGCGCGCGCATGTGATCCCGGACGCCGAGCGGGACCGGCCGGTGCTGTTCAACTCCTGGGAGGCGACGTTCTTCGACATCTCCGAGGAGCAGCAGGCGGCGCTCGCCCGGCGGGCGGCCGGCATCGGCGTCGAGCTGTTCGTCGTCGACGACGGCTGGTTCGGCGCCCGCACCAGCGACCGGGCCGGACTCGGCGACTGGACCCCCAACCCCGACCGGTTCCCGCACGGCCTGAAGCCCCTGGCGGACCAGGTGCGCGGCCTCGGCATGCGGTTCGGTATCTGGGTCGAGCCCGAGATGGTCAACCCGGACAGCGACCTGTACCGCGCCCACCCCGACTGGGTGCAGTACCAGCCTGGCCGCAGGCGGACGGAACTGCGCAACCAGCTCGTTCTCAATCTCGCCCGGGAGGACGTCCAGGAGTATCTGTGGGAGCGGCTGGACACCCTGCTGTCCGGTGCCCCGATCGACTACGTGAAGTGGGACTTCAACCGCTGCTTCACCGACGCGGGCTGGCCGGGTGAGCCGTATCCGCAGCGCCTGTGGGTCGACCACGTCCGCGCCCTGTACGCCCTGCTCGACCGGCTGCGCGCCGCCCACCCCCGGGTCGCCTTCGAGTCCTGCTCGGGCGGCGGCGGCCGGATCGACCTCGGGGTGCTGAGCCGCACCGACCAGGTGTGGACCTCCGACAACACCGACCCGCTCGACCGGCTCGCCATCCAGCACGGCTTCAGCCAGATCCATCCCGCGCGCGTGATGGCCGCCTGGGTCACCGACAGCCCGAACACCCAGCTCAACGGCAGGGCAAGCTCGCTGCGCTTCCGGTTCGTCAGCGCCATGGCGGGCGTGCTCGGGGTCGGTGGCGACCTCACCGAGTGGACCGAGGAGGAGCTTGCCGAGGCCCGGGAGTGGGTGGCCCTCTACAAGGAGATCAGACCGCTCGTCCAGCGCGGCGAGCTGTACCGCCTGCGGCCTCCGACGGGCGGCCTGAGCGCCGTCCAGTACGTACTCGGGGCGGAGACGGTGGTCCTGGCCTGCCTCCGGACGCAGAGCTACGGAGAGCCGGTACCGCGCGTACGGCTGCGCGGACTCGACCCGACAGCATCGTACGAATGCCGTGAAACGGGCGAAGTGCACCGGGGTGCCGTTCTACTGCACCACGGACTGCCGACCGGGCTGTGCGGCGACCTGGATGCGGCAATTCTCCGCCTGTGTCGTATCTGATCCTTCTGTCCCAATTAGCACTTTCATTCCAACTCGACGCGGAGTAAAGGTGCCTGGGGGAGTGGTGCGTGAGGAGCGTCATAATCGTGACCGTCCGCTGTTCGTCATGTCCACCTAATTCCCGAACGGGGGCGGGAAATTGAATTGACGGCGCGGGTGGGAATTCACGCACGGTGACCGTGGATTTCCCATTTCGATCTTCTGGCACGTGAACGCCGGGAATCGGCCGCTTGTTTCCTTGCGTCCCGCTCGCTTACGTTCGCCACCAATCCGGACGGAACGCCGAATCCTGCCGCCGCCCGGAGCCCCACACACATGACCCGTGTACGGCAGGAGCGGGGGACCCACCAGGTACGACTGCCTATCCCGGTCTCCGCGACAGGCTCGGGGTGCAGCCGCGCACGCACCGTGCGGCCGGGCAGCTCCAGCCCGAACCCGACAGCTCACCTCGCAGGCGCCGGAGAGGAATGCGTCATGCCCGCGAAGGGTAAGCACCGCCGTCCCAAGTCTCAGCGTTTCACCCGTTCCATCGCCGTCGCCGGAACCGGGGGCGCCGCACTGGCCCTGCCCCTGCTGGGTGCCACCGGAGCGCACGCCGCCACCGCGCAGCCTGTCTCCGGAAAGGCCGTGCAGTCCGTGGAGAGGGCGGCGGCCGGGAAGGCCGCCGCGCAGAAGGCCTCCGGCGTCCGCACCTACACGGTGAAGTCCGGCGACTGCCTCGCGAAGATCGCCGGCCAGCAGCACGTGAGCGGTGGCTGGCACCGGCTCTACGCGGACAACCGGCAGGCCGTCGGCGAGAATCCGGCGCTGATCCACCCGGGTCTGAAGCTGTCGCTCGGCAAGAAGGCCGCCGCGCCGACCCGCGCCGAGTCCCCCACTCCCTCGCGGGCCTCGCGGTCCGCGCAGCCTTCGGACGCCCGGGCGGCGGCCCCGGCGAAGACCGCCCCGGCCACCCAGGCGTCTCCGGTGGCCCGGGCCACCCAGGCCACCCAGGCGGCCCCCGCCACCCAGGCCGCCCAGGCGGCCCCCGCCACCGGCTACACCCTCCCGGTCGCCGCCCCCACCGTCGGCACCGCCTACCACGTGGCGGGCAGCATGTGGTCCAGCGGCTACCACACCGGCGTCGACTTCGTCGTCCCCACCGGCACCTCCCTCAAGGCCGTCGGGGCCGGCACCGTCGTCTCCGCCGGCTGGGGCGGCGCGTACGGCAACCAGGTCGTCATCAAGCTGAACGACGGCTACTACGCCCAGTACGCCCACCTCTCCCAGCTCTCGGTGACGGCCGGTCAGACGGTGACGGCCGGCCAGCAGGTCGGCCTGTCCGGCGCGACCGGCAACGTGACCGGCCCGCACCTGCACTTCGAGATCCGCACCACGCCCGACTACGGCTCGGACGTGGACCCGGTCGCCTACCTCCGCTCGCACGGCGTCGCCCTCTGAGCCACCGGCGCCGAGGGACGCGCTCCTCACGACCACCTGCCTGACACGCCTCCGAAGGCCGGACCCCCGATCCCCGGGTCCGGCCTTCGGTGTGTCCGGACGGTCCCCGTACCGGCCGTATTCCTGGGTTGGCAAATTCTTTAAGGGTGTCTCATCTCACCGCTCGTCAACCCCGGCCTACGGTCGCGTAGGCCACATCCGAAGGTGAATCATGGTCCGACGTGGCAGACGATTCGAAGAGTGACAACACATCAGTGATCGGGTCGTACGTGGCGGTGGGGGACAGCTTCACCGAGGGCGTCGGCGACCCCGGGCCCGACGGGGCGTTCGTGGGCTGGGCCGACCGGTTCGCGGTCCTGCTCGCCGACCGGCGGCCCGAGGGCGACTTCAAGTACACCAACCTCGCGGTCCGCGGGAAGCTGCTCGACCAGATCATCGAGCATCAGCTCCCGAAGGCCGTCGAACTGGCCCCGGACCTCGTCTCCTTCTGTGCGGGCGGCAACGACATCATCCGGCCCGGCACCGACCCCGACGAGGTGGCCGAGCGCTTCGAGCGGGCCATCGCCCCCCTCGCGGCGGCCGCTGGCACGGTGATGGTGACGACCGGCTTCGACACCCGGGGCGTGCCGGTGCTCAAGCACCTGCGCGGCAAGATCGCCACCTACAACGGGCACGTCCGCGCCATCGCCGACCGGTACGGCTGCCCCGTGCTCGACCTGTGGTCCCTGAGGTCCGTCCAGGACCGCAGGGCCTGGGACAACGACCGGCTGCACCTCTCGCCCGAGGGGCACACGCGCGTGGCGCTGCGCGCCGGTCAGGCGCTCGGCCTCGAGATCCCGGCCGACCCGGAGCAGGCCTGGCCGCCGCTCCCGCCCCGGGGCACCCTGGAGATCCGCCGGGACGACGTCCACTGGGCCCGCGAGTACCTCGTCCCGTGGATCGGCCGCCGACTGCGCGGCGAGTCCTCCGGGGACCACGTCATGGCGAAGGGCGCCCTGTCGCCGAACGACATCAAGATGCGCATCGCGTCGGTCGCCTGACCAGGACGCGCGGCGTGACCGTGCCCCGTACCGCGACTCAGCGGTACGGGGTGCCCGGCCGGGGCGGACCGCGTGTCCGTCCGGGGCGGCCCGGCGTCGCCCTCCGGGGCGGCCCGGCGGGCGCGTCCCGCGCGGGAAGACGTTTCCGGCCCCGGTCGGCCCGGTGCCTGCCTCGAGTCCCGGTCCGGGCCGGCGCACCGGTCCGGACCGGTTCAGCGCTCGCGGCCGGTCGACTCCACCTGCTGCAGGCCCAGTTCCGTGGCCAGGGCGTCGTTCACCCACTTCTGCGCGCGAGCGCGTGGCACCGCGCCCGGGTAGGACGTCAGCTGTACGGCCAGGCCGTCGAGCAGGGCGGTGAGCCGCAGGGCCGTGCTCGCGGGGTCGGGGCAGGTGAACTCGCCCGCCGCCACGCCCTCGGCGATGACCTCGGTGATCGCCGCCTTCCACTGCTGGTCGAGGTCCCGGGTGACCGCCCGCAGGGCCGGCTCGCGCAGCGACACCGCCCAGCCCTCGATCCACAGCCGCCAGCCCTTGGCCTGGCCCGTGGGCGCGTACCAGCGCACGGCTGCCCGCAGCCGGCGCAGTGCGGAGGTCCGCCGGTCCAGCAGCGCGCGCAGACGCGCGAGATCGTCCTCGGCCGCGTAGGCGAAGGCGGCGGCGACCAGCTTCTCCTTCGTCGAGAAGTGGTACAGCACCAGCGCGTTGCTCACCCCGAGCGCCGAGGCCACATCGGCGATCCTGACCGCCGCCACGCCCCGCGCCTCGATCTGCCCGATGGCGGCCCGCAGCATCTCCTCACGCCGCTCGGCCACGCTCAACCGCACTCTCGCCACGCGGTCACCCTAGTCCGTCCGCCGGACACCGCCCCAGGGCCCCGACGGCCGCGGCTCCCACCGGGGTCAGCGGTACCAGCCGAAACGCCCGGCGATCACCGGCAGCCGGTCCGACACCAGGGCGTGGGCGGCGGCGCGCGGAGTCGTCCCGTCGGCCCGTGCGCGGTCCAGCACCGTCCCGGTCAGGGCGCGCATCGAGCGGCGGATGTGGGCGAACGCCTCGTCGGCGTCCGGGCCGATGTCGCCGAACAGCGTCCACCACCACCAGGCGTTGGTGGCGGAGTTGACCACCACGTCCGGCAGCACCGTCACCCCGCGCGCGGCCAGCAGCCGCTCCGCCTCCGGCAGTACGGGCATGTTGGCGGCCTCGACGATCCAGCGGGCGGTGATCCGCTCCTGCCCGGCGGTGTCGACCGCGTACGACACCGCCGCCGGCACCAGCACCTCCGCGTCCGCCGACAGCCAGGCGTCACCGGGCAGCTCACGGTCGGCCGGGCGCAGCGCGGAGCGGTCGAGCGTGCCGTAGGCGTCCCGCGCCGCCAGCAGTGCCTCCACGTCGAGGCCGTCCGGGTTGGCGACGGTCCCCTTGACATCGGCCACCGCCACCACCGTCAGACCCGCGCGCGTGAGGAAACGCGCCGTGGCGCCGCCCATCGTGCCCAGCCCCTGCACGGCCACCCGGGTGCCCCGGTACGGCACCGAGGCCCGGTCCAGGGCCGCCAGCACCGACTCGGCGACCCCGCAGCCGCCCGCCAGCTCGTCCAGTCCGATGCCGTCCACCCGCACCGCGAAGGCGTCCGCGAGCCGCGCGCGGGCCGCCGGCTCGTCGTCCAGCAGCGGGAACACGGCCTGGACGGGGGAGACCAGGCCCGCCTCGGCTGCGGCCCGGTCCACCAGGTCCTGGCTGAGGCCCAGATCCTCGCCGGTGGTCCAGCAGCTCTCGATGTACGGCCGCATCGCGCGCAGATAGCGCACGAGCAGCCCGTAGGCCGCCGGGTCCCGCGGATCGCAGTCGATGCCGCCCTTGGCGCCGCCGAGGGGGACGTAACGGGCCTCCGGGTCGTAGTGCAGTGCCTCCTTCATCGTCATGCCGCGCGCGAGCCCGGTGACCTCCTCCAGCGTGCAGCCGGCGCGCATGCGCAGCCCGCCGCTGGCCACGCCCCGCACCAGCCGGTCGACGACCAGGAAACCCTGCCGTCCGGTGACATGGTCGGTCCACACGAGCGACAGGAGAGGGGTGGCGGTCATGGGGGCTCCCGGAGGACGGATACTGAACAGCCGGTCAGTATCCGCAGCCGCCGGGCCGCTGTCAAAGTGCCGTGCGGGCCGCCACGGATGCCGGTGGGGCGGGACGATGGAGCGGGCGGCGCCGCGCTGTCGGAGGGGCCGACCATAATGGAGGACCTCAGCGACTTCACTGGAGGTAACCCGTGACCGGTTGGCGTTCCAAGAGCTCCGGGCTCAGCGCACTGCAGCCCGAGGCCTTCGGCGCGCAGCCGCGCGGTGAGCGCCTCGCCCGGATCCGCCGTTCCCCGCACTTCAAGGACGGCGTCTTCCAGAACCCGGGCGGCACCGCCCGTACCCGGCCCTCCGGCTCCACGCTCGACCTCGCCAAGGTGTTCCTGGACAAGGACACCCGGCCCCTGCGCTCCCCGGTCGGCACCGTCCCGGTGCACGCCACCACCCTCGCCGACCTGGCCAAGCCGCCCACGACGGGGCTGCGCGTGACCTGGATGGGCCACTCCGGCGTGCTCGTGGAGATCGACGGTCACCGCGTCCTGTTCGACCCCGTCTGGGGCGAGCGCTGCTCCCCGTTCCCCTTCGTCGGGCCCAGGCGGCTGCACCCGGTGCCGCTGCCGCTGGCCGCGCTCGGCCCGGTCGACGTGGTGGTCGTCTCGCACGACCACTACGACCACCTGGACATGCCCACGATCAAGACGCTGGCCGGTACGGACACCGTGTTCGCGGTGCCGCTGGGAGTCGGGGCGCACCTGGAGCACTGGGGCGTCTCGGCGGACCGGCTGCGCGAACTCGACTGGCACGAGTCCACCAAGGTCCGCGGCCTGACCCTGACCGCCACCCCGGCCCGCCACTTCTGCGGCCGCGGCCTGCGCAACACCCAGCACACCCTGTGGGCGTCCTGGTCCGTCGCCGGTGAGGAGCACCGGGTCTACCACAGCGGTGACACCGGCTACTTCGAGGGCTTCAGGGAAATCGGCGCCTCCCACGGCCCGTTCGACGTCACGATGATCCAGATCGGCGCGTACAGCGAGTTCTGGCCCGACATCCACATGACTCCCGAGGAGGGTCTGCGCGCCCACCTCGACCTGCAGGGCGGCACCCCGCACGGCGTGCTGCTCCCGATCCACTGGGGCACCTTCAACCTCGCCCCGCACCCCTGGGCCGAACCCGGTGAGTGGACCAAGGAGGCCGCCGAGGAGGCTGGCCAGGCGGTGGCCCTGCCCCGGCCCGGCGAGCCCTTCGAGCCCGCCGGAAAGCTGCCCGCCGACGCGTGGTGGCGATCCGCCTCGGCGCCCGTCGCCCACCTCCGGCGCCGGCCCCAAGAGCCGTCGGCCGCTCCCGGGTTCAGCCGCACCGAGGTCGACCTGGCGGGCGAGCGGTGACGCGGACACGCCTGCCACGACGAAGAAAAGGATGTGCAAGGATTCCGTAAAGGGGTGGCGCGACGCTACGATCCCGGCCTGTGAAGCGCATTCTCATGCAGGCGGGGAGCGACCCCTTCAACGTGCCCACGATCGAAAGCACCCTGGTGCGCAACAGCATTCGGGGCAACGTCGGCAATCTCATGTACACCAATTCCGCCTACCGGCACATGGCCGTGCCGGGCGCGGAGATACGGGTCGACACGACGCACTTCGCCGAACTGACGGTCGCGGACGCGGACCGGATCAATGACGAATGCGATGTCTTCGTGCTGCCGATGGCCAATGCCTTCAAGTCGAAGTTCATTCCGCACATGCACATCCTCGCGGACCTCATCGGCAAGCTGAAGGTCCCGGTGGTCGTGTTCGGAGTCGGCGCGCAGGCGAAACTCGACTACGACACCGCGTTCCTGAAGCCCGTCGACGAGGCCGTCAAGCGGTTCGTCGCGGCGGTACTGGACCGGTCGGCGTCCATCGGTGTGCGGGGTGAATTCACCCAGCGCTACCTCGGCGAACTCGGGTTCCGTGCTGTCGACGTCATCGGATGCCCCTCGGTCTACTTCCGAGGCCCGGACTTCCGGGTGGAACACCCGGGCGGGCAGGCGCTGCCCGAGGGGGCCCGGATCGCGCTGTCCACCGCGCTGCGGCTCGCGAACGCCGAACTCGCCTCGGCCATCAACGACTCCATCCTGGAGCAGCACCCCGGCCTCACCTATTTCGCCCAGGAGGGACGCGACCTCCAGACGCTCTACTGGGGTGACACCGCGGTCGCCGCCCGGCAGTCCATGCCGATGCCCGACCTCAGCTCGCACCCGCTGATACGCACGGCCGACGTGTGTGTCCCGCTGGAGCCGCACAGTTGGATGGACGCCCTCACGCAGTACGACTTCGCCGTCGGAACGCGCATTCACGGCAACATCGCCGCTCTGGTCGCCGGTACCCCGGCGTTCGTGTTCGCCCATGACTCACGAACGCTCGAGCTGTCCCGCTACCACCACATCCCCCACCGGGTCATCACCGACCTGGACGCCGACGTCGACGTCGCGAGCCTCTATGCCGAGACCGACTACACGGCGTTCGACGCGCATTACGCCGAGGGGTTCCAGCGGCTGCTGGACTTCATGACGAAGAACGGGCTGCGGAACGCCTACGAGCACGGGGACGGCGGCGAGGAGTACGACCGGAAGGTCCAAGCCGCGGAATTCCCCCTGCCGTTCCGCCGTTCCGAGGCGGCGAGCGTGGACGACCTGCTCTTCCGCATCACCATGCTCAGGGAGCAGAGCAAGGCGATCGCGCGCCAGGCCGCCAGGGCCGAGAAGAAGGCATCCGCTCAGGCCACCCACATCAAGAAGCTCGAGGCAGCCCTCACCGCGCAGCGGGAGTCCAGCGAGAAGCGGCTCCGGGCGCTCGAGGCCCAGGCGAAGAAGCGTCTGCCCACCAAGGCGCGGCGCCTGGTCAAGCGGCTCGCGCCGAAGTGACCGGACCTGCCGTGGGTGACGGAAGGTGACGAATCCTCCGCCCCTGCGCCGGCACCTCCGACCCGTGGACACCCGGACGGCCGGCCACCGGGCCGGGCCTGCGGACACCCCGAGGGCCGGTACGCACACCAGTGCGCACCGGCCCTCGCTGCTTGTTTCTGACCACTTCTGAACAGGTCGGATCGAGTCATTACGGCTCTGTCTCCGGAGTCCAGCGCGGTTATCGGTCTGTCGTACGACACCTCATACCAGAGCGGGACGCTGCCCGGGGGAGTTTGGCAACTGCCCACCGCACGTGATGCGCAGGCGACTACTGTGAGTGTCCGTCGCACGACGCAGGGCCTGGGGCGAACCAGGCCGACGGACCAGTACGAGGACGCAGATGTCTCATCTCCGTGCACCGGCCGCCCGTGCCGACCGCCGGGAGGGCGGCCGCCACGGGAGACCGGTCGCCCGACCCGCTCCCGCACTGCCCGAGACGCACATACGGCCCCAACTCATGCGGCTCGCCGTGCTTCCGCCCGTCGCCGTCGCCCTCAGCGCCACCGCGGCCGTCCTGTTCAGCATCCGCTCCACCGGCACGCGTCCGGGCCCCACCCTGTGGGCCGTGCTCGCCGGAGCGGTCGCGGTGACCGTCGCGGGCGTCCTGATCGCCGCCGTGGCGGCCGACCGCGCCGCCCGCTCGGTCGCCGACCGCGTCGACGCCCTGCGCCGCGGTGCCGCCCGCGGCGAGGCCGAACTGCACGCCCTCGTCGAGGCGTTGCGTCGGGGCGAGGCCCCGGCCCGGCGCGGACCGGGCCGCCGTCCGCCCGTGGACGCCGACGACTTCGACCTGCTCGCCGCCGACCTGGCCCGGGCGCACGACGGCGCCGTCACCGCCGTCGTGCAGGCCGCCCAGCTCTCCAGCCAGGCGGGCAGCGAGCAGAAGCTCGAGGTCTTCGTCAACCTGGCACGCCGGCTGCAGTCCCTGGTGCACCGGGAGATCTCGATCCTCGACGACCTCGAGAACGAGATCGAGGACCCCGACCTGCTCAAGGGTCTGTTCCACGTCGACCACCTCGCCACCCGGATCCGGCGGCACGCCGAGAACCTCGCCGTGCTGGGCGGCGCCGTGTCCCGGCGGCAGTGGAGCAACCCGGTGGACATGACCGAGGTACTGCGCTCGGCCATCGCCGAGGTCGAGCAGTACTCCCGGGTCAAACTGGTCCCGCCCATCGACGGCGAACTGCGCGGTCACGCCGTGGCCGACGTCATCCACCTGCTCGCCGAACTCGTGGAGAACGCGACGGTGTTCTCCGCCCCGCACACCCAGGTGCTGCTCCGCGCCAACCTCGTCACCTCCGGGCTCGCCGTGGAGGTCGAGGACCGCGGGCTCGGTATGCCGGTCGGTGAGCAGGACAAGATGAACGCCCTGCTCGCCGACCCCGACCAGGTCAACGTGGCCAGCCTGCTGGCCGACGGTCGCATCGGCCTCTACGTCGTCTCCCAGCTCGCCCGGCGACACGGCATCTCGGTGCGCCTGCAGACCAACATCTACGGCGGTGTGCAGGCCGTACTCGTCGTCCCGCAGGCGCTGTTGGGCACGGCGTCGGGCGTACAAGGGGTGGCCGGGGCGGCGATGTCCCAGCAGCGGGATCCCGCGCCGCACGGCCCATTGACGGTGCCGTCGGGTCAAGTCCCGTACGCCCTGACGGCACATGGGCCCGGCTCCGGAACGGCGGACGCGGGAAGGCTTGCCGAGGCCGGTCCGGGTGGCGAGGAGTTCGCCTCCGTGCCGGGCCCTGCCCTGGTCCCGGCCACCGGCAGGCGCCGGCACGCGCAGCGTGGGTCCGGGCACGCCGGCGACATGCCGAACGCGGCCGCGCGGAACGGGAGTACGCACAGGGAGGGGACGCGAGGCGCAACCGCTCGGAGCGAAACGGACCGGAGCGAACCGGCGCCGAACGACGGCGCGCCGGCCCCGCTTCCCGTGCGGGCCGCGCGTGAGAAGCGGGCCAACCCCGCCGAGGCCGTACCGGGCATCGGTTCCGAGCACCGGCCGGTGATCGAGTCCCACGCGGGGGCCCTGCCCGCCCCACGCGGCGGCACGGCCGTACGCGGCACCATGGGCAAGCCCCAACTGCCGCGCCGCCGCGCCCAGGAGCACATCGTCCCGCAGTTGCGCGGTGGCCCCGCCCCGCGTCAGGACGCCGGCATCGTCGCGGGCCACGACCCGGGACTGATGGCCGCCTTCCAGCGCGGCATAGGACTGGCCGAGGCACAGGAGCCCACCGAGACGGAACCGCGGCCCGCGGCCCGGCAGCACGTGTACGCGCCGGCCGCCGAGGGCGCCGGCCGCCCCGACGGGAGCGCACCGGCCGGATGACCCTCCTCTCCGGCCGCACGGGCCCCGCCCTCCCCACCTCCAGCACCCCCACATCCAGCGCTCCCGCTGGTCTTCGTACCCCAAGGAGTCGATCCACCATGGCGAGCGATGCGCCGATCGCCCAGGCATCCGACCTCGACTGGCTGCTGAGCGGCCTCGTGCAGCGCGTACCGCACACCTCCAGCGCGGTGCTCCTGTCCTGCGACGGACTGGTGAAGTCCGTGCACGGCCTCGATCCCGACAGCGCCGACCACATGGCGGCCCTGGCATCCGGGCTGTACTCCCTCGGCCGCAGCGCGGGCATCCGGTTCGGTGACGGCGGCGACGTCCGTCAGGTCGTCGTCGAACTCGACTCGACGCTGCTGTTCGTCACCACGGCCGGCTCCGGCACCTGCCTCGCCGTGCTCGCCGGCCGCGAGGCCGACGCCGCCGTGCTGGGCTACGAGATGGCGATGCTGGTCAAGAGCGTGCGTCCCTACCTGGTGACCGCGCCCCGCCAGCACGCCGCCGAACCCACGGCGACGAGGCTTTGAGGGTGGCCACAGCCGGCGACGGGCCCTGGCTCGACGACGCCGCCGGGCGGCTGGTGCGCCCGTTCACGGTCAGCAACGGCCGCACCGAGCCCAGCATCGCCCTCGACCTCATGTCGCAGGTGATGGCCACCGGCGTCACCCCGCTCGGCTACCTCGGCCCCGAGCACACCCAGGCGCTCGAGGTGTGCCGCGCGCCCGTCCCGGTGGCCGAGGTCGCCGCGCACCTGAAACTGCCCGCGGTGGTCACCAAGGTGCTGCTCTCCGACCTCGTCGACTGCGGCGCGCTGACCACCAAGCCCCCCGTCTTCCACCACACACCCACTGACCGGTCCCTGCTGGAGGCAGTGCTCGATGGACTACGACGACAGCTCTGACCCGTTCCCCACCGCGCTCAAGGTCCTGGTGGCGGGCGGGTTCGGCGTCGGCAAGACGACCTTCGTGGGAGCGGTCAGCGAGATCGCCCCGCTCAGCACCGAGGAGCTGCTCACCACCGTCAGCGCCGCCACCGACAACCTCGACGGCATCGAGAACAAGGTCGAGACGACGGTCGCCATGGACTTCGGCCGGATCACCCTCGATCCGCGTCATGTGCTCTACCTGTTCGGCACACCGGGGCAGGAGCGGTTCTGGTTCATGTGGGACGAGCTGTCGGAAGGGGCGCTCGGCGCGGTCATCCTCGCCGACACCCGCCGCCTGCAGGAGTGCTTCGCGGCGGTGGACTTCTTCGAGGAGCGCGGCCTCGCGTTCATCGTCGCCGTCAACGAGTTCGACGGCGGCTACCGCTACGGCCCGGAAGAGGTGCGCGCCGCCCTCGACCTCGATCCCGTTGTTCCCGTCGTCCCCTGCGACGCCCGCATCTCCAGCTCGGGCGTGCAGACCCTGCTCACCCTCGTACGCCACCTCATCGCCCACGCCCCGGCGCCCACGCCGAGCCACGGCGCCCACATGTGATCCAGCCACACCGCCCACGGAGCCGCCATATGAGCTACGTCCACAGCGCCGGAGACCGGTCATGAGCTACGAGCCGCCCCGTCCGGTCCGGGGTCTGCTGCTCACTCCCGAGGACAAGGAGGCCCCCGCCCGTACCTCCAGACTCCGCGGGCTCGGCCTGGGGGAACGGCCCGAACCCGCTCTCGACGCCTTCGCGGACCATCTCGCCCGGCTCACCGGCGCGCCGTACGCCATGGTCAACTTCGTAGGCGAGGACC
The DNA here is from genome assembly GCF_042884245.1 of Streptomyces sp. NPDC058145. Classification (NCBI taxonomy): domain Bacteria; kingdom Bacillati; phylum Actinomycetota; class Actinomycetes; order Kitasatosporales; family Streptomycetaceae; genus Streptomyces; species Streptomyces sp. NPDC058145. The sequence continues at coordinate 341,303 of NZ_JBHVUH010000007.1, read as the reverse complement.
GCCAGTTCTTCGCGGGCCTGCGCGCCCCGGTGGCCGCGCCCGTGGTCCGGGAGGACGGCAGCAGGCCCGAGGTCGGCCGCGTGCTGCCGCGCGACCACGGCTTCTGCCCTCATGTGGTGGTCCGGCGCAAGGCCCTGGTCCTGGAGGACGTCCGCGACTACCCGCGCTTCGCGGGCAACCCCGTCGTCGACGAGTACGGCATCCACTCCTACCTCGGCGCCCCGCTCATCGACAGCTCCGGCATGGCGCTCGGCACCGTGTGCGCCGCCGACGTCGCCCCGCGGGCCTGGGGCAGGACCGGACTGGAGACGATCAAGTCGCTGGCCGCCGAACTCGCCGCGCACATGGAGGGGTCGGCGCGGGACGGTCTGCCGCTCTGAGCGGACTCCCACCGGACCCGGGGCGCGGCGGAGACCGCGCTCAGGGGGCGTGAAGCAAAGCTGAGGCGGCGGTTAAGAAAAGCTCGATGGACCCCGGCGCGCGCGTACGGCAGATTGCAGGGTGATTCCACCCCTCTGACCCGGTGCGGGCTTCTTCGGCATGCCCGCGGGCCGGGACCTCACCCACAGGAGCCGTAGCGTTGAAGGCGCTGGTCAAGGAGAAGGCGGAGCCCGGGCTCTGGCTCACGGACGTCCCGGAGCCCGCCATCGGTCCCGGCGATGTGCTGATCAAGGTCATGCGGACCGGTATCTGCGGCACCGACCTGCACATCCGGGCCTGGGACGGCTGGGCGCAGCAGGCGATCAGCACGCCGCTCGTGCTGGGGCACGAGTTCGTCGGGCAGGTCGTGGAGACCGGCCGCGACGTCAGCGACATCCGGGTCGGTGACCGGGTCAGCGGCGAGGGCCACCTGGTGTGCGGCAAGTGCCGCAACTGCCTCGCCGGGCGGCGCCATCTGTGCCGGGCCACCATCGGCCTCGGCGTCGGCCGGGACGGCGCGTTCGCCGAGTACGTCGCGCTGCCGGCGTCCAACGTCTGGGTGCACCGCGTCCCCGTCGACCTCGACGTCGCCGCGATCTTCGACCCGTTCGGCAACGCCGTGCACACCGCGCTGTCGTTCCCGCTGGTCGGCGAGGACGTCCTGATCACCGGCGCCGGCCCGATCGGCCTGATGGCCGCCGCGGTGGCCCGGCACGCCGGCGCCCGCAACGTCGTCATCACCGACGTCAGCGAGGAGCGCCTGGAGCTGGCCCGCAAGATCGGCGTGAGCCTCGCCCTGAACGTCGCCGGGACCACCATCGCGGACGGACAGCGGGAACTCGGTCTGCGGGAGGGCTTCGACATCGGCCTGGAGATGTCCGGCCGCCCCGAGGCCATGCGGGACATGATCGCCAACATGACGCACGGCGGCCGGATCGCCATGCTCGGCCTGCCCGCCGAGGAGTTCCCCGTCGACTGGGCCCGCGTGGTCACCTCGATGATCACCATCAAGGGCATCTACGGCCGCGAGATGTTCGAGACCTGGTACGCGATGTCGGTGCTGCTGGAGGGCGGCCTGGACCTCGCCCCCGTGATCACCGGACGCTACGGCTACCGCGACTTCGAGGCGGCCTTCGCCGACGCGGCCGGCGGCACCGGCGGCAAGATCATCCTCGACTGGACTGCTTGATCTTCCGGCTCGGTCCGCCTCCGGGCGCCTGCCGCCGGTGTCGGAAGACCGACCGTGCGCAGCCCTTCGGGCCTCCGCGCCCCCACGATCTCTCGCCCCCGGCGCGCCCCTTCGGCTCACTCGCCCCCGCACTTGTTGGAGTCCCTCATGTTCAACTCTGTTCGCGACGACCTGCGCGCCACCCTCGACGAGATCCGTGCCGCCGGTCTGCACAAGCCCGAGCGGGTCATCGACACCCCGCAGTCCGCGACCGTCAACGTCAGCGCCGGCGGCCGCCCCGGCGAGGTCCTCAACTTCTGCGCCAACAACTACCTCGGCCTCGCCGACCACCCCGAGGTGGTCGCCGCCGCCCACGAGGCGCTCGACCGCTGGGGCTACGGCATGGCCTCGGTCCGCTTCATCTGCGGCACCCAGGAGGTGCACAAGGAGCTGGAGGCCCGCCTCTCGGCCTTCCTCGGTCAGGAGGACACCATCCTGTACTCCTCCTGCTTCGACGCCAACGGCGGTGTGTTCGAGACCCTGCTCGGCGAGCAGGACGCGGTGATCTCCGACGCCCTCAACCACGCCTCCATCATCGACGGCATCCGCCTGTCCAAGGCCCGCCGCTTCCGCTACGCCAACCGCGACCTCGCCGACCTGGAGGCCAGGCTGAAGGAGGCGACCGAGGGCGGCGCCCGGCGCAAGCTGGTCGTCACCGACGGCGTCTTCTCCATGGACGGCTACCTCGCGCCCCTCGCGGAGATCTGCGACCTCGCCGACCGCTACGACGCGATGGTCATGGTCGACGACTCGCACGCCGTCGGCTTCGTCGGCCCCTCCGGCCGCGGCACCCCCGAGCTGCACGGCGTGATGGACCGCGTGGACATCATCACCGGCACCCTCGGCAAGGCACTCGGCGGCGCCTCCGGCGGCTATGTCGCCGCCCGCGCCGAGATCGTCGCCCTGCTGCGCCAGCGCTCGCGCCCGTACCTGTTCTCCAACACCCTGGCCCCGGTGATCGCCGCCGCCTCCCTGAAGGTCCTCGACCTGCTGGAGTCCGCCGACGACCTGCGCGTCCGGCTCGCCGAGAACACCGCCCTGTTCCGCCGCCGGATGACCGAGGAGGGCTTCGACATCCTCCCCGGCGACCACGCCATCGCGCCCGTCATGATCGGTGACGCGGCCGAGGCGGCCCGCATGGCCGAACTGCTGCTGGAGCGGGGTGTGTACGTGATCGGCTTCTCCTACCCGGTCGTCCCGCAGGGCCAGGCCCGCATCCGCGTCCAGCTGTCCGCCGCGCACTCCACCGAGGACGTGGACCGGGTGGTCGACGCGTTCGTCGCGGCCCGCGCCGAGCTGGCGGTCTGACCAGCACGGACATGGGGCGATAATTGACCCCATGATCGAAGCGCGGCGGCTCCACATCCTCCGGGCGGTGGCCGACCACCGTACGGTGACGGCGGCGGCCGCCGCGCTCTATCTCACTCCCTCCGCCGTCTCCCAGCAGCTGACCGCGCTGGAGCAGGAGACCGGCCACCGGCTGGTCGAGCGGGGCGCCAAGGGAGTGCGGCTCACCCCGGCCGGCGAGATCCTGCTCAGCCACACCAACGCCGTCCTCGCCCAGCTCGAGCGGGCCGAGGCCGAGCTGGCCGCCTACGGCTCGGGGGAGGCCGGCACGGTCACCGTGGCCGCCTTCGCCACCGGCATCGCCGAGGTGGTGGCGCCCGCCGTGGCCCGGCTGGCCTCCTCGGCGCCGGGCATCCGGATCCGGGTCCAGGACGCCGAGGGCGACGCCAGCCTGCCGATGGTGCTGGACCGGCAGGTGGACGTCGCCGTCGCCGTGGAGTACCGGGGCGCCCCGGCCGCCGGTGACCCCCGGCTGACCCATGTGCCGCTGTACGCCGAGCCCTTCGACGCCGTCGTACCCGTCGGCCACCGCCTCGCCGACGCCGACGAGGTCCCCCTCGCCGAGCTGGCCAAGGACCCGTGGATCGGGCCGTACCCCGGCAACCCCTGCCACGACGTGGTCGTCCTGGCCTGCGAGAGCGCCGGATTCCAGCCCCGGCTGGAACACTCCTCCGACGACTTCCGCGCCGTGGTCGCCCTCGCCTCGGCCGACGCGGGCGTGGCCCTCGTACCCCGCTCCGCCCTGCGCGGCATGGACCTCGCGGGCGTCGTCGTCCGCCCGGTCGACGGGGTGGCCCCCACCCGCCGGGTCTTCGCGGCGGTCCGCCGGGGCGCCGAGGGACACCCGTTGATCCGCCCGGTGCTTGAGGCCCTGGGGCGGGCGGCGGGCGTGAGCCTTCCGTAACGCGGCCGTCTCGTATCCGGGATAACGTCCCGGATATGAGAACCGAAGCCCCCGACGTCGACGCCCGGATCGGCGCCCGGCTGGCCGAACTCCGCGCCGGGCACGGCTGGTCCCTGGGCGAGCTGGCCGAACGCAGCGGAGTGAGCAGGTCCACCCTGTCCCGGGCCGAACGCGCCGAGATCAGCGCCACCGCCTCCCTCCTCAACCGTCTCTGCCATGTCTACGGACGCACCATGTCCCAGTTGCTCAGCGAGGTCGAGGCGGCGCCGGCCCCGCTGGTCCGGGCGGCCGACCAGCAGGTCTGGCAGGATCCCGCCGCCGGCTTCGTACGGCGGTCCGTCTCCCCGCCGCACGGCGGCCTGCGCGGCGAACTGGTCGAGGGAAGGCTCACCCCGGGCGCCGACATCGCGTACGACCGCCCGCCCGTGCCCGGCCTCGAACAGCACCTGTGGGTCCTCGACGGCACGCTGGAGGTGACCGTCGAGGACGTGGGCCACGCCCTCGGCACCGGGGACTGCCTGCGGATGCGGGTCTTCGGCCCGACGCGGTTTCGCTGCCCCGGACCCGGAGAGGCGCGCTACGCGCTCGCGGTGGTGCGGCCATGACCGTGCTGCGCTGGAACGACGCCCAAGTACGCGAGCGGTGTCAGGAGTTGGCCGGCCTGCTGGCCGACACCGTGGCCGGGGGAGCCTCGGTCGGGTTCCTCGCGCCGCTCGGGCCGGCCGAGGCCGCCGCCTGGTGGCGGGAGCGGGCCGACGCCGTGGCGGCCGGACGGCTGGCGGTCTGGGTGGCCGTGGACGGCACGGACCGGGTGGCGGGCACGGTCGGCCTGGCCCTGCCCGACAAGCCCAACAGCCGCCACCGCGCCGAACTCGTCAAGCTGATGGTGCACCGCTCCGCGCGCGGACAGGGCCTCGGCCGCAGGCTCCTCGCCACCGCCGAGCAAGCGGCCGTCTCCGCCGGCGTCACCCTGCTCCACCTCGACACCGAGACCGGCAGCCCCGCCGAGCACCTGTACCGCTCGGCCGGCTGGACCCCGGCCGGCACCATCCCCGACTACGCGGCGAGCCCGTCCGGCGAACTGCGCCCCACCCCCCTCTACTACAAGCGGGTCGGTCCGCCCGCCGGGTGACTGTCAGTGGCGGGGGCTAGCGTGCGGGGCATGCCGGACGCAGAAGACGTACGCCGTGTCGCCCTGTCCCTGCCGGACACCACGGAGAGGACCGCCTGGAGCATGCCCACGTTCCGGGTGGCCGGGAAGATGTTCGCGACCCTCCCCGAGGACGAGACGTCCATCGCCGTGCGCTGCCCGAAGGAGGAGCGCGACGAACTGGTGCTGGCCGAACCGGAGAAGTTCTGGATCGCCGGCCACGAGGCCCAGTTCGCCTGGGTGAGAGCGAGACTCGCGGCGCTGGACGACGAGGCGGAGCTGCGCGACATACTCGCGGACTCCTGGCGCCAGGCCGCCCCGCCCCGACTCCTGGAGACCCACCCCGAACTGGGTGCGCCCGGCGCCCCCTGAGAACGGCCCGCGAAAACGGTTCGGCGGGCACCGGTGCGGCGTGGCATGATCCCGCGCGGCGCACGAGGTGAGGGCGGGGAGCCGAAAGGGGAGTACGCGGCATGACCGGTACGCGGGCACGGCGCGACGATGTCGCGGGGACGGGGCGGGGGCGCCGAGCCGGTGCCGAGGGCCACGCCGTCTGGTCGCGGGACTTCGCGTTGTTCTTCGTGGCCCGGGCCGTCGCCCGGCTCGGCGACACCATGCTGCCCGTGGCGCTCGCCGCCGGCCTGCTGCGGCACGGGTACGGCGCCGGCGCGGTCGGTCTCGCCATGGCCTCCGCGTCCGCCACCTTCGCGGGTCTCGTCGTCTTCGGCGGGGTGATCGCCGACCGGTTCAGCACCCGCGGGCTGATGATCGGCGCCGACCTGGTCCGGCTCGTCACCCAGTCCCTCGCCGCCGTCCTGTTCTTCTCGGGGCATGTGGTCCTGTGGCAGATCTGCGCCATCGGGATCGTGGGCGGCGTGGCCGCGGCCGTCTTCCAGCCGGGCGTGGCCAGCACCGTGCCCCGCCTCGCCCCCGACGTCCAGAGGGCGAACGGCGCGATCCGCGTCGCCGAGTCGGTGGCCCAGCTCGCGGGACCGGCCGCCGCCGGCCTCCTGGTCGGCTTCGCCTCGCCCGGCGGTGTGTTCGTCGCGCACGCCGCCACCTACGCGATCAGCGCCCTGTGCCTCCTGCTGCTGCGGCTCCCGCCACTGCCCGGGGGCGCCCGCGCCACCGGGCCCGGCCTGCGCTCCTTCCGGGCCGATCTGGGCGAGGGCTGGCGGGAGTTCCGGTCCCGGACCTGGCTGTGGGGCGTCATCGTCGTCTGGGGCGTGTACATGATCGCCACCTGGGGGCCGACGGTCCCGCTGGTGGCCGCCGAGGTCGTCCGGGACCACGGCCCGCGCGCCTACGGCCTGATCAACTCGGCCCTCGGCGCGGGCACCGTCGTCGGCGGCCTGTTCGCCCTCCGGCTGCGCCCGCGCCGCATGCTGCGCGCCGGGGCGCTCGCCCTGTTCGCCTTCTTCGGCTTCCCGGTCGCCGTCGGCGCCGGTCTCGGCGTGCCGGCCATGGCGGTGGGCGCGGCGGTGGCGGGGGCGGGCATGTCCTTCTGGGGCGTGATGTGGGCGACCAGCGTGCAGACCCAGGTGCCCGGCGACGTCCTCAACCGCATCCACGCCTACGACGTGGCCGGCTCCCTCGCGATGATGCCCGTCGGCCAGGCCCTCGCGGGACCGGCGGCCGCAGTCCTGGGCGCCGGCCACGTCCTGCTGATCGCCGGCGGGGTGAGCCTGCTGGTGGCCACGGCGCTGCTCTCGGTCCCGGCGATACGCGACCTCACCCGAGCCGACGCCCGGACCCCGGCGCGCTGAGCCGCCCCGGCGGTCACACGCGGGCCCCGGCCCCCTCCGCGGTGCGCGCGACCCCCGGTCGCCGTAATGGAGGCGCGACCACCGACCCGAGTGCGGTATTGTTTCCCTGCGCGTTTCGACCGGGGAAACCCCAGGTCAAACGGCACCGGGACGTGGCGCAGCTTGGTAGCGCACTTGACTGGGGGTCAAGGGGTCGCAGGTTCAAATCCTGTCGTCCCGACCAGCTTCTTGCGATGGTCGGAGGGTCGTCTTCTCAGGGATGAGGAGACGACCTTTGTCGTGTCCGGTGCTCTTCCGCTTGCGGGTCGGCCACCCCGGCCTCCTCCCCGGCCTTCTTGGCCCCCTCATTGAGCTCCCCGTCCCTCGTCGCGGCCTCTCCGTCGCCCGTCCCGGCCGCTCCGTCGCTCATCGTGGCTCCCCGTCGGCCTCCCCGGCGTCTGCGCCGGTCGTCCTGGTCGGCCCCCGGGTAAGGAGGGGGTGGTGGTCGCCGGTGGTGATCTTGGAGACCATATCGGCCAGTTGCCCGCAGGCCAGTTCGATCTCCCGCTGGGACTGGGCCCGTTCGCCGAGTATCGCGGAGAGCAGCAGCGCGGTCAGGGCGGCCGTACCGTTGAAGGCCTGCAGAGTGATCATGTTGGTGACCAGGTCGTGCCCGGCGAACGGACCCGACCTCCGCGCGGCGGCCAAGATCGCGAAGGTCGAGACGGCCAGCGCGCAGGGGGCGGCCCCCGTCAGCTGGAAGCGGAAGGCCGCCCAGAACAGCAGCGGGAAACCGAGGAACAGCAGCGGCGCGCGCCCGGTCTCCACGAAACCGACGCCGATGGCGGCCACCGCGAGCAGCAGCCCCTCCACCCACCGGACCGGCGGCACGCCACTCGGCCAGCGGGCCCTGCGCAGGACCAGCAGGACCGGGGTGACCACCAGGACGCCCATCGCGTCACCGGTCCACCACACCGACCAGGTCGGCCAGAATCGGTCGAGGCTCAGCGCACCGGAGAGCACCAGGGCCGCGCTGCCCGTCGTCGCGCTGATCAGCATCCCGGTGAACGCGCCCAGGAAGATCAGTGCCAGCGCGTCCCGCAGCCGGTCCAGTTCCTTGCGGAACCCCGTGCGGCGCAGCAGCGCGTAGGAGCACAGGGGCGCGAGGGTGTTGCCGGCCACGATGGCGAGCACGGCCGGGACCGACGGCCCCAGCGTGATGTTGACCAGAAACGCGCCGAGCGTGATGCCGGGCCAGAGCCGCGGGCCGCGCAGCAGCAGCGCCGCCACCGCGATCCCGCTCGGCGGCCACACGGGGGTGACCTGGCCGCGCACCAGTTGCTGGAGCAGGCCGAGCCTGGCCGAGCCGTAATAGAGCGCGGCGACGACGCAGACCTCCAGGGCGGCCAGGCCACCGCGCCGGAGCCGTTCGTGCCACGCCACAGTCATTGGGCGACCTCCGCTCGCCATCGCCTCGAAGCCATCATCCGTCCGATCCGCGGGTTCCGCCCGGCGGCGTGGTGAACCGCGGATCCGCTGGTCAGGCAGGCGGGGTGCGCAGGGCGAGGACGGCCATGTCGTCGTGGCCGTCGCTGGGGTGGTGGTCCGCCAGTGCCTGGACGAACTCCGGCAGCGGCAGGGCGGCGTGCGCGGCGGCGAGATCGGCGAGTTCGCGCAGGCTCTCGTCGATGGCATGGTCGGGATGCTCGACGAGGCCGTCCGTGAAGAAGATCACCGTGGCGGCCGGGGGCAGGAGACGGGAGTGCTCGGGTCTGGGCTGCCCGGTGTCCACGCCGAGCGGCAGCCCGGGCTCGGAGAACAGTAGTTCCGCCCGGTGCTCCGGGGCGATCAGCAGCGGCGGGACGTGACCGGCGGTGCTCCAGCGCAGCCGCCAGCCCGCCCCCTCCGGTTCGATGCGGGCCAGGGTGGTCGTCGTGACCGGGTTGTTGGTGATCGCCTCCAGGGTCCGGTCGAGCTGGGTGAGGACCGCCCCGGGCGGATTGCGATGGTCGAACAGCAGGGCTCGCATCATGTTGCGGGTGGAGGCCATGGCGGCCGCCGCCTGCAGATCGTGGCCGACCACGTCACCGATGACGACGGCCACGACGTGGTCGGGGAGCTGGATGGCGTCGTACCAGTCCCCGCCGAGCTGACTGGGCTCCGCGGCGGGCCGGTAGATGGCGGCGGCGGTGAAGGGCCGCAGGTCGGGGAGGGTGGGCAGCAGCAGCCGCTGGAACTGCTCGGCATCGATCCGGATCCGTTCGAACAGGCGGACGTTCTCGATCGCGATGCCGGCGGCGCTGGCCAGGGCGACCACGACGTTCTCGTCGTGCTGGTCGAAGGGCCGGCCGTCGAGCCGCTCGGAGAGGTACAGGTCGCCGTAGATCTCGCCGCGGACGCTGATCGCGACGCCCAGCAGCGTGCGCATGGGCGGATGGCCGGACGGGAAGCCGACGGAGGACGGGTGGCCGGGGATGTCGTCGACCCGCAACGGCTCCGGGTAGCGGATCAGATGGCCGAGGACGCCCCGCCCACGTGGCAGGCCGGTCTCGGCCAGCGCACGGCGTTCCGGCTCGGACAGGCCGTCCGTGATGAACTGCTCCAGGTCCGTCCCGGACCTGTTGAGCACGCCCAGGGCCCCGTAGCGGGCGCCGACCAGCTCCATGGCGGTGGTCACGATGCGGTGCAGCACCGCTGGCAGTTCCACCTCTCGGCTGATGGCCACCACCGCGTCCAGCAGGCCCTGCAGCCGGTCCATGGTGGACAGCAGGCCGCGTAGCTGCTCGTCGATCCGGCCCAGCTCGGAACGCAGGCGCGAGTGCAGGTCGGGCAGGGTCGGGTGTCTCGGCTGCCGGCCCTCCCGGTTCCCGGCCATCACGCGCGCCCGGTGGTCCGGTGTCCGGTCCCGGTGCCCGCCCGCCGGTCACGGCGGACCGGTTCGGACAGCCCCTGGATCGAGCGGTGCATACCGGCCTCCTGACACGATCCCCCGTGACGGCTGTGTCGTCCTTCGATTGTGGCATCGGCGGCCCCCGGCCTCAGCGGGAGCGGCCGGGTGCCGCGGCCGGAGGCGGCACCCGCCACCGGCGTCAGGACACCTGCCCCACATGGGCGAGGGCCTGCTTCAGCAGCACGCCGTGCCCGCCCGGCATCTCGCTCTGCAGGGCCGCCGAGGCGGCCTCCTGCGGGCTGAACCAGACCAGGTCGAGCGCGTCCTGCCGGGGGCGGCAGTCGCCGGTCACCGGCACGATGTACGCCAGCGACACGGCGTGCTGGCGCGGGTCGTGGTACGGCGTGACGCCGGCCGTCGGGAAGTACTCCGCGACCGTGAACGGCTGCAGGGAGGCCGGCACCCGGGGCAGGGCGACCGGGCCGAGGTCCTTCTCCAGATGGCGCAGCAGGGCGTCCCGCACCCGCTCGTGGTGCAGGACACGGCCGGACACCAGGGTCCGGCTCACCGTTCCGTCCGGGCCCATGCGCAGCAGCAGTCCGATGCTCGTGACTTCGCCGCTGTCGTCCACGCGCACGGGCACGGCCTCGACGTAGAGGATCGGCATCCGGGCCCTGGCCATCTCCAGCTCGTCCGAGGTCAGCCAGCCGGGCGTGGTTTCGGTCATGTCAGACATTGCTTGATCATACTTTCCGGGTGGGGCGTTCGCTGCGGTCGCGGGCCTCTTCGTTCGTGGGCAGTGCGTACAGTCGGCGGGCGTTGTCGCGGCCCGTCCAGGCCGTTACGCGCAGGGCGTCGGGCAGGCTCAGTTCGTCGGCGTCCACCCGGTCCTGGAGCAGTGCGCCCAGGGCGCGCCGGAAGGACAGCGCGCCCAGGTGGTGGAACTCGGCCACACCGTAGGCATCGGAGCTGTACAGCAGTTTGCGGAACGGGGTGATCTCCAGCGCCTCCTCCAGTACCGCCCGGCAGCGGGCCGGGCCGGTGTAGTGCAGGGCGAGGCCGACGTCCAGGTACACCTGTTCGAACACCGCCGACAGATAGGCGGCCTGGCGGTGGTACGGCCAGCAGTGCAGCAGCAGGACCGGGACCGTGCCGGCGGTCAGCCGCAGCCAGTCCGTGAGCAGCGCGGGGTCGGCGTGGTGCAGCCGCAGGTCGGCGTCGCCGAAACCGGTGTGCAGTTGCAGCGGCAGCCCCAGGTCGACCGCGGTCCACAGCAGATGCCGTACGAGGACCGGGTCGCCGAGGCGTCCGCCGCGCTCGAGCCACCGCCCGGCCGCCCGGGTCACCTCGCCGTCCGCGGGCCGCTCCGGGGCGAGGGCGAAGCCGGTGCGGTAGGCGGCCACCGACTTCACCGCGATCACCCCGGGCCGACGTACGGACTCCTCGGCGGCCGACCGGAACGCCTCGGCGTATCCGCCGGCCGTGACGCCCCGGGCCGCCACCTGCTCGGCCACCCGTTCGAGCCGTACCACCTCGTGGGCGGTGCCGCCCGAGGCCTCGGCCAGCTCGGCGGGGGAGGTGACGGGGTGCGGGGCGTAGCCGGTGTCGACGCAGAACGCCTCGGCGCCGGCGGCTGTCAGGAAGCGGCGGTTGACCTCCCGCCAGCCCAGCTCGCGGCGCCGGGCCAGGTAGTCGGCCGGTGGCGCGTGCCGGGGCAGGTCCAGCAGAGGCGCGCAGTGGCGGCGCACCGCCACGCCGACCGGGCTGTCGAAGGCCGACATGCCGGGCCAGACATCGCCCTCCGTGATCAGCGACTCGAACTCGGCGGGCGCGAGGTCGGCCGTGACGGCGCCGTGGCAGTGGTGGTCCACCAGCGGCAGAGCGGCGAGGGCCTCGTGGACCGGCCCGGGCGCTGCCATGGTCAGTACGTCCAGCGGTAGGCCGCCGCGACCCGCGCGTCGTCCAGGCCGTCCACCGCCGCCGCCTCCCCGAGCCGTACGGCGGTCACCGCGTCCGCGAGGACCGGGCCCAGCGCGGCCCGCAGCACCTCGTCGGCCCGGAACTCCTCGACGGCCCCCGGCAGCGACACCGGCAGGCGCCGCACGCCGAGAGCCGCCGCCTCGTCCGGGCCGTACCGGGCCGGATCCCCGGTGATCTCCTCGGGCAGCGTCCGGGACGCCGTCAGGCCGTCCAGCCCGGCGGCGATCACGCAGCCGAACGCGAGATACGGGTTGGCGGCCAGGTCGACCGGCTTGACCTCCATGTTCGCCTCCTGGGCCCGGCGGCCCGTCGTGCCGGTGACCATCCGCAGCGCGGCCTCCCGGGTCTCCCGGCCCCACGCGGCGAAGACCCCCGCCCACTGGGAGGGCCTGAGCCGCAGATAGCTGGCCGGGCTGGGCGTGGTCACCGCCGTCAGCGCGGGCAGACGCGCGAGCACCCCGGCCGCGAACGACTCCGCCTCGGCCGTCAGGCCGTACCGGCCGTCGCCGCCGGCGTGCAGGTTCACCCCCTCGCGCCAGCACGACAGGTGCAGATGGCCACCGTTGCCGACGCCCTCGGCGAGGACGGCGGGCGAGAAGGACACCCGCAGGCCGTGCCGCCGCGCCACCGCCCGGATCGTCTGGCGCACCAGCACGCTGCGGTCGGCGGCGGCCACCGGGTCCAGCGCGCCCACCGAGATCTCGAACTGCCCGGCGGCGTACTCGGGATGGATCTGGTCGACGTCCACGCCCTGGGCCGCGAACGCCGCGTACAGGTCGGCGGCGCAGTCGCTCAGCTCGACCTGCCGGACGGCGCCGTACGCCGGGCCGGAGGCCGCCGGGACGAACTCCCCGTCGGGCGCGTCACCGAGCCCGAACGCCCACTCGACCTCGATGGCCGCCCGGAAGGTGAGGCCGTGCTCCTCGGCGGCCCGCGCGACGATCCGGCGCAGGAAGGTGCGGGAGCAGCCGGGGTGGGACTCGCCCTCCTGCGTGATCCGGTCCACGGGCGCCCAGGCCCAGCCGGGCTGCCCGGCCAGCACCACCAGCCGGTCGAGATCGGGGTAGAGCCTCAGGTCGCCGTCCGGGGAGCCGAGGACGTCGGTGGTGACGATCGAGTCGTCGGCCAGGAACGTGTCGAAGACCGGCGACATGCCGACCCCCCAGGCCGCGGCCGCCTCCAGCCGGGCGGTCGGGATCGTCTTCACCCGGCCGACGCCCGCGGTGTCCACGTACGCGAGGACGATGCCGTGCACGCCCCGCGCGGTCAGCTCGGCGGTGAGCGCGGCGACCCGCTCCAGGTCGCCGGGCCGCCCGCCGGGCACCGGGTCGGCAAGGGTGGTCATACGTCCTCCTCGACGGGCTCGGCCCCGGCCGGCCGGGGCGGCGGGGCCGGGCTCGGCTCCGGTCCGCGGGTCCGCTCAGGGTTTCACGGCCACCGCGCCGAACTGCGGTACCGCGGCGGCGTCGGGTTCGGCGCGCCACTGCGAGCACGGCACCAGGCCCGGCTCGACCGGCTCCAGACCGTCGAGGAATTCGGCGATCCCGGCGCGGTCGCGGGCGGTGATCGGCGGGGTGGCGTTGGCGTTCCAGAACTCCATCGCGGCGATGTTGCCCTCGCCGCCCACCTCGGCGTCGAAGGTGGGGTGGGTGAGCACCAGGAAGCTGCCGGAGGGCACCGCCGCCATGATCCGCCGCACGATGTCCCGGGCCTCGTCCACGTCCAGGACGAAATTGAGGATGCCCAGCATCATCACCGCGACCGGTCGCTCCAGGTCCAGGGTCTCGGCCGCGCCGCGCACGATGGCTTCGGGGTCGTGCACATCGGCGTCGATGTAGTCGGTGACGCCCTCGGGGGAGCTGGTGAGCAGCGAGCGGGCGTGCACCAGGACGATCGGGTCGTTGTCGACGTAGACGATCCGGGAGTCGGGCGCGACACGCTGCGCGATCTCGTGGGTGTTGTCCACCGTCGGCAGGCCCGTGCCGACGTCGAGGAACTGGCGCACCCCGCGCTCGGCGGCCAGGTAGCGCACCGCCCGGCCGAGGAAGTCCCGGTCCGCCCGGGCCACCGCCCGGATCACCGGGAACATCCCGGCGACGTGCTCGCCGACCCGCTGGTCGACCTCGTAGTTGTCCTTGCCGCCGATCCAGTAGTTCCAGACCCGCGCGTTGTGCGCCACGGAGGTGTTCAGCCTCGCCGGTCCGGCGGTCGGGGAATGCCCCTCGCTCACGTATCCGCCCCTCTCACGTGCGGTTGCCCGCCGTCATTGTGCCGCCCCTTGATCGCGCTGTCCCGGGAAACCCCGGACCGTGACGGGCCGGGCACCCTCCGGTGTTCCCCGGCGCATGAGGAACACTGGCTCAGGTACCCCTCCCCGATCCGGAAGCAGGACATGCACGCCACGCCCGCGTCCCTCGCCGACGTCCCCGCGCCCGTCACCGGCTCCGCCGACATCCGGCTCGTCGTCACCGACATGGACGGCACGCTGCTGGACGACGCCAAGCGCGTCCCCGACGGCCTGTGGCCGATGCTCGCCGAACTGCGCCGCCGCGGCGTGCTGTTCAGCCCGGCGAGCGGCCGCCAGTACGCCACGCTGGCCCGGGAGTTCGCGGACGTCGCCGAGGGGATGGTGTTCATCGCGGAGAACGGCACCTACGTCGTCCGCGACGGCGTGGAACTCAGCTCCGACCCGCTGGAGCCGGCCGTCGCGGCGGACGTCGCCCGTACGGTACGCAGGCTCGGCGCGGACGGCGTCGACGTGGGCGCCGTCGTCTGCGGCAAGCGGTCGGCGTATGTCGAGCGGTCCGACGAGGCGTTCCTCGCGGAGGTGCGCAAGTACTACGTCGAGCACCGCGTCGTCGAGGACGTCACCGCCGTCGAGGACGAGGTGATCAAGGTCGCGCTGTTCGACTTCGGCTCGGCCGAGCACAGCACCGCCCCGGCCCTCGACGCGTTCGCCGCCACCCACCAGGTCGTCGTGTCCGGCGAGCACTGGGTCGACGTCATGAACCGCACCGCCAACAAGGGCGCCGCCCTGCGCGGCCTCCAGCGCGAACTGGGCATCACACCGGCGCAGACGATGGTGTTCGGCGACTACCTCAACGACCTGGAGATGCTGGACGCCGCCGAGTGGTCCTTCGCCATGGCCAACGCCCACCCGGAGGTCGTCCGCAGGGCACGCCGTCTCGCCCCGGCCAACAACGACAACGGCGTGCTGCGGACCATCGCCGAGGTGATCGGGATACCGCTCCAGCGGGCCTGAGTCAGCGCTTCAGCCCGACCGCGCCGTACAGCGAGACCGGTGCGGCGTCGTCGGACGCGTCCTTCGCGCGCCACCGGGCGACCGACACGATCCCGGGCGGCAGCAGTTCGAGTCCCTCGAAGAACACGCCGACCTCGGCCCGCGAGCGGGCCACCAGGGTGACCCCGCCCGCCGCGTACGCGGCGATGCCCCGTTGGACGTTCTCCGGCTCGAAGTCGGCCGTCATCATCGACAGCACCAGGCAACTGCCCGGGGCCAGCGCGTCGACCAGCGTGCGGACCAGGTCGTGGGCGCCGTCCTCGTCGGCGACGAAGTGCAGCAGGGCGATCAGGGAGAGGGCGACGGGGCGGCCCAGGTCCAGGACGCGGGAGGCCTGTTCGAGGATGGCGCGCGGATCGCGGGCGTCGGCCTGGAGGTACTCGGTCACGCCCTGCGGGGTGCCGCGCAGCAGCGCCTGCGCGTGGGCCAGCACGATGGGGTCGTTGTCCACGTAGACGACGCGGGCGTCCGGCGCCACGGACTGGGCGATCTGGTGCAGGTTGGGTTCGGTGGGTATGCCGGTGCCGATGTCCAGGAACTGGCGGATGCCCGAGTCCCCGGCCAGCGCTCGTGTGGCGCGGCGCATGAAGGCGCGGTTGGCGAGCGCCGCGCGCGGGGCGCCGCCGTCGATCGCCGCGATCTGCCGGCCGAGCCGTTCGTCGACGGGGTAGTTGTCCTTGCCGCCGAGGAACCAGTCGTAGACCCTGGCCGGATGCGGCCGGGTGGTGTCGATGGCCTGGGCGGCCGGCTCGGTCCCCGTCACGTGCTGCTCCTCCGCTCGACCGGCCCCCGTGGTCAGCCGGGGGATCGGGAGCAGTGTGACACGATCATGAGGCGCGGCGCAGACAGTCTTCGGCCACCTGTTCGTCCAGGGCCGCCCGCACCAACGCCGCCGCCAGCACGGCCGGTTCGGTGTCCCCGGCGAGCCGCGCCAGCCGGCCGGGGTCCTCCGGCAGGCCGAGCCGGCCGGCGCCGGACAGCGCCTTGCGGTCGAAGTACGGCGCGACATCCGGCCACACCCGCTGGGCCTCACGCAGGAAGATGTCGGCGCCGGCCGGCCCGATGCCCGGCTCCTCCTGGAGGAGCCGCTTGAGTTCGCCGGTGTCGCCGCCCGCCTCCTCGTGCAGCCGGCGCAGATCACCGCCCCAGCGGTCGGCCAGCAGCCCGGCGCCGTCGCCGAGTTGTGTTGCCGTGCGCTCGTCGTAGCGCCGGTAGCCGCCCCGCCCCAGCGCGTCCACCCGCTGCTGCCAGTCCGCCCCGGCCATGCGCCGGGGGCTGTCGAGGTGGTCCTCGTGCAGCGCGCGGGCCGCGGCCACGGCGACCGAGGCGCGGATCCGCGCGCTCAGCAGGAGGGAGAGCACGAGCAGCCGGTACAGCGGCTGCGGGGTGTCCCGCAGCCGGATGTCCGCCTCCTCGGCGTACGTCCGCCCGTACGCGGACACCAGCTCGGACACGACCCGTTCGTCGCGGTTCACGGCGCGTCCTACGGCTTGAGCGGGTCGTGCCCCAGCGTCATCAGCCGGTGCCGGCGGCGGGTGTCCTCCGGCGTCCGCTCCGGCTCGGGCTCGTTCTCCATGTCCACCAGGTCACCGACGGTGTCGACGACGCTGTGCATCACCCGGACGTCGTCGTCGGTCAGGTCGGTGCGCCGCTTCTGGAGGATGGCGAGGACGTGCTGTCCGGTGGGCGAACCCGCCTGGTCGGGCAGGGGCTCCACCTCTTCGTCGGCGTCCCGGACCCTGAGCCAGGAGGCGAGTTCCGCCGAGGTCATGTTCACCACGCGGTGGAAGTCCTCCCACAGCGCGTCCATCTCGAGTGCGTCCGCCATGGACTTCCCCTTCCGTGTGCGGGGGCCGGCTCACCTGCGGCGGGTCGGCCGTCCTGCGTCGGGCCGGTGCCGGATCACTTCTCGTCGCGGGGCCAGTTCTCGGCCTCGAACATCCAGCGCTGCTTCTCCAGGTCGGCCGTGATGGAGATCAGCAGGTCCTGGGTGACCGGGTCCGGCTCGTCGGTCGCGGCGATGTGCTCCCGCAGCCGGCCGATCGCCGACTCGAGGGCCGCCACCATCAGCGCCACCACCTCGGTGTCGCGCAGCCAGCCCTCCCTGGTGCCGGGCAGGGCGAGGGACGCGGCGACGGTCTCGGGCCGCCCGTCCGGCGGCAGGCCGAGAGCGGCGGCGCGCTCGGCGACCGTGTCGGAGTGGGCGCGGGCCGTATCGACCACCTCGTCCAGCTGGAGGTGGATCGAGCGGAACCGCGGCCCGACGATGTTCCAGTGGGCCTGCTTGCCGATCAGCGACAGACCCAGCAGGTCCACGAGAGTGTTCTGCAAGGCGGTACCGGTGATCTTGAGCGCCTCGTCGGACAGCGTGCTCTTCACCACGGTCATGGCGCTGTTCTCCCCTTCGTCGTCTTCATTCGTGACGTGCCGGTTGATGTCGTTCCGTCCGGCTTGATGCCGTGACATCCGGCTTCGTGGCGTCACGTCCGACGATGCGGGTGCCCGGCGTGTGCCGGGGCAAACGCGCCTGATCAGCGGGGGAGTGCCCGGTCCAGGAAGCGGATCAGCTCGGCGAAGACCTCCGCCCGGTTCGTCTCGTTGAACACCTCGTGCCGTGCCCCGGTGAAGATCCGTTCGGTCAGCCGGCCGCCGCTGAGCCGCTCCACGCCGACCCGGCTGCCCGGCAGCGGCACCAGCCGGTCCTCGTCACCGTGCAGCCACAGCAGCGGCAGCGGCCCGACGTCCCCGCCCTCGTCGACGGCCTCCAGGGTCCGGGTGAACGCCTTGAGCGTCGGCCGCTTCATCGGGCCGTGCCACACCAGCGGGTCGGCGGCGTAGGCGGCGCCCACGGCGGGGTCGCGGGAGAGCGCGGCGGGGCTGATCGGGGTGTCCGGGATCTCGTCCAGGGCGAGCAGCCGCCCGGGCAGCTCCCAGGCGCCGATCACCGGCCCGGACAGGACCAGCGCGCTCAGTTCGGAGCCGTACCGCTGGGCGTACCGGGCCGCGATCAGGCCGCCCATGGAGTGGCCGACCATGACGAGCGGCAGCCCGGGATGCGCGGTCCGGGCCAGTCCGGCCACCCGGTGCACGTCCGTGACCACGTCCTCGAAGTCCTCGATCACCACCCGCTCGCCCGCCGACCGCCCGTGCCCGACGTGATCGGGGCCGTACACGGCCGCCCCGTGCCCGGCCAGCACGCCGGCCAGCTCGTCGTACCGGCCCGCGTGCTCCCCGTACCCGTGCACCACGAGGGCCAGGTACCGCGGCTCCGGGTGCGGCCACTCGGTGACGGCGATGCCGCCGAGGTCGTGCTCTCGGACGTCGGTCATGTCTCCTCCAGCCGGTTCGGCGCGGGTCACGGGAGGATCTTCCCAGGGGGCGGGCGGTCGGGCTATAGTCCAAAACTAGCAGTGCTAATTAAGGGTGCTGCCGAACGGACCCAGGTCCGTGCTGATCCACATCGTCGTCGGTCAGGAGTCCCAGCCGTGCGTCCCGTCCACTTCGCGGCCGCCCGCCGCACCCCCATCGGCAAGCTGCGCGGAGCCCTCTCCACGGTGCGGCCCGACGACCTGGCGGCCACCGTGATCCGCCGTCTGGTGGCCGACCTGCCCGCCCTGGACCCGGCCCGCATCGACGACGTCTACTGGGGCGCCGCCAACCAGGCGGGTGAGGACAACCGCAACGTCGCCCGGATGGCCGCCCTGCTCGCGGGCCTCCCGGAGTCCGTGCCCGGCGCCACCGTCAACCGGCTGTGCGCCTCCGGCCTCGAGGCGGTCACCGCCGCCGCCCGCACCATCGCGGCCGGCGAGGCCGACATCGTGCTCGCGGGCGGCTCCGAGTCCATGAGCCGCGCCCCCTTCGTGCTGCCGCGCCCCGACGAGGCCCTGCCGCACCGCATCGAGACCCACGACACCCGGCTGGGCTGGCGTCTGGTCAACCCCGCCATGAAGGACCTGCACGGCCTGCTGGCCATGGGCGAGACGGCCGAGGAGGTCGCCGAGCGGTACGGCGTCTCCCGTGCCCGCCAGGACGAGTTCGCCCTGCGCAGCCATCAACTGGCCGCCGCCGCACGCAAGAACGGCCACTTCGACGACGAACTCCTGCCCGTGGAGCGCCCCGACGGCATCACCGTGGACCAGGACGAGTGCGTCCGCGAGGACACCTCGCTGGAGAAACTGTCCCGCCTCAAGCCGGTGTTCCGCGCGGGCGGCACGGTCACGGCGGGCAACGCCTCCCCGATGAACGACGGCGCGGCCGGACTGCTGCTGGTCAGCGAGGAGGCCCTGAACGAGCTGGGCCTGGAGTCCCTCGGCCGGTACGTCGCCGGTGCCTCGGCGGGCGTCCCCCCCGACGTGATGGGCATCGGCCCGGTCCCCGCCACCCGCAAGGCGCTGGCCCGGGCCGGCTGGACCATCGGCGACCTGGGGGAGGCCGAGTTCAACGAGGCGTTCGCCGCCCAGGCCCTCGCCTGCGTCGACGAACTGGGCATCGACCCCGACCTGGTGAACCCCACCGGCGGCGCGATCGCCCTCGGCCACCCGCTCGGCTGCTCCGGCGCCCGCATCCTCACCACCCTGCTGCACCGGATGCGGCGCACGGGCGCCGAGCGCGGGCTCGCGACCATGTGCGTGGGCGTCGGGCAGGGCAGCGCCATGCTGGTCGAGAGGCACTAGCAGGGCCGCGACGGGGGCAACGGGGGTCCCTGGCAAGGGGATCGGAAACAAGAGCCGCAGCAAGAACGGAGCACCACTGGCATGGCAACCCTGTCCGTCGCCGCCATCCTCGCCGAGAACGCCCGGCGCCGCCCCCACCGTACGGCCCTCGTCGAAGGAGACCTGCGGCTGTCCTTCGAGGAGGTGTGGCAGCGGGCCCGGGCCCAGGCGGGCGCGCTCGCCGAACTCGGCGTCCGACCGGGGGACCGGGTCGCCCTGATGGCGCCCAACACCGCCGACTTCCCGATCGCCTACTACGCGATCGCCGCGACCGGCGCGGTCGTCGTCCCCGTGCACCTGCTGCTGTCGCCGCCGGAGGTCGAACACGTCCTGAAGGACAGCGGGGCCACGCTGCTCCTGGTGCACCCGGCGCAGGCGGCGACCGGGCGGGCCGCCGCGCGGGCCCTCGGTGTCCGTGTGGCCGAGCTGGGCGACGAACTGGACGCCCTCGCGGCCGGGGCCGAGCCCCTGCCCTCGTACGTCTCCCGTGCCGCCGACGACCCGGCGGTGATCTTCTACACCAGCGGGACGACCGGCGTGCCCAAGGGCGCCGTGCTCAGCCACTTCAACCTGGTGATGAACGCGACGGTCAACGCCTTCGACGCCAACGACATCCGCGCCGACGACATCGCGCTCGGCGCGCTGCCGCTGTTCCACGCCTTCGGCCAGACGGTGTCGCTCAACTCCACCTGGCGGGCGGGCGCGACGCTCGTGCTGCTGCCCCGCTTCGACGCGGCCCGCGCCATCGAGCTGATGGTCAAGGAGGGCGTGAACACCTTCCACGGCGTGCCCACCATGTTCGTCGCGCTCGCCGCGGCGGCCGCCGACGCCGACGCCCTGCCCGAGCTGCGCGTGTGCGTCTCCGGCGGCGCGTCGCTGCCGGTCGCCGTGCTGGAGCGGTTCGAGGCCGCGTTCGGGGCCCACATCTACGAGGGGTACGGGCTGTCGGAGACCTCGCCCACGGCCACCGTCAACCAGCCGGTGTTCGGCACCAGGCCGGGCACCATCGGCCACCCGCTGTGGGGCGTCGAGGTGGAGATCGCCCGCGCCGAGGTGGAGGGGCGGATCGAACTTCTGCCGCCGGGCGAGCTGGGCGAGCTGGTCATCCGCGGCCACAACGTCTTCTCCGGCTACCTCGGCCGTCCCGAGGCCACCGCCGAGGCGCTGGTCGACGGCTGGTTCCGCACCGGCGACCTAGGCACCAAGGACGACGAGGGCTTCCTCAGCATCGTCGACCGCAAGAAGGACGTCATCATCCGCGGCGGCTACAACGTGTACCCGAGGGAGGTCGAGGAGGTCCTCATGCGCCACCCCGGCGTCGCCCAGGTCGCCGTCATCGGCCTGCCCGACGAACTGCACGGCGAGGAGGTGTGCGCCGTGGTCGTACCGGCCGGGGACGCCGCGCCCGACGCCGCCGGGCTCACCGAGTGGTCCAAGGAGCACCTCGGCCGGCACAAGTACCCGCGCCGCGTGGAGTTCAGCGACGCGCTGCCGCTCGGGCCGAGCATGAAGGTGCTCAAGCGGGAACTGCGGACCCGGTACGCCGGCCGCTGAGGCCGGCCGGACCCCGGTTTACCGGCCGTGGGGACCACCCCGCGGAAACGGTCCGACGCCGCCGGACGCGTGCACATAGCATCGGTCGCCGTATGAACACGATGACGCTCTGGCACATATCCGGCTGGGGGTTCGCCGCCCTCGCCCTCGCGGCCCTGCTGGTGGGCTTCTCCAAGACCGCCGTCAGCGGGGCCAACACGGTCAGCCTCGCGGTCTTCGCCGCCATCCTGCCCGCCCGTGCCTCCACCGGAGTGCTGCTGCCGGTCCTGATCGCCGGTGACGTGCTCGCCGTGCTCACCTACCGGCGGCACGCCCACTGGCCCACGCTGTGGCGGCTGTTCCCGGCCGTCGCGGCCGGCGTGGTGGCGGGCACCCTGTTCCTGGTCCGGGCGGACGACGCGGTCGTACGGACCTCGATCGGCGTGATCCTGCTGCTGATGGCGGGCGTCACGCTGTGGCGGCGGCGCCGGGCCGGGGCGGAGGCCGAGCCGGACGCGGTCACCAGCCGGGCAGGCCGGATGAAGGCGCGCTCGTACGGTGTCCTCGGCGGGTTCACCACGATGGTCGCGAACGCGGGCGGCCCGGTGATGTCGATGTATCTCCTTTCGGCGGGCTTCCGCAAGCTCGGCTTCCTCGGCACATCGGCCTTCTTCTTCCTCATCGTGAACGTGTCCAAGGTGCCCTTCAGCGCGGGACTCGGTCTGATCGACGGCCGTTCGCTGCTCCTCGACGCCGCGCTCGTGGTGTTCGTCGTGCCCGGCGCGTTGATCGGCAAATGGGCTGTGAACAGGATCAACCAGCGGCTCTTCGAACAACTGGTGATCGCGGCGACGATCGTCGGCGGTGTGCAGCTACTGCTGCGCTAGGCCCAGCAGCGCCGGGACGTCCGCGAAGGAGTCCACGACGTGGTCGGGAGTGCCGCTCGCGTTCTCGTGCGTCTCCGGCCGGTACTTCCCCGTCCGCACCAGGACCCCAGTGAGCCCGGCCCGCTGCGCCGCGAGGACGTCCGACTCGACGTCGTCGCCCACCATCAGCGCCTGGTCCGCACCCGCGCCGAGCCGGGACAGCGCGGCCTCGAAGAACGCCCGGGACGGCTTTCCCGTGACCTCCGCCTCGACCCGCGCCGCCCGCTCGAGCCCGAGCAGGAAGGCACCGGAGTCCAGTTGCAGCCCGGAGTCGGTCCGCCAGTACAGATTGCGGTGCATCGCGACCAGCCGCGCCCCCCGCTGCAACTGCCCGAACGCCCGGTTCAGCGCCGCGTAGTCGAACTCCGGCCCCGCACCGCCCACGACGACCACGTCCGCACGGTCGTCGTCGACCACGGTGATGTCACCCAGGTCCGCCCCCACGTCCCCGCTGTTGAGGAGGGCGCAGCGGGCGCCCGGGTAGTGCTCGGCGAGATGGACGGCCGTGGCGGCGGGCGCGGTCAGCACGTCCTGCGCGTCCACCTCGAAGCCGGCCCCCGACAGCGTCCGGGCGATCGACGCCCGGGAACGGGACGTCGTGTTGGTCACCAGGGCCACACCGATACCGGCCCCGCGGATCCTCGCCAGCGCCCGCACCGCACCCGGCAACGGCTTCCAGGAGACGGTGAGGACACCGTCGATGTCGATCAGGACGGCACGCACGGATTCCATGGCCCGACGGTAGCCGTCCACGCGGCGGACCGGCCCCCGCGACCTCGGTAGGCTCACCCCCATGTCCCCGCACGTCCTGATCCTCGGCGGCACCGCCGAGGCCCGCCGGCTCGCCGCGGACCTCGCCGCCCGCCCCGGTGTCCGGGTCACCACCTCGCTGGCCGGCCGGGTCGCCCGTCCGGCACCGGTGGCGGGCGAGGTGCGGATCGGCGGCTTCGGGGGGCCGGAGGGCCTCGCCGACTGGCTGCGCGCGCACCGGGTGGACGTCCTCGTCGACGCCACCCACCCCTTCGCCGAGTCGATCACGGTCAACGCGGCCCGTGCGGCGGCGGCCACCGGAGTCCGCGCCCTGGTGCTCCGCCGCCCCGGCTGGCGGCCGGAGCCCGGTGACGACTGGCACTTCGTCGACTCGCTCGACGCGGCCGCCGAGGCGCTGCCCCGCCTGGGCCGACGGGTGTTCCTCAGCACCGGCCGCCTGGGGCTCGCCGCCTTCCGCCACCTGACGGACCTGAGCTTCGTCGTCCGGTCGGTGGATCCGCCCGGGCCGCCGCTGCCCCCGGACACCCGGGTGGTCCTCGCCCGCGGCCCGTTCACGGTGACCGACGAGACGCGGCTGCTGCGCACCCACCGGATCGACGTCCTGGTCACCAAGGACAGCGGAGGCGAGGCGACGGCCGCGAAACTGACGGCCGCACGGGACCTCGGGCTGCCCGTGGTCGTCGTACGCCGCCCCGAACCGCCGGCCGGCGTCACGGTGGTGCCCGACGTGGCCGGCGTACTGGCGCGGCTGGGCCTCAGCTCTCCCCGGGGTTCCGGCGCAGCAGATACGTGTCCATGATCCAGCCCTTGCGCTCCCGGGCCTCGGCACGCACCCGCTCGATGCGGGGGCCGGCCTCGGCCAGCGGGCCGGAGACGAGGATCTCGTCAGGGGTGCCTATGTACGCCCCCCAGTAGATGTCGATGTCCTGCTCCGCGTACCGCCGGAAGGCCTGGTGCGCGTCCAGCATCACCACGACGTCGTCCACCCCCTCCGGGAACCCCTCGGCCAGCCGCCGCCCGGTGGTGATCTGCACCGGCCGGGCCACCCGGTTCAGCCCCGTGCGGTGCCGGGCCACCAGGGAGGAGACGCTGCTGATGCCGGGCACCACGTCGTACTCGAAGTGCACCGTGCCCCGCTCCAGCACCTCCTGGAGGATGCCGAGCGTGCTGTCGTACAGCGACGGGTCACCCCACACCAGGAACGCGCCGGTGCCGTCCTCGCCGAGCTCCTCGGTGATCAGCCGCTCATAGATGCCCGCGCGCGCGACTCGCCAGTCCTCCACGGCCGGGGAGTACGACGTCCCGCCCGCCGTACGGTCCCGCTCCGGGTCACGGGCCGTCACCACCCGGAATCCGCCCTCGGGCAGATGCGCGTCGAGTATGTCCCGGCGGAGCTGGGTGAGGTCGCTCTTCACCTCGCCCTTGTCGAGCAGGAAGAACACGTCCGTGCCCCGCAGCGCCTTGACCGCCTGAAGGGTCAGCTGGTCGGGGTCGCCCGCACCGATACCGATGACATGAATCTTTCGCACGCCCAGAGTCTGCCGCATGCCACTGACAGTGATCCCACCGCCTCCGCGGCGGCCGTGGGGGAGGCGGTCAGGAAACCAGCCGCGGCGCCTCGGCCGCCGCGTCGACGGGCCCCGGCCCCCGCTCCACCCGCCCGGCCAGCTCCCGTGCCCACACGGCGAGCCCGGCCAGATCGATCCCGTAGGGCCGGTCCTCACCCCGCGCGACCTCCCACTCCTCGACCGCGCCCGCACCGCGCCGCAACAGCCGCGCCCCGCCGGCGACGTTGCCCCGGCCCGCGTGCGTGAGCCCCACGGCGAGCTGGGCGAGACCGCGCCACAGTGTGCGCTCGTCCTCGGGCCCCGACTTCCAGGCGTCCTCGAACACCTCGTGGGCATGGAACGGACGGCCCGCGTCCAGCAGCGCCTGCGCCTCGGCGACCGTCTCCCGCGCGGTCCGTACGACCCCCTCCGGCTGCCGTTCGACCCCTTCCGCCCCGTACGGCAGCGGCCGCCCCAGCCCGTCCCGAGGCCGGGCGTTGCGCGCCCGCCCGTCCGCGTCCCGGTCCCGGCCGCCCGCCGTCGTACCCGCGTCTGTCATACGACCCATTGTCCCGGCCCCGCCCCGGGGCCTCTTCGGCGCACCCCCGCACGTGGGGTAAAGTGCTGTTCGCGCGATCACGCGGGTCACCGCGAGTGAGCGCATCGGGACGTGGCGCAGCTTGGTAGCGCACTTGACTGGGGGTCAAGGGGTCGCAGGTTCAAATCCTGTCGTCCCGACTTGCTGAACAGCAGGTCAGGGGTCGTTCGAGAGCAATCTCGAACGACCCCTTCGCCATGTCCCGGACCTGCGCGCCCCGCCTGCCGCGGCCCGGTCAGGCCGTCCGCTGCCGCCGGGCCGCCATCACCGCGTAGACGACGATCCCCGCGAACAGGAACAGCACTCCCTGGTACACCGCCGCGTAGCCGGCGCCCGCGACGAGCCACATCGAGAAGGCGGCCGCCACCGCGGTGACCACGGCGTCCCGCGCCAGCCGCGCCCGGTCGACCGACCCGCGCCGACCGGACACCAGGTGGAACACCTGGGCCGCGGTGGCCAGCAGGTACGGCACGGTCGCGGTGAACGTGGTGACGAGCACCAGCATGTCGAAGACCTTCGCCGAGCCCGCCGTGTAGTTGTACACGGTGAGCAGCGAGGCGAGGACGACGGTGACACCGACGCCGACGGTCGGCACGCCCCGGCGGCGGCGCGCGAAGGCGGCGGGGAACAGGCCGTCCCGCGCCGCGGCGTACGGGGTCTGGGCGCTCAGCAGCGTCCAGCCGTTGAGGCAGCCGGTCATCGAGACCAGGGCGGCGAGGGCCACGGCCCAGCCGCCCCAGCTCCCGCC
This sequence comes from Streptomyces sp. NPDC058145, assembly GCF_042884245.1. Lineage (NCBI taxonomy): Bacteria > Bacillati > Actinomycetota > Actinomycetes > Kitasatosporales > Streptomycetaceae > Streptomyces > Streptomyces sp. NPDC058145. The sequence continues at coordinate 315,503 of NZ_JBHVUH010000007.1, read as the reverse complement.
GAACATGGCGTTCACGGCGTCCGAGAACGGCGCGGTGGACGTCACCAGACGGCCGTGCCCGACCGTGCCGAAGACCGCCAGGGTGCCCAGCAGGTACACCAGGGCGGCGCCGGCGGTGCCGATGACCGTGGCGCGCCCCACGTTGCGGCGGGCGTCCCTGACCTCGCCCGCGCTGACGGCGGCGGACTCCACCCCGAGGTAGGAGAAGAGCAGCAGGGCGGCGCACGCGGACACCGCGCCGATGGCGCCGCCGCCGGTGGCGTTGAACGGCCCGAGCTTCGCCGGGTCGAAGAAGAACAGTCCGCCGACCGCGACGAGCAGCAGCGGGACGAACTTCAGCGCCGTGGAGACGAGCTGTACGGCGCCCACGTAGCGGGTGCCGGCGAAGTTGGCGAGCGCGGGCAGCCACTGCAGGACCAGGGCGGCCAGGCACGCGCTCCAGCGGTGGTCGCCCACCGGGATCAGCACGTCGAGGTAGCCGACGGCGGCGACGGCGAGCGCGGCGTTCGACACCCAGGTGGTGATCCAGTACGCCCAGGCGGCGAGGAAGCCGGCGAAGTCGCCGAAGGCCTCGCGGGCGTAGATATAGGGGCCGCCGGTGCGCGGGTCGCGTTCGGCGAGCCGGCCGAAGACCAGGGCGAGCGCGATGGCGCCCACCGTCAGGACAGCGAAGGCGACCAGGCTCACGGTGCCGTAGGGGGCGACGGAGGCGGGGAGCAGGAAGATGCCCCCGCCGATGATGTTGCCCATGACCAGCGCGGTGGCGACGGGCAGCCCGAAGCGGCGGGCGTGCCGTCCGGTGTCGCCGTTCGGGTCCTCGGCGGGAACGGGGTGGGTTCCCGAGGGCGCCGGAGCGGACCGCTCGGCGGTCCCGGTGACGTGCATGGGTGGGTGTGCCTCTCATCGAACGGGTGTTCCCGGGATCGCCGGGACCACGCCATGGTCGGGGATGCCCAGGCCTGACGCAAAATCGCCGTTTTTTATCTCGTTGGACCCGTTCGATGACGAAAAAAACTGCTCGTATGAGGCCTTCGTACCGCCGGTCGTCCGTCAGCCCTTGTTGGAGCCCAGGGTCAGGCCGCTGACGAACTGGCGCTGCAGCGCGAAGTAGACGACCAGGGTCGGGACGGCGGTGAGCAGGGCGCCGGCGGCGACCAGGTTGGGGTCGGTGAAGTACTGGCCGGACAGGTTGTTCAGGGCCGAGGTGATCGGCATGTTCTCCCCGGTGGAGATCAGCACCAGGGCCCAGAAGAAGTCGTTGTAGATCCAGATCGACAGCAGGGTCGCCAGGGCCGCCATCGCCGGCTTGCACAGCGGCAGCGTGATCTGCCAGTACAGCCGCCACACCGAGGCGCCGTCGACCAGCGCGGCCTCGGTCAGCTCGTGCGGCAGCGAGCGCATGTAGTTGCTCAGCACGAACGCGCAGAACCCGGACTGGAACGCCACGTGGATGAGGACGAGGCCGAGCGCGGAGTCGTACAGCTTGCCGCTCGCGGTGACGCCGGGCAGATCCGTCAGCAGGTACATCCGGTAGAGCGGCGTGATGATGACCTGCTGCGGTAGCAGGTTGCCCGCCGTGAAGACCAGCAGCAGCGCCAGGTTGACCCGGAAGTCGAACCGGCTGACGTAGAAGGCGACGCACGAGGACAGGAACAGCGTCACCAGCACGGCCGGCACGGCGATGACCAGCGTGTTGACGAAGTAGTGCGTCATGTCCGACTGCTGGTACGCGTGGGTGAAGTTGTCCAGGCTGAGCTTGTCCGGCCAGGACACGTACCCCTTGGCGCTGGTCTCGCTGTACGGGCGCAGGGCCGAGAAGACCGCCCACAGCAGGGGCGCCAGCCACGCCAGGGCCGTGACCGCCAGGAAGACGTGCAGCAGGACCCGGGCCGGGCGCAGGGGGGCGCGCCGTCTGAGTGCGACGGTGGGGGCGCTCACGATCGCCGCTCCTTCCGGAAGGTGGCCACCAGGTACGGGATGATCACCGCGAGGGAGATCACCAGGAGGACCACCGCGATGGCGGAGCCGTAGCCGATGCGGCTGGACTCGCCGATGATGTTGTTCGTCACCAGGATCGACAGCAACTCGGTGCCCTGGGCGCCCTTGTTGAAGACGAAGACCAGGTCGAAGGCGCGCAGTGCCTCGATGATGGTGACGACGAGGACGACCGTGTTGGTCGGGCGCAGGGTGGGGAAGACGACGTGCCGGAACGACTGCCACTCGTTGGCGCCGTCCAGCGCGGACGCCTCCCGCAGGGACGGGTCGACGCTCTTCAGGCCGGCCAGGTACAGGATCATCATGTAGCCGGTGTGCCGCCAGGACGCGGCGACGAGCACCGCCCACAGGTTGAGATGGGGGTCGCCGATCCAGTCGATGTAGTGGCCCGGCTCGTTGGCCCCGACGACGCTGTTGATCAGGCCGGTGTCCGGGTTGTAGACGAGCTGCCAGACGAAGCCGATGCATGCCATCGAGATGACGACCGGCAGGAAGAACGCGGTCTGGTAGACCCGGCTGAACCGGATCCGCTTGTCCAACTGCACGGCCAGGAACAGCCCGAACGGCGTCGGGACGAGGATCAGGGCCGCGAACCAGATGACGTTGTGCTGGACGGCGGGCCAGAACTGCGGGTTGTCGCTGAAGAGTTGTTTGAAGTTCTCCAGCCCCACCCACTGGATCGAGTCGAACCCGATGCCGTCCCAGGTGGTGAAGGCGAGGAGGATCGAGGCGAGGGCGGTGACCCAGACCAGGGCCACGTGCAGGACCGTGGGGACGCCCGCCATGAAGGCGAGCGTGATCCGGTCGCGGCGGGTCAGCAGGCGCCGGTGACCCCGTGCGGCCCGCGTCGTCCCGGGCGCGGCGCCCGGAGGCGGCACGGTGGCCGCCTCCGGCGTCTTCGTCGTCGTGTCGGTCGTCATCGGGGCGCTCACGAGGACGCGAAGATGGTCTTCTTCTGGCGCTCGATCGACGACAGCAGGCCGTCCACGCCCTTGGGATTCTGGATGAACTTCTGCAGCGCGGGCTGCATCACCGTGGAGGTGAAGTCCGGCCGGCTGTCGCGGTCCATGAACTGGGTGAGACTCTTGGCGCCGCTGATCATCGTGTACGCCTTCTTCTGCAGCGCGGTGTACGAGGAGGTGTCCGCCTCGCTGGAGGCGGCCACCACGCTGGAGTCGGCCTTGAGGTAGACCGCCTCGGCCTCCGGGGTGCCGAGGTACTCCAGCAGCTTCACCACGCCCGCGTGGTTCTTCGGGGCCTTGCTGACCATGAAGCCGTCGGTCGGCGCCTCGACGGTGTCCTGGCCGTGGGCGGGGTTGATCTCGGGGAAGGCGAAGAAGTCGAGGTCGTCCAGGTCGGCCTTGTCCGTGAACTGCTGTCCCACGAACGAGCCGAGGAGGTACATGCCCGCCTTCTTGGCCACCAGGGTCTGCGCGGCGTCCTGCCAGGTGCGGCCCATGGCGCCGTCCTGGTGGTACGGGAGCAGCTCGCTCCAGTGGTCGAACACGGACTTCACCTTCGCGTCGGTCCAGGAGGCCTTGCCGGCCATCAGCTCGACATGGAAGTCGTAGCCGTTGAGCCGGAAGTTGATCTGGTCGAAGGTGCCCATCGCCGGCCAGGCGTCCTTGTCGCCGAAGGCGATCGGGACCAGGCCGTCCTTCTTCATCCGCTTGCACAGGGCGACCAACTCGTCCCAGGTGGTGGGGACTTCATAACCGTGCTGCTGGAAGACGCTTTTGCGGTAGAAGAGCGCCCACGGGTAGGTGTACAGGGGCACGAAGTAGTACTTGCCGTCCTCACCCTTGCTGAGCTTCCTCATGGCCTCGGGGAAGTTGCCCTCGATCTTCGCCCAGACGTCGTCGATCGGCGTCGCCAGCTTCTTCGCCGCGAAGAACTGCATGCGGTATCCGGCGAACCAGTTGAACACGTCGTCCGGGGTGCCCTGGAGGTAGGAGTTGATCTGCTCCTGGAAGGTGTTGTGGTCCTTCGTGTTCACGTCGACCGTGATGCCCGACCGCTTCCTGAACGTCGCGTAGATCTCCGCGAAGGCCTTCTTCGGCACGGCGTCGGAGGCGTTGGAGCCGAGGGTGACGGTCTTCGGGTCGGCGGCGGAACCGCTGCCGCCGCAGGCGGACAGCAGGGGTATGCCCGCACCGGCGAGGAGCGCGGCACCACCCGCTCCGCTGAGCAGCGAGCGACGGCTGGGCCCGGGGAGGGAAAGGCCTGAGGGGGAGAGGCGCATGGCGGCTCCTGAGGATTGCGGGGTCCGGCCAAGGGGATGAGTCGATCACCGAAAGGTCCTCGAAACCGCTCAGAAATCAACTCGACCGAACAGCGTGGGCGTAATAACAGCCCCCACGTCCGCTGAGCGTCAATAGGTCCCGCTCGCGCCGACCGGTCTCTTGCCCGAAACGTAATCGCCCCGGAGCGGCTTTTTGAAATGATGTCTTGACAAAGGATTGACAGCGGGCTTCGCAGGGGGGTTGGATCGCGTGCCAACGCAACAGCGTCCTTTCCCCGTAGCACAGTGAGGTGCACGAACGATGGACCGCTCTGCTCACTTCCGCTCCCGCCGACCGGCCCTCGTCGTGGCCATGGCCGTGGTCGCCGCGGCAGCCCTCACCCTCGCCGGCTGCTCCAGCGGGTCCGGGGGGAAGAAGGCCGAGGAGGGCGGATCGAACGCCTCCGCGGGCAAGGCGAACACCCCCCGGATGACCGTCGCCCTGGTCACCCACCAGTCGGCGGGCGACACCTTCTGGGACATCGTCCGCAAGGGCGCCGAGGCGGCCGCCGCCAAGGACAACATCAAGCTGGTCTACTCCGCCGACCCCAACGCCGGCCAGCAGGCCGGGTTCGTCCAGAACGCCGTCGACCAGAGGGTCGACGGAATCGCCGTCACCCTGGCGAAGCCGGACGCCATGAAGGACGTCGTCGGCAAGGCGAAGGCGGCCGGCATACCCGTCGTGGGCCTGAACTCGGGCCTCAGTGACTGGAAGAAGCTCGGCCTGCTGCAGTTCTTCGGGCAGGACGAGACGGTCGCCGGCGAGGCGTTCGGCAAGAAGCTGGACGAGGTCGGGGCCAAGAAGGCCGTGTGCGTGATCCAGGAGCAGGGCAACATCGGTCTCACCCAGCGCTGCGACGGCGTGAAGAAGACGTTCTCCGGCACCACCGAGACGCTGTACGTGAACGGCGCCGACATGCCGTCCGTGAAGTCGACGATCACGGCCAAGCTGAAGCAGGACAAGTCCATCGACTACGTGGTCACGCTGGGCGCCCCCTTCGCGCTGACCGCCGTGCAGTCGGTGGGTGACGCGGGCAGCAAGGCCCGGATCGCCACCTTCGACCTGAACAAGTCCCTGGCCGGCGCCGTCGAGAAGGGCACCATCCAGTTCGCCGTGGACCAGCAGCCGTATCTCCAGGGCTACTTGGCGATCGACTCCCTGTGGCTGTACAAGAACAACGGCAACTACAGCGGCGGCGGCGAGCAGCCGGTGCTGACCGGCCCGGCCTTCGTCGACAAGTCCAACGTCGACAAGGTGGCCGAGTTCGCCGCGAAGGGCACCCGCTGATGAGCGTGACCCGGGCCGCCGGGCCGGCCGCGGGCACACCCCCGGCGCCCGGCCCCGGGGCCGCGGACGGCCGCACCGCACGGCGCCCGCTGCCGCTGCGGCTGCTGGCCCGCCCGGAGGTGGGCGTCTTCCTGGGCGCCCTGGCCGTGCTGGTCTTCTTCCTGATCGCGGCGCCCTCGGTCCGCCAGGGCAGCTCGATGGCCACGGTGCTCTACCAGTCCTCGACGATCGGCATCATGGCCCTCCCGGTGGCCCTGCTGATGATCGGCGGCGAGTTCGACCTGTCCTCGGGCGTCGCCGTGATCACCTCCGCGCTCACCGCGAGCATGCTCAGCTACCAGCTGACGATGAACGTGTGGACCGGAGTCGTCGTCGCCCTCGCCCTGTCGCTGGGCATCGGGGCCTTCAACGGCTGGCTGGTGATCAGAACGGGGCTGCCGAGCTTCCTGGTCACCCTCGGCACCTTCCTGATCCTCCAGGGCGTCAACCTCGCCGTCACCAAACTGGTCACCGACAACGTCGCCAGCGACGACATCAGCGACATGGACGGCTTCGGCCAGGCCAAGAGGATCTTCGCCTCCTCCGTCGGCATCGGCGGCGTCCAGGTGAAGGTCACCGTCTTCTACTGGCTCGCCTTCGCCGCACTCGCCACCTGGGTGCTGCTGCGCACCAGGTACGGCAACTGGATCTTCGCCGTCGGCGGCAGCCAGGAGAGCGCCCGGGCCGTCGGCGTCCCGGTCACCTTCACCAAGATCACCCTGTTCATGCTGGTCGGCCTCGGTGCCTGGTTCATCGGCATGCACAACCTGTTCTCCTTCAACACCGTGCAGTCCGGCGAGGGCGTCGGCCAGGAGCTGATCTACATCTCCGCCGCGGTCATCGGCGGCTGTCTGCTCACCGGCGGCCACGGCTCCGCGATCGGACCCGTCTTCGGCGCCTTCATGTTCGGCATGGTGAACCAGGGCATCGTCTTCGCCGGCTGGAACCCCGACTGGTTCAAGGCCTTCCTCGGCGCGATGCTGCTCGGCGCCGTCCTGATCAATCTGTGGGTCCGGCGCACGACAACCCGGAGGTGACCTTCGATGACCACGAACGGAACCGGAACCCACGGCACGGCCCGGAAGGGCACCGTGCCCGCCACGGACGGCCCGGTCGTCGAGCTGCGCGGCGCGGGCAAGTCCTACGGCAACGTCCGCGCCCTGCACGGTGTCGACCTCGAGGTGCACGAGGGCCGGGTGACCTGCGTCCTCGGTGACAACGGCGCCGGAAAATCCACCCTCATCAAGATCATCTCCGGGCTGCACCGGCACACCGAGGGCGAGTTCCTGGTGGACGGCCGGCCGGTGCGCTTCAGCACCCCGCGCGAGGCCCTCGACCGCGGCATCGCCGCCGTGTACCAGGACCTCGCCACCGTCCCCCTCATGCCGGTGTGGCGGAACTTCTTCCTCGGCTCCGAGCGGACCAAGGGGCCTTGGCCGGTCCGGCGCCTGGACATCGCCCGCATGAAGGCGACGTGCGACCGGGAACTGCGCAACATGGGCATCGTCCTGGACGACCTTGAACAGCCCATCGGCACCCTGTCGGGCGGCCAGCGCCAGTGCGTGGCCATCGCCCGGGCCGTCCACTTCGGCGCCCGCGTGCTGATCCTGGACGAGCCGACGGCGGCCCTCGGCGTCAAGCAGTCGGGTGTGGTCCTGAAGTACATCGCAGCCGCTCGCGACCGCGGCCTCGGCGTCATCTTCATCACCCACAACCCGCACCACGCCTTCATGGTCGGCGACCACTTCAGCGTGCTGCGCCTCGGCACCCTCGAACTCAGCGCCGGGCGCGCCGGGATCACCCTCGAGGAGCTGACCAACCACATGTCGGGCGGTGCCGAACTCGCCGCGCTCAAGCACGAACTGGCGCAGGTGCGCGGCGTGGACGTCGACGGGCTGCCGGACGAGGAGGACCTCACCGCACCGGCGGCCGGCTCGCCGGAGGACACCTGCTGACAGCGCCGGCACACGCAACCGACGGACCGGACCCGTACGTCCAAAGGGGTGTACGGGTCCGTACGAGCCCACGGGGAGGCCGAGTTGACGAATGAGGCGCACCAGCCGAACGAGACGGACGAGAGCAGCGAACGGCGGGCGGCGGAACGGGAGCCGGCGCCGGACACCGCCGCGACGGCGCGCCGTGCCCGGTTCGGCACACTCCCGGAGCGGGTCCGGCCCGAGGACACGGTGGAGACACGGCCCGCCGCGCCCAGGGACCCGGCGCGCGACGCCTACGACCCCGACGAATGGCTGGTCCGCCACTGCCTCTGAGCCGCGGGCGACCTGTCAGCGAGCCTGAGCGGGCACGGCGCGGTCAGCCGGCCCGCACCTCCGCGACCGTCACCGGGCGGTGCTCACGGACGGACAGGGTGCACGCCTCGGCGATCCAGCCCGCCTCCAGGGCGTCCTCGATCGTGCAGGGGGAGGGGCGGGCGCCGGCCACCACCTCGGTGAACGCGGCGAGTTCGGCGCGGTAGGCGGCGGCGAAGCGGTCCATGAAGAAGTCGTGCGGGGTGCCGGACGGGAAGGTCACTCCGGGCTCGGCCGAGCGCAGCGGCAGCTTGTCCTCCAGGCCGACCGCGAGGGAGTCCTTGAAGCCGAGCAGCTCCATGCGGACATCGTAACCCCGGGCGTTGTGACGGGAGTTGGAGACCACCGCGAGCGTGCCGTCGTCCAGTGTGAGGATCGCGCCGATGGTGTCCGCGTCGCCCGCCTCCCTGATGTGAGCGGCACCCCGGTTGCCGCCGGCCGCGTACACCTCGGTGACCTCGCGGCCGGTCACCCAGCGGATGACGTCGAAGTCGTGGACGGAGCAGTCGCGGAAGATGCCGCCCGAGGCGGCGATGTACGCGGCGGGCGGCGGCGCGGGGTCCAGGGTCGTGCAGCGGACCGAGTGCAGCTTGCCCAGCTCACCACTGCGCACCGCCGCGCGGGCGGCCGTGAACCCCGCGTCGAAGCGGCGGTTGAAGCCGATCTGCACCGGCACCTCGCCGCCTCGGACGGCCTTGAGCACCTCCAGGCCCTCCGCCATGGTGCGGGCGACGGGCTTCTCGCAGAACACCGGGACGCCGGCCTCCACCCCGGCCCGGATCAGCGCCGGATGGGCGTCCGTCGCCGCCGCGACGACCAGACCGTCCACCCCGGCCGCGAACAGCGCGTCCGGCGAGTCCGCGATCCGGGCGCCGAACCGCTCGGCGGCGGCTCTGGCCGCATCGGCGAACGGGTCGGCGACGACGAGCGATTCGACGGCGTCAAGCCCCGAGAGGGTCTCGGCGTGGAAGGCGCCGATGCGGCCGAGGCCGAGGATTCCGATGCGCATGAGGGGGCAGCTCCTTGAGTGCGGTGGTGCGAGGGGGACGTGCCGGCCGGGGCCGCCCCGGTGCGTTCCGGTTCCGGTCTCAGCCGATCACCGGCCCGGGCGGCAGGTCGACCCACGTCCGGCTCCCGGCCGACAGCACCATGGCGTCCAGCACCGCGGCGCCGCGCACCGCGTCCGCGAGGGTGGTGCCGTACGGCCTGCCCTCCGCGATGGAGCGCAGGAAGCGGTAGGCCTCGATGACCTTCAGGTCGTCGTAGCCCATCGCGTTGGCGGCGCCCGGCTGGAACGCGGCGAACTCACCGGCGTCCGGGCCGACGTACACCGTGCTCACCGGCTGGTCCTGGTACGTCGTGCCGCGGCTCACCGCCAGCTCGTTCATCCTGCGGAAGTCCCAGAAGACCGCGCCCCGGGTGCCGTGCACCTCGAAGCCGTAGTTGTTCTGCTCGCCGACCGAGACCCGGCAGGCCTCCAGCACCCCGCGGGCACCGGAGGCGAACCGCAGCAGACAGCCGACGTAGTCCTCGTTCTCGACCGGCCCCGGCTCGCCGCCGAGGGCCCGCGCGTGCCCGGCGGTGGCGCCCGCCGGACGGGCCCGCTCGGGCACGAAGACGGCCGTGTCGGCGATCAGGGAGGCGATGTCGCCGAGCAGGAAGCGGGCCAGGTCCGCGCCGTGCGAGGCCAGGTCGCCGAGCACTCCGCTGCCGCCGCGCGCACGCTGGTAGCGCCAGGTCAGAGCACCGTCGGGGTGGGCGGCGTAGTCGCTGAACAGACGGATGCGGGCATGGGTGACCGTGCCGATCTCGCCGCCGGCGATCAGGTCCCGGGCGGCCTCCACGGCCGGCGCGTTGCGGTAGTTGAAGCCGACCGCGCCCTGGACGCCGGCCCCCGCGACCGCGTCGGCGACGGCACGGGCGTCCGCACCGGTCAGCCCCACCGGCTTCTCGATCCACAGATGCTTGCCGGCCTCGGCCATCGCCACCCCGATCTCCCGGTGCAGGAAGTTCGGCACGGTGACGCTCACGGCCCGCACCCGCGGGTCGGCGGCCACCTCGCGCCAGTCGCGGGTGGCGCGGGCGAACCCGAACCGTGCGGCGGCTTCCTCGGCCCGGCCCGGCACCTCCTCGGCGACTGTCAACAGCTCAGGGTGCAGCGGCAGTTGCGGATAGTGGTGCCCGACACGGGCGTAGGCCTGGGTGTGCACCCGTCCCATCCAGCCGAAACCGACGACGGCGACACCGAGCGCATCCACCATGAAAGCACCTCTGCTCATGCCTGGACCGGTTCAACCCCTGTCCAGGTCACCTTTGTGCGGACATGGCGAGCGTGTCAATCCGAACGCGGCCGCCCAGCCCGCACGGCGTCCCTCACAGAGTGATCGCGTAGGCCTTGCGCAGCGTCTCGTGCACGGTCCACGTCGTGCGGTCGCCCGCACGCAGCACGGCCAGGTCGCCGGGTCCCACCCGCAGCGTGGGGCCGTCCTCGACCTCGATCGTCGCGGACCCGCTGATGACCACGAACAGCTCGTCCGCCTCGGTGTCGGTGACCACGCCCGGCGTGATCTGCCAGACCCCGCGGAGCTGCCGGCCGTCCGCCGACTCCCACACCACCTTGCCCGTCACCTCCGGGTTCCCGGAGACGATCCGCTCCGGGTCGAGCGGCTCGGGTTCGAGTTGGGCGTCGGGGATGTGGAGTGCGAAGCTGTGCGTCATGCGGCGACCCTAACCAGCGGGGCCGCCGCGCGGCCGTCGACAGTGTGTGCGGCATCGGGCCCGGCGGACGGACACTTCGTCGCGCCACCCGTGGCCGACGCGACCACGGCAGCCCCCGGTCGGACGCGGGCGGCGAGGTCGGTGAGTGCACCCGCCCGGGTGCGGTAGGGTTGACCTGCGTGATCACGCGGCAGGGCCGCGTGGAAGGGCAACGGGACGTGGCGCAGCTTGGTAGCGCACTTGACTGGGGGTCAAGGGGTCGCAGGTTCAAATCCTGTCGTCCCGACTTGTGAGCACGCAGGTCCAGGGGCCGTATCGGAGTGATCCGATACGGCCCCTTGATCGTTTTTGAGGGCCCTGGCTGATCCGAACGCCGCACTTCCGTGCGTGTTGGTGCCGCGCGGTCCGAGGGGACGCGGTGCACGGGTTGGCGTCGACCGGCATGTGACGCGAAAACACGGGAGGCATCGCGTTGTCGACGGTCGGGGCACGCACCAACGCGACGACCCTGCCGATCGTCCTCGGCCTCTCCCTCGCTTTCGCGGTCACGGCCATCGATCCTCTGGTGCTCAGCCTCAATCTGCCGCAGGTGAGCCGGTCCCTTCACGTACCGCCGCAGCTCCTCGGCCTGCTGACCGGAGCGGCGACACTGTGTATGACCGCGGGAATCGGCGCGGCGGCCGGTCCCGTGCTGGGCGGCCTGATCACCAACTACCTCGGCTGGCGGGTGTCGCTCCTCATGGAGGCCGTCATCACCCTGGCCGTGGTGCTGTTCATGCGGCGGACGGTCGCTCCGGGGCGCACCCGTGCGCATCCCGGACAGCGCTTCGACGTCCTCGGGGCGCTGCTGTCGGCCACGGGATTCGGGCTGCTCGTCGTCGCCTGGGCGCGCTGGCCCCCATGGGGTTCGCGCTCGCGCTGCGCATTCCCCGCGCCGGCGGTCCCGGGCGCTGACAGGAGCGCTCCGGTGGCCTCGGGGACGGTGACGGTCGGTCGTCCGGTGAGGCGGACCTCGTCATGCGCTGCCGTGGCAGGGCCCTCCTCGGGTCCGAGGGCCGGCGCGGTCAGTCCCCGGCCGCCCACAGGCCGCGCACATGACCGAGGTGCCGGGTCATGACCTCGCGTACGGCCTTCTCGTCCCGCTCCAGCAGTGCGTCCAGGAGTTCGAGGTGTTCCTCGGCGGAGGCGAGCAGCCGGCCCGCCTCGACCAGGGACGTCAGGCCGTAGAGCCGGGAACGGCCGCGGAGGTCGGCGACCACCTCCACCAGGTGGGAGTTGCCGGCCAGGGCGAGCAGACCGAGGTGGAAACGGCTGTCCGCCTCCACGTAGGCGATGAGATCACCGGCCGCAGCCGCGGCGACGATCTCCCGGGCCGCCGGGCGCAGCGCCTCCAGGGAGATCCGGTCGGCCGTACGGGCCAGGTCCACCACGGTGGGTGTCTCGATCAGCGCGCGGATGTGCGTGTACTCGTCGAGCTGTTGCTCGGAGACGGCGGTGACCCGGAAGCCCTTGTTCGGTACGGTGTCGACCAGGCCCTCCTTGGCCAGGTCCAGCATGGCCTCGCGCACCGGCGTCGCCGACACTCCGAAGCGGGCCGCCAGCGAGGGCGCCGAGTAGACCTGCCCCGGCCGCAGTTCGCCCGCGATCAGGGCGGCCCGCAGCGCGTCGGCGACCCGCTCGCGGTAGCTGCTCCGCCGGCCGCTCAGGCGGGGAAGCACGGGTGCGTCCGCGTCCTGCGATCTCTGTGCCATGTCACGCATCATCGGAGTCTAGAGGACGAACCCCTCCGGGAAGGGATCGGAAGGATCGAGCAGGTACTGGGCGGTGCCGGTGATCCAGGCGCGGCCGGTGAAACTCGGCAGCACGGCGGGGAGTCCGGCGACCCGGGTGGTGCCGAGCAGCCGGCCCGTGAAGTGGGTGCCGATGAAGGACTCGTTCACGAACTCGGTGTGCAACGGCAGTTCGCCCCGCGCGTGCAACTGCGCCATGCGCGCACTCGTCCCCGTACCGCAGGGGGAGCGGTCGAACCAGCCCGGGTGGATGACCATCGCGTGCCGCGAGTGGCGGGCGGTGGCGTCCGGGGCGTGGAGATGGACGTGGTGGCAGCCGCGGATCGACGGGTCCTCGGGGTGCACCGGCTCCGACTCCGCGTTGATCGCCCGCATCAGCGCGAGGCCGGCCGCCAGGATGTCGTCCTTGCGGGCGCGGTCGAAGGGCAGGCCGAAGGCGTCGAGCGGGAGGATGGCGTAGAAGTTGCCGCCGTAGGCGAGGTCGTAGGTGACGGTGCGGCCGTCCGGGAGCGTGGCCTCGCGGCCCAGGGCCACCGCGAAGGAGGGCACGTTGCGGAGGGTCACGTCGCGCGCCGCTCCGTCCTCCACCGCCACCTCGGCGACCACGACCCCCGCCGGAGTGTCCAGGCGGATGGTGGTCACCGGCTCCACCGCCTCCACCATGCCGGTCTCGACCAGCACGGTCGCCACGCCGATCGTGCCGTGTCCGCACATCGGCAGATAACCGGAGACCTCGATGTAGATGACGCCCCAGTCGCAGTCCGGCCGGGTCGGCGGCTGGAGGATCGCGCCGCTCATCGCGGAGTGCCCGCGCGGCTCGTTCATCAGCAACCGCTTGATGTGATCGCGGTGTTCCCGGAAGTACAGCCGCCGCTCGTTCATCGTCGCACCGGGTACGGTGCCGATCCCGCCGGTGATCACGCGGGTCGGCATGCCCTCGGTGTGCGAGTCGACGGCGTGCAGGACGAGCTTGCTGCGCATACTCCGGCCTCTCTGTCGTGGCGTCGGGCTGGTCGGGCTTCTCGCCGCGGCGTGTGCGTCAGGCGAGCCCCGCGGCCACGGCCTTCTCGGTGGCGGCGCGGACGGCCGCCTCCTGCTCCGGCAGCAGCGGAACGCGCGGCGGGCGCACCGGTCCGCCGTACCTGCCGACCACGTCCATGGACAGTTTGATCGCCTGCACGAACTCCACCCGCGAGTCCCAGCGCAGCAGCGGGTGCAACTGCCGGTACAGCGGGAGCGCGGTGCCGAGGTCCCCGGCCGTCGCGGCGCGGTACAGCTCGGCCGAGGCCCGGGGGAGCGCGTTGGGGTAGCCGGCCACCCAGCCCTTGGCGCCGGCCACGGCGAGCTCCAGCAGGACGTCGTCGGCACCGATCAACAGGTCCAGTTCCGGCGCGAGTTCGGTGATCCGGTAGGCGCGGCGGACGTCACCGGAGAACTCCTTGACGCCGTGGATGTGGCCCTCGCCGTGCAGCCGGGCGAGGAGTTCGGGCACGAGGTCCACCTTGGTGTCGACCGGGTTGTTGTACGCCACCACCGGCAGGCCCGCCCGCGCGACCTCGGCGTAGTGCGCCAGTACGGACCGCTCGTCGGCGCGGTAGGCGTTGGGCGGCAGCAGCATCACGGCCGCACAGCCCGCCTCGGCCGCCTGCTCCGCCCACCGCCGGGCCTCGGCCGAGCCGTACGCCGCGACGCCCGGCATGACCCGCGCACCGCCGATCGCGGCGACGGCCGTCTCCACGACCCCGGCCCGCTCCTCGGGGGTGAGCACCTGGTACTCGCCGAGGGAGCCGTTCGGCACGACGCCGCCGCAGCCGTTCTCCACCAGCCAGGCGCAGTGTTCGGCGTAACGGTCGTGGTCCACCGAGAGGTCCGCGCGGAGTGGGAGCGCGGTGGCCACGAGGATGCCGCGCCAGGGGCGGCTCTGCTGGAGGGTCATGAGTGGTCCCCGATCCAATAGGGTGTGACATTTTACTGAGTCGCGGGGTCGCGGCAGGGGCCGCGGGAGTGGCGGCGGGTTGGCGGGCCGGTCAGTGCGGTTGTGGTTCCGGCGGTTCGGCCAGTACGCCGAGCGGTACCGGCCGGGCGAACGGCCGGCGGCCCGGTGTGAACGGGCAGCCGGTCAGTCCGGCCACCGCGGGGCCGCACATCCGGCCCTGGCACCAGCCCATTCCGGCGCGGGTCAGCAGCTTCACGGTGCGCGCGTCCCCGGCTCCGAGGGTGCCGGCCGCCTCGCGGACCTGCCCGGCGGTGACCTCCTCGCAGCGGCACACCGTCGTGTCGTCCGTCATCCGGTCGGCCCAGTCCACGGGCGGCGCGTAGACCGTGTCCAGTGCGGTGGAGAACGCCCGCAGCCGGGTGCGGGCCCGGGCGGCCGCGGCCCATGTGCGCGGGTCCGGGGTGGTGCCGTGCAGGCGGGCGGCGATCGAACGGCCGGCGATGTGTCCCTCGACGAGCGCGAGGTCCGCGCCACCGATGCCGGTGGCCTCCCCGGCCGCCCAGACGCCCGGCACGTCGGTGCGCTGCTCGGTGTCGACGCGGACGTCGGTCCCGGACAGGGTGCAGCCGAGCGTCTCGGCCAGGTCGGTGTGGGGCAGCATCCCGTGCCCGACCGCGAGGGCGTCACACGGAACGCGGCGGGTGGTGCCGGGCGCGAGCCGCCCGTTCCGGTCCAGCGCGGCCACGGTGACCGCCTCGATCCGGTCGGCGCCGTGCGCCTCGACCACGGTGTGCCGGGTCAGGGGCCGCACCCCGTACCTCAGCAACCGGGCCGCGTACCAGGCGCCTTCGGCGAGCTTTCCGGGGTGCCCGGCCAGTGCCGGAGCCATCCGCAGCAGTGCCCTCGGACCGGCGGACTCCACCAGCGCGGCCACCCGGGCGCCCGCCTCCGCGAGCCCCGCCGCCACGGGGAGCAGCAACGGACCGGTGCCGGCGACGACGACCGTACGGCCGGGCAGCACCAGTTGGCCCTTGAGCATGGCCTGTGCGCCGCCCGCGGTGACGACTCCGGGGAGTGTCCAGCCGGGGAAGGGCAGCACCCGCTCGTAGCCGCCGGTGGCGAGCAGCACCGCGTCGGCCCGGACGGTGACCCCCTCCTCCTGCGCCGGGCCGCGCAGGCAGTGCACCGCGAACCCTCCGGAGGCGGGGAGCCGCTCCACGCACCAGACATGATGATCGGTCAGGTGAGTGACGTTCCCGCCGGCGCGGTGCCGGTCCAGCGCGTCCCGCAGCCGGTCCCAGGTGCGCGCCCGAGGGCGCGGTGCGGGCGGGCGGCGCGCCGCCAGGGCGGCGGCGGGCCGCCGGTGGATCTGGCCGCCCGCCTGCTCGGCCGCGTCGACCAGGGTCACGCGCACACCGCGCGCGGCCGCGGCCAGAGCGCCGGCCAGCCCCGCCGGACCCGCCCCGACGACGGCGAGATGGGGTCGTTCAGCCATCCGCGTGTCCCGTCCCCTCCTGTGTCCGGATCACATCGCCCGGTTCGAGCGGGACCAGACAAGCCCGCTGGTTGGGACGCCCGTTGACGGTCACCAGGCAGTCGAAGCACACCCCGATCCCGCAGAACACCCCGCGTGGCCGGCCCCCGCCGCGCGTGCCGCGCCAGGAGGTCACGCCCGCCGCCCACAGTGCTGCCGCGACCGTCTGTCCCGGCAGCGCCGCCACGGGCCGGCCGTCGAAGGTGGCGCTGAACGCGGCGGCGGGATGCGCCCCGGCCGGCTGCGAAGGGGTCACGGCGTCTCGCCTCCACGCGTCGTCGGGGGAGTCCCGGGTGTCCCGAACCGGTCCGGGCGGAACGGGCCGAGATCCAGCTCCACCGCCTTCCCGGTCAGAGCCTGCGCGATCAACCGCCCGGTTCCGGTGGCCAGTCCGATGCCCGCGCCCTCGTGCCCGCAGGCATGCAGCAGACCGGGCACGCGCGGATCGGGGCCGATCGCAGGGAGGTGGTCGGGCAGGTACGGCCGGAAGCCCGCGTACGTCCGCAGCGCGCGCACCCGCTCCAGGAAGGGGAACAGGCCGATCGCACCGGCCGCGAGCGCTCGTACGGCCGGCAGGGACAAGGTGCGGTCGAAGCCCACCCGTTCGCGGGTCGCCCCGATCAGGACCGGCCCGGCGGCGGTGCCCTCGACCACCGGTGAGGTCCGGAGCGCGGCCGAGTCGCTCGCCACGTCGGCCACGTAGTCGGCGGCGTACACCTTGTGCCGGACCATCCGCGGAAGCGGCTCGGTGACCAGTACGAAGCCGCGCCGGGGGAGCACCGGAAGGTGAACGCCGGCCAGGGCGGCGAGTTCGCCGCCCCAGGTGCCGGCCGCGTTCACCACGGCCGGGGCGTGGATGTCGCCCTGGGTGGTACGGACCCCGCGTACCGCGCCGTCCCGCCCGCGCAGTACGCCGGTCACGGTCAGGCCCGCGTGCAGCCGGGCTCCCGAGGCGCGGATCAGGTGAGCGGCGGCGAGGGCCGGCATGACCTGCGCGTCCTGGGGATAGAGCACCCCGCCCGCGAGGCCGGGGGCCAAGTGGGGTTCCAGTTCCCTCAGTTCCCGGGAGTCGGCCCCGTCGGCCTCGACGCCGGCGGCCCGTTGGCGTTCGGCGAGGTCGTGCAGTGCGGAGAGTTCATCAGACGTCGAGGCGACGACGAGGCCGCCCTTGGGCTCGTACTCGATCGCCGGACCGAACTCGTCCGCGAGCCGCGCCCACAACCTGGCGGAAAGCAGAGCCAGTTCGAGTTCGGGACCGGGGTCCTTGTCGGAGACCAGCAGATTTCCCTCGCCGGCTCCCGTGGTGCCCCCGGCGACCGGACCACGGTCCACCACGTTCACGTCGAGACCCGCCCGCGCGGCGTACAACGCGCAGGCCGCACCCACCGCACCGGCCCCGACGACCACGACATCACAGGTCAGTCGCATCGCCACGCCAGTAATATGTCACATGACGCTCTCTCGGGACAGGCCTCCGGCGAAGGCGCGGTCCCGCCACGGGCCGTCAGTCCAGCGTGGTCGGGGTCGGGGAAGGGGTCTTGCCGGCGAGCACCTGCTGCAACCGCTGGGTGCCCTGCTGGACCGCCGTCTCCGTGCTGTCGTGATCGACGCCGGACGGGCCGCCGTTGGTCACCAGGATCCCCGACGAGCCGACCCGGACGGCGGCCACGTCCAGCTTGAGCGTGACGGGTTCTCCGTTCGAGGTGCCCTGCACCGTCAGGGTGAGGCCCTGCCTGCCGTCCCCCACGGCCGGCAGCGAACTGCTCACGACCTGTACCGTCCGCTTGCCGCCGTCCGAGCCGGTCACGGTGAACTGGTCGCAGGTGTCCGCGAGGCTCTTCATCCAGTCCAGGGACTTCTCCAGCGATCCCTTGCCGTAGTCGCCCACCTGGTACAGCAGCCGGGCGTCGCCCTGGGTGAAGCCGGTGAGCGCCGACGCTCCCGCCGGCCGGCCCAGCAGGGTGTCCGAGTACAGGCTGTCGAGCAGCTTCTGACAATCCTGGGAGCTGGTTTCGCCGTTCAGGAACGAGGCGACGTCGACCTTGCCGACCAGGAGCTTGTCGCGCCAGCTCGCCGCGTTGTTCACCTGCGTCCACGCGTCCTCGATGTCGGCCTCGGTGATCAGCGCGGCCTTCGCCCCGTTCGTGGTCAGCGCCCGCGTGGCCGACGCGGACGGGGAGGACGGCGAAGGGGAGGACGAGGACAGGGAGGACAGTGACGGGGAGGACGGAGACTGCTTCGCCGCCGGGGAGGCGGGCGCGGCCTCCGGGGACCCGGTGTCGCCCGCGCAGGCGGCGGTGACCAGCAGAGTCCCCGTCGCCAGCGCCAAGGTGAGAACACGTGCGGGGCGGGACGGACGGTGCATCGCGGCGGCCTCCTCAGAGCGCGGTACGTCCCTCCACATCAGCACCGGCCCGGCCGGCCGACGAGCGCAGTGCGGCGTTCGAGTGAACCCGTACCGGTCCGCCGTGTGGACGTCGCCTTGACGCCGCGGCACGCCCGATCGACACTCCAGGGAAAGGGAATCCCAGCGAACGGGTAGGGAATCATGGCGCGCCTCGAGACGGTGGCCGGCCGAGCGGGCCGCACGCCGCCCCGCGCACCCCTTCTCACCTCCCGCCTGCACATCGACCTGCTGCGCGTCTGCAGCGCGATCGGCCTGCACGGCTGACAGCAGGCGGCAGAGAGCTGACGGCCGACGGCCGACGGCTCAGTTGACAGCCGACCTCCGATCGCTGTCCGCCGACCGCTGCCCGTCGAAGGTTGTCCGCCGACCGCTGGAGGCCAAGCCGGTCCGCCCGCGCCCTCGTCGCACCCACGCCGTATTCGCCGCGCCCGCCTCCGCGCGCCCGCACCAGGGGAGACACATGTCCATCGCTCCGCTCGCCGCCGTCCCGTCGCTCCGCCGCCCCGCCCCCGTCTTCCGAGGCCGGATCGGCCAGGACGCGCGCAGCGGCCACTACGCCGTGCCGCACCGCTACCGGCTCCATCTCTCGACCGCCACTCCCGACGGGCTGCGCCTCGCCGTCGGCCACCGCCTGCTCGGGCTCGACGGCAGTTGTCCGGTGACATTCCTGCCCGCCGTGCCGGACCAACCCGACGGCGGCCACTCGGCGTTGCATCCGCTGTACGAGGCGAGCGCGCACCACTACACCGGGCCCGCTCTCGCTCCGGTGCTCAGCGACGACTGGTCCGGACGCATCGTCAGCACGCACGCCCCGGAGATCCTCCGCGACCTGGACCGCTTCCGCCCGAACGGCCGTGCCTCGCTGTACCCGAGCGGCGCCGAGAGCGAGATCGAGGCCGTGGAACGGCTCTGTGCCGAGGACATCCAGCGGGCGGCGCAGCGCGCCGGGCGGGCCGGCGCCGATCCGGCCGACCGAGCCGCCGCACTGGAACACCTGCTGGACACGCTGGGCCGGCTGGAACGGTACCTGGCGGGGGAGGAGTTCCTGGTCGCCGGCCGGCTGACCGCCGCCGACGTCGAACTGTGGGTGGCACTGGTCCAGTTGGACACCGTGCACCGCCATCGCATCGACGCCTCGGCCGTGCAGCGCGTCGCCGGCCATCCGGCGCTGTGGAGTCACGCCCGGCGGCTGGCCGCCCACCCGGCCTTCGCCGCCCACCTCGACCCCGACGGGATCGCCGCCTCGGCCGACCGGGCCGTACCGCCGCTTCGGGAGCGGGACTTCCTGGCCGGTCGCCTCACGAGGCTCCTCGCCGGGGACACGACGGCGAGGCCGGAGGACGTCTCCCTCCCCCGAAGGTGACGTCCCCCGACCGCTCCCCCTGGGCCCGACTGTGGCCTGGACCGCCAGAATGCCCTCCCCGATGGCCGAGCGCCTGAGTCGGGGGGTACTCAAGTCGCCCTGTATCAGAACTGAGTAGGCGCGCTCCTGTTCGTGTGACGACTGACGAACAGGACGCGAAGACGCTTGAACTGCCCTGGCCGTTCACCGGGCGGGAGGACGAACTGGACCGGGTCCGGCGGGCGCTGGCGGCCGGGCGGCCGGGCATCGTGGTGACCGGGCCGGCCGGCCGGGGCAAGACCCGGCTGATCAAGGAGGCGGTCCGGGGCCTGGACTGCGCCCGGGTGACCGGAACCCCCGAGACCCGGAGCATGCGCTTCGCGGCCTTCGCGCACCTGCTGCCCGACACGGTCTCGCTGCACCGCGCGGTGCGGCTCCTGTCCGGAGTGCGCCTCCTCGTCGTCGACGACGCCCATCTGCTCGACGAGGCCTCCGCCGCGCTCGTGCACCAGCTCGCCGTGCACGGAGGCACCCGGCTGGCGGTGACCGCCACCGACGGCGCGCCCGTGCCCGCCGCCGTCTCCAGACTGTGGACGGGGGAGCTGCTGCCGCGCCTGCCGTTGCCGCCGCTGCCCCGCGAGGACACCGACCGGCTCCTCGCCGCGGTGGGACTCGAGCCGCTCACCATGGGCCGGATGCACCGGCTGTGCCAGGGCGATCTGCGGCTGCTGCGCGACCTGCTGGGGGCGCTGCGCCGCTCCGACGCCCTGAGCGCCGTCCCGGGCGGTGGCGGATGGGCGTGGCGCGGACCGGTCCCGGTCACCGCGACCGTCCGTGAGCGCCTGGCCGCCGTCCTCGACCGGCCCGACCCCGACGAGCGCGAGACACTGCACCGGCTCGCGTTCGCCGAGCCCCTGCCGCTCGCCCTGGACGGCCTCGACCTGGACGTCCTCGAACGCCTTGAGCAGGAAGGGCTGATCGACGTCGGTGGCCACGGCTCGGTCACCCTCGCCCACCCGCTGCACGGCCCGGCCCTGCGCGCCACCGCAGGCCCGCTGCGGGCACGCCGGCTGGCCCGCACCCCGGACCGGTACGGGCCGGCTCTCTCGGCCGAACGGGCGGCGCTGGAGCGCAGGCTGGCGCGACACGACGTACGGGCCGTGCCGACGCCGGTCGGCGACTGGCTGCTGGCCGAGGGGCGGCCGGTCCCGGGCGGATACGCCGCCGTACGTGCCCGGTACGCCCGGTTGCGCGGAGAGCTGCGCGAGGCGGCCGCATGGGCACGCGAGGGTCTGCGCGCGGAACCGGAGGACACCGGCTGCCGTACCGAACTCGACTTAGCGGCAGACCAATTCGGCGACACCACGGGGACGGGGATGCGGGCCGCGGCGGCACGAGGCGACCTCGGGGGCGCCCTGGACCGGATCGCCGGGGACGAGGTGTTGGCGCTCTACGACGCCGTGCGGCTGGGGGCACCGGAGCGGGTCGCCGGGCGGCTGCCGGGCGACGGTGTGTTCGCCCGGCACGCCGACGCGCTCGCCCGCGGCGACGGCCCCGCCCTGGACCGGGCCGCCGAGGCGCTGGCGGAGCGCGGCTTCCTGCTGTTCGCGGCCGAGGCGCACGCACAGGCCGTACCGGCCCACCGCGACCCGCGCGCCGCCCGCCTCTCCCGCACCCGGGCGCTCGCATTGGCCCGCCGCTGCCAGGGCGCCCGCACCCCGGCGCTCTCCGGACTCGTCCTCGGCGAACTCACCGCGCGGCAACGGCAGATCGTCGCCCTCGCGGCGTCCGGCCTCAGCAACCGCCAGATCGCCGAGCGACTGACGCTCTCCGTCCGGACGGTCGGCAACCACCTGTACGGGGCCTACGCCCGCCTCGGCGCGAGCGACCGCGGAGCGCTGCCGTG
Organism: Streptomyces sp. NPDC058145; assembly: GCF_042884245.1. NCBI lineage: Bacteria > Bacillati > Actinomycetota > Actinomycetes > Kitasatosporales > Streptomycetaceae > Streptomyces > Streptomyces sp. NPDC058145. The sequence goes on along the minus strand of NZ_JBHVUH010000007.1, from coordinate 293,958 downwards.
GCTCACGGACCTGCCGGCGGCGGAACCCGCGTGACCCGGGGCCCGCACAGCGTGCGGGCTCCGCCTCACGCCGGTCCGAACGCCCTGAACCCCCTTGTCCGCGGGGTTGTTCACGGCGTGCGCCCCCGCCTCAAGCCCTCCCGAGTGCCACGGAACGGAACCCGCGCGACCGCAACGCTTTCACCACGGGCGGCCCGCCTCACGCCGCCCCGAACGCCGCGAACGCCCACCCCGTCGCCTGGTGGACCGCGTCGCCCGGCTGGGTGGCGCGGGCGTCGCGCAGGGACTCGGCCAGGGAGAGTCCCGCGTCCAGTCCCTTGTGCAGGGCGAGCATCAGCGGCACCACGGCCGCGTCGTTGACCGGCGCGCTGCTCGCCACCACCCCGGCCGTGCCCAGCGGCAGCAACGCGGTGACCAGCCCCAGCAGTTCGTCCGCGCCGACCGAGGCGAGCCGGGCGGTGTCGCAGCTGGAGAGGATGATCCGGTAGGGGCTGCGGGCCAGGCGCTCGAAGTCGTGCACGATCAGCGGGCCGTCGGCCATCCGCAGCGCGGAGAACAGCGGGCTGTCCGCGCGGAACGTACCGTGCGCGGCGAGATGCGCGAGGGCCGCGCCGTCCAGGTGCTCCAGCACCCGGGGCACCTGCGCCGCCGGTCCCTCCAGCACCGTAGCCGCGCCGTACCGGCCGGCCAGCTCGGGCACCTCCGCGCCGCCCGTGGCCAGGCCCGGGCCGCGGACCAGTACATGCCGGCCGCCGCGCGGCGGCGCGGTCTCCCGGGCCCGCAGCCAACTGCCCGCCGACGGCGACACACTGAGCACCCGCTCCCGCAGCGCGGGCAGCAGCGCCCACGGCACCCGGTGCAGCGCGCCCGGCGGCACGATCACCACAGGGCCGGACCCGAGATGCGCCGCGGCACCGCCCAGCAGCAGCTCCTCCAGACGCCGGCCCGCCGCCTCCACCAGCGGCAGCCGCGCCTCGCCGCCCGGATGCGCGAGCCGGCGCAGCCCGGCCTGCACATGCTCCGCCTCGGCCACCGCCTCCGCGAGCGCCCCGCCCGCGAACCGCCGGACCCGGCCCTGCCCGCAGAGCAGGATGTGCACCCGGCCGTCCACCACGGCGAGCTCGACCAGCCGAGCGTCCCCGAGACGGGCCAGCAGCCGGGCCGCGTCGAAGCGGTCGCCGTCGCCGGGCGCGTCGCCGCGCATGTGGTGGGTGCGGGAGCGGATCTCCCGTTCCAGCCGCCGCTGTTCGCGCTCCAGGGCGGGCACCGGGCGGCCCTCCATCCGCGCCTCCTCCGCGCGGGCCGCTATCTCCCGGTAGGCGGTGATGCCGCCGAGCAGCGCCGGATCGGCGGGCGGCCGGGCGGGCGGCGCGGCCAGCACGGTCGCCCGCCAGCGCTCGCTCCATTCCAGCAGCCGCCGCGGGCCGCCGTGCGCCAGGCTCACCTCCTGTGCGAGCGCGGCCAGTTCCGCCCCCTGCGCGGTGGCACGGGCCCGCAGCTCGGAGGCGCCGAGCGTCATCCGGTGGTCGTCGAGCACGCCCAGGCCGTGCCGGCAGGCCTGCAGCACACCGCGCCCGGAGCCGGCCGCCCGGGCACGCAGCGCCTGCGCCACCCAGCCCGTCACCCTGGCCCGCGGCGGACCGGAGTGCCGGCTGCGCGCGGCGGCCGCCAGATGCCGTTCCGCGTCCGCCGTCCGGCCCAGCGTCAGCGCGATCCGCCCGGCGAGCAGCGAGGCCTCCGGCGCGGCCGGCGAACCGAAGGAGGCCAGCCGCTCGGCGACCCGCGCCGCGTCCGCGACCAGCCGGCCCGACCCGGGCCCCGCCGCCGCCCGCGCCTCGGTCAGCACCAGCCGGGCGTGCGTCTCCCACCAGGTCCGCCGCTGCCTGGCGAACAGCCGTACGGCATGGGCGGCACGGTCGGTCGCGATGTCCGGCTTCCCGGCCGAGCGGGCGGCGTGCGCGGCGGCCAGCAGGAGCTCGGCCTTACGGGTGGACTGCCCGCCGATCCGGTCCAGCAGCGCGATCGCGGTGTCCGCCTCGGCGAGCGCCTCGGGGGCGAGCCCGGCGGCCATCAGCACCTCGCAGCGCCGCACGGACAGCATGAAGGTGGGCGTGCCGAGCTTTGCGTACCGCTCCTCGGCCTCGTCCAGCAGCCGCAGCGCGGCCGGGATGTCCCCGGAGCGGAACGCGGCGAGGCCCCGGCTCTCCACCGCGTCCGCCTTGTCGTGCTCCTGGCCGGTGGTGTCCCACAGCCGCTCCGCCGCCGTGAAGTCCGCGACCGCCCGGTCCACCGCGCCCAGCGCCAGATGCACCGTGGCCCGCAGGGTCAGCGCCCGCGCGGTCCAGATCCCGTCGCCGGCCTGCCGCAGTGCCGGAAGGGCCCGCCGTACGTCCTCCAGTGCCTCCCGGTGATGCCCCAGCACCCACCACACATAGGCCCGCCGGTACCGCACCCGTGCCCTGGTGTGTCCGCTGCCCCGCGCGACCCCCTGCTCGAACGACGCCAACCCCTGCCGGGTGCGCCCCGCGTGCACCAGTGCGACCCCCAGGGTCGCGAGGACGTCCGCCTCCCGCTCCGCCGACTCGGCGCGCGCGGCGAGGTCCCGGGCCCGGCGCAGATGCCTGAGGGCGATCCGCAGATCGCCGAAGTCCCGCTGCCAGATGCCGAGCACCTGGTGCGCGACGCTGGCGTGCAGCGGCGGCGGGCCGGTGTGCAGCAGGTGTTCCGCGCGTGCCCGGGCCTCGCCCGGGTCGGCGAACACCATAGGCAGCAGTTCGAGGACCGACTCGCTTCCCGCTGTCACCCCTCGCATGGTAGTGGCCTGCGCGAACCCGCCCCACGGGTTCGCCGTTGTCACTTGCGGCCGTACCCGCCGCACCCGCGGGCTGTATCAAGCTGTATCAATCGGTCGTCGGACGACTCTGACTGTCGGACACCGTCTCAGGGGGAGGACACACCATGGCACCTCAGCGATTCCACGAGCAGTTCGACCACATCCAGCGCGCGATGCCCGGCACCGCTCTGGCCATGGGGCCGGACGACGCCGCGGAGTTCCTCTACGAGAAGGGCGTCGTCCTCGCCCGCGACGGTGAGGAGGCCCGGCTGGTCGAGGACACCGTGCGCGGCCACTTCACCGACACCCAGGGCCTGGTCCCGGACCATGTGCGCCGGGCCGGCCCGGAGACCAACCGCACCGGCATCACCCGGATCCGGGTCGGCGACCCCGCCCTCGGCGAGGACGTCGTCCCGCACGCCCTGGGCGCCCTGCGGGAGGCCGAGGGCCGCCAGGGCCGCCGCCTGGTCAGCCGCAACCACGTCGTGCACATCGCGGTCAACGCCTGCCCCGGCGACGAGCCGGTCCCCGCGCCGCGCAGCGAGCCGCCCAACCCGGCTCCGGTGGACGCCCCGTACGACCCGGACACCGCCGTCGGCGTCCTCGTCATCGACACCGGCCTGGTGCACGACCACGGCTCCTACCCGCTGCTCGCCCACACCACCGGCGACCCGCAGGTCAGCGAGACCGGCCCCGACGGTGTGCTGCGGCAGTACGTCGGACACGGCACGTTCATCGCCGGAATCGTCGCCGCCGTCGCCCCCAACACCGACGTCACCGTGCGCGGCACGCTCGCCGACGCGGGCGCCGTCCTGGAGTCCGAGTTCGGCGCCAGACTCTTCGAGGCCGTCGACCAGGGAGGCTGGCCCGACATCATCAGCCTCTCGGCCGGCACGTCCAACGGCCGCACCGACGGACTGCTCGGCCTCGACGCGTTCATGCGGGAACTGCGCGAGCAGGGAACCCTGTTGGTCGCCGCCGCCGGCAACAACGCCAGCGACAACCCGTTCTGGCCGGCCGCCTACGCCGCCCTGCCCGAGTACGAGGACTGCGTGCTGTCGGTCGGCGCGCTCCGCGGGGACGGCGAGTCCGGCGCCTGCTTCAGCAACCACGGCCACTGGGTGCGGGTCTACGCCCCCGGCGAGCGGCTCACCAGCGCCCTCACCGGCTTCCGCACACCCGTGCCGTACGTCTACCAGCACTCCACCTACGACGCCTGCCGGTACGGCTTCGAATACGTCTGCACCTGCCAGTACCCGCGGCACACGGGCGTGCTGAGCGAGGCGCGGGAGAGCACCGCCGGCAAACCCGACCAGGTGATGTTCGACGGCCTCGCGCAGTGGAGCGGCACGTCCTTCGCCACCCCGGTCGTCGCCGGGCTCGTCGCCGCCCACATGACGGCGCACAAGGAGCGCGAACCGCGCGCGGCCCGGGCCCAACTGCTCCGCTCGGTCACCGAGTCCACCGAGGTGCGCGGGGCGCACGTGCCGGTGCTCCGGCCGTCCACCTGGCGCCCGACCCCCGTCGCGATCCCGGTCCGGCCGGTATGAGGGCCGGAACGCTCCACTCCACGGCGTACGATGACGTGCCGTACACGAGGGGTGGAGTTGTGGACCGAACAGAGGTCGGCGCGCTGGTCCGGTCCGCGGTCGACGGCGACGCGGCGGCCTGGAAGGCGCTGGTGGAGGGACTGAGTCCGCTGGTGTGGTCGGTGGTGCGCGCACACCGGCTCTCCGACGCCGACGCGCACGAGGTCTACCAGACCGTGTGGTTCCGCTTCGCCCAGCACCTCCACCGCCTCCGCGAACCGGACAAGGCGGGTTCCTGGCTGGCCAGTACGGCCCGGAACGAGTGCCTGAAGGTGCTCAAGGGGCTGACCCGGCTGACGTTCACGGACGATCCGCAGGTGCTGGACCGGGCCAGTGAGGAACGGACACCGGAGCAGTCGCTGATCGACTCCGAGGAGGAGGCCGCGCAGGCCGAGCGGATCCGCCGGCTGTGGCAGGAGTTCGAGGCGCTCGGCGAGCGGTGCCGGCAGTTGCTGCGGGTGCTGATGGCCTCGCCGCCGCCGAGCTATCTGGAGGTCTCGGCCGCGCTGGGCATCGCGGTCGGCAGTATCGGCCCGCTGCGCCAGCGCTGTCTGCGCCGGCTGCGGGCCCGGATGGACGCACGGGAGGCGGCATGAGCGGCACACACGACGACGAAGCCTTCCCCGAAGAGGGATGCGACGACGCCGGGTTCGACGGGGACCTGCTGGAGGAGGAACTGCGCCAGGCGGCCGCCGTGCTGGACCCGGTCCCGGCCGAACTGCGCCAACTCGCGCTGGGCGCCTACGCGCTGCACGACCTGGACGCCGACATCGCCGAGCTGACCTTCGACTCGCTGGTGGACGCGCTGCCCGTCAGGGGAGTGCCGGACGCGCCACGGATGCTGACCTTCCGCGCGGGCGGCCTGACCGTCGACATCGAGGTCACCGGGGAGGGCCTGATCGGCCAGGTGCTGCCCCCGGGCCCGGCCCGCGTCGAGGTCCTGGGCGGCCCCCGGGCGGCCCGCCCCGTCACGGTCGACACCCTCGGCCGCTTCACCAGCGACACCCCACCCACCGGCCCGTTCGCCCTGCGGCTCCGCGCCGGCGGGCAGGTGGTCGTGACGGAGTGGCTGCGGGCGTAGGGACGCGTCCGGCCGGCCCCGCTCCGGGTCACCAGGTGACGGGCAGGGTGCGTGGTCCGCGGATCATCGTCTTGTGCCGCCATTGGACCTGGTCCGGTGGGACGGCGAGGCGCAGGGCGGGCAGTCGGTCCAGGAGTGTGTCGACGAGCAGTTCGGTCTGCAGCCGGGCGAGGACGGCGCCGGTGCAGTAGTGCGGGCCGTTGCCGAAGGCCAGGTGCGGGTTGGGGCGCCGGTCCGGGTCGATGCGGTCGGGGTCCGGGAAGACGGCCGGATCGCGGTTGGCGGCGAGGTAGGAGACGTAGACCGGTTCGCCCGCCGCGATCCGGTGACCGCCGACCTCGACGTCCTCCAGGGCGATCCGGGCGAGCCCGACCGTGCTGCGGTGCGGGATGTGACGCAGGAGTTCGTCGAGCACCGGGCCGCGCGCCTCGGGGCGGGTGCGTACGCGCTCCATCAGCTCCGGCCGGGTCAGCATCAGGAACAGCATCTGGCCGCAGTTGTGGGTGACCGCCTCGCCGCCGATCTGCAGCGGTCCGGCGAGGCCGACGGCCTCCTCCTCGCTGATCTCGCCCCGGGACACGGCGGCCCCGAGGAGTGAGTAGACGTCCTCGTCCGTGCTGTACGCGCGGGACCGGACGGCCGTGGTGATCCAGCCGTACAGGCCTGTCTTCGCGGCCTGGGCGGCCTCGGCGCCGCCGGAGGTGGAGATGATCTGCCGGGTCCAGGCGTGCACCTGCTCCCGGTCGGCGGGCGGCACGCCCATCACCTCGCTGACGACCGTGATCGGGAACGGCTCCAGCACCCGCTCGACCAGGTCCGCGGGCGGCCCGTCCCGTACGACGCCGTCCATCAGCTCGTCCAGAATCCGCTGCGCGCGGGGCCGCAGCCGCTTCATGGCGCTCGCCGTGAAGGCGCAGGCGACCGGCCTGCGCAGCCGGTTGTGCTCGGGCTGGTCGGCCCAGGCCAGCGAGCCCGGGCGGGGCGCGAAGTTCGGGGCCAGCCGGGTCACCTGACGGCGGGTCACCTCGGCGCGGCCGAAGCGCGGATCGTTCGTGACCAGCTTCACGTCCTCGTAGCGGGTGGCGAGCCACGCCCACCCCTCGCCGAACGGCAGCCGGATCCGGGTCAGCGGGCCCTCGCGCATCAGGCCGGCGAGGACCGGGTCGAAGTCCGTCCCGTCCAGGTCGAGCGGCAGCCAGTCCCGCACGGGCGGCGGCCAGTCCCGCTCGGGCGGTGCGGCCCGGCCGGTGAGCGTGATCTCCTCCGTCATGCCCACCACCTTCGTACGCGCCCCGCCCGCTGTCCTGCGGGAGTGCTCCAGCCGGAGGGCCCGGGGCTCCGAGCCGGAGGCGGCCCCGCCGCTACACGGCGTCCACGAGCGCGGCCAGAGCTCCGGCGAGGTCCTCCAGACCAGGGCCGGCGGGGCCGCCGGGCTCGGTCATGTAGGTGTCCCGGCGGATCTCCACCATCAGCGCGCTCACCCGCGCCTCGCGGCCGTAGTACTCCAGCGGCACGTAGGTCCCGCTGAACGGGCTGTCCAGCCCCGTCTCCCCGCACTCGGCGAACGCCTCCAGGGCCGCCTCGCGCAGCCGGGACGGCGTGTGGAAGGCGTCCGTGCCCAGGCACACGGGCGGCCGCGGGCCGGCACCGTGCAGCTCGTACGGCAGGGCCTCGCGCGGATAGGAGTGCACGTCGATCACGATCGCGCGCCCGGTCGCGGCGAGCCGCCCGGCCACCGCCTCGGTCATCGCGCGCGCGTACGGCCGGAAGTACCGCTCGACCAGCGGCTCGGGATCGGTGTCCGTGGCCCGCAGCGCACCGCGGTGCGTGGTCCCGGTGTACACGGCTCCCATGCCCACGGCCAGCATCTCCTCCCGCTCGTCCGGGAACCGCTCCGGGTCCACGACCAGCCGGGACAGCCGGTTGACGAACCGCCAGGGGGCTGTCCCGGCGAGGGCCGCCGCCCGCTCCGCGATCCGCGCGGTGTGCGCGTCGGTGATGTGGTCCAGTTCCCGCTCGAGCGCCGCGTCGTCCAGCACGATCCCCTCGCGGACGTCACCCGGTATCGCCCGCGACGAGTGCGGCACGTGCAGCAGCACGGGCGACTCGGCGGCACCGGGCAGGAGTTCGAACGAGGGGGCGTACGGGGGCACGGGCTGCTCCATGGGCGTCGGTCGGACGGTGCACGATCAAGGTGCCACACGGCACTGACAGCAATAGGAGCATCAACGCCACGGCCGTCACCGCCCTCCGTACCGCCGGCGGGCCGGGACGGACACACGGCGCACCGGCCCCCGGCATGCCTCCGCCCCGGCCGGGGGCACCGACCGGGGCGGAGGATCACTCACGGCGGCGGCTGACCCGCCGCGTACCTCAGCTCAGGGACGCGAGGAGCGAGTTCCAGGTGGCCGACGGGCGCATGACCGCGTCCGCCTTGGCCTTCTCCGGCTGGAAGTAGCCGCCGATGTCGGCCGGGCTGCCCTGCACGGCGATCAGTTCCTCGACGATCTTCTGCTCGTCGGCCGCGAGGGTCTCGGCGAACGGGGCGAACGCCTTCGCCAGGTCGGCGTCGTCGGTCTGGCCGGCCAGCTCCTGCGCCCAGTACAGGGACAGGTAGAAGTGGCTGCCGCGGTTGTCGATGCCGCCGAGGCGACGGGTCGGGGACTTGTCCTCGTTGAGGAAGGTCGCCGTGGCGCGGTCCAGCGTGTCGGCGAGGACCTTGGCGCGGGTGTTGCCGGTGGCCGCCGCGTACTGCTCGAGGGACGGCACCAGGGCGAAGAACTCGCCGAGGGAGTCCCAGCGCAGGTAGTCCTCCTTGACGAGCTGCTGCACGTGCTTCGGCGCGGAGCCGCCGGCACCGGTCTCGAACAGACCGCCGCCCGCCATCAGCGGGACGACCGACAGCATCTTGGCGCTGGTGCCCAGCTCCAGGATCGGGAACAGGTCGGTCAGGTAGTCGCGGAGCACGTTGCCGGTGACCGAGATGGTGTCCTGGCCGCGGCGGATGCGCTCCACCGACAGCTTGGTGGCCTCGACCGGAGACAGGACCCGGATGTCCAGGCCCTCGGTGTCGTGCTCCGCCAGGTACTGCTCGACCTTGGCGATCAGGTTGGCGTCGTGGGCGCGGGTGGCGTCCAGCCAGAAGACGGCCGGGTCGCCGGTGGCGCGGGCGCGGGTGACGGCCAGCTTCACCCAGTCCCTGATCGGCGCGTCCTTGGTCTGGCAGGCGCGGAAGATGTCGCCGGCGGAGACCGTCTGCTCGATCACGACGTTGCCGGCCTGGTCGACCAGGCGGACGGTGCCGGTGACCGGGATCTCGAAGGTCTTGTCGTGGCTGCCGTACTCCTCGGCCTTCTGCGCCATCAGACCGACGTTCGGGACCGAGCCCATGGTCGACGGGTCGTAGGCGCCGTTGGCGCGGCAGTCCTCGATCACGGCCTGGTAGACGCCGGCGTAGGAGGAGTCCGGCAGCACCGCGAGGGTGTCGGCCTCCTGGCCGTCCGGGCCCCACATGTGACCGGAGGTGCGGATCATGGCCGGCATCGAGGCGTCGACGATGACGTCGGACGGCACGTGCAGGTTGGTGATGCCCTTGTCGGAGTCGACCATGGCCAGCGTCGGGCCCTCGGCCAGCTCGGCGTCGAAGGAGGCCTTGATCTCGGCGCCCTCGGGCAGCGACTCGATGCCCTTGAGGATGCCGCCCAGGCCGTCGTTCGGGGTCAGACCGGCGGCGGCGAACGTCTCGCCGTACTTCGCGAACGTCTTCGGGAAGAAGGCGCGCACCACGTGGCCGAAGACGATGGGGTCGGAGACCTTCATCATCGTGGCCTTCAGGTGCACGGAGAACAGGACGCCCTCCTCCTTGGCGCGGGCGACCTGCGCGGTCAGGAACTCGCGCAGCGCGCCGACGCGCATCACGGAGGCGTCGACGACCTCGCCCTCGAGGACGGGTACCGACTCGCGCAGGACGGTGGTCGAGCCGTCGTCGCCCTTGAGCTCGATGCGCAGCGCACCGGCCTCGGAGATCACCACGGACTTCTCCGTGGAGCGGAAGTCGTCCACGCCCATCGTCGCCACGTTCGTCTTGGAGTCGGAGCTCCAGGCGCCCATGCGGTGCGGGTGGGTCTTGGCGTAGTTCTTCACGGAGGCGGGGGCGCGGCGGTCGGAGTTGCCCTCGCGCAGGACCGGGTTCACGGCCGAGCCCTTGATCTTGTCGTACCGGGCGCGGATCTCCCGCTCCTCGTCGGACTTGGGGTCGTCCGGGTAGTCCGGCAGCGCGTAGCCCTTGCCCTGCAGCTCGGCGACGGCGGCCTTGAGCTGCGGGATGGACGCCGAGATGTTCGGCAGCTTGATGATGTTGGCGGCGGGCGTCTTGGCCAGCCGGCCCAGCTCGCTCAGCGCGTCGGGGATGCGCTGGTCCTCGTTCAGGTACTCCGGGAAGACGGCGATGATGCGCCCGGCCAGCGAGATGTCGCGGGTCTCCACGGGCACGCCGGCCTGCGAGGCGTACGCCTTGATCACCGGCAGGAACGAGTGCGTCGCGAGGGCCGGGGCCTCGTCTGTGTAGGTGTAGATGATGGTCGAGTCAGTCACCGGGTGCTCCGCTCCACGTCTGCAACATTGCTCGACATCAAGATATCTCGTGATCGGGTCCGGCTCGACAGGGGTCCCGGCCGGAAATTCGTGCCGCCCCGGCGCAACCGATCCCGCCTTCATGTGGTCATGACAAACGATCACCACTGACCACGCGTGATCGCCCACGACCGGCGGCCGGATCCGACCACCCGGCCGCCCGACCGAAAGCGGACCATGAGATATCGCACCAGAGTGACGGCCCCGGCGGCCGCCCTGATCGGCACGGCCGCGGCACTGACGACGGGCTCCCCGGCCCAGGCGCGCCCCCCGGCGCGAAGGCGCACAAGGCGGCCCGCACGGCGGCCGTCCTCGGCCCCGAGACCCTCGGCGACCCCGTCTTCCCCACCCTCGGCAACAAGGGCTACCGCGCCACGTCCTACCACCTGGACCTGGCCTACGACGCCACGGCCAGGAAGGTCGACGCGACGGCCACGCTGAAGATACGCGTCGACCGCCCGCTCAGCCGCTTCTCGCTCGACGCCCTCGGCCTCGACATACGCACCGTGTGCGTCGACGGCGCCGCCGCCACTTTCACCCAGGTGGACGAGAAACTGCGGATCACGCCCGCCAAGGCCCTGCCGCCGGACGCGCCGGCCACCGTGACCGTCGCCTACTCCGCCGACCCGCGCCGCGCCCTCGCCCACACCGCCTGGGTGCCCACCCCCGACGGCTTCGCGACCTGCCCGCAGCCGAACTCCGCGCACACCGTCTTCCCGTGCAACGACCACCCCTCGGACAAGGCGGACTTCACCTTCCGCGTCACGGTCCCGAGCGGGCTGCGCGCGGTGGCGAACGGCCTGCTCACCGGCACCGAGACGCTGAGCGGCGACCGCACGGCGTACTCGTACCGCTCGGCCTCCCCGATGGCCACGGAACTCGTGCAGATCACCGTCGGCGACTACGTGATCAAGGACCGCCAGGGCCCGCACGGCCTGCCGCTGCGCGATGTCGTGCCCACCGCCCGCGCCACCGCCCTGGAACCGGCCCTCGCCCTCACCCCCGGCCTCGTCACCTGGCTGGAGGACCGGCTGGGCGCCTACCCGTTCGAGACGTACGGCCTGCTGCCGTGCAACTCCGACGACCCCGCGGCCTTCGACTTCACCGGCCTGGAGACGCAGACCCTCACCCTGTACAAGCCGAACTTCCTGCTCCAGCCGGAGAAGAGCATCGGCTCGCACATGATGCACGAGCTGGTCCACTCCTACTTCGGCAACCTGGTGAGCCCCGCCACCTGGGCCGACCTGTGGCTGAACGAGGGCCACGCCGACTACTACGGGCTGCTCTACCGCTACGAGCGCGGCTGGGCCGACTCCCTCGGCCTGACCACCATGGAAGCCCGGATGAAGGACACCTACGCGCGCGGCGACCAGTGGCGTCACGACTCCGGCCCGGTGGCCTCCCCGAACGCGGTCAACCTCTTCGACAGCCAGCGCTACCTGGGCGGCGTCCTCGTGCTGTACGCCTTCCGGCAGCTCGTCGGCGAGCAGGTGTTCAACGCCGTCGAGCGCACCTTCCTGGAGCGCTTCCGCGACTACTCGGCGACCACCGCCGACTACATCGACGTCGCCTCCGAGGTCTCCGGCCAGGACCAGTCCGGCTTCCTGCGTGACTGGCTCTACGGCACCAGGACCCCGCGCATGCCCGGCCACCCCGACTGGACGGTGAACCCGGTCGCCTCCTCCTTCGCGGCCCCGCACAGCAAGCGCGGCGGCCACTGGCACGAGAACTCGGCCACGCTCTGATCAGCCGTGGCGGGCGGCGTCCGGCCCGGCGCCGCCCGCCACCTCGCGCTCGATCCACCGGCAGATCACGTCCACCACGTACACGTGCTCGGCGCGGCTCAGCTCCCGTCCCCGGGGAATCCCGTGCCAGCGCTGCAGACAGCTCCGGCAGCAGGTCGCGGTGGCGTGCTGGGCGACGAACACCGGATGCCCCCGGTACGGCGTCTGCCTGCCGTCCTTGTACGGCCGCGCCGGGGCGAGCCGCTCGGCGATCAGGTCGTAGGCGTGCCAGCGGATGGTCGCCGGCCCCTTCTGCCCGGCGACGGCCAGCTCCCGCCCGCGCAGATGGAACTTCGCCCGGAACGGCTGACGCGCGATCGCGTCGAGCCGTTCGTCGAGGGAGCGGGCGGCCGGGTCCGGCGGCGGAGAGGTCATGGTCCTTCGAGGGTATGCCGACCGCCGCCCTCGGGGCCTACTCGGCAACAGCCGGCGCCGGCTCCTCCGCGCCGCGCTGCTGCGGTATCACCACCGCGCCCTGCTGCAGGGCCACCGTCCTGGTCGGGGACGGGATGTGGACGCCCTCCTCGCGGTAGCGGCGGTGCAGGCTCTTGATGAACTCGTGCTTGATGCGGTACTGGTCGCTGAACTCGCCCACGCCGAGGATCACCGTGAAGCCGATGCGCGAGTCGCCGAAGGTGTGGAAGCGGATCGCGGGCTCGTGGTCCGCAACGGCGCCCGTGATCCCGGTCATCGTCTCGGCGATGACCTCGTGGGTGACGCGCTCGACGTGGTCCAGGTCGCTGTCATAGCTGACGCCCACCTGCACCAGAATCGTCAACTGCTGCTCGGGGCGCGTGTAGTTGGTCATGTTGGTTCTCGCGAGCTGGCCGTTGGGGATGACCACCAGGTTGTTGGAGAGCTGACGCACCGTCGTCTGGCGCCAGTTGATGTCCACCACATAGCCCTCCTCGCCGCTGCTGAGCCGGATGTAGTCGCCCGGCTGCACGGTCTTGGAGGCGAGGATGTGGATGCCCGCGAAGAGGTTGGCGAGGGTGTCCTGCAGGGCCAGCGCGACGGCCAGACCGCCGACACCCAGGGCGGTGAGCAGGGGCGCGATGGACACGCCGAGCGTCTGCAGCACCACCAGGAAGCCGATCGCCAGCACCAGCACCCGGGTGATGTTCACGAAGATGGTGGCCGAACCGGCCACGCCCGAGCGGGACTGGGTCACCGACTGGACCAGGCCCGCGATCACCCGGGCCGCGGACACGGTCACCACGAGGATCAGCCACACCTCGAGGAACTGGTCGGTGTGGTGCTGGACGGTCCGGGTGAGCGGCAGCACCGCGGCGGCCGCCGCCGCACCGCCCGCGATCGCCGCCCACGGGACGACGGAGCGCAGCGCGCCCACGATGACGTCGTCACCGCTCCAGCGGGTCCGTTCGGCGTGCTTCCCCAGCCAGCGCAGCACCGTGCGGGACAGGAAGGCCAGCAGCAGGCCCGCGGCCACGGCGATGCCGGCGAGCACCAGGTCGTGCAGGGTCAGCGCACGGTTCACCGGTCACCTCCGGGGCGGGAAAGGGCGTTGTGGAGCCTGGAGTGAAGTCTCGTCACGTTGTCACCTGCTCGATGTCCGTACATGTGCGATCGCGCCGGCCACCGACGTCGTCGGCGGGCGGCGCGATCGCTCATCCTGCCGTATCCGGCGGCCCGGTTCGCACCGGGACGGCGCGGATCAGACGATGCCCTCCGCGAGTTCGGCCTGATCGCGGTCGTCACCGTAGGCCGCGGTGGTGGGCGTGCCGTACGAACGGCGGGCGACGTACCACCAGATGCTGGCCAGCACCAGCACGACCACGAGGGCCACGGCCGCGTAGTTCATCGTGTCGCCGGTGACCGGCGAGGACTGCGGCAGACAGAACAGGACCGTCACACAGGCCACCCAGACCACCGCGATCCAGCCGACCGGCCTGCTCCACCGGCCCAGGTTCCACGGACCCGGCCGGAACCGGTCGCCGGCGCGCAGCCGCAGCAGGACGGGGATGGCGTAGGCGGGGGTGATGCCGATGACGTTGATGGCGGTGACCGCGCCGTACGCCGTCGCCGAGTACAGGGACGGCAGAGCGAGCACACCGGCGACGATCACCGACAGCCAGACCGCCGCGACCGGCGTCTGGGTACGGCTGCTGATTTTGCGCCACAGATGCGAGCCCGGCAGGGCGCCGTCCCGGCTGAACGCGAACACCATCCGGCTGGCCGCGGCCACCTCGGCGTTCCCGCAGAACAACTGGGCGACGATCACCACGAGCAGCAGCACGCTCGCCCCGTCGGCGCCGAGGCCGTCGAGCAGGATCTGCGCGGGCGGCACCCCGGTGTCCGTGGTACGCGTGGCGTCGTAGTCCTGGATGGCGAAGGTCAGTCCGGCGAGGAGGACGAACCCCGCGATCCACGACACCCAGATGGACCGCACGATGCCCTTCGCCGCGGACACCGAGGCGTTGGACGTCTCCTCGGACAGGTGCGCGGAGGCGTCGTAGCCGGAGAAGGTGTACTGGGCGAGCAGCAGGCCGATCGCCGCCACGTACAGCGGGCTCGACCACCCGGTGTCGTTCACGAACTTGGTGAACACGAAGGAGGGCGACTGGTGATGGTCGGGGACGATCGCCAGCGCGCCGACGATGAGCGCGACACCGGCCAGGTGCCACCACACGCTGACCGAGTTGAGCAGGCTGACCAGGCGGACGCCGAACAGGTTCAGCACGGCGTGCAGCAGCAGGATGCCGCAGAAGATCAGCATGGTCTTGCCGGGAGCCGGCTCGAAGCCCCACTGGAGGTTGGCGAAGGCACCGGTGAACAGGGCGGCCCCGTAGTCGATTCCGGCGATCGCGCCGAGCAGGCCCAGCAGGTTCAGCCAGCCCGTGTACCAGCCCCAGCGACGGCCGCCGAGCCGGTCCGCCATGTAGTACAGGGCGCCGGAGGTCGGGTAGGCGCTGGTGACCTCGGCGAGCGCCAGGCCGACGCAGAGTACGAACAGGCCGACGCCCGCCCAGCCCCACAGCATCACGGCCGGCCCGCCGGTGCCGAGGCCGAAGCCGTACAGGGTCATGCAGCCGGACAGGATCGAGATCACCGAGAAGCTGATCGCGAAGTTGCCGAAGCCGCCCATCCGGCGGGCCAGCACGGGACGGTAGCCGAGCTCGCGCAGCCGCTGCTCCTCGTCGTGCTGCGGCCGGGCGGGGGAGGGCGACGGTTCGGGGGCGGGGGACATGCGGAAACCTCCGGGCAGGGGGAAACGAGGGGGGAGCGTCAGGGGCGGGAGCCGAGATCCTCCTCGGCCGCGCGGCAGCGGTCCCTGGCCCGCAGGAACACCTTCACCGCGGGGCCGTGGTCCGGGGTGCGGTACATCCAGGGCGGCGGTGTGAAGTACGGCCCGATCGCGTCGAACACCCGGCCCGCGTCGGCGAACCGCTGGGCACCCCACAGTGCGTGGGCCAGGTGGTTGAGGTCCAGCAGGGAGCGTTCGGGCCGGGGCGCCTGCTCGAACCAGGAGTGCAGCGCCCGCGTCGCCTCACGGGTGGCGTCCTCCGCGACCCAGTGCAGGTCCAGCGCCGCGTCGTGTCCGTCGGCCCGCCGGTAGCGCTCGACCCGGACGTACAGCGGCAGCATGTGCAGGGCGGAGCCGGGCGGCGCCGGGACGGCGGCCCACCGGGCGTAGCGGGCGGCCTCGGCGAGCCGGTCGGAGGCGGCGGTGGCGTACAGGAACCGCAGCATGCGGTGGTGCGCCTCGCGGTTGTGCGGGTCGCGCTTGCCGGCCTCGGCCAGCAGTCCCCAGGGGCCCGGCGGCAGCAGGGGTTCCGGCGGCGGCGTCCGGTGCTCCGGCCAGCGCTGCTCCGGGTCGAGCTGGGCCAGCGCCAGCAGGCACACCCAGGGCACGGGGTCCTCCGGGGCGGCCTGGGCGGCGGACTGGGCGGCGTCCCAGGCCTCGATCCACAACTCGTGTGCCCGCAGGTGCCGTTCACGCCGCGCCCGCAGGGCCCGCTCCACGCCGACCCGGGCGTGCATCACCGCGGCCGGCACACTGTGCGGCTCCTCCGCGAGCCAGGCCCGCACCACGTCGGTGCCGGCCGCCGCGGCCGCGAGGATCTGGGTGCGCTGGGTCCACTGCCACCGGCTCGTGGTGTCCGCGAGCAGCGCGCGCATCGCCATCCAGCGACCGGTGCGCAGATCCTGCAGGGCGCCGCGCAGGGCACCGTCGTGACCGGCGGGATCGTAGAAGGGGCGTGCTCCCTCTCTGGCCATCAGCCACCCGCCCCGGTCCGCGAGCGGACAGGCAGGGTGACGCGGTGCGCTGACAACGGCCCTCCTCGGGGCGGTGGTTGAGGGTCGCGTGCGGGGTCGGCGGTCACTATAGGGGTGTCGTATGCGCCGTGCCATCGATGTCAACTCAACTTGCCGAACGCGTAGTTGATCACCGGCCGGCCGCGCTTGACGCCGGACGCCGCCCGGCGGCAGGCTGTTCGCGCCGATCTTCGAAGGGCCGGACGAACGCGCGGGAGGGTGCGATGACGGGGCCGGTGCTCGCCGTCGACCAGGGCACGTCCGGCACCAAGGCGCTGGTGGTCTGCCCCGAACGTGGCGTCCTGGGCTCCGGGTTCGCCGCCGTGCGGCCCCGCCATCTGCCCGGCGGACGGGTCGAGGTGGACCCCGACGCGCTGTACGCCTCCGTGCTCGACGCCGGCCGGGCCGCGCTCGCCGAGGCGGGCGAGGGCGTCGTGGCGATGGGCCTGGCCAACCAGGGTGAGACCGTGCTCGCCTGGGACCCCGCGACCGGCCGCCCGCTGACCGACGCCCTCGTCTGGCAGGACCGGCGCGCCGCGACCGTGTGCGCCGAACTAGTCGAACACGCGGAGGAGTTGCGCCAGCTCACCGGGCTGCCCCTCGACCCGTACTTCGCGGCACCCAAGATGGCCTGGATCCGTCGCCACCTCACCCGCGAGGGCGTCGTCACCACCTCCGACGCCTGGCTGGTGCACCGGCTCACCGGCGCCCTCGTCACCGACGCGGCCACCGCGGGCCGCACCCAGCTCCTGGACCTGGACGGCACCCACTGGTCGGCGCGGGCGCTGGAGGCCTACGGACTGCTCGGCGAACGGCTCCCGGAGATCGCCGACAACGCCCAACACATCGGCACGACAAGGGCGTTCGGACCCGAGATCTCCCTCACCGGCCTGATCGTCGACCAGCAGGCCGCCCTGCTCGCCCAGCGCATCACCGGGCCCGGCGGCGCCAAGTGCACCTACGGCACCGGCGCGTTCCTGCTCGCGCACACCGGCGGCACACCCCGGCGCGGCGACTCCGGCCTGGTGAGCTGCGTCGCCTGGCGGCTCGCCGGCGACACCGGTTACTGCCTCGACGGGCAGGTCTACACGGCCGCCTCCGCCGTGCGCTGGCTCACCGACCTCGGCGTCATCTCCTCGGCCGCCGACCTCGACCCGGTCGGCGGCGCCGTCCCCGACAGCGGCGGCGTCACCTTCGTACCCGCCCTCGCCGGGCTCGCCGCCCCCTGGTGGCGCGGCGACCTGCGCGGCTCCCTGACCGGGCTCGGCCTCGACACCGGCCCCGGGCACCTGGTGCGCGCCCTGTGCGAAGGCCTGGCGGCGCAGGTCACCGAGCTGGCCAGGGCGGCCGCCACCGACCTCGGCACGCCCCTGGACACGCTGCGCGTCGACGGCGGTCTGACCCGCTCCGCCCTGCTCATGCAGACCCAGGCCGACCTGCTGCAGCGCCCCGTCGAGGTCTCCGCCCTGCCCGACGCCACCGCGCTCGGCGCCGCCGCCCTGGCCCGGCTCGGCGCCGACCCCGCGCTGAGCCCGGCCGACGTCCTTCCCGACTGGAAGCCGGCCGCCGTGTACGAGCCCCGCATCCCGGCCGACCTGGCCGCCGAACGCCTGGCCGGCTTCCGCACCGCGGTCGCCGCGCTGCTCGGCTCATGACGGTCACCGCCGAGGGGCCGCTGCCCGAGGAGCCGTACGACGTCGCGGTCGTCGGCGCCGGAGTCGTCGGCTGCGCCATCGCCCGCGAACTCGCCCGCCACCCCGGGCTGCGCGTCGCCCTGGTCGAGGCCCAGGACGACGTCGGCCAGGGCACCTCCAAGGCCAACACCGCCATCCTGCACACCGGTTTCGACGCCACCCCGGGCTCCCTGGAGGCCACGCTGGTCCACGAGGGCTCCCGGCGGCTGGCCGCCTACGCCGCCGAGTCCGGCATCCCCGTCGAACGGACCGGCGCCCTGCTCGTCGCCTGGGACGAGGACCAGCTCGCCACCCTGCCCCGGCTCGCCGAGAAGGCCGGGCGCAACGGCTGCCCCGACACCCGGCTTCTCGGCGCCGACGAGCTCTACGTCCGCGAACCGCACCTCGGCCCCGGCGCGCTCGGCGCCCTGCACGTGCCCGGCGAGAGCATCATCTGCCCCTGGACGACGACCCTGGCCTACGCCACCCAGGCGGTCCGCGCGGGCGTCCACCTGCACCTCGGCACCCTGGTCTCCCGGTCCGACCGGCGCGACGGCACCCATCTGCTGACCACCTCCCGGGGCACCCTGCGCGCCCGGCACCTGGTCAACGCGGCCGGACTGCACGCCGACACCCTCGACCGGACGCTCGGCCACGACGACTTCACCGTCACCCCGCGCCGCGGCCAGCTCATCGTCCACGACCGGTTCGCCCGCCCCCTGGTCCGGCACATTCTGCTCCCCGTCCCGACCGCTCTCGGCAAGGGCGTCCTGATCGCGCCGACCGTGCACGGCAACGTCCTGCTCGGCCCCACCGCCGAGGACCTGGACGACAAACGGGCCACCCGGTCCACCGGGGAGGGCCTCGCCCTGCTGCGGGAGAAGGGCCGCCGCATCCTGCCCGCGCTGCTCGACGAGGAGGTCACCGCCGTCTACGCCGGGCTGCGTGCCGCCACCGAGTACGACGACTACCGGATCGTCGCGCACCCCGGGCAGGCGTACGTCACCGTCGGCGGCATCCGCTCCACCGGCCTCACCGCGTCCATGGCCATCGCCGCCCACGTCGTCGGACTGCTGGCCGGCACCGGGGTCGACCTCGGTCCGGAGCGCGAACCGGAGCCGGTACGGATGCCCGGCATCGGCGAGACCTCCCCGCGCCCCTGCCTGCGGCCCGAACTGATCGCCGCCGACCCGGAGTACGGCATGCTCGTCTGCCACTGCGAGCGGGTCTCCCGCGGCGAGATCCGCGACGCCCTCGCCAGTACGATCCCGCCGCGCTCCCTGGAGGGCCTGCGCCGCCGCACCCGCGCCCGGGCGGGCCGCTGCCAGGGGTTCCACTGCGGGGCGGCGGTCCGGGAGCTGTTCGAGGAGGCGCGCCGATGACCGCGAACCCGCCGGTGCGCTCCGTCGACGTCCTCGTCGTCGGCGCCGGCCCCGCCGGACTCGCCGCCGCCGCACGCCTGGCCGCCGCCGGGGCCGGCCGGGTCGAGGTGCTGGAGCGGGAGGCACGGCCCGGGGGAGCGACCCGCTACTGCGCACAGGGGGGCTTCGGCACCTGGACGCGTCCGCTGACCGGCCCCGGATACGCCCGGCTCCTCATCGAGGCCGCCGTGAGCGCGGGCGCCGTGGTGCGCACGGGGGTGACGGTTCTGGAGTGGGCGGACGCCGGGCCACCGCTTCCCGCGACACCCGCCGGTCCGGTGGGGAAGGGCGCGGTGGGCGGCCCCGGGGCAGGCGGCGCGGTGGCGCCGGGCCCGGTCCACGGCCCGTGGGTCGCCCGTGCGGCACGAGGAGGCGTGGCCGAGGGCGCGGCATCGGCGGACGTCGCCCACGTACCAGTGGCCGACGGCGCCACGGCAGCCGACGAAGTCGACGGCCCGGGGGCCCGGAGCGCGGTATCAGCGGGCGCGCCCGGTGTCCCGGGGCCGACCGGTGCCGCCCGGACGAGCGCGGCCGGCGGGTCCGCAGACCGGCCCGACTCGGTCCTCACGGTAGTCGGCCCCGGCGGGCTGGAGACGGTCAGAGCACGAGCCGTGGTCCTCGCCACCGGCGCCCGGGAACGCCCCCGCGCGGCCCGGCTGGTCCCCGGCACCCGGCCCGCCGGTGTCTACACGACCGGCGAACTCCAGCAGGCGGTGCACCTGTTCGGGCAGCCGATCGGCACCCGTGCGGTGGTGGTCGGCGCCGAGTACGTCGCATACGCCGCGGCCGGTACATTGCGGGCGGCCGGTGCCCTGGTCGCCGCGCTGGTCACCGAACAGGACCGCGCCCAAGTACCGCCGATCCGCGCCCAGACGGCGCGCCTGGGCCGCCGCACCCCCCTCCTCACCCACACCACGGTCGCGGAGCTCCTCGGCCACGGCCGCCTGTCCGGTGTCCGCCTGCGCCACCGCGACGGTCGTACGGCGGTCCTGTCCTGCGACACGATCGTCTTCACCGGCGACTTCGTGGCCGAGAACGAACTCGCCCGGACCGCCGGCATCCGGCTGGACGCGAGCCCGTACACCTCACGCCCCGGCGTCTTCGCCGCCGGCGGCCTGCCGCACCCGGGGCAACGTGCCGCAGCGGCCACGAGCGACGGGGTGACGGCGGCCGGCGCGGTGCTGCACTGGCTGGCGGGGGCGCCCTGGCCCGGCACCTGACCGGACCGGCCGCTCCCGCCGACCGTGAACCCCGGAGTCCTCAGCGCTCCGTGAAGGACCCGTGCCGCCCCGCGCCCCCCGCGAACCGCGCCGCGCCCTCAAGGCCCTCCGCCAGCACGGCGGCGCCGTACCGGAGTTCACCGCGCATCGCCGTCTCCTCGGACAGGCCCTCCTGGTCCAGTACCGAGGCCCGGTCCCCGCGCAGGCATGCCTGCGGGAAGCGGGCGATGGTGGCCGCGAGCTCCTCGGCCTCGGCGCGGGCGCGGCCCGTCGGCACCACACGGTCGGCGAGCCCGATGTCGTGGGCCTCGCGGGCCGGGACCGGGCGGCCGGTGAGGATCATGTCCATGGCCCTGCCGGTGCCGATCAGCCGGGGGAGCCGTACGGTGCCGCCGTCGATCAGCGGAACGCCCCAGCGGCGGCAGAACACCCCGAAGACGGCGTCCTCCTCGGCGACCCGGAGATCGCACCACAGGGCCAGTTCGAGGCCGCCCGCGACGGCGTGCCCCGCGACGGCCGCGATCACCGGCTTCGACAGCCGCATCCGGGTCGGTCCCATCGGCCCGTCGCCGTCCTCCGCGACCCGGTTGCCCCGCTCCGTGCCGACCGCTTTGAGGTCGGCGCCCGCGCAGAACGTGCCCCCCTCGCCCCACAGCACCGCCACCCGCGCGGAGTCGTCGGCCTCGAACGCCCGGAAGGCGTCGGCGAGTTCGGCGGCCGTCGGGCCGTCGACCGCGTTGCGGGCCTCAGGACGGGACAGCACGATCGTGGTGACGGGTTCCCTGCGCTCCACGCGGACCGGCACGGCGGTGCTCCTCTTCGGGGGTGCGGGGGGTAGCGGCTCGAAGGGCCACTCTGCCTCAGATGACCTTCAGCCGCACCAGCGCCCCCAGTGCCAGCGCCCCCGGCACCAGCGGCACCCACACGGTGACGACCCGGTAGGCCAGCACCACCGCGGTGGCCACCGCGGCCGGGCCGCCCGCCGCGACCAGCGCCACGATCAGCGCCGCCTCCACCGAGCCGATCCCGCCCGGTGTCGGCACCAGCGCCACCGCGACCGTCGCCGCGAGATACGCCAGCGCCATGTGCGCCGGCGGCACCGGCAGCTCCAGCGCCCGGCCCACCGCGGCGAGACCGGCCGCCTGGCAGGCCGGGAACGCCAGCGAGCCGCCCCACAGGGCCAGCGCCCGGGCCGGACGCGTGTGCACCGACCGCGCCTCGTCCAGGGCGTCCCGCAGGAAGGCGCACACGGCCGTGCGCAGCCGCCGTACGAGGGCCAGCGCGGCCGCCGCGAGCAGCACCACCGCGCCCGCGCCGGACAGCAGCGGCAGCGCGGAACCGGCGGGCAGCAGCGTGCCCGGCCGCAGCGCGTCGGGGAAGGCGATCAGCAGCGCGGCCAGCAGACCGAGCCGGCCCACGCTCTCCGCCAGCAAATACAGGGCCAGCGCCGCCGAGGAGCGGGCCGGGGGCACCCCGCACACGGTCATGAAGCGCAGGTTCACCGCGCTCGCGCCGAGCCCGGTGGGCAGCAGATGGTTGGCCGCGCCCGCCGCGAACTGGGTGGCCAGCAGCCGCCCCTTCGGCAGCGGCTGCACCACCGCGCCCTGCCGGGTGAACGCGGCCGCCACCCAGGTCAGGCAGGTCGCGGCGGCCGCCGCCAGCAGCCACGGCCAGGAGGCGGTGCGCAACTGGCCGAAGCCCTCGGCGAGCACCGAGCGGTGCCGCACCGCGGCCACGGCGACCAGCACGAGCGGCACCGCGCAAAGGGCGTGCCGGACCGGGAAGCGCCGGGGGAGGCGTCCCCGGGGGACGTCGGGGAATCGGAGCGCTGTCACATCGGAAGAGGCTCGCCGCGCCGCGCCAACGGCGGATGGCGCGGGCGCGGCCGGCGGCTTACGGACGGGCAGCGGATGAGCGGAAGGAGTCATGAAGCCCTTCGGACGCGGGGAGGCCGGCGGAAACGAGCAGGCGCGGACATTGACCTCAACGACGCTTGAGGTCCTACGTTCTCTCCCATGAGCATGGAGACCACCGCCTGGACGCAGCTGCACAGCGTCATGAACGCACAGGCCGAGCGCCGCCCCTTCGCCCGCACCACGCTGCGCCGCATCGCCGCCTTCGCCCGCCCGCACCGCGCGGGCATCATCCGCTTCATCCTGCTCGGGGTGGTGACGGCGCTGCTGGCCGTGGCCACCCCGGTGCTCGCCGGCCACGTCATCGACGCGATCGTGGCCGGCCACGACTCCACGACCGTCGTACGCCTCTCCCTGCTCATCGCGCTGGTCGCGCTCGCTGAGGCGGGACTGGGCGTCATCGGCCGGCGCCTGTCGTCGACGCTCGGGGAGGGCCTCATCCTCGACCTGCGCACGGCTGTGTTCGATCATGTGCAGCGCATGCCCGTGGCGTTCTTCACACGTACCCGTACGGGAGCGCTGGTCAGCCGTCTCAACAACGACGTGATCGGTGCCCAGCGGGCGTTCGCCAACACCCTCTCGGGCGTGGTGACCAACCTCGTCACCCTGCTGCTCACCCTCGCGGTGATGCTCACCCTGTCCTGGCAGATCACGCTGCTCGCGCTGGTGCTGCTGCCGGTGTTCGTGCTGCCCGCCCGCCGCATGGGCAGCCGCATGGCCCGGATGCAGCGGGAGGCCGCGGCCCTCAACGCGGCCATGGGCACCCGGATGACCGAACGCTTCTCCGCGCCCGGCGCCACCCTGGTCAAGCTGTTCGGCCGCCCGGAGGAGGAGTCGGCGGAGTTCGCGGCCCGCGCCCGCCGGGTGCGCGACATCGGGGTGCGCACGGCCACGGCCCAGTCGGTGTTCATCACCAGCCTCACCCTGGTCTCCGCCCTCGCTCTGGCCCTCGTCTACGGCCTCGGCGGCTGGTTCGCGCTGCACGGCACCCTGGAGGCCGGCGCGGTCGTCTCCCTCGCCCTGCTGCTCACCCGGCTCTACGCCCCGCTCACCGCGCTCGCCGGGGCCCGCGTCGAGGTGATGTCCGCCCTGGTCAGCTTCGAGCGGGTCTTCGAGGTGCTCGACCTGAAGCCGCTCATCGAGGACAAGCCGGACGCCGCCGAGGCGCCGGAGGGGCCGGTCGCGGTCGAGTTCGACGACGTCCGCTTCGCCTACCCGGCCGCCGACCAGGTCTCCCTCGCCTCCCTCGAGGAGGTCGCCGCCCTGGACACCCGCGGCGGCACCGAGGTGCTGCACGGCATCTCCTTCCGCGCCGAACCGGGCCACACCGTCGCCCTGGTCGGTTCCTCGGGCGCCGGCAAGTCCACCATCGCGCAGCTTCTGCCGCGCCTGTACGACGTCGACTCGGGTGCCGTGCGGATCGGCGGGGCCGACGTGCGCGACCTGAGCGCCGCCTCGCTGCGGGCCACCCTCGGCATGGTCACCCAGGACGGCCATCTCTTCCACGACACCGTCCGCGCCAACCTGCTGCTGGCCCGTCCGAAGGCCACGGACGAGGAACTGTGGGACGCGCTGGACCGCGCCCGTCTCGCCGAGGTCGTGCGCTCCCTGCCGGACGGTCTCGACACGGTCGTCGGCGAGCGCGGCTACCGGCTCTCCGGCGGCGAACGCCAGCGCATGACCATCGCCCGGCTGCTGCTGGCCCGCCAGCGCGTGGTCATCCTCGACGAGGCCACCGCCCACCTGGACAACACCTCGGAGGCGGCCGTGCAGGAGGCCCTCACCGAGGCCCTGGAGGGCCGTACCGCCGTGGTGATCGCCCACCGGCTGTCCACCGTGCGGGCCGCCGACCAGATCCTGGTCGTGGAGTCCGGCCGGATCGTGGAACGGGGCACGCACGAGGAGCTGCTCGCCGCGGACGGGCGGTACGCGGAGCTGCACCGCACCCAGTTCGCCCCGCGGGACGGACACACCGAGGCGCCGACGCCGACGGCTGTGACGGGCCCGACGGTTGTGAAGGGGATGCCCGGACCGGCCGAGGTGACATCGGCATAGCGTCGCTTCCCCGCACCCTCGTCACACGGCGGATGCCGTCGGCGCCGCTTCCCTTCCCCCGGCGGACGGGCCGGCGGCTCCGCTGTGAGCGGCCAGCGCCTTCTCCAGGCGCTGGATGTGGTAGTACTGCACCCGCGTGGTCCGCTGCAGGGCCATGACCGCGGTGAGGAACTGGTCCATCTCGGCGGCCCGGGTGAGGATGTCGTCGGGCACGTTCTCGTCCCGCAGGCAGGCTCCCGCGTCCTGGCTCAGCACGGCGTGTGCCCAGCCGCGGGTGATCGGCTTGAACAGGTCCGGGTGGTTGGCCACGATCCGGGCCCGGATGGCCAGATCGTTCTCGGCGGCTTCCAGGTGCAGTCCGGTGTCCTTGTTGCGCGCCCCGAACAGCGGCTCGTGGATGTGGTGCGCGTCGAAGCCGTGTTCGGCACAGCCGATCCAGAAGTCCCAGTCCTCGCCGGCGCGCATGTTCTCGTCGTACCCGCCCACGGTCTGCCACGCTTCACGGCGGTAGAGGGAGCAGTAGAACATGATCAGTCGCTGGAGCAGCAGTTCTCTGCTGTAGGCGGGGAGAGGCATCACCTGCGGGGGCAGATCGTCGTCGGTGAAGGTGAACACGTCGGTGGAGGCGATGGCGACCTCGCGGTCGCCGTCGAGTACCGCGACGGTCTTCTCCAGCATCGTGGGCGCGATCATGTCGTCGGCGTCCAGGGGGAGGATGTACCGGCCGGCGGCGGCCTCGATCCCGGTGTTGCGCGCGGCCGAGACCCCGGCATTGGCCTGTCGGAGCAGTCTGATGCGCCGGTCGGGGTGCCGGGCGATGAGGCCCTCGGTCACTTCGGCGGTGTCGTCGGTGCTGCCGTCGTCCACGACGACCAGTTCCCAGTCCTCGAACGTCTGGGCGAGGACGCTGGACACCGCGTCGGGCAGATAGCGGGCGTAGTCGTGGCACGGGATGACCACCGAAACCACGGGAGCGGATCTCTCGGGCATGCGCCGTCTTTCGCTTCGGGATGAGAACGGGAAGGGGAAGGGCGGGGCGGCGGGAGCGGGCCGAAGAGGCCCCGATCGGTGGTGGGTGGCCGGGATCGCGCGTCGCCGGGTGCCGGCGGCCCCCCCTCCGGCTCTGTGGGAAGGCCGGTGTCGCTGTGGACCCGCCGGATCACCGCTGTCGGCGGAGCGCCGTCGTCGCCCCTTAGCCCTGGAGGTGGTAGATGTCGAAGGGGTACTGGTGCCCGTGGTGCCCGTAGTCGCAGAACGTGAGGTTGGCGACGGGTGCGCAGCAGTGGTGGTAGCCGGTGATGGTCATGTTGCCGATGGGTGTGCAGCAGTGGACGTAGTCGGTGATGGTCATGTTGCCGATGGGCGTGCAGGGGTGCTCGGAGCCGGAGAGGACGGCGGCGTCGCCTTTCGCGTGCTCCGCTTGCCCATGTGTGGTCGACGTGGCGAGCGAGTCCGAAGCGAGGGCCGTGGCGTAGGCCGCCTCCGCGCCGTTCAGCAGTCCGGCGGTCGCCAGTGCGGCGGGAAGGGCCAGCGAGGATATGACTCGGGCTTTCATGGTGGGGGCTCTCTTTCGAGGGTGGGGAGCTGCCCCGCGAGGCCGGAACGTTCCGCGACCGGGGCAGTGTCGTCACCGTAGGATTTACTCACTTTCCGCGTCAAAACGATTACTCCATGTCAGTCAGGGCGGGGGTATGGCGGACGCCCGCCGGGTCCGGGACGTGGTGCGGATGCAGCACTTCGAGGTCGGGCAGGGCCCAGCAGGCGGTGCCCATGTCCCGGGCCATCGCGGCCAGGCCCTCGGTCTCGATGAGGTGCTGGTACGGGAAGCACGGGAAGGCCAGGCCGTCACGGTGGAGGTCGGCGCGGACCAGCAGGGCCGTGCCGCCCACGGAGTCGACGCGGACCAGTCCCTGTCCGCGCAGCTCGTCGAGGTAGGTCCGGCCGAAGCCCTTGGGGGGCTGCAGGATGCCGTCGCGCAGCCACTGACCCCAGTTGAGCGTGCCGGCCCTGCGGTGAAGGACGAACGTGTTGAGGTCGTAGGTGGGGCCGCCCGCCGTGGTGGCGCAGTGCGGGACGACGATGTCCTTGCGCGCGCCGAGGAGGCGCTGGATCAGGTCGGCCGGGCAGTCGGTGACGTCCACGTCGAGCCACAGCACCCACTCCTCGTCGGCAAGGGCCCGGGAGAGCAGCTGGTTGCGGGCCCTGGCCAGCACCGACCGGCGTCGGCGCTGCACGCCCGTCTCCCAACGGGGACCCTCCAGCTGCAGGCCGAAGTCGCGGTGCGCCAGGGTGACCCGCCGGTACTCCGACTCGAGGCCGGGCAGGGCCTGTTGGAGCAGTTCTCGCGTCGTGTCCCGGCTGTCGCCCTCCAGCAGGCCCAGGGAGATCGCCTCGCGCGGGTAGTCCAGGGCGCGAAGGTTCTCCAGATAGCGGGGCAGGAATGCGGCCGCGTCCTTGACGGGGGTGAGCACCAGCACCCGTGGCCGCTCGCTCGCCGGGCCCGGGGCCGGCTCCACGGCCGTCCGCGGTCCTCGGATGCGGGCCGGGGTGGCGGCGGGGCCCGTCTCGGCGTGGGCGATGTCCTTCGGCTCGATCGGCAACCGTGTCGCCATGGCCTGCAACCGCTCGGCGTAGGCGCCGGGTTCGGCCCAGATCTCGGTCGCCACGTCGAAGTGCTCGGCGAAATGGGACTCGTCGAACGTATTGCTGCCATGACACACGTAGGTGTACAGCTCGGGCGCGTCGACCGACACCACCCGGCAGCCGCGGACCACCCCTTCCGCCACCGGCGTGTCCTCACCCCGGCGCAGGGCCGGGTAGCGCGGCAGCCGATCCTTGGCGCACACCATCGACCCCTCCCAGACACGCGCGCAGGAGATCGCGAGCTTGCGCCGAGCGGGCCACCACAGCCGTTCACGGGCGAGGAAGCAGGCGTCGGTTCCCAGCGCGAGGATCGCCGCCATCTGTGTCTCGACCCGCTCCGGGTCATACAGGTCGTCGTCGTCCCACTGGCATACGTAGGCTCCGGTGGCCCAATCCACCGCCTCGTTGCGCAGCTCGCCCAACGGCCGCCCCTCCGGGGGGAGTCGGTGATGGCGGATCCGTGGGTCGCCCAGCTCGCGGATGTGCCGTTCGAGTGCGTCGTCCGTGCCGTCCTCGACGACGACCAGTTCCAGGTTCGGGTAGGTCTGCGCGCGGAAGCACCTGATCGCGCGACGGGCCGTCGACGAGCGGTCCTTGGTCACCATCAGGCATGACACGGTCGGCGCGGGCGCGCCGGAGGCCCAGCGGTGGCGCTGCGCGTCAAGGTTGAGCATGCCGTCGGCGAGGGGGTGCATCTCCTGGCTCGTCCAGAACGGGAACCGTTTGCCGACGGAGGCCCGGGGGCCGGCGGGGGTGTCCGCCACCCAGCTTCCGGACCAGTGGTGCACGGCGTAGGCACGTTCGTGGTCGGCCTTCTGAGGGCCGAACAGTTCTGCCGCGTACGGACTCACCTCGGGGTAGAGGACCTCCGGGTCGAGGACCGTGATCGAGGTGGGATCCGCGGCACTGTCGACCGCTCTGGTGAGAAAGAAAGGGCCGGTGGCGTCCAGCGCGCTGGGCGACTTGTGGGAGCCCACCAGGTGTCGGTGCACGTGTGCCCAGAAGGGATGGCCCGGCCGTGACGCGATGAAGGCGTTGCCGACGATGCGGCCGAATCCGCGCTGGCGGGCCAGCAGCAGCCCTGTGTGTGCCTCGGGTTCGCGGCCGAGGACGAGTTCGCGCCCCTCAAGGATGTCGCCGACAGGGCTGAGGCACTCGAAGTCCAGGTCGACGTAGAGCCCGCCGAAATGGTCGAGCAGGAAATAGCGGATCGCGTCGGCCCGCATGATCGCTTCTGGATAGCCGTCGTAGACGGGCAGGAACCACGGATAGTGCTCCTGGAGGAACGCGCGATTGTCCGCGTCGGTCCACAAACGGTACCCCCAGCCGGGATGGTGCCGGCGCCAGGAATCGGCCCACGCCTCCCATTCCGGGGGTACATCGGTGTCTTTCCAGGTTTGGTGGATCAAGGAGGGAATCTTCTGCTGCGTCCGCATTGGGTCAGTATGCCGATTCGCCGGGGCGACGCTTTTTCCCGTGGACCGGCCGGCAGGACAATCACCCGGGCGGCCCGCAGCGTGGCGCCTCGTGCCGACGGCGTGACGAGATCGCCGGTCTCCGCTCGGCAGCAGTGCCCACACTCTTGACGCCAGTGGTCCGGACCTTTAACTTCACGCCTTAAATAAAGACTCCGGATCCAGTCAACTCCCAGATTCCATGCCGGTGTTGTGCCTGGTTCCGGTCACCCCCCACGCGAAAGGCCGTCCCGCACATGGCCAGACCTGTCCGCACGCTCGTCTCGCTCGCCGCCCTGTCCCTTGCCACCGGACTGCTCACCGCCTCCCCGGCCCACGCCGCGACCGGCACCATCACCGGTCTCGCCGGAAAGTGCCTCGACGTCGCCGGAGCCAACTCCGCCGACGGCACTCCCGTCCAGCTCTACGACTGCAACGGCACCGCCGCCCAGCAGTGGACGGTCGGCGGCGACGGCACCGTACGCGCCCTCGGCAAGTGCCTGGACGTCACCGGGAACTCGACCGCCGACGGCGCCAAGGCACAGCTGTGGTCCTGTACCGGCGGCGCCAACCAGAAGTGGACCGTCAGCGCGGCCCACGACATCGTCAACCCCCAGGCGGACAAGTGCCTGGACGTCACCGGCAACAACCCGGCCAACGGCACCCGAGTCCAGATATGGAGCTGCGGCGGCGGCGCCAACCAGAAGTGGAGCGCGCCCGCGGCGGACAGCGGCGGCGGCACCTCCGCGCCGATGGCCGTGGCGCCGTACCTCTACAACGGCTGGGGCAGCCCGCCGAACCCGGCCACCATCACCCAGGCCACCGGCGTGAAGTGGTTCACGCTCGCCTTCGTGCTCAGCAACGGTTACTGCAACCCCCAGTGGGACGGCAGCCGTCCGCTGACCGGCGGCGTCGACCAGCAGACCGTCAACACCGTACGGACCAACGGCGGTGACATCATCCCGTCCTTCGGTGGATACAGCGGCAACAAGCTGGAGAGCTCCTGTTCCAGCGCGGGCGAACTCGCCGCCGCCTACCAGAAGGTCGTCAGCGCCTACGGCCTGAAGGCGATCGACATCGACCTCGAGGCCGACGCCTACAGCAACGGCACCGTGCAGCAGCGGACCGTGGACGCCCTGAAGACCGTGAAGGCCAACAACCCGGGGCTGAAGGTCTACATCACCATCGGGACCGGGCAGAGCGGCCCCGACAGCAGCCTCATCAACCGGGCCGCCTCCTCCGGACTGACCGTCGACGCCTGGGCGATCATGCCGTTCGACTTCGGCGGCGCCGGACAGAACATGGGCAACCTCACCACGCGGGCCGCCGAAGGCCTGAAGAACGCGTTGAAGAACGCCTACCACTACAGCGACGACCAGGCCTACCGGGACATGGGCATCTCGTCCATGAACGGCGTCACCGACAACAACGAGACCGTCACGGTGAACGACTTCCGGACCATCCTGGCCTACGCGCAGGCACATCACCTGGCCCGGCTCACCTTCTGGTCCGCCAACCGCGACCGCCCGTGCACCGGCGGCCCCGCCGACAGCTGCTCCGGCGTCTCCCAGTCCGCCTGGGACTACACCCGCGTCTTCGCCGGCTACACCGGCTGACCCCGTCCACCAGGAGATCCCGTGCCTGCCCTACCCGCCGCCGCGGCACCACCGCGGTCGCGCTGGTCAGCCACCCCTGACCACGCCCTTCCCGCCCCCGCCGCCGGACCGGCCGACCGGCCCGGCGACGGGGGCCGCGGGGGCCCTGGAGTGGCCGGGACGTGTGAGGCGTCGCAGCCTGGATACGCGGTGTGCACGGACACCACGGCCCGTCCGGAAGGCCCTCCCTGCCATGACCAGCGAAAACCGGCTCGACCCGCACTCGGAGATCACCCTCCGGGTGAACGGCAAACCCCAGACCCTGCTCGTCGACCACCGGCGGGTCCTGCTGGACCTGCTCCGCGAGGACCTGGGCCTCACCGGGTCCAAGAAGGGCTGCGACCACGGCCAGTGCGGCGCCTGCACCGTCCTGGTGGACGGGCGCCGCGTCAACGGCTGCCTGCTGCTCGCCGTCACCCTCGACGGCAGCGAGGTCACCACCATCGAGGGCCTCGGCGGCGACGGCGAGGAACCCCACCCCCTCCAGCGGGCCTTCCTCGAACGCGACGCCTTCCAGTGCGGCTACTGCACGCCCGGGCAGATCTGCTCCGCCGTGGGCATGATCGCCGAGGCCGCCGCCGGCCACCCCTCCCACGTCACCGACCCGGCGGAGCCCTCCGGCCGGCCCGTGCCGCTGGACCGGACCGAGATCCGCGAGCGGCTCAGCGGCAACCTGTGCCGCTGCGGCGCCTATCCGCGCATCGTCGAAGCGGTGGAGGACGTGATCGGGTGAAAGGCTTTGGATACCTCAGGCCCACCGGCGTCCAGGAGGCCGTCGAGGCCTACGCGGCCCACCCCGGCGCCCGCTACCTCGCCGGCGGCACCAACCTCGTCGACCTGATGAAACTCGGCGTGGAGACCCCCGGCGTCCTCATCGACGTCGGCCGGCTGCCGCTGGACGCAGTGGAGGAACTGCCGGACGGCGCGCTGCGCGTCGGCGCCACCGTCCGCAACAGCGATCTCGCCGCCCACCCGCTCGTCCGCGACCGCTACCCGGTGCTGTCCCAGGCACTCCTCGCGGGCGCCTCCGGCCAGCTCCGCAACGCCGCCACCACCGGCGGCAACCTGCTCCAGCGCACCCGCTGCCCCTACTTCCAGGACCTGGACAAACCCTGCAACAAGCGGGAGCCGGGAAGCGGGTGCGGTGCCCGCGACGGCGTCCACCGCGACCACGCCGTGCTCGGCCACTCCCCGCACTGCATCGCCACCCACCCCTCCGACATGGCCGTCGCCCTGGCGGCCCTCGATGCCCGGGTCGAGCTGTACGGCGCCGAGGGCGGGCGCGGCATCCCGGTGGCCGACTTCCACCGGCTGCCCGGGATGCGTCCGGAGCGGGACACCGAGATCCGCCCCGGCGAGCTGATCACCGGCGTGCTGCTCCCGGCCGTCCGGGCCGGTGTGCCCTCCGCCTACCGCAAGGCCCGCGACCGGGCCTCGTACGCCTTCGCCCTGGCCTCCGTGGCCGTCGTCCTGCGGGTCACGGACGGCATCGTGGACCAGGTGGGACTCGCCTTCGGCGGCCTCGCCCACCGGCCCTGGCGGGCCCACCACGCGGAGTCGGCCCTGCTGGGCGCGTCGGCGACCCCCGAGGCCTTCGAGGGCGCCGTGGCCCTGGAGCTGGAGCGCGCCGAGCCGTTGCGCGACAACGCCTACAAGGTGCCCCTCGCCCGCAACCTCGCCCTGGACGTTCTGAACCACCTCGCCCCCGCACCCGCGACGGCCTGACCCCCCGGACCCGGCCGACCCCAGGAGAACCCGATGGCGAACGACCCACTGGAGCACGGCGGACCGCTGCCCGGGACCGGTCTGCCGCACGACGACCCGACGGCCGCCACCGGGCTGCCCCGGGACGATCCCCTGTTTGGGACAGGTCTGCCGCACGACGATCCGATGGCGGCCACCGGGCCGGACCGGAACGACCCGCTGTCCGGGACCGGTCTGTCGCACGACGACCCCGTCACCCGCACCGCCTCCGCCCCCTCCGGTGAGGCCGGCAACGCCCGGCAGCCCCGCACCGGCGCCCTGGAGCAGGACCCCCACCCCACCCCGCGCACCGGCACCGCCCTCGGGGCGCCCGCCGGGCGGCGGGAAGGGCGCGAGAAGGTCACCGGAAACGCTCGTTACGCCGCCGAGTACCCGGTGCCCGGCCGCGCCCACGCCTGGCCCGTGCCCGCCGCCGTGGCCCGGGGCCGGGTCACCGGCGTGGACACCTCGGCCGCGCTCGCGCTGCCCGGCGTCCTCGCCGTGCTCACCCCCGGCGACGCCCCGCGCCTCGGCGAGACGGACGACGCCACCCTCGCCGTCCTGCAGAACCGCCACGTGCCGCACCGGGGCTGGTGCGTCGCCCTGGCCGTCGCCGAGACCCTGGAGGCGGCCCGCGCCGCCGCCCGGGCCGTCCGCGTCGGCTACGCCACCGAGCACCACGACGTCGTACTCCGCCCCGACCACCCGGACGCCTACGAGCCCGGAGGGGCCAAGGGCGGCCAGCCGGGCCACCTCGAACACGGCGACCCGTACGGCGCCTTCGCCGGCGCCGAAGTCCGCCTGGACACCGAGTACCGGGTGCCGCCCCTGCACAACCACCCCATGGAACCGCACACGACCACTGCTCACTGGGACGGCGACCGGCTGACCGTCCACACCTCCAGCCAGGGCGGCACGACCGTCCAGTCCGTGCTCGCCGGTCTCTTCGGCCTGCCCGAGGAGCACGTCACCGTGGTGGCCGAACACGTCGGCGGCGGCTTCGGCTCCAAGGGCACCCCGCGCCCCGACGTCGTCCTCGCCGCGATGGCCGCACGGCACACCGGCCGGCCGGTCACGGTGGCCTACCCCCGCCGGTACATGCCCACCGCCGTCGGCCACCGCGCCCCCACCCTGCACCGGCTGCGCCTCGGCGCCACCGCCGACGGACACCTCACCGCGGTGCTGCACGAGGTCACCACGCACACCTCACACGTCAGGGAGTTCGTGGAGCAGGCCGCGGTGCCGTCCCGCGTCATGTACACCGCCCCACACCTGCTCAGCTCCCACCGGGTGGTGCCGCTGGACGTCCCCAGCCCGTCCTGGATGCGCGCCCCCGGCGAGGCCCCCGGCATGTACGCCCTGGAGTCGGCGGTCGACGAACTCGCCGGGGTCCTCGGCGTGGACCCCGTCGAGCTGAGGATCCGCAACGAACCGGAAAGGGAACCCGGTAGCGGCAAGCCGTTCAGTAGCCGGCACCTCGCCGAGTGCCTGCGCGAGGGCGCCCGCCGCTTCGGCTGGGACCGGCGCGACCCGCGCCCGCGCTCCCGGA
Source organism: Streptomyces sp. NPDC058145 (assembly GCF_042884245.1). Taxonomy (NCBI): domain Bacteria; kingdom Bacillati; phylum Actinomycetota; class Actinomycetes; order Kitasatosporales; family Streptomycetaceae; genus Streptomyces; species Streptomyces sp. NPDC058145. Next base: position 260,435 of record NZ_JBHVUH010000007.1, on the reverse strand, counting down.
CCGAGGGCCCACTGCTCATCGGCACCGGAGTGGCCGCGGCGACCTACCCGGTCCTGATCCGGCCGTCCACCGCCACCGCCCAGGCCCTGCCCGACGGCACCTTCCTCATCAGGGTGAACGCGGCCGACATCGGCACCGGCGCCCGTACCGTCCTCGCCCAGATCGCCGCCGACGCGCTCGGCGCGCCCCTGGACCGGGTGCGCACCGAGGTGGGCCGCAGCGACCTGCCCCCGGCGTCGCTGGCCGGCGACTCCTCCGGCACCGCGTCCTGGGGCTGGGCCGTGCACGAGGCGTGCGCCGGCCTGGCCACCCGGCTCGCCGAGCACCCGGGCCCGCTGCCCGCCGAGGGCCTCGTGGTCCGCTCCGACACCGCAGGGCGGGCCGACGCCGAATCCCCGTACGCCCGGCACGCCTTCGGCGCCCACTTCGCCGAGGTCGCCGTCGACACCGTCACCGGCGAGGTACGGGCCCGCAGGATGCTCGGCGTCTTCGCCGCCGGGCGGATCCTCAACGCCCGCACCGCTCGCTCCCAGTTCGTCGGCGGCATGACCATGGGCCTGGGCATGGCCCTGACCGAGGGCAGCACCATGGACGCCCCGTTCGGCGACTTCACCGAGGCCGACCTCGCTTCCTACCACGTTCCCGCCCACGCCGACGTCCCCGGCATCGAGGCCGACTGGATCGAGGAGGACGACCCGCACCTCAACCCCATGGGCAGCAAGGGCATCGGCGAGATCGGCATCGTCGGCACCGCCGCCGCCCTCGGCAACGCCGTCCACCACGCCACCGGGATCCGGTTCCGCGAACTGCCCCTGACCCCGGACCGGATCCTCACCGGCCTGCTGTCCGAACGGTGACCACCACGACGAGGGACACGGGGAGGGGAACCGCCCAGGTGCCGGGACTGCTGTGGGAGTACGACGGTTACGACCCCGCGGAGGAACGCCTGCGGGAGTCCCTGTGCACCCTCGGCAACGGCTACTTCGCCACCCGCGGCGCGCTGCCCGAGTGCGCCGCGGACACCGTGCACTACCCCGGCACCTACGCGGCCGGCATCTACAACCGGCTCACCTCGGACGTCGCCGGCCGCCGGGTCGACAACGAGGACATGGTCAACCTCCCCGACTGGCTGCCGCTGCGCGTCCGCCCGGACGGCCACGACTGGCTCGGCCCCGATACCACCCCGGTCGCCGAGCACCGGCAGATCCTCCACCTGGACCCGGGCGTGCTGGAGCGCCGCACCCGGTACCGGCTCGACGGCGGCGGCACGCTCCTCGTGCGGCAGCTCCGCCTGGTCCACATGGCCGACCCGCACCTCGCCGCCCTGCGCACGGACATCACCGCCGAGGACTGGACCGGCGAACTCGACGTCGAGGCCGCGCTCGACGGCGGTGTCACCAACTCCGGGGTGGCCCGCTACCGCGACCTCGACGGCCGCCACCTCACCCGGGTCGAGACGGGCAGCGCCGAGTCCGGCGCGATGTGGCTGCGCTGCCACACCCGTACCTCGGACATCGCCGTCGGGCTCGCCTGCCGGCTGACCGCCGACGCCCCGGCGACCGACGCGCACGAGCCGATGCGGGCCGTGCGGCGTCTGCGTCTCGCCCTCGCGCCCGGCCGCACGGTCACCGTCGACAAGTGCGTCGCCCTGCACACCTCCCACGACCCCGCCATCAGCGACCCGCTGTGGGCCGCCGTGGACCGGGCCGAGACCGCGCCCGCCTTCGACGAACTGCTCGCCTCGCACGCCACGGCCTGGGAGCAGCTGTGGCGGCGCGCCGAACTCGACGTCCCGGGCGAGCCGGGCAGCATCCTGCGCCTGCACCTCTTCCATGTGCTGCAGTGCCTCTCCCCGCACACCGCCGACCTCGACGTCGGTGTCCCCGCCCGCGGACTGCACGGCGAGGCGTACCGGGGCCACGTCTTCTGGGACGAGCTGTTCGTACTGCCCTATCTGAACCTCCACCTGCCCGAGGTGTCCCGGGCGTTGCTCCACTACCGTCACCGCCGTCTGGACGCGGCCGTCCACGCGGCCCACGAAGCCGGCCGACGCGGCGCCCTGTACCCGTGGCAGAGCGGCAGCGACGGCCGGGAGGAGACCCAGGAACTGCACCTCAACCCCCGCTCGGGGCGCTGGCTGCCCGACCACTCCCGGCTGCAGCGGCACGTCGGCTCGGCGGTCGCGTACAACGTGTGGCAGTACTGCGAGGCCACCGGCGACACCGACTTCCTGCACACCGAGGGCGCCGAGATGCTGCTGCAGATCGCCCGCTTCTGGGCCGACTCGGCCACCTACGACGAACACCTCGGCCGGCACCGCATCCTGGGCGTGGTCGGCCCCGACGAGTACCACGACGCCTACCCCGACGCCGCCGGGCCCGGCCTGGACGACAACGCGTACACGAACGTCACCGCGGCCTGGGTGCTCCTGCGCGGGCTGGGCCTGCTGCGCGACCTGCCCGAGCCGCGCCGCCGCGAACTCGCCGAGCGCATCGGCCTGGAACAGGACGAACTCGCCCGCTGGGAGGAGGTCTCCCGTACCCTCCACGTGCCCTACCACGAGGGCGTGATCAGCCAGTTCGAGGGCTACGGCGATCTCACCGAGCTGGACTGGCAGGGCTACCGGGATCGGTACGGCGACATCCGGCGCCTCGACCGGATCCTGGAGGCGGAGGGCGACACCGTCAACCGCTACAAGGCGTCCAAGCAGGCCGACGTGCTGATGCTGGGCTATCTGTTCTCTCCCACCGAACTCCAGTCCCTGTTCCGGCGGTTGGGGCACCGTCTCAACGAGGACATCTGGTCCGCGACGGTCGACCACTATCTGCACCGCACCTGCCACGGCTCCACCCTCAGCGGCCTGGTGCACGGCTGGATCCTGGCCCGCGCCCGCCGCGCCGACGCCTGGGGCTTCGTCCAGGAGGCGCTGCGCGGTGACATCGCCGACGTCCAGGGCGGCACCACCGGCGAGGGCATCCACCTGGGCGCCATGGCCGGCACCCTCGACCTCGTGCAGCGCTGCCTCACCGGCCTGGAGACCCGCGACGGCGCCCTCTGGCTCGACCCGGTACCGCTGCCGGAACTCTCCTCCTACGGCTTCTCCCTGCGCTACCAGGGCCACTGGGGCGTGCGCCTGCGCCTGCGCGCGGGCCTGCTGGAGGCCGTGGTGCCGTCCGCCTCCGGCCGCCCGCCCATCGACTTCCGCCTGCAGGACCGGGTGGTCCGGGTCGGGCCGGGGGAGAGGGTGCGCATGCGGCTGCCGGACTGACCGGCACGCGGCCGCCACCGGCTTCTCGACGGCCGCGGTCCCGAGGGGTCAGGATGCCCTCGGACGGATGCCGGGGTCCGCGAAACGGCACGGGACGAGAGGGCAGGGGACGAGGAGATGCGGGACATGAGCGCGGCCGGGCGGCCCGGGCCACGAGCCGGCGAGGGGCAGGAGCCGCTGCGCGCGCTCGCGGTGGACGACGAGGAACCCGCGCTGGAGGAACTGCTGTACCTCCTGGGCGAGGACGAGCGGATCGGCAGCGTCGTACCCGCCCTCGACGCCGCCGGGGCGGTGCGCCTGCTGGAGCGGGCCATGGCGGCCGGACCCGACGGCCCGGAGGCCTTCGACGTCGTCTTCCTCGACATCAACATGCCCGGCCTGAGCGGTTTGGACCTGGCCGGTCTGCTCGGCGACCACCCGGACCCGCCGCTGATCGTCTTCGTCACCGCCCACGAGGACTTCGCGCTCCGGGCGTTCGACCTCAAGGCGGTGGACTACCTGCTCAAGCCGCTGCGCAAGGAGCGCTTCGCGGAGGCCGTACGGCGCGTCGCCGAACTGACCAGGGCCGGGCAGGGACCCCGGCCGCCCCGGCTCCCCGCGGGCGGACCCGGCCCCGCGCCGGGCGGCACCCCCGGCGACCAGGTCCCCGTGGAACTCGGCGGGGTCACCCGGTTCGTCCCCGTCGCCGACATCACCTACGTCGAGGCACAGGGCGACTACGCCCGCCTGCACACCCCGCACGGCAGCCACCTGGTGCGCGTCCCGCTCACCACCCTGGAGGAGCAGTGGCGGTCGCGCGGATTCGTCCGCATCCACCGCAGCCGCCTGGTGGCCCTCGGCCGCATCGAGGAACTCCGTCTGGACGGCGGCAACCTGACCGTCCGGGTCGGCGACCGGATTCTCGCCGTGAGCCGCCGCAACGCCCGGGAACTGCGGGACCTGCTGGCCGCGCGGGCCCAGGGCGCGGTACGCGGACGACGGTGACGGCACCCGGTGCCCGGGGCACCCGCGAAGCGGCCGTGGCGGCCCTGTGGCGATCCTCGTCCGGTACCTACCTGACCGCCCCGGTGCTGCGTACACTCGCCGCGACAAGGTGATCACCGCGGCGTCGGGGAGTGCGTGATGGGTGCGGAATCCGTCCCTCGCAGAGAGGTGGTCACCGGACGGCCCCGCACCGACCGCGCCGGCCTCCCACCGCCCCGCGCCACGATCCCGCCCGGCAGCCGCCCCGCCGCCCCGGACGACGACACTCCCGTACGGAACCTGATGCGCCGTCAGCTCCGTGCCGCCCTCACGGCGACGGCCCTGCTCGCCCTCTCGCTGGGGCTGCTCCCCGTGCTCCTGCGGGTCCTCTCGGCCGGCGGCGCCCGGCACGACGTCCCGCTCGGCGTCTGGCTGCTGCTGGGCGTGGCACCGTATCCGATCCTGCTGTGCACGGGTGCCTGGTACGTCCGCCGTGCCGAGCGCAACGAGGGTGACGTGACCGGGCGTTGAACCAGACGTACGGAATCGCCGGCGTGTCGGCCGTGGTCCTCGCCACGGTGCTGGTCGGCGCGCTGGGCCTGCGCATCTCGCGCACCACCTCCGACTTCTACGTCGCCTCGCGCAGCGTCCCGCCGCGGCTCAACGCCTTCGCCGTCAGCGGCGAGTACCTGTCCGCCGCCTCCTTCCTCGGTGTCGCCGGGCTCGTCCTCGCCCAGGGCGCCGACATGCTCTGGTTCCCCATCGGCTACACCGCGGGCTTCCTGGTGCTGCTCGCCTTCGTCGCCGCCCCGCTGCGCCGCTCAGGCGCCTACACCCTGCCGGACTTCGCCGAGGCGCGCCTGGAGTCCCGCGCCGTGCGGCGGATCGCGAGTGTGCTCGTCGTCGGCGTCGGCTGGCTCTACCTGCTGCCCCAACTGCGCGGCGCCGGGCTGACCCTCCGGTTGCTCACCGGCGCGCCCGGCTGGTTCGGCGGTCTGGTCGTGGCCGCCGTCGTCACCGTGGCGGTGGCCGCCGGCGGCATGCGCAGCATCACCTTCGTCCAGGCGTTCCAGTACTGGCTGAAACTCACCGCCCTGCTGGTGCCCGCCGTGTTCCTGCTCATCGCCTGGCGGGCCGACCGGGCCCCGGCCCCCGCCTGGGACGAGCGGCCCGTCTTCCAGCGCTCCACCCAGGTCGGCACCGACCGGCCGCTGACCCTCACCGTCCACGAACCGGTGCGCGTCAAAGTCACCGGAACCGTCGACGGACGGCCCCTCGACGGCGGCTCGCTCACCCTCGGCGCCGGCACCCACCGCGTCGGCCCCGGCACCACCCTGAGCTTCCCGCCCGGCGCCCCCGTGCCGCTGCCCGACGACGGCGGGCCCGGCACGGCGCCCTCCGGCTGGGCGCAGCCACTGTCGGCCGGCCGGGAACAGCACGGCCTGTACGCCACCTACGGGCTGATCCTCGCCACCTTCCTCGGCACCATGGGACTGCCGCACGTCGTCGTCCGCTTCTACACCAACCCCGACGGCCGCGCCGCCCGCCGCACCACCGTCATCGTCCTCGGCCTGCTCGGCGCCTTCTACCTGCTGATCCCGCTCTACGGTGTGCTCGGCCGGCTCTACGCGCCCGACCTGCTGCTGACCGGCGACACCGACGCGGCGGTGCTCGTCCTGCCGCAGCGGCTGATCGGCGGGGTCGGCGGCGACCTGCTCGGCGCCCTGGTCGCGGGCGGCGCCTGCGCGGCGTTCCTGTCCACCGTCTCCGGGCTCACCATGTCGGTCGCCGGGGTGCTCGCCCAGGACGTGCTGCCGACGCTCGGTATCCGGCACTTCCGGCTCGCGACCCTGCCGGCCATCGCGGTGCCCACCGCCGCCAGCACCGTCGTCACCGACCTCCCCGTGGCCGACGCGGTCGGCCTCGCCTTCGCCGTGTCCGCCTCCTCGTTCTGCCCGCTGCTGCTCCTCGGCATCTGGTGGCGCGGCCTCACCCCGCCCGGCGCGGTCGCGGGACTGCTCCTCGGCGGCGGATCCGCGCTCACCGCGGTGACCGTGACCATCGCCGGCGGGGCGAGGTCCGGCCCGCTGCACACCCTGCTGGCCTGGCCGGCCGTCTGGTCGGTCCCCGTGGGCTTCGCGGCCATGGTGCTGATCTCCCTGGCCACCCGGCACCGCGTCCCGGCGACCGCGGCCGCCACGATGGCCCGGCTCCACCTGCCCGAGCCCCCGGGCGGCCGGGCCGCCACCCCGGGCGCCGGTCCGGAGCGGTCCCGGGGGCGCCGCTCGTGACCGCGCTGGGCACCGTCGTCCTCGCCGTGGCCGCTCTCGGGCTGTTCGCCCTGGGCGCCGCCCTCGGTCACGCCGGGGCCCGCCGGCAGCAGGAGAACCCGGCCGACGTCGGCACCCCCGTGGAGCGGGCCACCTTCCACACCCTGCACACCGCCTCGCTCGCCGCGCCGCCCCTGCGCGCCGGCCTCACCCCGGACACCGCCCGCAAGGCGGCCCGCCGGCTGCGGCCGCTGCTCGGCACGGTCGCCCTCGCCCTCGCCGACGAGGAGTCGGTGCTCGCCTGGGACGGCACCGGCGACCACCACCGGGCCGCGGCCGCGGCCCGTCTCGCGCACGCCGCGCGCACCCGGACGTTCACGCTGACCTGCCCCGACGCCCGCTGCCCCGTCCGCTGGGGGGTGATGGTCCCGCTCACGGTCGACGGCCGGGCCGCCGGCGCCCTGGCCGCCTTCGCCGACCAGGAGTCCGCCGTCGTCGTCCGGGCCGCCGAGGAAGTGGCCCGCTGGGTCTCCGTACAGCTCGAACTCGTCGACCTGGACCGGGCGCGGTCCAGCGTCATCGAGGCCGAGATCCGGGCCCTGCGCGCCCAGATCTCCCCGCACTTCGTCTACAACTCGCTCGCCTCCATCGCCTCGTTCGTCCGCACCGACCCCGAGCGGGCCCGTGAACTGCTGATGGAGTTCGCGGACTTCACGCGCTACTCGTTCCGCCGGGGCGGCGACTTCACCACGCTCGCCGAGGAACTGCGCTCGATCGAGCAGTACCTCGAACTCGCCCGCGCCCGCTTCGGCAGACGCCTGGAGGTGACCCTGCGGATCGCCCCCGAGGTACTGCCCGTCACCCTGCCGTTCCTCTGTCTGCAGCCTCTCGTGGAGAACGCGCTCAAACACGGCCTGGAGGAGTCCGTGGACCGCGGCCGGATCACGATCACCGCCGAGGACGAGGGCACCGAGGCCCGGGTCGTCATCGAGGACGACGGCGTCGGCATGGACCCGCAGCGCCTGCGCGACCTGCTGCGCGGCCGGGGCGGCCCGTCCGCCGGCATCGGCCTGAGCAACGTGGACATGCGGCTACGCCAGGTCTACGGCGACGGCCACGGCCTCGTCATCGAGACCGGTGTCGGCGCCGGCACGAAGATCACCGTCCGGCTCCCCAAGTTCCACCCGGGCTCGGCCCGCTGAAGTGAAGGGACGGAAGAAGGAATGGAACCGGACACCGGCATACCCGCCGCCGACCGGGCCCTGGCCCTGCTCCGTGAATGCGGCGCGGGGGCCATGGCGCACCCCGGTGGCACCCTCCTCGCGCACCTGCGCCGCGTACAGGACCGGCTCGCGCTGTGGCAGGCCCGTCCGGCGCTCCAGCTCGCCGGACTCTGCCACGCGTTCTACGGCACCGACGGCTTTCCCGGCGCCCTCCTGCCGGTTACCCGCCGGGCGGAACTCGCGGCGGTGATCGGCGCCGAGGCCGAGTCGATCGTCTACCTGTACGCCTCCTGCGACCGCGGGGCCACCTATCCGGACCTCGGGCGGTCCGCCGCTCCCTTCCACGACCGCTTCACCGGCGGGTCCCATGTGCCCGGGCCAGGGCCGCGCCGGGACTTCGCCGAACTGTCGGCCGCGAACGAGCTCGACCTCGCCCGTCTCGACCCCGCCTTCCGCGAGCGGTGGGGGGCCGATCTGCTCGCGCTCTTCACCCGCCTCCAGGCGCTGCTGAGTGCCGACGCCTGGCAGGACTGCCGCACCGTCCTCGCCCCGCCCACCCGATGACGCGCGCCGGGAGGGAGCCGCGGATCCGGGCGTCGTCACCGCATCCCGAGCGGGCGGCAATCTCCGCAATTCATTTGCGGAAATTGCGCTAGGCTTGCGTACATGACGCGACGACTTGCTCAGGTGGCTAAGAAAGTGGGGGTCAGCGAGGCGACGGTCAGTCGTGTCCTCAATGGCAAGCCCGGTGTCTCGGAGTCGACCCGCCAGTCGGTGCTCACCGCTCTCGACGTCCTCGGCTACGAGCGGCCCACGCAGCTGCGCGGAGAGCGGGCCCGGCTCGTCGGACTCGTCCTGCCGGAGCTGCAGAACCCGATCTTCCCGGCGTTCGCCGAGGTCATCGGCGCCGCGCTGGCCCAGCAGGGGCTGACGCCGGTGCTCTGCACGCAGACCAAGGGCGGCGTCTCCGAGGCCGACTACGTGGACCTCCTGCTGCAGCAGCAGGTGTCCGGCGTGGTCTTCGCCGGCGGTCTGTTCGCGCAGGCCGACGCGCCGCACGACCACTACCGGCAGCTCGCCGAGCGGGACATCCCGGTGGTCCTCGTCAACGCCTCCATCGAGGGCCTCGACTTCCCCTGTGTCGCCTGCGACGACGCCGTCGCCGTCGAGCAGGCCTGGCGCCACCTCGCCTCGCTGGGGCACGAGCGGCTCGGGCTGGTGCTCGGCCCGAGCGACCACGTCCCCTCGCGCCGCAAGCTGGAGGCAGCCCGGGCGGTGGCGCGCCGCACGGGCGAGGAGCTGCCGGACGAGTTCGTCGCGCGGTCGATGTTCTCGCTCGAGGGCGGGCAGGCCGCGGCCGCCCGGCTCCTGGAGCGCGGGGTGACCGGCATCGTGTGCGCGAGCGACCCGCTGGCGCTCGGCGCCATCAGGGCCGTGCGCAGGCGCGGACTCACCGTCCCCGGCGACGTCTCGGTCGTCGGATACGACGACTCCGCCTTCATGAACTGCACCGAGCCGCCGCTGTCGACGGTCCGTCAGCCCATCGAGGCGATGGGCCGGGCGGCGGTCGAGCTGCTGTGCGCCCAGCTACAGGGCAACCGTTCGCACCCCGGTGAGCTGCTCTTCGAGCCCGAACTGGTGCTGCGCGGCTCCACGGCGCCCCCGCCCGCGGGCTGATCCCCGCCCTTCCCACTCCGCCGGCACCGGCACCGGGACACCGCCCCGCGCGGTCCCGTTGCCGGTGTTTTCGTATGCCCTGATCCACAAGTTTTCGCGTCAGTGGCGTAGACGACCCAACAGTCCTCTGGAACTCTCTGAGCGTTCAACGCAAGGAAAGGACATCCGCGCGCTTCATTCATGAGGCCAAGCTTCGAGGGACTTTCGAGGGACTGATGAGAATCCGCAGAAGGGGATCGCGGTGCCTGAGCGCCGTGATCGTGACCAGCCTCCTGGCACTGGTCGGCCCGGTGATGACCGCCCGGGCCGCCGGAGGACCGAACATCGCGCTGGGGGACAAGGCGTCCGCGAGCAGCGCCCACAGCGAGTACACCGCCGGGAACATCACCGACGGCAACCAGGGCACCTACTGGCAGAGCGCCGGCTCCGACTTCCCCCAGTGGGTGCAGACCGACCTGGGCACGACCGAGAACGTGGACGAGGTCGTCCTCAAGCTGCCCGCCGGGTGGGAGAGCCGGGCCGAGACCCTCTCCGTCCAGGGCAGCGCCGACGGGACGAGCTTCAGCACGCTGAAGACGTCCGCCTCGTACACCTTCGGCCCGGGGGCCGGCAACACCGTCACGGTCGCGTTCCCGGCGGCCCGTACCAGGTTCGTACGGATCGACGTCACCGAGAACACCGGCTGGCGGGCGGCACAGCTGTCGGAGCTGGAGGTGCACGCCGCCGGTGAGTCGTCGGTGAACCTGGCCGCCGGCCGGCCCCTCACCGCCGGCAGCCACACCCAGACGTACACCGCCGAGAACGCGGGCGACGGCAACCTGGCCACCTACTGGGAGAGCGCCGGCAACGACTTCCCGCAGTGGCTGCGCGCCGACCTCGGCTCCTCCGTCCGCGTCGACCGCGTGGTGCTGCGGTTGCCCGGCGCCTGGGAGAAACGGAGCCAGACGCTGAAGATCCAGGGCAGCGCCAACGGCACGGACTTCACCGATCTGACCGCCTCCCGCGCCTACTCCTTCGACCCGGCGACCGGGAACTCGGTGACCATCGCCCTCGACGCCACCACAACCCGCTATGTCCGGGTACTCGTCACGGCGAACTCGGTCCAGCCCGGCGCCCAGATCGCCGAACTGGAGGTGTACGGCCCGGAGACCGGGGACACCCAGGCCCCCAGCGCCCCGGCGTTACTGGCGCTCACCGAGCCCACGACCGGGCAGGTCCGGCTGAGCTGGAACGCGGCCACCGACGACGTCGGTGTCACGGGGTACGACGTCTACGCCAACGGCTCGCTGCTGGCCGGAGTCGCCGGTGACGTCACCACCTACACCGACACCCGGCCGGCCGGCGAGACCGTCTCCTACTACGTGCGCGCCCGGGACGCGGCCGGCAACCAGTCGGGCAACAGCAACACCGTCACCCGCACCGGCGACAAGGGCGACACCCAGGCCCCGACCGCCCCGTCGAACCTGGCGTACACCGAGCCGGCGGACGGGAAGATCAAGCTGACCTGGACCGCCTCCTCGGACGACACCCGGGTCACCGGGTACGACGTCTACGCCGACAACACCCTGCGCGAGAGTGTCGCCGGTGACGTCACCACCTTCACCGACACCCAGCCCGCGACGCGCACGGTGACCTACTACGTGCGCGCCCGGGACGCGGCCGGCAACCAGTCCGTACCCAGCAACTCCGTGACCCGCAACGGCAGCGGCGGCACCGGTTCCGACCTCGCCGTCGGCAGGCCCATCACCGCCTCCTCCGCGGTGGACTCCTACGCCGCCGCGAACGCCAACGACAACAGCACGGCGACCTACTGGGAGGGTGCGGCCGGCAGCTACCCGAACACACTCACCGTCAAGCTGGGGGCCAACGCCGACCTGGACCGCCTCGTCCTGAAGCTGAACCCGGACTCCGTCTGGGCCAGGCGGACGCAGACGATCGAGGTGCTGGGCCGGGAGCAGAGCGCCGAGGGCTTCACCTCCCTGGTCGCGGCGAAGAACTACACGTTCGACCCGGCCGACGGCAACACCGTCACCGTCCCGGTCTCCGCCCGGGTGGCCGACGTACGGCTGCGGTTCACCGCCAACTCCGGCGCCACCGGCGGCCAGCTCGCGGAGTTCCAGGTGATCGGGGTCCCGGCACCCAACCCCGACCTGGAGGTCACGGGCCTGACCGTGTCGCCCGCCGCTCCGGTCGAGTCGGACACCATCGCCGTGTCGGCCACCGTGCGCAACAGCGGCCCGGCCGCCGCCCCGGCGAGCAGGGTGGCCGTGACCCTGGGCGGCACCAAGGTCGCCACCGCGCAGGTCGGTGCCCTCGCGGCCGGCGAGAGGACCACCCTCACCGCCTCCCTCGGGCAGCGCGACGCGGGCACCTATCAGCTCGGTGCCACGGCCGACGACGGTGACGCGGTCATCGAGCAGAACGAGTCCAACAACGCTTACACCAGCCCGAGTCCGCTGGTGGTCAAGCCTGTCGACACCTCCGACCTCGTCGCCTCCTCGGTGACCACCTCCCCGTCCAGCCCGACGGCGGGTGACGATGTCACCTTCAGGGTGACCCTGAAGAACCAGGGCACCCGGGCCACCGCCGCGGGCGCCCACGGCGTCACCCTCACCCTGACCGACTCCAAGGGCGACCCGGTCAGGACCCTGACCGGCTCCTACGACGGGACCCTGGCCGCGGGCTCCGCACAGGACGTGCGGCTGGGCCCGTGGACCGCCGCCAACGGCTCGTACACCGTGAAGACCGTCGTCGCCGCCGACGCCGACGAGGTACCGGTCAAGCGCGACAACAACACCTCCACCCAGCCGCTGTTCGTCGGCCGCGGCGCGAACATGCCGTACGACATGTACGAGGCGGAGGACGGCACCGTCGGCGGCGGCGCCAAGGTGGTCGGCCCCAACCGCACCGTGGGCGACGTCGCGGGCGAGGCATCCGGCCGCAAGGCCGTCACCCTGGACGCGACGGGGGAGTACGTCGAGTTCACCACCCGCGCCGCGACCAACACCCTGGTGACCCGCTTCTCCATCCCCGACGCACCGGGCGGCGGGGGCATCGACACGACGATCGACGTCTACGTCGACGGCGTGTTCAAGAAGGCGCTGCCCCTGACGTCGAAGTACGCCTGGCTGTACGGAGCGGAGACCGCGCCCGGCAACTCCCCGGGCTCGGGGGCCCCGCGGCACATCTACGACGAGGCGCACATCCTCCTCGGCGAGACGGTGCCCAGGGGCAGCACCATCCGGCTGCAGAAGGACGCCGCGAACACCTCCACGTACGCGATCGACTTCGTCGACCTGGAGCAGGTCGCGCCGGTCGCCAACCCCGACCCCGCCGCGTACGCCGTGCCCGGCGGATTCACCCACCAGGCCGTGCAGGACGCCCTGGACAGGGTGCGCATGGACACCACCGGCAAGCTCGTCGGCGTCTACCTGCCGCCCGGCGACTACGAGACGTCGAACAAGTTCCAGGTGTACGGCAAGGCCGTACGGGTGGTCGGCGCCGGCCCCTGGTACACGACGTTCCACGCGCCGGCGGCGCAGGAGAACACCGACATCGGCTTCCGGGCCGACGCGACGGCCAAGGGCTCGCTCTTCAAGGGCTTCGCCTACTTCGGCAACTACACCTCGCGGATCGACGGCCCGGGCAAGGTGTTCGACTTCTCGGGCGTCTCGGACATCGTCATCGACGACATCTGGAACGAGCACATGGTCTGCCTGTACTGGGGAGCCAACACCGACCGGATCACCATCAGGAACTCCCGGATCCGCGACATGTTCGCCGACGGCGTCAACATGACCAACGGCTCCACCGACAACCTCGTGACCAACAACGACGCGCGCGCCACCGGCGACGACAGCTTCGCGCTGTTCTCGGCGATCGACGCGGGCGGCGCGGACGAGAAGAACAACGTCTACGAGAACCTGACCAGCACCCTGACCTGGCGCGCCGCGGGCGTGGCCGTCTACGGCGGCTACAACAACACCTTCCGCAACATCCGCATCGCCGACACGCTGGTGTACTCCGGAATCACCATCTCCTCCCTGGACTTCGGCTACCCGATGAACGGCTTCGGGACCGATCCGACGACCTTCGAGAGCGTGACGATCGAGCGGGCCGGCGGCCACTTCTGGGGCGCGCAGACCTTCCCGGGCATCTGGGTCTTCTCCGCGTCGAAGGTGTTCCAGGGCATCCGGGTCAACCACGTCGACATCGTCGATCCCACCTACAGCGGGGTGATGTTCCAGACCAACTACTCGGGCGGACAGCCGCAGTACCCCATCAGGGACACCGTCTTCACCGACATCTCCATCCCCGGCGCCCGCAAGAGCGGGGACGCCTACGACGCCAAGTCGGGCTTCGGCCTGTGGGCCAACGAGATGCCCGAGGCCGGACAGGGTCCCGCCGTGGGCGAGGTGACCTTCAACGGGCTCCGGATGAGCGGCAACGCGGTGGACGTCCGCGACACCACGTCCACCTTCAAGATCAACATCAACCCCTGAGATCGTCGCAAGCCGTTTGCGGGACTTTGCAGCAGACTTGCGTGCGTTCCCTGCCCTCGTGCTGAGGGCGCCGCGGCCCGCCTCGGATGTCTCCCAAGGCGGGCCGCGGGCTGCTTCGCCGTCGACGGGCGGCTGTTCGGGCCCTGGGTCGGCTTCAGGTGCGCACGTAGGACACCGCGTCTGTCAAACAATTACGAAATTAGCGCGACATCTTGCGGGCTGTTGTTGGCGGTGGTTGAGTGTGCGGCGCCCCACAACGCACCGAGTCGCACCGACGGTGGGGCGACCTCACCGTTCATGCCCGAAGGGGACCACCCATGAGAAGTGCCCGGTTCCGCCGTACCCGCCGCTCCGGCGCGGTCGCCCTCGTCTCCGCGCTCACCCTGACCGCGCTCGCCGCCTGCGGCACCAGCGCGAGCAACAACGGCGGCGGTGGTTCCGAAGGAGGTGGCTCCTCCGACCCGGCCGCCCCCCTGGACCCCAGGACCAAGGTGACGATCACCATCGACTGCATGCCCCCCGCGGCCAAGGCGGCCGAACTCAGGGAGTGGAAGCAGGACGTCGCCGAGTTCAACAGGAAGTACCCGAGCGTGACCATCGAGGGCCGTTCCACCCCGGGCCAGTGCCTTGAGCCGCCCCGCTTCACCGCGATGCTGAAGGCCAAGTCCCAGCCCGACGTCTTCTACACGTACTTCACCGACCTGCCGCAGGTGCTCGACAACGACGGCGCCGCCGACATCACGGCCTACGTCAACGACAGGACGGTCCCGCTGCTGAAGGACATCGACCCGAACGTCCTCGGCTCGCTCAAGCACGACGGCAAGCTCTACGGCCTGCCCACCAGCAACTACACCATGGGCCTGCTGATCAACCGCAAGCTCTTCGAGCAGGCCGGCCTGAACCCCGACTCGCCGCCGCGCACCTGGGACGAGGTCCGCGCCGCGGCCAAGAAGATCGCCGCTCTCGGCAACGGCATCGCCGGCTACGGCGACTACAGCGCGGCCAACACCGGCGGCTGGCACTTCACCGCCCAGATGTACAGCCTAGGCGGCGACATCGTGGACGCGAGCGGCAAGAAGGCCGCGTTCAACAACGACATCGGCCGGCAGGTGGCACGCAACCTGCACGCCATGCGCTGGGACGACGACAGCATGGGCAAGACCCAGCTGCTCAAGTGGGGCGACCTGCAGAAGCAGATAGCGAGCGACAAGCTCGGCATGTTCCTCGCCGCCCCAGACGACATCGCGTACATGGTCCAGCAACTCGGCGCCAAGTACGAGAACTTCGGCATGGGCCCGATCCCGGGCGAGAGGAACACCCTGGCCGGCGGCAACAACTACATGATCAAGAGCGGTATCTCCGGCGACCGGATCAAGGCCGCGGTCGCCTGGCTGAACTTCAAGAACCTCACCGTCGGCAAGGGCCAGTTCGAGTGGGCCCGCACCAAGGCCGACAAGCTCCCGGTCGGCGTCCCACAGCCCAACTTCTGGCTGGGGGAGTCGAAGAAGAAGGACGACGCCGCACGGCTGGCGAACGCCACCATGCCGGTCGCCAACTTCCGGACCTTCACGGACAACCCGGTGCCCGGCAAGGCCGAACCGCCCAAGGCGCAGGAGATCTACAAGGTCCTCGACAACGTGATGTCCGGCATCCTCACCAACAAGGACGCCGATGTCGACAAGCTGCTCTCCACCGCCGAGTCCCAGGTCAACCAGGTCCTCGCCAACCAGTGACCGGTCCCCGGCGGGGGCGGGCCCCCGGGCGGGCCCCCGCCGGGAGCACCGTGCGCGCGCCGCGGTCCTGCGACCCCCGCGGCCCGTGCGCCCCAGCAACCCGGCAGCCGAGCATCAAGGAGCGACGATGGCGGCCCCCAGCCTGACCCCGAGCACCGCGGACCCCGCCCGCCCGGCACGCCCGCACACGGCGGCCCCGCCACCTCCCGGTGGCCGGTTCGCCCGCAGCCTGCGGCGCAACCTCACCGCCCACGGCTTCCTCCTCGGCGCGGTCGTCTGCTTCGCGGTGTTCTCCTGGTACCCGATGATCAGGGAGTTCGGCCTCGCGTTCCAGAAGACCGGCAACGGCGGGACCAGTTGGGTCGGCCTGGACAACCTCGAGACCGTCTACCACGACCCCGCCTTCTGGCAGGCCTGGCGCAACACCCTGCTGTTCACCCTGCTGGCGCTGCTCCTCGGCTTCGCGGTGCCCTTCGTCACCGCGATCGTCATCAACGAGTTCCGGCACGGCCAGGGCTACCTCCGGCTCCTCGTCTACCTGCCCGTGATGCTCCCGCCGGTCGCCTCGGTGCTGCTCTTCAAGTACCTCTACGACCCCGGATACGGCCTGCTGAACGAGCTGCTGGGCTTTCTGCACCTGCCCGAGCAGCAGTGGCTGCAGGACCCCGACCTGTCGATGCTGTCCGTGGTCATCGCCTCGACCTGGATGAACATGGGCGGCGCGACCCTGATCTACCTCGCCGCGCTCCAGGGCATCCCCGGCGAGCTGTACGAGGCGGCCGAGCTCGACGGCGCCGGCCTGCTGCGCAAGGTCTGGCACGTCACGATCCCGCAGACCCGGCTGATCCTGTCGCTGATGCTGCTGATGCAGGTCGTCGCGACCATGCAGGTCTTCGTCGAGCCGTTCCTGCTCACCGGCGGCGCCGGCCCCGAGGGTTCGACCACCACGGTCGTCTACCTGATCTACCAGTACGCCTTCAACTTCAACAACTACGGTGCCGCGGCGGCGCTCGGCCTGCTCCTGCTCGTACTCCTCGCCGGGTTCTCGGCGGCGTACGTGCGGCTCAGCCGCGCCGGCGACGAGTAGACGGGGAGACCGGCATGTCCACACGCACACTCATCTCACCGGCCCAACTCGCCAAGCCACGCGGGAGATTCCTCTACTGGGCGGTCTTCACCGTGGTCGTCGCGGCCTTCACCCTGGTGTTCCTCGGGCCGCTGTACTGGCTGGCCTCCAGCGGCGTGAAGGACCCGCAGGAGGTGATCCAGACCCCGCCGACCCTGGTGCCGAAGTCCTTCACCCCGGGCAACTACACCCGGGCCTGGGACGTCATGGACCTCTCCCGGCTGCTGCTCAACACGACGTTCTACGCGTTCGGCGCGCTGGCCTGCCAGCTCGTCCTGGACGTGGCCGCCGCCTACTCGCTGTCCAAGCTCCGCCCGGTACTCGGCAAGGCGATCCTCGGCATGATGCTGGCCACGCTCATGATCCCGGCCACCGTGCTGGTCGTACCCCAGTACCTGACCGTCCTCGACGTGCCGGTCGTGCACCGGAACCTGCTGAACTCGCCGTGGGCGATCTGGCTCCCCTCGGTCACCAACGCCTTCAACATCTTCCTGCTGAAGCGGTTCTTCGACTCCATCCCGAAGGAACTCCTCGACGCGGCCGCCATGGACGGCGCCTCCCCGATGCGGGTGCTGTGGTCGATCGTGCTGCCCATCTCCCGGCCGATCCTCGGCGTGGTGTCGATCTTCGCGATCGTCGGCGTCTGGAAGGACTTCCTCTGGCCGATGCTCACCCTGCCCGACCCGTCCAAGCAGACCCTCAACGTGGGGATCTACTCGCTCTCCACCGGGGTCCCCGTGAACATCCTGATCGCCGCCCTGACGATCGCCTCGCTGCCGACCCTGCTGATCTTCCTGGTCTTCCAGCGGAACATCATGAGCGGCCTGACCGCCGGCGGCCTCAAGGGCTGACCGCAGGGCCCCCGGCCGCTCCTTCCCCGCCCCAGCCTTCGCCGCCGGCCCGTCCGACGCCCCGCAGCATCCGGGCCGGCGGCGAAGATCCACCCTGCCCGAAAGGAACGTCAGTTGGCAGCCCCTCACTCGCCCCGCACCGACGACTGGTGGCGCGACGCCGTCATTTACCAGGTGTACCCGCGCAGCTTCGCCGACGGCGACGGCGACGGCACCGGGGACCTCGCGGGAGTCCGGGCGAGACTGCCCCACCTCGCACAACTGGGCATCGACGCCGTCTGGTTCACCCCCTGGTACGCCTCCCCGCTGGTGGACGGCGGCTACGACGTCTCCGACTACCGCACCATCGACCCGGCGTTCGGCACCCTCGCCGAGGCCGAGAAGCTCATCGCGGAGGCTGCCGAACTGGGCATCCGGGTCATCGTCGACATCGTCCCCAACCATGTCTCCGACCAGCACCCCTGGTTCCGTGCCGCGCTGGAGGCCGGGCCCGGCAGCCCCGAGCGGGAGCTGTTCCACTTCCGCCCCGGGCACGGCGAGAACGGCGAACAGCCGCCCAACGACTGGCCGTCACAGTTCTCCGGGCCCACCTGGACCCGGGTGCCCGACGGCGAGTGGTACCTGCACCTCTTCACCCCGGAACAGCCCGACCTCAACTGGGCCCACCCCGCGGTCCGCCGGGAGCACGAGGAGATCCTGCGGTTCTGGTTCGAACGCGGCGTCGCCGGCGTACGCATCGACTCCGCCGCCCTGCTCGTCAAGGATCCCGCGCTCGCCGACTTCGAGGAGGGCGTGGACCCGCACCCGTACATCGACCAGGACGAGTTGCACGACGTCTACCGTTCCTGGCGGTCGATCGCCGACGAGTACGGGGCGGTGTTCGTCGGCGAGGTCTGGCTGCCGGACGCCGAGCGCTTCGCCCGCTATCTCCGACCCGACGAACTCCACACCGCCTTCAACTTCAACTTCCTCGCCTGCCCCTGGGAACCGGACCGGCTGCGGAGCGCCATCGACGACACCCTCGCCGAGCACGCCCCCGTCGGAGCCCCCGCGACCTGGGTGCTGTGCAACCACGACGTCACGCGTACCGTCACCCGCTACGGGCGTGCCGACACCTCCTTCGACTTCGCCGCGAAGGCCTTCGGCACCCCGACCGACCTGGAGCTGGGCACCCGGCGGGCCCGCGCCGCCGCCCTGCTGACCCTGGCCCTGCCCGGCTCCGTCTACCTGTACCAGGGGGAGGAGCTGGGGCTGCCCGAGGCCGACGTCCCGCGGATGAGCATCCAGGACCCCATGCACTTCCGCTCGGGAGGCACCGATCCGGGACGGGACGGCTGCCGCATCCCGCTGCCGTGGGAGGCCGGCTCCCCCTGGTGCGGCTTCGGGACGGGTGCCGGGCCCTGGCTCCCGCAGCCCGAGGGCTGGGGCCGCTACGCCGTCGACCGGCAGGCGGCCGACCCGGACTCGATGCTCGCGCTGTACCGTGCGGCCCTGCTGCTGCGCCGGACCGTGCCCGGCTTCGGGGACGGCCCCCTCACCTGGCTGCCGGCCGGTGACGGTGTCCTGGCCTTCGCCCGGGCCCACGGCCTGGTCTGCGTCGTCAACCTCGCCGGGCAGCCTGCCGAACTCCCGCCGTACGAAAACCTGTTGCTCGCCAGCGGCCCCCTCGACGGCGCGGGCCGGCTGCCGCGGGACACGGCGGTGTGGCTGCGGACCTGAAGGCGGTTGCGACAGGGCCCCGGCCACCGTGTCACACGGTGGCCGGGGCCCTGTCCCACGGTCAGTCCTTCAGCGCCGTGCCGGCGGCGGTGAGGGCCTTGGTGTTCTCCGCCTTCGCGGCCGTCAGCCGGCTCCTGTGGTCCGTGATCTGCTGCTTCTGGATCCTGGTCTCGGCCTTGAACCAGACGTTCACCAGGTTGGTCTGCTGCTTGCAGTCGATCTCCGCCAGGGCGACGTCGATCTCCTTCCGGGAGGCCGGGTCGGTGTGCGGGACCAGGTCGGCGGACTCGGTCGGCGTCGCGGCCTTGTAGCCCTTGCCCTTCATGCACTGCGACCAGGCGCCCATGGCCTTCTTGACGGCCGGGACCCGCATCGACTCGAGGAACGACCGGCCGTTCAGTTCCGAGACGAGCTGGAAGTCGACGGCCGGCTTGCCGATCTTCCCGGCCGCGTAGCCGACACACCCCCTGGCGGGGATCTTCTTGCCGTTGTAGGTCTTCGGGGCGGCCTTGGCGACGAAGGAGCCGTCCGCCCCCGCCTTGGTCGGCTTGCCGTGCCCGGTCAGCACCTCCACCTGCGCCTCGCTCAGGCTGGGCACCTTCTGCCGGGGCTGGTCGGTCAGGGCGTCGGGCAGACCATAGCCGTACTTCGCGGCGGACGCGCGGTCGGTCAGGCCGTAACGGCGCTCCATGTTGGCGTCGTTGTCGTTCGGCGGCGGGGTGGCGCCGGCCACGGTGAGCTTGACGTCGAAGCCGTAGCCGGCCATGCACTTCTCCTGGAGGTGGCGGGTGGCCGTGTCCAGGGTGACGGTGTCGCCGTAGGTCTGCATGTAGGCCTCCAGCGGCAGCGACAGGCCCTTGGCCAGGCCGCGCTGCGGGGTCGCCTTGGGCCAGTTGGCCTTGTCGACGAGCGGCTTGTTCGCCGCGACCGGGGCGGCCGCGTCGTGGCCGGAGCCGCTCGCTCCGCAGGCCGAGAGCATCCCTGTTGTCGCGATCATGACAGTTGCGGCGATGAAGACGCGCTTGTTCCACATGGGGGGTGACTCCTCGGTTCGGATCAGGCGAAGTGCTGGGAGGCGTTGTTGTTCTTCAGCGCCGAGATCAGGTTGGTGAGGTTGCAGTCACCGTAGGGCTCGTTGTGCGCGAAGTACTGCGAGGTGCCGCCGTAGCCCGAGTTGTAGTACACCCGGTAGTTGTCGGCCGGGGCGCAGTTCTGCACCGAGGCCGCGTTGTTCTTCGTGTACTGGCCGGAGCCCGTGCCGTTGCCGTTGAACACGTAGCGGTACGTGGTCAGCGAGGAGCCCTGGTACTGACTGGTGCCCCAGTAGTCGTTGACGTTGCCGTAGAACGACGACCAGCTCGTCACGTATCTGCCGCCGCTGACCGCCAGGTCCTTGGAGTTGTACAGCAGCCACAGGTCGCCCTCGGAACAGGTGATCCAGGGCACGTCGCAGTTGTCCGTGACCTTGTACTCGGCGGCGTGGGCGGGAGTGGCGCTGACCAGGAGCGCGGTGGTCGCGGCGAACGCGGAGGCCACCGCGCCGATCCTGGACCGCAGCCGGACGTTCTTCATGCTGGAGGAGCCCTTCGCTCGGGATGTGATGATCATTTGAAGTGGATCTTACAGAGAGAGCTCGGAAAGGTGACAGGATTTCCACTGCCCCCGGACAGCCTCGCCGTGCCCGCCCCCACCCCGGACGGGATGGGGGCGGGCACGGTCGAAGCGCCGGTCCGGGGTCGGCTGGGTTACGCGCCCGACGACCTCACCAGGGGAACGCGCCGGACCCCTGAAAGGAGATCAACGCCCAGATGACCAGGGGGAGAAGGACCAGGAGGACGACGGCGGCCAGCGCCTTCGCCCACCCGGCGGTCCTCCCGCCACCGTCAGCCGGCACGGCGGGTCACAGCTTGCCCACGGCGCGGACGAACGCCTGCGCGTAGGCGCTCGTACCGGTCCCGTTGGGGTGGTAGCTCTCGCGGCTGATGCACCAGCTTCCTCCCAGCTCGCAGCGGAAGTCACCGTCCCCCTGGGGGGCGACGACGATCTTGTTGATGCCCTCGGGGTCGTCGCAGGCACGCCGGCCCGCGAAGTCGCTGTCGGGCGATTCGTAGCTCACCGGCAGGCCCGACGAGTGCAGTGACGTGACCAGTTGCCGCTGCTTGCTCGCCATGGTCTGGGCCATGGCGTTGACACGGATCATCCCCGCCCCGCCGACGCCGCTGACACAGGTGAGGGAGTCCTCGTTGAAGAGCTGGGGGTAACCCAGCAGGACGATCTTGGCGTTGGGCGCCTGGTCGTGGATCTCCCGCAGGGTCCTCTCGATCTTCGGCATGGTGCTGTCGATGTCCCGGTTGACATCGTCCTCGGCGGGACAGCCCGTGGTGGCGCACGACTGCATGACGCCCGGGAAGCCGGCGTCGTTGCCGCCGACCGTGAGGGCGACCAGGGTGGTGTCCGCGCTCAGCACGCCGGACTTGATCTGGCCCATCTCGTGGAACTGCCCGTCGGCCTTGGCGTACTTGCTCCGGTCGTCCCACGACACGGGCCAGGTGTCGTAGTCGTTGCCCTGGTCGTCCGTCGACTTTCCGCGCACGTTCCATGTCAGCGCTCCGGAGCAGGCCACGTCCAGGAAGTCGGCGGAGGTGGTGTGCTGGTCGGCGATCTGGCCGAGGGTGGAGGACTGGCCGGGCAGGGTGGCCTTGCGCGACCAGGAGTTGTCGCTGCGTCGGCAGGCGTTCCAGGTCTCCTTCTCGCTGTCCCGGTCGGACTCGGGGGAGTAGGCCCCCGCGCCCTCGCCGGCGGAGTAGGAGTCGCCCATCACGACGACCATGTCCTTCGGCTTGCCCGGCAGTTCCTGGTAGGCGATCGACGTGAACGCGATGTCCTCGTCGGCCGTGCCGTCGTCCGTGGTGTTCGTCAGCCGCACGCGGGGCGTGCCGGTGAAGTGGTAGACGCCGAGCTCCACCCAGGTGTTCTTGCCGTAGTGGGTGTTGATGTAGCGGTCACGGTCACCGCCCGCGACGCCCTCGACCACGTAGTGGGCCTGCTGGGTGTGGGCCCCGGTGTCGGGGACGTGCACGAACACCCGTGCCCAGTCCAGGCTCTGGCCCAGCGTCCAGGTACCGGTGATGGTCATGGGGCCGTAATCGCCGCCGAGATGCTCGGAGTCGCGGGTGTGGGCGTACCAGAAGTGACCGCCGTAGCCGCCGCCGACCTGGTGCAGATCCGCCTTCGCCTCGTAGTGGTTCGCGGTGTCGGCGTTGAAGTCGAACTGGAAGCTGCCCGAGGACGTCACCTGCCCGCAGTCGCCCCATGACTCGGTTCCGTTGGCGACGGAGGCGACGACATGGGTGCCGGGGGCGCCGGAGCAGACCGGTGCACCGTGCTGCAGACGGGAGCCGCGTCCCGGCTCGGAGACCAGCGTCTGGTACTTGATGCTCTCGTGACCGCAGTCGGTCGCGCAGTCGTCCTTCCAGGTCGCGTTCGGCGCGTGCCACCAGTACTGCGAGTAGCACGCCTCGGTGTCGCAGTCCGGCGGGTTGGTCGAGTCGCAGTAGTTGTACTCGTTGCAGAACGTGCTGAGGGGCGGCGAGACCTGGCTGCGCTGCTCCTTGGTGACCCACCAGGCGGGCCGGAAGCCGGCCGAGGAGAACCCGGACTCACCGGGCCAGTCCTGGCGGCCGGACGTGGCGTAGGAGTAGCCGGTGTCCATGGACCAGGCGGCCCAGCCCATCACCTTCTCCTCGTACGGCCAGTCCTGCGGGTGCGCGGCGTCCTTGTTCGCCTCCGTGCCGTCCACGTCGGTGTCCATGAACGGGTGGCCCCAGCTCTTCTTGTAGATGGGGTTGGCCGGGTTGTTGTACCAGCCCAGGCCCCAGGGGCCGGTGGTGTGCGGGGTGGGGGCGTTGAAGCCGAGGTTGTAGTTCCACACGGCGGTGAACCAGTTCTCCACCCGGGAGGCGTCGTCGTCGTTGACGGTGACCTTCTGCCCGTCGGTGTGGACCTCGTTCCACTTGTCCGCGAGGATCTTCATGGAGGCGGCGATGTTCGTCGCGTAGTCGACGGCGACGGCCTTCTGCAGGGCCGGCGACAAACTCGTCTCACCGGTCTTCTCGTGCCCGGCGAGCCGCATCCCGTCGGTGACCTGGCCGACGCCGTAACCGCAGTCGGACTTGTCCCAGTTGATGCGCCAGTACGCGTCCGGATCGCTCGGGTCGGCCTTGTGCCCGTAGTAGCCGTCCACGGCGGCCAGCGGGCTGCCCATCTGGCCGGGGATGGAACCGGACTCGGCCTGCCAGAGGTTGGACTCCTGGGCCATGATGCCCAGCATCACATTGGCGGGGATCCGCCCGCCACCGGTCAGCGTGGGCGGCGGGAACAGGCCCTGCGGGTCGATGGTGCCGATCCCGGTCTGGTTGCGGTACCCGCCCTGGCGGATGTACTGGGAGCGCAACTGGCCGCGTACGGCCATGTCGACGGCCCACTCGACCTGGTTCGGCGTGGGCTGCAGCGCCTGCGCGTTCACGTCGTTGCGGGAGACGGAGCACCAGCGGTCGGGGTCCGTCGGATCCTGGGAAGCGACGGCCGCCGCGGCGGAGCGTGCCGACCGCGTGGGCTCGCCCGCGCCGGAGTCCGGCACGCTCGCGCCGGTCAGGGCTGGGGAGAGCCGGCTCTTCCCGGCGGAGTCGTCGGTCCTGGTGACCGTCTGCTCGATCCTCGCGCCGGTACCGGTGGCCGTGGAGGTCACCTTCACCGGCGCGTTCGCCGCCACGGTGGCCGGGGACTGGGTGATCTCGCCGCGCGCTGCGGGTTCGGCCTTGGTGAAGCCCTTGCCCGCGTTCGCGATGTGGTCGAGTCCCGCCCGCACACCGGGGGCGAGGACCGGGTCGACGGCCAGCCGTCCCTGGCTGGAGATGACCGTGTCGGCCGGAGCGCCGACCCGGGTGATGCCGGTGCCCGCGGTGTGGGTGGCGCCGGCCGGGCGTCCGGTGAGGAACACCCGGGCGGATCCGCCGCGTTCGAGGTCGAGATCGCCGAGCTTGCCGGTGGCGACCGTGGCCGGCTCGCCGTGCCCGCCCCACACCCGGGCCCGCGCGACCTTGGTGCCGCGCCGCTCCACGAAGGCGATCTTCCCGCCGCCGACCGGGTGGATGTCGTACGGCACCCCGCCCGCGGTGAACAGCTTCTCGACCTTGCCGGTGCGGTGGCCGAGCTTGACCACACTGTGGCCCAGGGCACCGACCGCCCCGCCCTCGACGGGCACCGCGCTGGTGACCTCGCCGCGTGCGGCGGCCTCGTCCACGGTCTTGCCGGTGGTGTCCACGGTCACCACCCGGGTCCGGGTGGCGGCCGGGTCGTTCATGCCGCGGAAGGCGGTGAACGCGGCGGTGCGGGTGGCCGGATTGCAGGACGGGTCGAAGTACGCGAGTGACGCGGTGAACGGCAGCTTCGTCACCTTGCCGGTGGCGAGGTTCACGACGGCGGCGAAGGCGCCGCCCTGCATCAGGTCCGGCTTGTTGGTGAAGGTGCGCGGCGCGTAGACGACGGCGGCGTGGTCGCGGTCCATGACGCACTCGTTGCCGAGCCACGAGTCCGCCGGCATGCCGGGCTCGCTGAGCACGGCGGCGGTCCTCCAGTCGTAGGCCCGCGCGCTGTCCGCGACCAGGACGTGCAGCCCGTCGACGTCCGCGGCGGCGGTCACGGCCCGGTCCCTGCTGCTCCGCCACCCCTTTCCGAGCTTCTTGTCCGGGCTGGTGACCCGTCCGCCGGGCACGGTGGCGTTGTCGTACCCGGTACCGCCGGGCTCGGTGCTCGTGGGCCTCGGTGCGGCGTGGGGCGCCGCGAGTGCCGTCGCGCTCTGCAGCAGCCCGCCGGCCAGCACGGCACAGGCCAGCACGGCGCCGAGCCGCCCGCGTATGCGTCTGTTGGGTCTCAAGAAGAGTGTCCTCGCTTCTCGGTGGGGTTCCCGCGCCCGTGCCAGGGCACGACCCGGCCCGGGAGGAGCCCGTGGGCCGGGCTGGAACTTGGGGAGCCGGCCGGTGGAGTCGGGCAGGAAGCGGACCGCGGGATCGGTTTCGCCGCGGCCCGCCCTGTCACCGGCGGTTCATGAAGTCGCGCTGCTCATCGAAGAGTTCCGTGGTCTGACGGCCGGCACAGCGGCGACACGGAGCTGTCTCGGACACGTGTTGAGCCCCCTCATGGCCACCCATGACAGCCGAGCGCGCCCTCTGGCACGCGACAGCCCCCGTGAATGCCCCCGCTGGTGTCGTACGCTCACGACACAGAACCGAAGTTTGGTCTAGTCCACCCGTCCAGCGCGGTCATCCTACGCCCAGCATGCACATGTCACGCAAGATCCAAGTTCCCCCAGCTCTCACTTCCCCCTCGCGTCAGTCCTCCAAGCGCACCGGCATCAGCAGCGAGAAGGTGTGCTCGTCGTCGGAGCGGCGGATCGCGAGGGGGGCCGTCGGGGACGTGGACTCCAGGACGAGGTGGCCGTGGGCCGCGGCCGCGAGAGCCTGGAGGAGGAACTCGCGGTTGACGGCGATGCGGTCCTGGCCGGCCTCGGCGTCCTCGCGGACGGTCACCGTGCCGTCGTCCGTCACCTGGAGCACGCTCAACTCGACGGAAATGTCGCCCTGTTCGTGGATCGGGCCCGTCTCGAGCGCCTTGCGGAAGGCGGGCACATCGACGAGGGCGCGGCGGCCCGTCGGCAGGTGGACCAGGCGGCGGTAGTCGGGGAACTCGTGGTCGAGTTGCCGCCCGGCCACCTGACGGTCGCCTGCCTCCAGCGTCACCCGGTCGCCGTCCAGGCCCAGTTGGACGGGCTCCTCGCCGCTCAGCAGCGCGCGCATGGCGTCGGCGAGCGGGGTGGGCACGATGGCCTGGACGCGCGGACCGCCATGCCCGGCGACCGCCGCCCGGGCGACGGCCATCCGGTAGCGGTCGGTGGCCACGGTGTGCAGTGCGTCGCCGTCGATGTCGAACAGGATGCCGCCGAGCACGGGCAGTTCGGGATCGGTTCCGACCGCGAAACGCACCGAGTCCAGGGCCGCCGCCAGTGCCGGTGCCGGGACGGACAGGTGGACGGGGGCGGTGTGGAGCGGGGGCATGTGGTTCTCCCTCTGGTCGAGTAGGGCTCGGAGTGTGGAGAACTCGCCGCGGGCATCGGACAGTCCCGCCTCCAGTCGGCTCAGATGGGCCTTCAGCAACGTGCGGACCAGGCCTGTGTCGGCACCGGACCAGGCGGCCAGCACCAGCCTGATGTCCGCCAGCGGCATACCGGCCCGGCGCAGGCGTGCCAGCACCCGGGCCTCCGCCAACTGCTCACGGCCGTACCAGCGGTACCCGCTCACCGGGTCCACCCGGACCGGCACCAGCACGCCCGCCCGGTCGTAGAACCGCAGGGCGCTCACGCCCAGTCCGCTGGCGCGGGCCATCTCCCCGATACTGCGCATCTCGCTCTCCACACCCGGAACCCTGGGCCCTCGACCAGGTCGAGGGTCAAACCCGGCCGGGATCAGTGTCCTGCCGTCGCGGCTGCTCCAGGATGTTCCGGCCGCGGGACGGTCCTGGCGCGGCGCTCGGGCCGCCAGGTCGCCATGAGCGCCCCGGCCAGCAGGAGTTCGGCGATGTCCCCGCCGTAGTACATGATCTCCGCGCCTTGCCGGACCTGTTCGACGGGGGCACGGATGTCGACGAAGAACCCGCCGTACATGGCCTGGGAAATCAGGGCGTGCGCGGCGATCGCGACGCCCAGATACACCAGGCGGGTCCGGACGCCGGGGCGGGTGGGCGCGGGATCGGGGCCGGCGATGACGTGGGCGAACAGGCAGCCCGACGCCAGGAAGTGCGCCTGCATGAGCCAGTGCCCCAGGGGGTGGCCCATGGCGGCGTTGTACAACGGCGTGAAGTACAGCACTCCGAGGCTGCCGGTGCTCAGTACGAGCGCCACCGCCGGATGCGCCAGTACCCGGGCCGGGGTGCTGTGCAGCACCGCCGAGACTCTGCGGGCCCGGGCGGCCGGCACCGCTCGCAGCAGGAGTGTCACCGGCGCGGCCAGCACCAGCGCCGTCGGCGCGTACATGCCGACGAGCATGTGCTGGGCCATGTGCCCACGGAAGTCGGAGTGCGCGGCGGACGACAAGGGCGGAAGCAGGGCGACGGCGAGCAGGCACAGCCCGGCCAGGAACGACGCCGACCGCCGGCGGTTCCAGCTCCGTGCGGGGTTGCGGCGCCGTACGCGGTGCGCAGCGAGCAGATAGCAGCCGGCCGCGGTGAGCAGGACCGCCAGGATCAGCGCGGTCGGCGCCGCTGCCGGCGCACCGCCCCCGCCGTGCTGGTGCATGTCTTCCATCAGGCCTGGTCTCCGGCTCGCTCGGCGCCTCGGGGTGCCTCGGGGCCGAGGAGGGTCCCGCCGCGCTGGAGCAGGTGGCCGGCGAGCATGAAAAGGCCGCCCAGTACGAGGAAACCAGTGTCCCACCAAGCCTGGTGGGGACCGCCGTGGACATGGTGGATCCCCAGAACCTGGTGGTCCAGGATGCCCTCGACCAGGTTGAACAGGCCCCAGCCGAAAAGGATCCAGCCCCACAGGACCCGTGAGGTCCACACCGCCCGCCGGTTGTGCGTGATCCGCGAGTACAGCACGGCCAGGCCCAGGAGCACAGCGACCCAGCACACCGCGTGGAAGACACCGTCCCACACCGTGTTCATCTCCAGACCCGAGACCGTGTGCGGGTCGTAGTACTTCACCCCGATGCGGTCGTGGTTGGTGCTGGTGAGCATGTGGTGCCACTGCAGGAGCTGGTGCAGCAGGATGCCGTCGACGAACCCTCCCAGCCCCACGCCGAGGACGATCCCCGGCAACCGCAGACTGCTGGGCTCCGCCGTGAGCGGCGGGGCTGTGCCTAACTTGGTGACCATCACCTGATCTCCGTTCGGTCGGCAGTGCACGCGTGGATCCGCGGACTGCGGGGCGGCGCGGCCAGCGCGTCAAGGCGTTGGTCCTGGGGCGTGCTTTCCCGCACGGCCCGTCACAATCACCCGGCTCGGTGCGGTTTCGGTCAATCGCCCGGCCTCTCGGAAAAGCTGGTCCAACCAGTTGACCAGTCGCCGCGGCCGGTCCACCCTGCTCGCCATGACACGGCACAACATCCGGCGTGAAGCGGTCTCCGACCAGCTCTTCGCCGTCCTGCGCGACAGGATCCTCGACGGTGAACTGCCGCCCGGCTCGGCGCTCACGGCCGAACGGGAGCTGGCGTCCGAGTTCGGCCTGAACCGGCACGCCGTGCGTGAAGCCGTCAAACGGCTCCAGCAGGCACGGCTCGTGCGGGTCAGTCACGGCGGGCGCACACTCGTCCAGGACTGGCGGCGCTCCGCGGGCCTCGACCTGGCCATGGGTATCGCGGCGACCGACGCCGGACCCTCGGTCGAGGACCTCGCGCGGGACGCCCTGGAGATGCGGGCGTGCATCGGTGCCGACGCGGCCCGCCTGTGCGCGATCCGGTGCTCCGAGGGGACCGCCGGCGAGATCGTCGAGGCCGCGGGACGTTACGCGCGCGGCGGACCCGATCTGGCCGAACTGGGCGCCGCGGACATCGCCTGGTGGCGGCTGGTCGTGGAGGGTTCCGGGAACGTCGCCTATCTGCTGGCCTTCAACAGCCTTGTCGAGGGCACGCTGCCGGTCGCCGACGTGCCCGGCGACCTGCGGACCGCCGAACTCATCGATGTGGCGGCCCGCCTCCGGCTCGCGTCGTACATCGAGGCACGCGAGGCGGCGGCGGCCGAGCGGCTGGCGCGTGAGCTGCTGTCCCGCAGCGTGCCGACGACGCCCCGGAAGGCGGTGCGCTGAAATGATCCCTGCCGTGGTCTACGCGATACCGGCGTTCGTGCTCCTGGTGGTCGTGGAGGCGCTGTCCTACCGTTTCCTGCCGGACGACGACGAACGCGGCTACGAGCTGCGGGACACGGTGACCAGCATGTCGATGGGTGCCGGCAGCCAGGTCGTCGCGGTGCCGTGGAAGGCGGTGACGGTCGTGCTGTACGCGGTCCTCTTCACCGTCGCTCCCTGGCAGCTCTCGCCGTCCTCGGCCTGGACGTGGCTGGTGCTGTTCTTCGCGGACGACCTGGCGTACTACGCCTTCCACCGTGCCCATCACCGGGTCAGGGTGCTCTGGGCGAGCCATGTGGTCCACCACTCCAGCGTCCGCTTCAACCTCTCGACCGCTCTGCGCCAGAGCTGGACGCCGATGACGGGCCTGCCGTTCTGGCTGCCCCTTGCGCTGCTCGGCATCCCGCCGTGGATGATCCTGCTCCAGCAGGCCTTCAGCCTCGTCTACCAGTTCTTCCTGCACACCGAGCGGGTGGACAAGCTGTGGAGTCCGGTGGAACGGGTCTTCAACACGCCCTCCCACCACCGCGTCCACCACGGATCGAACAACGAGTACCTGGACCGCAATTACGGCGGCATCCTCATCATCTGGGACCGGCTCTTCGGGACCTTCGAACCGGAGGGCGCACGTGCGGTGTACGGCCTCACGAAGAACATCGGCACCTACAACCCGGTGCGGGTGGCCTTCCACGAGTACACGGCCGCCTGGCGTGACGTCCGCACGGCCCGGAACTGGCGCCAGCGCGCCGGGTATCTGTTCGGGCCACCCGGCTGGGCACCCAAGGCCGAGGGGTGATCCGCGCACGTGTCCCGCCGGGTGCGTGCGTAGAAGTGACAGGTTCCGGACAAAGAGTTGGCCAAGTGCCGGACCTCCTCGCCCGCGCGTGATCGGGTCTCCTGCGACGGCTGTACCACACCCGTTCTGGAGGATCCGGTGCCAGCACCAACCCGCAGAAGACGATGGCTCACGATCTGCGCCATCACCGCAACCGCAGGGCTCGTAGCGATACCCGCGAGCGCCGCGCCCGGTCGCCATGTCAGTCCCTTCGGAGTCCGCACCCTCGACCGGCTCGCCGCCCAGCGCGAGCACTCGGTGGGGACCCTCGGCCCCCGGGCGAAGTCGGAGGACGGGGACGACGGCAACGAGGCCGACGAGATCGCCGAAGGTGCCGACCAGTACGCCGAGGCCCGTACCGCGCCCGGCATCGTCGCACCGGGCGCCTATGGCGCCGCCTGGCAAGGACTGAACAACCTCAAGCAGACCAAGGGCAGTTGGCGACACGTCACCGGGCTGACGTACAACTCCGACGACTCCCGCTACCGCGACATCGACTCCAACTCCAGTGGCGGCTCCGGAAACGTCACCGGGCGGATGGCCGCGATCGCCGCGGACGACGACGGCTACGTCTACGCGGGCAGCGCCGGCGGCGGAGTCTGGCGCTCGCGGACCGGTGGCGGACACTGGCGGTCCATCAGTGACCGGCTGCCCTCGCAGTCCACCGGAGCGCTCGCCGTCGACGGCACCGGACGGCTGTGGCTCGGCACCGGCGAGGCCAACACCAACGCGGACGCCTACCTGGGCAGCGGCGTGTACGTGCTGTCGGACCCGCACCACGGCGCCTTCACCACCCGCAGCCGGGTCGGCGGCGACGAGCTGGAGAGCACCACCGTCCGCCAACTGCGGTTCGGCGGCGGCAAGGTGTGGGCGGCGACCAGCGAAGGCGTGTGGAGCCACTCCACCAAGAACCTCCATGGCTCTTGGAAGCTGGAGTTCGCGCCCAACCCCGACTATCTGCCGGGCGGTTCGAAGGCGACGGACGAAGGCGCCGCCTACAAGAACATCACCAACGACATCGCCGTCGATCCCAAGGACCCCGCCAAGGTGATCCTCGCGGTCGGCTGGCGCAGCGGTGACGACTACAACGGCTTCTACACCAGGACCGCGGGTGGCTGGCAGCGGATCACCAGCGGCTTCGGTGAGCTGCCGACCGACGCCGACAACGTGGGCACGGTCACCTTCGCCCGCTCCGCCGACGGCTCGCGCTACTACGCGATCGACCAGTCGCCCGAGCAGATGGCCACGAACCCGGACAGCGGCCTGCAGGGCATCTTCAGCGCCGCCTCGCCCTTCGGGCCCTGGACGAAGATCGCCGACTACAAGCAGCTGGCGGCCGACGGCTCCGCGCTGACCACGGCGGGATACATGCCGGGCGTGCAGGCCTGGTACAACCAGTTCCTCACCGTCGACCCGGCCGACCCCAGGCACGTGTACGCCGGCCTGGAAGAGGTCTACGAGACCAGGGACGGCGGCGCCACCTGGTCCACCGTCGGCCCGTACTGGAACTTCAACTTCCCCTGCTGGAGCATCGATCCCGCCCGGCAGACCGGAAGCTGCAGCCAGACCACGCACTCCGACCAGCACGGCGTGGCGATCGGCCGCTACCACGGTAAGAGCTACGTCTACGTCGGCAACGACGGCGGTGCCTACCGGCGCCCCGTGCACGGCTCCCAGGACTCCTCCGGCCACGCCACCGACTGGGCCTCGCTCAACGACGGCACCATCGACACCCTCCAGTACTACTCGGTGGGCGTCGGCAAGGACCCGGGCCACCACGGTGTGTCCGTCACCGGCGGTCTGCAGGACAACGGCCAGTCGATCCTGCGCAGTGACGACAAGGTGATGGGCTCCAACTTCGGCGGTGACGGGGGCGACACCCTCACTGACCCGGCCAACGGCTGCAACCTCGCCGAGGAGTACGTCTACCTCGCCGTCCAGGTCACGCAGAACTGCGCGGTGAACGACGGCTCCTGGATGACCGACCCCGCGAAGGCGACCTCGTACAATGTGGCTCCGGCCGACAACATCACCGGCGAGGCCCGCTTCATCGCCCCGCTCGCGGCCGACATGAGGAACAGCGCGACCTGGATCGCCGGCGGCCGTCACATCTGGGTGCAGGACCACGGCTACGCCATCCGCAGCGGCTCCGAGTGGAGGAGTGTCCACGACCTCGGCGCGGGCCGCAGCGCGACCGCCGTCGCCGCCTCGGGCGGCAAGGTGTACGCGGCCTGGTGCGGGCCCTGCAACGAGAACGGGTTCGCCCGCGGCATCGCAGTCGGCAACGCCGACGGGACCGGCTGGCACGACATCAGCCTGCCGGCCACCGGGGCGGACGGCACGGTGCCCAACCGCTACCTCAGCGGCTTCGCCGTCGACCCGAAGAACGCCGACCACGTCTTCCTCGCGGTCAACGGCTTCTCGCGGCACTGGACCGAGGGCCCCGGCGCCGGTACCGGCCACGTCTTCGAGTCCACCGACGGCGGCACCACCTGGAAGGACGTCTCGGCGAACCTGCCCGACGTGCCGGCCGACTCCGCCGTGGTGACCTCGAACGGCGGGCTCGCCCTCGCCACCGACCTCGGCGTCGTCTACCGCGCTCCGGGTCACACGAAGTGGCAGCGCGTCGGTTCACTCCCGGCCGTCGCCGTGCTGCAGCTCAAGCTCAGCCCGGACGGGGGCACCCTGTACGCGGCCACGCACGGCCGCGGCATCCACGCCATCCGGGTGCGCGACCTCGGCTGACGCGATCACGGACGCGCGAGGGGTGATCCCGGATCCCGGGGTCACCCCTGCGCCGTGTGCGGCACCGCGTTCACCGCCCACCGGCACCGGCGGGCACGCGGCACCGCGCCCGCCATGGTTCCGGATCAGTTGCCGCGCAGACGGGTCAGCGTCGCCTCCAGGTCGGCCTGGCGGGGCCGGTTGTGGGGGAGCTTGGCGAGCATGGCGGCCATGCCGCAGGTGTTGGTCACGGCCGAGAAGACCAGGCCGCCGGCGATGCCCGCGGACAGCAGCCGGAAGGCGGGGTGCACGAACTCGCCCAGTGCCAGACCGAGCAGGACGACCGAGCCCGCGGTGAGGCGGACCTGCCGCTCCATGCCCCAGGTCGCCCGCGTGCCGCCCTCGGGGCGGTCGAGGCCGTTGCCCTGGGCGGCCCAGGCGCCGGTGCCGCCGGCGAGGGTGGCGGTGTGGACGCCGTTCTCGGCGAGCGTCCGGCAGGCGTTCTCCGAACGGGCACCCGAGGCGCAGACGACGAGGACCTCGCCGCGCTCGGCGGCGGCCCGGATCTCCGGCAGCGCCCGGCCGAGCTGGTCGAGCGGGATGTTGAGGGCGCCGGGGATGTGGCCGCCGGCGTACTCGCCGGGGGTGCGGACGTCGATGACGGTGAGTTCGTGCAGCCGGGAGCGGGCCTGCTGGGGATCGAGGGTGATGGGGGTGGTCATCGTGATCTCATCCTTCTGTGTGGAGGTGCCCCGAGCGGGGACTGCTGGAGTTGTGAGGCGTTTTCGTGCGGGCCGACCGGGCCGCCGCCGTGTCAGACGAGCGCGTCGAGGAGCATGAGCGCGGCCACCGCGAGCAGCACGCCGGCGAACAGGCGCTGCAGGGCCTGGCCCCTGATCTTCCGCGAGAGCCGTTTGCCGTCCCAGGCGCCCAGGACCGCCGCCGCGGTGAACGGTGCGACGACCGCCCAGTCCAGATGCGTCCCGCTGCCGGCCCGGGCGCCGAGCGCCGCCAGCGAGTTGATCGTGATGACCAGCAGGCTGGTGCCGACGGCCCGGCGCATGGGCAGGCTCAGCACACCGACCAGGGCCGGCACGGCGAGGAAGCCGCCGCCCACGCCGAGGAACCCGGTCACCGCGCCGAGGCCGGCACCGGCGGCACCGGCCTTCCCGGGCCTCACCGCGCCGGAGGTATCGGTGCGGGCGGGACGCAGCATGCGCAGCGCGGCGAGTGCCGCGACGACGGCGAAGGCGGCGGTAAGTACGGTCTGGGGCAGGTGTCCGGCGGCGGCCCCGGCGATCATCGCGGGCACGATGCCCGCCGCCGCGAAGAGCAGCCCGGTGCGCCAGGCGACGTTGCCGTCCCGGGCGTGTCCGGCGAGGGCGGTGACCGAGGTCAGGGTGACGATGACCAGGGCGGCCGTGGTCGCCTCCGCCGGGGTGAGGCCGAGCAGGTAGATCAGGGCGGGCACCGCCAGGACGCTGCCACCACCGCCGAGCCCACCGAGGGCCAGGCCGACGACGGCACCGGCGACGAGCGCGAGGAGCAGAGCGGTCATGCTATCGAGCCGTGGTTCCCGCGTTCGTCGACGACCGGATGCCCGACGGCGGCCCACGCCTTCATGCCGCCCTTGACGTCCACCGCCTCGGCGCCCCGGCCGGCGAGCAGCTCGGCGGCCTGCCGCGAGCGGTTCCCGCTGCGGCAGATGACCACCAGGGGCCGCCCCCGGGCCGCGTCCGGCAGCACCGCCTCGGCGGCCAGGCGGGACAGCGGCGCGTGGACCGCGCCGGGCGCGTGCCCGGCGTCCCACTCGTCCTGCTCGCGTACGTCCAGCAGGACGGCCGGCGCGCCGGCGTCCTGGACGCGCAGGCGGGCCTCGTCGACGGTGACGCGGTCCTCGCCGCGACGGAAGAGGGACATCACACGACCTCTCGTTGGTTCGGAACGGAAGGGACGAAGGGCGTTCAGCCGGTGACCACGGTCAGCCCGGCGGCGGTGGCGGCGTCGAAGCCGTCGTCCACGGCCACCACGTCCCGCCCGGAGGCGTCGAGCAGCGACGCGGCGATGGCGGCGCGCACACCGCCGGCGCAGTGCACCCAGACGGTGCCGGCCGGTACCTCGGCGAGCCGCTTGTGCAGCTCATGGATCGGGATGTGCGCGGAGCCCTCGATGTGGCCGGCGGCCCGCTCGGAGCCCCGTCGCACGTCCAGCACGACGACCCCGTCCGTACCGCGCTCGGCCAGGCCCGCGAAGGTGGAGCGGGCGAAGGAGGCCGGCCGGCCGCCCTCGGCCACCCACTGCTCGGGCGTCCCGGTCGCGGCGGCGGCGGGCCGGTCGATGCCCACCCGGACCAACTCCCGCTGCGCGGCGGCCAGCTGCTCGGGGGACTCGGCGAGCAGGGTGACCGGCTTCCCCCACGGGATCATCCAGGCCAGGTACGTGGCGATCTTGCCGTCCGCCTCGAAGTTGAACGACCCCGCGACGTGGCCCCGCGCGAACGCGACCCGGTTGCGCAGGTCCACCACCCACTCACCGGCCGCGAGCCGGGCGGCGATCTCGTCCGCGTCCGCGACGGCCGGGGGAGTCAGGTCGACCGGGGCCGGACCGCCGGCGTTGGCCGGACCCATGTGCGCGTAGTAGGCGGGGATGTCGTCGAGACCGGCGAGCAGCTGGGCGACGAAGGAGTCCACGTCCTGGGTGAGCGCCGCGTTGCCCGTCTTCTCCTTGCCGATCGTCGTGGCGTCGCCCTCCGCCTGCGCCGAGGAGCAGAAGCTGCCGAAGCCGTGCGTCGGCAGCACCGGGGTCTCGTCCGGCAGCTCGGCCGCGAGACGGTGGGCGGAGGCGTGCTGGGCGCGCGCCAGCCGCTCGGTCAGACGGGGCTCCACCAGGTCGGGACGGCCCACCGTGCCGATCAGCAGCGACCCGCCGGTGAATGCGGCCACTGGCACACCGCCCTCCCGCAGCACGTAGGAGGTGTGGTGCGGGGTGTGGCCGGGCGTGGCGACGGCCCGCAGCTCGAGACCGCTGTCGAGGGTGACCGTGTCGCCGTCGCCCACCGGCACCCGGGCGAACGACACGTCCGCACCGGCCGGCACCAGATAGGCGGCCCCCGTGACCCGGGCCAGTTCCAGACCGCCGGTGACGTAGTCGTTGTGGATGTGGGTCTCCACCACGTGCGAGATCCGCACCCCGCGCCGGGCGGCCGCCGCCAGGACCTGATCGAAGTCGCGCGGCGGATCCACCGCCACGGCCGTGTCGCGGCCGCCGGCCAGGTAGTGGCGGTTGCCCAGCCCCTCGAGCTCGATGGTGTCGATGAAGAACACGGAGATGCCCCTTCCACGGAGATTACCCCCCCGGGTATGTATTCCACCGTAACACGGGTACCCCGGGGGGTATTCCTGTCGCTGTGGTGAGGGAGGGTGCGGGATCAGGGGTTCTCCCCGTCTCCGGGCGCAGGAGTGTCCGACGAGGGGTGTACGCGGGATGGGACAGCGGCCCCGCCGTCATCGCTAATCAGGAGAACGGGCAGGTGGGACGCGTCGGGAGTAGCGTGGGGAGCGTGCCTTCCATCGGGGGCGCGGCACCGTTCCGCCGAGGCTCGAGACCGTGACACCGCCGGTCAGCGGGCAGGAGGCGCCTCAGCGTGCCGCCCAGGTGCCCGCTCCCCTCGATGGTGAACCCCCAAGGCCGACGTCCAAGAAGTTCTCCCTCTCGGAGGCCGTCATGACCTGGACCAGCGCGACCGACATGGAACCGGGCGACGTCATCAGCATTCTCGGCGTCGACCACGTCTTCTACGACGACGTGATGCGCACGGGAGGCAGCATCGCCTGGAACGACCAGAACCCCGGGAACATCATCAGCTCCGGCGAGGCCGTGGGTTACGGCGCGTACACCGGAAAGCACAATGACATCTTCGCCGTCTTCCCCGACGAGGAGACGGGCTTCCAGGCCGTTCGCCAATACCTCGGAAAACGCCGGAACTTGACCGTCTTCGAGGTGATGAGGGCATACGCCCCGGCCGGTCACGGGTCCAACGACCCCCAGCGATACGCCCAGCAGGTCGCCGACGCCCTGGGGGTCACGCCCGACACTTCCCTGGCCACCCTGGACGACGACCAGATCACCGTGTTCGCCGACGCCATTCGGCAGGTGGAGGGCTGGCGGTCCGGAGAGGCGCACGGTCCCGACGACCTTCCGGACGATGTCGCGCAGTGGCTGGTCGACCACCCGAGCCGTACGGAACGAACGGCGGCGGACCAGCCCCTCGCCCACCAGGGCGTCATCGCGGAGGGGGTCAAGAACATCCAGCAGCGCCTGAACGAGCTCGGCTGGACCCCGCCCCTCGGCGTCGACGGCAACTTCGGCCCGCACACGAAGGAGGCCGTGCAGTGGTTCCAGACCAACAGCGGGCTCACCGCGGACGGCATCGTCGGCAACAGGACGTGGCGGCGACTCGTGGGAGCCCAGTGACGTCACGAGCGGCGTGTTCCCGGCACATCAGGGCCGGCCGGCCATCCGTGCCGGTCGAGCCGGAGGATGGCCGGTCCGGACCCGCGGCCAGGTCGAGCGGGTTGGACGTGCCGCAGTCGGCAGGCGCTACTTGGTGCCGAGGCCGGCCGTGTCGAGTTCCTGCTTGCCCTCGGCCTTGAGAACCTTGTTGAGCGGCGTGAGGTCGTAGACGCCCTTCAGGTCCGGCTTGTCGAGCAGGCCCGCCGTCACCGCGTGCTCCGCCTCGGTGCGGAGCGTCGAGGCCAGCGGGTCGTCGAGGAAGGTGATGGACTTCCACGCCGGGTCGATGACGTCGGCGGGCAGCGCCTTGCCCGACAGCTTCTCCAGGGCCGTGTTGGCGGACGCCTTCGCCTTCTCCGGGTTGGCGTCGATCCACTCGTTCGTCTTCACCGAGCCGCGCAGCACGGCCTCGACGACGTCCGGGTGCTCCTTCAGGAACGTCTGCGACACGATGATGTTCGTGATCACGAACTTCTTGTCGGGCCACAGCGCCGACTCGTCGAGCAGTACCTTCGCACCCTCGGCGACCAGCTTGGACGCGGTCGGCTCGGGCACCCACGCGCCGTCGATGGAACCGGACTTGTAGGCGTCCGGAGTCACCTTGTTGTCGGTGCGGACCACGGAGACGTCACCCTTGCCGCTCTGGGCGTCGACCGTCCAGCCCTGGCCGGCGATCCAGTTGAGGAACGCCACGTCCTGGGTGTTGCCGAGCTGCGGCGTGGCGATCTTCTTGCCCTTGACGTCCTTCAGGGACTTGATCTTCTTCGGGTTCACGACCAGTTTCACGCCGCCGGAGGCCGAACCACCGATGATCCGCAGGTTCTTGCCGTTGGACTTGGTGTAGCCGTTGATGGCGGGGGAGGGGCCGATCCAGCC
The DNA here is from genome assembly GCF_042884245.1 of Streptomyces sp. NPDC058145. Taxonomy (NCBI): domain Bacteria; kingdom Bacillati; phylum Actinomycetota; class Actinomycetes; order Kitasatosporales; family Streptomycetaceae; genus Streptomyces; species Streptomyces sp. NPDC058145. Next base: position 222,267 of record NZ_JBHVUH010000007.1, on the reverse strand, counting down.
GATGTCGATGGAACCGGCGTTGAGCGCCTCGATCTCCGAGGGGCCGGCGTTGAACGTGGAGGTCTTGATCGTGGTGCCGCCGAGCTCCTTCTGGAACAAGCCCTCCTGCACGCCCACGAGAGCGGTGGCGTGCGTGAGGTTGGGGAAGTAGCCGATCTTCACCTCGTCGGTGGAGAGCTTCTTGGCACCCGCCGCGACCGCGGTCTTCTTCCCGTCGTCGGTCGAGTCGGAACCGTACCCGCAGGCGGTCAGCAGGACAGGGAGCGCCGCTATGACGGCGATGGTGCGCAGGGTGGTGAGCGGTCTTGCGGCAGACACGGAGGTGTCCTCTCGGGAGAGGGGTGAGCAAGGAGGTGCGGCCGGCGAGCAGGGCTGTGCGCGGGCGCCGTGGGCACGTGTGCTCCGCCGGCCGATTCGCGGCAGCGGGGACGCCGTCCCGGACCCGTGAGCGGATCGGGAGGGGTGTCAGGCGAGAGCGACCCGACCGCCGAAGCCGGCGGGGGTCACGGACGGCTCAGACAGGCCGACAGATGGCACTGGACGTGCGGCCGAAGTCGATGTGTCGACGCGAGGTCAGCGGGGGCGGCGACACGAGTGTGCGGTTCGGCGACCCCATGACCACACCCCCGCCTTCCCTAGTTTTCCTACCTGGTTGCTAGGGATCGTGACAGAAGGCGGCGTCCACCCCAAGGGGGTGTTCGCATGATGGACGGCGGCGGTCAGACCGGCAGGACGAACGGCGGATGCGTGCCGTTGAGGAAGTAGTCCCCCACGTCGCGGAGCCGGGGAGCGACGGGCTCGTACAGGGTGTGCGTCCGGGCGTTGCGCCAGAAGCGGTCGAAGCCCAGCCGCGAGGACGCGGAGCGGGCGCCGACGATGTCCAGAGCGCGGGCGGTGGACTCCTGCGCGGCTCGGGAGGAGGCGGCTTCGGCCATGGCGACGAGGACGGAGATGTCCGCGTACTCGTCGTAGGTGAGGTCCGCGCCGCGCGCCAGCCCGCCGTGCACGGCCTCCAGTGCCTGATCGGTGAGTGCGGAGGCGGAGCGGGTGAGGACGGCGAGTTCCCCGTAGGCGGCCAGCACCTGCGGGTCCTGGGCAGGGCCGGCCGGCCGGGCGGCGTGCCGGGGTGAGTGGCCCGCCCGGCTGTACTCCCGGGCTTCGGCGAGCACTCCCTCGGCCATGCCGAGACGGAGCTGGACGGAGAGGAGGCGCCCGACCGGCGAGACCAGGGCGGTCGGGGGCGACAGGATGTCCTCGTCCGCGGACAGGGAACCGAGTACGTCGTCGGCGGCGACCGGTACGGAGTCGAACTCCACGCTCCCGCCGGCCGCGAGGCGCTGGCCGAAGGTGTCGGCGTCGCCACCGGTGCCGACGCCGCGGTGGGCGGGATCGACGACGACGGCGAGCGGCTCGCCGGTGTCGGCCCGCACGGCTCGCACGGCGAGGCGGTCGGCGACCAGGACTCCGGTGGAGTAGCTCTGCCGTCCGCTGAGCACATGGCCGCCGCCGCGCGCCCTGGTCAGCGTCAGTGGCGAGTCCTGGCGGGCCAGACCGCCACCCCAGCACCACTGCTCCGCCCCGTACCGCCGCTCGAGCCGGGCGGCACGGGAGGGCTCGGTGAGAAACCGGGCGCTCCACGACAGGAAGTAGTGACCGCCGAGCAGTTGGCCGATCGCGCCGTCGGCCGCGGCGATCTCCCGGACCACGGCGTAGGCCGTGGTCCAGTCCGCGCCACCCCCTCCCGACTCCGCCGGCACGAGGAGCGTCAGCAGTCCCGCCTCACGCAACCGGGACACCTCGTCGAGCGGGGGCTTGCCCGCCTGCTCCCGGGCCACCGCGTCCGTGGCCAGGTCGTCCGCCGACTCGCGGGCCACGCGCAACCAGTGCGCCCGGCCGGGCCCGGTCCGGTCGGAATCCGAAAGGGGGCCGGACGGCGCGGCGGCAACGCCCATGGTGGAGGTCTCCTCGAAGTCAACGGCAAGGTGCCGAGCGGCAGTTGGCTCACCCGGCCGCCCGTGCTGCCATGCGCCGGCCGGGTGCCTCACACCCGACAGCGGGCGGCGCCGGCGACGTGACCGAAGTCGACGTGCCGACGACGAACGAGTCGTTGCCGCGCGGGGGTCATGTACATCATCCTGCGCATCCCGCCGAGGGAACGTCAACGCTTCCCTAGTAAATCGATAGGAATTATAGGGAACGCATTCACCGGGCGTGCTCGGGTCACCGTGTCCCCTGGAGGCCCGTACGCGTACGCCGGTCGCGTCGTCGGCCGCTGATCCGCTCGCCCTCGGCGCGGGTCCGCTACACCGTCCCGGCGGCGTCGTTGGCGCAGCGGAAACCGAGGTTGGCGCAGGAGGAGTCCGGTGTGTTGGAGGAGCGTGCGGCCACCCGGTAGCGGTTGCAGCAGGAGTCGTGGCACAGGTAGGAGCCGCCGCGCATGACCCGCGTGGCCCCGGTTTCCGGACCGTCTCCTCCGTGTCGGTGTGAGGGAAGCGGCCCTGCCAGATGTGGCAGCGCCACCGGCCGCCGGGGGGAACTGCTGCACAGACACAGCCCACTCAGCCGGAGTGAACTCCTGCGACGCAGCGGCCTGTCCAGGACGACCCTGTACGACACCGTCGCGGCCCTCGTCGCCGCCCCCGCCGTGCCCGGTGTCGTGCGGCTGGAGTGGACAGGCCCGGTGGACGGTCGCCTGTACGTGGAGCGGCGGCGCGGCGGCACGGTCGGCGGGTGACCGCCCGTAACGGCGGGCGGTCGCCCTGGACGGCACAAGCGGTGCTACCGACCTGCTGCGAGGGCCGGGACGCACGGCATGTGGGCGCCGGCCGGCAGTCCACATGCCGTGCGTGATCCGGTTGGCCGACACCGGCGCGTCCGGTGCCGGTGCGCCGGGATGAGGGTGTTTACCCGGTCCTCTCCGGGTCACGCGGCAGGTGGGAGACGAGTGCCGGTCGGGTGCTCCGCCGCCTCCGCGTGACCTGCGGCGCGGAGGCGGGGCCACACCGCACTCGCTGGACGTCGGCGCCCGAGGGTTCCGGCGTCGCTGCTGACGCACTACGGAAGGCAGAGTAATGACGGAGATCCGACCCGCCACCACGACCGACTCCGGCGCACCGGTGGAGAGCGACGAGCACTCTCTGACCGTGGGGCCCGGGGGGCCGATCCTGCTGCAGGACGCCTACCTGATCGAGCAGATGGCGCAGTTCAACCGGGAGCGGATTCCCGAGCGCCAACCACATGCCAAGGGAAGCGGCGCGTTCGGCCACTTCGAGGTGACCGACGATGTCAGTGCGTACACGAAGGCGGCCGTGTTCCAGCCCGACACCCGCACCGACCTGGTCATCCGCTTCTCGACCGTCGCCGGCGAGCGTGGCAGCCCGGACACCTGGCGTGACCCGCGCGGCTTCGCGGTGAAGTTCTACACCAGCGAAGGCAACTACGACATGGTCGGCAACAACACTCCGGTGTTCTTCGTGAAGGACCCGATGAAGTTCCAGCACTTCATCCGGTCCCAGAAGCGCCGCGCCGACAACAACCTGCGCGACCACGACATGCAGTGGGACTTCTGGACCCTCTCCCCGGAGTCCGCCCACCAGGTCACCTGGCTGATGGGGGACCGCGGCATCCCCCGGACCTGGCGCCACATGAACGGCTACACCTCCCACACCTACATGTGGATCAACGCCGCCGGCGAGCGGTTCTGGGTGAAGTACCACTTCAAGACCGACCAGGGCATCGAGTTCTTCACCCAGCACGAGGCCGACCAGATGGCCGCGGCCGACACCGACTACCACACCCGCGACCTCTTCGAACACATCCGGGACGGCGACTTCCCGAGCTGGACCCTGTACGTGCAGGTGATGCCGTACGAGGAAGCCGCGAACTACCGTTTCAACCCGTTCGACCTGACCAAGGTGTGGCCGCACGGGGACTATCCGCTCATCCCGGTCGGCCGCATGACGCTCGACCGCAACCCGACCGACAACCACGCCCAGATCGAACAGGCGGCGTTCCAGCCCAACAACTTCGTCCCCGGCATCGGCCCGAGCCCGGACCGCATGCTGCTGGCCCGGCTGTTCTCCTACGCGGACGCCCACCGCCACCGCATCGGCTCCAATTACCAGCAGCTCCCCGTGAACGCGCCCGTCGTCGACGTCCACAGCTACTCCAAGGACGGCGCGATGGCGTACCGGAACACGACCGACCCGGTGTACGCCCCGAACTCCAAGGGCGGTCCCGCGGCGGACACCGAGCGTCACGGATCCCCGCCCAGCTGGACGGCCGACGGCGAGATCACCCGCTCCGCCTACGTCTCCCACCCCGAGGACGACGACTGGGGGCAACCCGGCACCCTGGTGCGCGAGGTCATGGACGACGCCGCCCGCGACCGTCTGGTCGACAACGTCGTCGGGCATCTTCTCAACGGAGTGACCGAACCCGTCCTCGAACGTGCCTTCGCGTACTGGTCCAACATCGACGAGACCATCGGCAAGCGCATCGCCGACGGTGTCCGGGCCAAGGCCGACGAGAAGGACCCCAAGGCCACCGAACAGGGCAACCCGGCACGGCGCTCCATGCGGCACAAGGCCTGAACCGCTCGGCCGACCCGGGCACACCGCTACGGCAAGGGGGCAGAGCCCGCTCTCTCACGCGCCCCAGAGTGTGACGTACACCGGGGGCCGGAAGCGGGAGGGCGGGACGCCCGCGCCCGGCGCGCGCATGACGCGGGTCGCTGCGGGCGTGTGCAGGAAGTGCAGGAACGCGTCGGTGGCCGGGGAACGATGTCCCGGCTGCAGGACGGTGGCGTGCCACGTGGCGTCCGACGGCGTCACAGGGGTTTCCAGCAGGCGCAGCTCGTCACGCCGGATGCGGGACGACACCAGATGAGCCAGCGCCGGTGCCACCCCCGTGCCCTCGGCGGCGGCCGCCAAGGTCGCGGTCTGGTTGGGGAACACCCACACGTTTCCTTCGGCCACTCCCAGCCGACGGAGCAGCCGCCCCGAGTCCGCGTCCGGATCGGTCCCGGAGGAATCGACCAGCCACGACCACTGCGGTGGCGGACCGGGCGGCCGCGGCGACCTGGCGCCGGTCACCACCACCAGCTGGGTGCGGAACAGCGGCTCGCTGACCAGTTCGCCCCCGCCGTCGTCGCCGAGATACGGCCCGAGTGCGACGTCGGCCAGCCGGTTCTCCACCAGCACGCGTATCCCGCTGCCGGCGGCCACCCCGAACGAGGTCTCGGTCCTGCGCCCCGAGCGACAGGCGAAGGCCTCCATGAGTGAGGGGAGTACGAACTCGGCCAGCGTGCTCGTGGCGACGACCCGCAGTTCGTCGGGCGCACCCCGTGCCGCCCGCACCGCGGCCTCGGCACCCGCGCTCAGTGCGACCATCCGCGAAGCCACCGGCAGCAGCCGCGCGCCGGCGGGCGTCAGACGCATCCCGCCACCGCCGGTGCGCCTGATGAGCGGATCGCCGAAGTGGGCGCGCAGCGCGCCGAGCGTCTGCGACACCGCGGACTCGCTCACGTCCAGGGCACGCGCCGCGGCGCCCACCGAACCGAGCCGGGCCACCAGCACGAAGGTGCCGAGCTGTCTCACGGTCACCGTCCGATTTTCCCGCGTTCGCGATGATAAGTGAATACTTATCGACCCATTGCATGGCCGGTGCGGAAGAGCGCAGCATCATGACGGCGACGGGCACGGCATTCCGGGAGGGCCCGATGCAGGTACCGGCTGCGTTCCAGTACGAGAGGGCCACCAGCCTCGAGCAGGCGATCGAGCTGCTCGAACGGTACGGCCCCGAGGCCCGGGTGGTGGCGGGCGGACACAGCCTGCTGCCGATGATGAAGCTGCGGCTGGCTCAGCCCGAAGCACTGATCGACATCAACGGCCTCGGCGAACTCGCGGCGATCCGGGTGGATGGCCACGACCTGGCCGTCGGAGCGATGGTCCGCCACGCGGAGCTGCTCGCCTCGCCGGTCGTCGGCGAGCACTTCCCCATCCTGCGGGACGCCGAGCGGGTCATCGCCGATCCGCTCGTACGCAACCGCGGCACCGTGGGCGGCTCGCTGTGCCAGGCCGATCCCTCGGAGGACCTGTCCGCGGCGTTCTCGGCGCTGCGGGCGACCCTGGTCGCCCAGGGCCCCGGCGGCAGACGCACCATCGCGATCAGGGAGTTCTTCCTCGGGCCGTACGAGACCGTACTGAACGACGCCGAGCTTCTGGTGGAGATCCGCGTGCCCATCCGTTCGCACGCCAGCGCCTACCGCAAGGTGGAGCGCCGGGTCGGCGACTGGGCGGTCGTCGCCGCGGGAGCGGTGCTGGAGATCTCCGGCGGGGTCATCACCGAGGCCGGGATCGGGCTGACCGCCGTGGGTGCCCCACGGTTCGTGGCCGAGCAGGCCGAGGACCTCCTGCGCGGCGGACGGCCGGACGAGGAGCGCTTCGTCGAGGCGGGCCGGCTCGCCGCGCGGGAGTGCCGGCCGACGGCCGACCAGCGCGGCCCGGTCGACTACAAGCGGCACCTGGCCGGAGAGCTCACCACGCGGGCGCTGCGCGCCGCCGGCGCACGCGCCCAGGGGCAGGAGGCGTGACATGCGGATCACCGTGACCGTGAACGGCGAGCAGCACACGAGGGACGTGGAGCCCAGGCTGCTGCTCGTGCACTTCCTGCGCGACGGACTCGGGCTCACCGGCACCCACTGGGGCTGCGACACCTCCAACTGCGGCGTGTGCACGGTATGGCTGGACGGCACACCGGTGAAGTCCTGCACCGTGCTCGCGGTGATGGCCGACGGCCACGAGGTACGGACTGTCGAGGGTCTGGCGCACGGTGCCGAACTCGACCCGGTACAGCAGGGATTCATCGCCTGCCACGGGCTGCAGTGCGGCTTCTGCACGCCGGGGATGATGATGACCGCCCGCTGGCTGCTCGACCACGACGCGGATCCGTCCGAGGAGGACATCCGCGAGGCCATCTCCGGACAGATGTGCCGCTGCACCGGTTACGAGAACATCGTGCGCTCGATCCGCTGGGCTGCCGAGCACGGCGGCGCGCAGGGGACCGCCGACGCGGGCACCGAGCCGGCGCCCGGCCGCGAGGAGGTGCGGGCATGACGACCACCGAGGAACGGCCGGTCGGCTTCGGACGGATGCCCCGCAAGGAGGACGCGCGGTTCGTCCGCGGCCACGGGACCTATGTCGACGACGTGACGCTGCCCGGCATGCTGCACGGCGCGATCCTTCGCAGCCCACTGGCGCACGCCCGGATCGTGTCCGTCGACACCAGTGCCGCCGAGGCGCACCCGAGGGTCAGGGCCGTGATCACCGGGGAGACCCTGGCCGGTCTCGGGCTGGCCTGGATGCCCACGCTCTCGTACGACACGCAGGCGGTGCTCGCCACCGACAAGGTGCGCTTCCAGGGTCAGGAGATCGCGTTCGTCGTCGCCGAGGACCGCTACGCCGCCCGGGACGCCCTCGAACTGATCGACGTGGAGTACGAACCGCTCCCGGCGGTCGTCGACGCCCGCCGGGCGCTCGACCCGGACGCGCCGGTCATCCGCGACGACAAGGAAGGGCAGACCGACAACCACATCTTCGACTGGTCGGCGGGCGACAAGGAGCGAACCGACGGGGTCTTCGCGGCCGCCGACGTCGTGGTGGAGCAGGACATGCTCTACCCGCGGGTGCACCCGGCGCCGCTGGAGACCTGCGGCACCGTGGCGGACATGGACGCCATCACCGGGAAGCTGACGGTGTGGTCCACCACCCAGGCCCCGCACGCCCACCGCACGATCTACGCGATGGTGGCCGGCATCCCGGAGCACAAGATCCGGATCATCGCCCCGGACATCGGGGGCGGCTTCGGCAACAAGGTCGGCATCTACCCCGGTTACGTGTGCGCGGTCGTCGGCTCGATCGTCACCGGAAAACCGGTGAAGTGGATGGAGGACCGCTCGGAGAACCTGATGAGCACCTCCTTCGCCCGCGACTACCACATGCACGGTGAGATCGCGGCGACGAAGGACGGAAAGATCCTCGGCCTGCGCGTCCATGTGATCGCCGATCACGGCGCGTTCAACGCCACCGCACAGCCGACGCAGTTCCCGGCCGGCTTCTTCGGCGTCTTCACCGGCTCGTACGACCTGGCCACCGCACACTGCACCGTGACCGGCGTCTACACCGACAAGGCCCCCGGCGGCGTCGCCTACGCCTGCTCGTTCCGCGTCACCGAGGCCGTGTACCTGGTCGAGCGGATGGTCGACCTGCTCGCGGACCGGCTCGGCACCGACCCGGCCGAGCTGCGGATGCGCAACCTGCTGCGGCCCGGGCAGTTCCCGTACCGGACGCAGACGGGGTGGGAGTACGACTCCGGCGACTACCCGAGGGCCCTGCGACTGGCGATGGACATCGCGCACTACGAGGACCTGCGCCGGGAGCAGGCCGAGAAGCGCGAGCGCGGCGAGCTGATGGGCATCGGGGTCAGCTTCTTCACCGAGGCCGTCGGCGCGGGCCCGCGCAAACACATGGACATCCTGGGACTGGGCATGGCCGACGGCGCCGAGCTGCGAGTTCACCCGACCGGCAAGGCCGTCCTGCGGATCTCCGTGCAGAGCCAGGGGCAGGGCCACGAGACGACGTTCGCGCAGATCGTCGCCGAGGAACTGGGCATCCCGCCCGAGGACGTCGAGGTCGTGCACGGCGACACCGACCAGACCCCGTTCGGGCTCGGCACCTACGGATCCCGCTCGACGCCGGTGTCCGGAGCCGCGGCCGCGATGGTCGCCCGCAAGGTACGCGAACGCGCGAAGATCGTCGCCTCCGCGATGCTCGAAGTGAGCCCGGACGACCTGGAATGGGAGAAGGGCCGCTGGTTCGTCACGGGCGACCCCGACCAGGGACGGACCATGACGGAGATCGCGCTCGCCGCACACTCCAACCTGGAGCTGCCCGAGGGCGTCGAGGGCCACCTGGACGCGAGCTGCGTCTACAACCCGCCGAACCTCACCTTCCCCTTCGGCGCGTACATCTGCGTCGCCGACGTCGACGCGGGCACCGGCCAGGTGAAGGTCCGCCGGTTCATCGCCGTGGACGACTGCGGCAACCGCATCAATCCCATGATCGTCGAGGGCCAGGTGCACGGCGGCCTCGCCGACGGCGTCGGCATGGCGCTCATGCAGGTGATCGCCTTCGACGAGGAAGGCAACTGCCTCGGCGGATCGTTCATGGACTACCTGCTGCCCACCTCGGTCGAATGCCCCTCGTGGGAGCTCGGCGAGACCGTCACCCCGTCCCCGCACCACCCCATCGGAGCCAAGGGCGTCGGCGAGTCCGCCACGGTCGGCTCGCCCCCCGCGGTGGTCAACGCCGTGGTCGACGCGCTGAAGCCGCTCGGCGTACGCCACGTCGACATGCCGCTGACGCCCGCCGCGGTGTGGCGGGCCGCCCAGGGCCGGCCGCTGCGCACCGACCTGGCGATCACCTGAGGCGCCCGCGATGGCGAACGCCGAACTCCTGACCCGGGCGGACGTGCTCCGGCACGGCCGGACCCCGTTCGTCCTGGCCACCGTCGTCCACGTGGAACGGCCCACCAGCGCCAAGCCCGGGGACAGCGCACTGGTGCTGCCCGACGGCACCGTCGAGGGCTTCGTGGGCGGCAGCTGCGCCGAGACGACGGTGCAACTGCAGGGCCTGCGGGTGCTGCGGACCGGCGAATCGCTGCTGCTGAGGATCACACCCGCCGGCGACAGCGGGACCCCAGCCGCCGAGGAGCCGGGCGAAGGCCTGGTCACGGTGGCCAACCCCTGCCTGTCGGGCGGGACGATCGACATCTTCCTTGAGGCCAACCTCCCCCCGGCGCTGGCGTACGTCTACGGACATGCCCCCATCGCCCGCGCCCTGCTCGACGTCGGCCGCGTGCTCGGCCTGGACGCCCGGCCGGCCTCGCCCGGGGAGCCGCTGCCGCCCGACCTGCACGTCGTCGTCGTCGCCACCCACGGCCGCGCCGAGGAGACCGTACTGATCGAGGCCGCACGCGCCGGGGTGCCGTACATCGGGCTGGTGGCCAGTCCGAAGCGGGGCGCGGCGGTGCTCGCCGGGCTCGATCTCGACGAGGAACAACACACGCGCGTCCACACCCCCGCCGGCCTGGACATCGGCGCCCGGACCCCGGCGGAGATCGCGCTGTCGGTGTACGCCGAGATCATCGCCCTGCGGCCGCAGGCGGCGCGAGCCGTGCGCCCCGAAGCCGACTCCGCCGCGCCGCGGGCCGTGCCCGAGCAGGTGGATCCCGTGTGCGGAATGACCGTGGCGATCACGACCGACACCCTCTCCCTGGACCGGACCGGCAACAGGGTGTACTTCTGCGGGCCGGGGTGCCGGCACGCCTTCGCCGACGACCCCTCCCGTTACTCGCATGCCTGACCTCGACCCCCTCGTACCCGACGTCCCCGCCCTGCGCTCGCGTCTCGACGCAGTCGGATATCTGGCCGACGACGCCCTGGTCACGGCGCTCCTGCTGGCCGTACGCATGCGGCAGCCGATCCTGCTGGAGGGCGAGCCCGGCGTCGGCAAGACCGAGGCGGCCCGCGCGCTCGCCGCCGTGCTCGACACCCCGTTGATCCGGCTGCAGTGCTACGAGGGACTGTCCTCGGCCGAGGCTCTCTACGAGTGGAACTACCCCCGGCAGCTCCTGGCGATCCGGCTGGCCGAGTCGCGCGGGGAGTCCCTGCGGGACGCCGACCTGTTCACCGAGGACTACCTGCTGCCACGCCCCCTGCTCGCCGCGATCCGCCACCCGGGACCGCGGCCGGCGGTCCTGCTCGTCGACGAGGTGGACCGCGCCGACGACGAGTTCGAGGCGTTCCTGCTGGAACTGCTCGCCGACGCCGCGGTCACCATCCCCGAACTCGGCACCCGGACGGCCGTGGTGCCGCCGGTGACCGTACTGACCTCCAACCGCACCCGGGATCTGCACGACGCGCTCAAACGCCGCTGCCTCTACCACTGGATCGACTACCCGGACACCGCGCGAGTCGCCGCGATCATCCGCAGACGGGTGCCGGAGTCGGCCGAGTGGCTGGCCACGCGCGTGGCGCGCGGGGTGACGCGCCTGCGTTCCCGACAGGAGCTCACCAAGCCGCCCGGGGTCGCCGAGGCGATCGACTGGGCGGGCGCGCTGCACGCGCTGGGGCTCCGCGTTCTCGACGCCGACGCCGCAGACCACACCCTGGGGGCGGTACTCAAGTACGCCGAGGACCTTCAGTCCGTGCGCCGGGCGGGACTGGCGGAGCTGGTCGACGCGGAGCCGGGCTCCGATGCCTGACCTGCCGGAACTGGCCGCCTCGTTCACCGCCGCCCTGCGCGACGCGGGGATCGCGGGGGGCCCCGACCGCACCCGGAGCTTCGCACGGGCGCTCACCCTGCTGGCGCCGTCGACGACGCGCGAGCTACGGCACTGCGCGCTCGCCACCCTGGTGTCCGACCCCGAGCAGATCGGGCCGTTCGACGAGGTCTTCCGGGCGGTCTTCGGCGGCACGGCCGACCAGGGAGCACAACGCGGGCAACCCGGCGACCCGGCCCGGCCGCTCCCGGACGCCGTGCCCGGCCGCGTGCCCGGCATCCGGAAGCCCTCCGCGGACGGACGAGGCCGGGACACCGAAGCACCGCCGCGGAAGGCTGCCGTCCCCATCGCCGCCAGTCCGCTCGACCGCCTCGCGAGCCGTGACTTCGCGGACCTGTCCGCGGAGGAACTGGCGCGGCTCTCCGAGGTGATGCGCACCATGGTGCTCCACACCCCGACCCGGCCCTCCCGCCGGCACCGCACCGCACACCACGGCACGCGCATCGACGTGCGCCGTACCCTCTCCGACAGCCGGCGCACCGGCGGACAACCGCTGCGGCTACGCCGCTTCGTGCTCCGTACCCGCCCTCGCGACCTCGTCGTGCTCTGCGACATCTCCGGCTCGATGGAGCCCTACGCCCGCGCGATGCTGCAACTGCTCTTCTGTGCCGCCCGCGCCACCCACGCCGAGGTCTTCACCTTCGCCACCCGGCTCACCCGCCTCACGCCGGTCCTCCGGCGGGCCGGGCCGCACGACGCCCTGGCGCGGGCCGGACGGGCGGCCCCGGACTGGTCCGGGGGCACCCGGATCGCGGAGTGCCTGGCGGAGTTCAGCGAGCGGTTCGGCCGACGCGGTATGGCGCACGGCGCCGTGGTCGCCGTCGTCTCCGACGGCTGGGACACCGGCGTGCCCGCCGACCTCGCCACCCACATGGCGCGGCTGTCCCGCGTCGCCTACCGCGTCGTATGGGTCAACCCGCGCTCGGCAAGCCCGCGCTACCGTCCGCTCGTGGCCGGCATGGCTGCCGCACTGCCCTACTGCGACGCGGTCGTCAGCGCCCACAACCTCGCGGCCCTGGACGACTTCACCGCCGCTCTCTCCGCCCCGCGCCGCCGTCGATGACCCTGCCCGCCCCCGGCCCGGCGCCGTGCTCGGCGACCAGGGTCACGACGGCGAGCCCGACCGGCGCGAGCCGCCGGACATGTGTGCTGGGCCGGCCCCGCCTGAGCCACCGCATCCCGCTCGCCCGGCCAGCGCGGTGCCGGCCTTCTCCCGTGCCGCCGGCGGTCGGGCGTTACCGGTCGACGCGAATTCCGGCGAGGACCAGCGCAACGGCCTGCTCGGCCCACTGCGGGTGGCCGCCCCGTCCTGCCATGTAGTCGGCGTAGAACGGGCCGAGGAGTGCCGACACGGCCGCTTCCAGATCAGCGTCCTCGTGGATCTGTCCGGCCCGCTGTCCCTGTTCCAGGGCATCACGCAGGAGGCTCCGGCGGGGGAGTACGGTGCGTTCGCGCAGCAGGGCGAGGAGTTCTGGCGTGTGGGCCTCTTCGGCGAGGCAGGTGCCGATGAGCGCCATGCCGTTGACTCGCTCGATGGTGGCGGCGAAGTCCTTCAGGATGTTCACCAGGTCGGTGTGGAGATCTCCACGGGCGGACGGAGCGTCTGCCATGCGGGCGGCGGCGAGGGCTGCGGTGAGGAGGTCGGCCTTGGTCTTCCAGCGCAGGTGGATGGTGGACTTGCTGACCTGCGCGGCGGCGGCGACCTGGCTGAGGCTCATGCGCGTGTAGCCCTGGGAGGCCAGCAGTTCCAGAGCGGCCTGCAGGATGGCGGCGTCCTTCTCGGCCGAGCGCGGCCGCCCCGCGGCTTTGGTTTCCGTTCCACTCACCTGACCAGGATAGTTGAGTTTCCGTACCGAGCGGTTCGGCACGGAATGCGGGAACACGGGCGCCGATGACGGCCGGAACGCGTCCGTGTCGCCGCTGACCCACTGCCTGGGAGCGCGGCCGGGCGACTGGTGATGTCCTCGACCGCGCTGGTCGCGCCGCCCGACATGGCTACGGTCGCCCCGGTCGACGATGACATCGACATCGACACCGCGGCCATGCGGTCAGGACCTGGTCCGGCCGGCCGACGGCGGCCGTGGTCCACCGGGTCGAGGCCCGCGCGTGTCCACGTGCACACGTACCTGGCTGACCGGCAGGCCGACCGGACGCCGGAGCCGGGCGGCCCGGGACGGTCGATGACCAGCGCGTACATGTGGCAGTGACCTGTCGTACGAGAAGCAGGAGACGGGCCGAGCGCAGGCGGGTGTCCGCGTGCCCGGCCACCAGGACCGCGGGTCAGGCGCTCGTGCGGGTGCCCGCGATGTGTCGACAAAACTAAACCGAGTGGTTCGGTATTTCAAGTCTCCAGGGGTACGGAGAGCATCGAGACGGGCGATGACGTGCGACACGGGCGATGACGTGACCCTGGCGCCCCCTCCGTGACCGGGGATCCGCGCGCCGGCGTCGAGGACTCGCCGTCACCGTCGCCCGTGCCCGTGGCATGGCGCTCATCGGCGCCGTCCCCGACCGAGGAGGGCCACAGGGTCGATCACGCCGATTCGGCAGCGACTTCCCGCTACCGGGTTCTGTGCATGCCGCAACGGTGAGGACCCACAGGCCCGGCCACCGCGAGGTGGGGCGCGTCTCCATTACGGCCCGCCGCAGGCCGGACGTAACTTCCTCGTAACCCCCAAGCCACGCACCGCATTTGAAGCGGGAGCACGGCTGCCCTCGACCTCCCCACCCGTCGCTATCATCCAGGTGGCACGATGAACCCCACTTCCCCCCATCCGCTGCCGCGCCGCTCGTGGCGTCGAACGTGGCCGCGCCCCGCCTCCACAGCGGCGCTGGTCCTGTCCCTGATCGCCGTGGTCCTCGGACTCTCCCCGGCCCCGGCGCAGGCCGCGAGCCTGCAGCAGGTCACGGGCTTCGGCTCGAACCCGGGCAGCCTGCAGATGTTCCAGTACGCCCCCGACAACCTGCCGACCGGCGCGCCGCTGGTCGTGGCCCTGCACGGCTGTACCCAGAGCGCCGGCGACTACTACAGCCACTCGGGCTGGCCCAAGTACGCGGACATGTACGGCTTCGCCGTGGTCTTCCCGCAGACCACCAGCTCCAACAACGCCAACTCCTGCTTCAACTGGTTCCAGTCCTCCGACTACACCCGGGGCCAGGGCGAGGCCCTGTCGATCAGGCAGATGGTGGACTCCGCCAAGTCCCACTACGGCAGCGACCCCAGCCGCGTCTACGTCACCGGGCTGTCGGCCGGCGGCGCGATGACCTCGGTGATGCTCGCCGACTACCCCGACGTGTTCGCGGGCGGCGCGATCGACTCCGGCATCCCGGCGGGCTGCGCGACCGACCTCTCCAGCGGTCTGAACTGCCAGAACAATGCGGTCAACAAGACTCCGCAGCAGTGGGGCGACGCCGTCCGCAGCGCCTCCGGCGGCTGGGGCGGGCCCTGGCCGCGCGTCGCCGTCTGGCAGGGCACCGGCGACACCACGGTGAACCCGGCCAACGCCACCGAGGAACGCGACCAGTGGACCAACGTCTGGGGCATCAGCCGGACCCCGTCCTCGACCACCACCCTGACCGGCGGCACCACACAGGCCGTGTACAACGACCCGAGCGGCAAGCCCGCGGTGGAGACCTTCTCCGTCTCCGGCATGGCGCACGGCCTCGCGGTCAACCCGGGCTCCGGCACGGACCAGTGCGGCAGCACCGGTACCTACTACCTCAACTACATCTGCTCGTCGTACTGGACCGCGAAGTTCTGGGGCCTGGACGGCGCGGGCGGGGGCGGCACCGGCAGCCTCCCGGCACCCACCGGGCTCACCGTCACCGGCACGACCGACACCACCGCGTCGCTGGCCTGGTCCGCGGTGAGCGGCGCGGCGTCGTACAACGTGTACCGCGGCGGCAGCAAGGTCGGCTCGACCACTGGTACGTCGTACACCGACACGGGGCTCGGCTCCGGCACGAAGTACACCTACACCGTCGCCGCCACGGACTCCGGCGGCGCGGTCGGCACGCGGTCGTCGGCGGTCTCGGCCACGACCACCGGGTACCAGCCGCAGTGCTTCACGGACAACAACTACAACCAGGTCGCGGCGGGCCGCGCCCACCAGAGTCTCGGCTACGTCTACGCCAGCGGCTCCAACCAGAGCATGGGCCTCTACAACGTCGCCGTCACCCACACCCTCGAAGAGACCTCGTCCGGCTACTACGTGATCGCCGACTCGGGCTGCCCGTCCTGACGGACCGGACAGGCCGCGCCCTGCGGCGGTGGCTTCACCCCGGCCGGTGAAGCCACCGCGGCACGTCGATCACCGGTCGGCACCTGGTAGCGCCGTGCGGCGCGCGCGTGATCTGGCACGGCACCGCCTCCCCGGCCCGGGTGACCGTGGTGGGCCGGTACCGCGGAGCCGGGGACGTCCTAGCCGCCGACGCGGACCTCCCGCGGACGTACGGCCCCGGCGACCTGCTCGCCGTACCCGTGGCGGGCACCCACCACCTGTCCATGGCCTCCGACCACAACCTGGTCGGCCGCCCGCCCGTCGTCGCCGTACGCGACGGACAGACCCGCCTGGCACGGCGCGATGTCATCCCTTGTGTTAGTCTCATGCGTTTGCGTGGTCGTCGCGGTGGGCGATTCTGCCTGTTCGGTTCCGCAAGTGCGCGGGCCTTTCAATCCTGCCGGGCCTTCCTCGGTACGTTCTCCTGCGGAAGGCTGTTCATGAAGCATCCCGATGACTCAGGCATCGCTCCCGGCGGTCCCGCCCAGCCCGAGGCCACGACCCCGGCGCTGCCCCCGGCCGTCTCCTTCGCCGGTCTGGAACTGCCGCCGGAGGTGCTGCGGACACTGAGCGAACTCGGGGTGCGCGAACCCTTCCCGATCCAGGCCGCCACACTGCCCGACGCCCTGGAGGGGCGCGACGTCCTGGGACGCGGGCGCACCGGATCGGGCAAGACGCTCGCCTTCGGCCTGCCGCTGCTGACACGTACGGCCGGGCGGCGCGCCGAACCGAAGCAGCCCCTCGCTCTGATCCTCGTGCCCACCCGGGAACTGGCCCAACAGGTCACCCAGGCGCTGGCGCCGTACGCCGAGGCACTGCGGCTGCGGATGGCCACGGTCGTCGGCGGCATGTCGATCGGCCGGCAGGTCGCCGCGCTGCGCCAGGGAGCCGAGGTGGTCGTCGCCACCCCCGGACGCCTGCACGACCTGATCGAGCGCAACGCCTGCCGTCTGGGGCGGGTCAGGATCACCGTGCTCGACGAGGCCGACCAGATGTGCGACCTGGGATTCCTGCCGCAGGTTGTCGACGTCCTCGACCAGGTGCACCCCGACGGTCAGCGGATGCTGTTCTCGGCCACTCTGGATCGGGACGTCGATCAGCTGGTCCGCCGCTACCTCCACGACCCCGTCGTCCACTCGGTCGACCCGGCCGCGGGCACGGTCACGACGATGGAGCACCACGTCCTGGTCGTCCACGGCCCTGACCGCTACGCCGTCACCACGGAGATCGCCGCCCGCCACGGCCGCGTACTGCTGTTCCTCGACACCAAGCACGCCGTCGACCTGCTCACCCGGCATCTGCGGGCCAGCGGGGTGCACGCCGGGGCCCTGCACAGCGGCAAGTCCCAGCCACAGCGCACACGGACCCTGGCGCAGTTCAAGAACGGTCAGATCACCGTTCTGGTGGCGACCAATGTGGCGGCCCGTGGCCTGCACGTCGACGACCTCGATCTCGTGGTCAACGTCGACCCGCCCACCGACCCCAAGGACTATGTGCACCGGGCGGGCCGCACCGCCCGCGCCGGTGAGTCCGGCAGCGTGGTCACGCTCGTGCTGACGGGCCAGCGCCGCGAGACGAGTCGAATGATGGCCGAGGCCGGCATCGAGGCAACCGTCACCAAGGTGCGCTCGGGCGAGGCGGAGCTGAGCCGGATCACCGGCGCCAAGGCTCCCACCGGGATCCCGCTCGACGGCGGGCCCGCCGTCCCCCGGCCAAAGAACACCAACGCTCCCTTCCGCGGCCTCGGCACCAGCAAGGACACCTCCCGCGGCGCCGGCGGCAAATCCCGAAAGGCCGGCGAGGCCCGCAAGCTCGCCGAGGCCCGCAAGGCCGCCCTCGTGCGTCGCAACGGCTGAGAGGCGTTGCCCCGGCAGTGAACGTCCTGGCCGCGGGATCGACATCCCTCGGCCCGGACCGAAGCCGTCCTGTGTGCCTCACCTACGGAACTACGAAGCGAACGCCCCTGGCCGTGAGAGGGATACCCGCCGAAACGGAGCAGGATGATGTTGCCGGCGCCCCGCACCGCGCGCGGCATGACAAGCTGTGGTTGCCCACCCCCGAACCCAGGAGGTCACCATGACCGCAGAGCCCGTATCTACGGAAGGTTCGGAGCCGGCTGCTCCCGAGACGTCCCCTCTGGCGCCGGACAGCGACGGCAACTACGACCTCAAGCGCAAGTTCCGCGAAGCCCTGGCGCGCAAGCGCGGTGCGCAGGCGGACGCCGCCGATGTTTCCGCCAACCCCAATGCGTCGAAAGTGCGCGCGGCCCACGGCCCGGCTGCGAGCCAGCGGTCGTTCAGGCGTAAGAGCGGCGGCTGAGTCGATCAGTCCCGCGATCCGGCCGCTTTACCTGCACCCTGCGCGCTGTCCACAGCGCGCTTCGTGCAGTGGCCCGCAACGTGCGCATGCCCGGGTGCGCGTTGCGGGCGAGACGTAGCCCCGACAGACGGTTGCAGCCGATCGTCTGGTCCGGGATGAGCGCCCACGCGTGCTGTAGGGCGGGTGGTGTGGAGGAGGTGTGTGCGGCGAACGATGTGTGATCTTCGTTTATGCAGTGGGTGTTAGCCTGCCCGCGGTCACGATCGAATGCATACGGGGGAGACGCGGTGGGCTCGGACGGCTATCAGGTCAAGGCAGGCATGACCGGGCAGGCCCAGCAACTCGACCACGCCGGCACGGACATGGACGGCGTCAGCTCGGCCGTCAAGTCCCGCACGAGTTACTCGTACGGCGATGTCGGTGGCGACGACGCCGCGTCGGCGCTGAACGCGTTCGTCAAGGCCTGGGAGGCGGAGGCCAAGACGCTGGCGTCGGCGTTGCACGAGCTCGGTGGCAAGGTGCAGTTGGCCAAGAAGACGTACCACGGCACCGACGGCCTGGTGAAGACGCACGTGGACAGCGTCCCCACCGGCGGCACGAGCGGCCTCACCGACACATCGACGCAGGGCGGGCGCACCTCGGCCCTGTCGAGCTACTGAGGAACGGGCCGGTGTCGTTCTTCTCCTCTCCCCTCGACTCCCCTTCCTTCCGCCTCACTTGGCTCGCCGGGCTGTCCAAAAAAATGCTCAGTGCCGGAAGCAAGAACGAGCTCCTCGACCTCATCGACGACGCCCTCTCGGTGCCCGAACCGGGCGGCGACCAGTCCGTGCTGGAGGGCCTGGCAAGGCTCTACCGCGGCCAGGTCGGCCAGGTCGGCAGCGTCTTCGACCAGGTCGACCGGGTGGGCCGCAAGGGTCTACCGGAGGTGTGGGTCGGCGACACGAGCGTCCTCGCCTCCGACGTGGTGAACGCCGCCGGGCGGTCCGTGACCCAGATGAGCGAGGCGTTCCAGGGCTGCGCGACGGTGCTGCTGACGTTGGCCGACGCGATCGGCGCCGCCCAGCGCAAGGACGAACAGGGCCGCGGACAGCTGCTGGAGCAGAAGAAGACGCTCGGCGGCAAGGACGGTTTCTTCGACGACCTGCACGAGAACGACGAGGAGGAGTGGGACCGCAAGAACGCCGCCCACTTCGGCTCCTACGCGGTCGACCTGATGCACGACGCCGTCTCCGACGCCCAGGAGGCCACCCGCGTCGCGGCCCGGGACCTGAACAAGTGGGCCGCCGAGGCACGGGCCGGAAAGATGGAGACCAGCGAACTCACCGCCGTCGACAAGCTGATGCTCGCCGACACCGGCGTCGCGGGCGCCGACACCGAGCTGAACGAGATCCTCACGGCCGGCGACCTGGTGCGCGCGTCGACGCGTATGGACCTGCTGAGCCTCGACGACGAGACGGCCATGGAGCGGATGCTGGCGAAGTCGGACAACCCGCAGGAGCGGGCCTACCTGATGAAGGCCCTGGCCGCCGGCCACAGTGTTGCCGAGATCGAGAAGTTCCAGGACAAGATCCACGGCAAGGACCCCGACTGGCTGCGCCGGCACCTCACTCCGGTGGTCACCGCCGCGGACAGCATGAACGACGAGGGTCTGGCGCCGGACGGTTCGAACAACAACACGGACTACGTCACGTTCGACGGCCAGCGGTGGATTCAGGGCGGCGACGGCTCCGAGGGCACCTGCGTGGCCTCGTCCACCGTCACGTCCCGCGCCATGGTCGACCCCCTCTACGCGCTCGACCTCACCGGCGGCCCCGACGGGCAGCAGGATGCCCCCGACGCCTTCAAGCAGCGCCTGGTGGCCGAACAGCACCGGCTGCACACCGAAGGCGACGGCGGCGAGAACTGGGGCGGCATGGGGCCAGAGGGGCAGGAGCGGATCAACGACACCGCCGTCGGCAGTGCCACCGGCAGTGACTACGAGCGCCAGGACCTGAACAGCGCCGCCGACCGCAGGGCGGTCCTCACCGAAGTCGAGAAGTCGGTGGCGCAGGGGCGGCCGGTGCCGGTCGACGTCTCGGGCAAGGAGGGCGCCCACGCCATGACCATCATCGCCCAGGAGGGTGACATGCTTCAGGTGTACAACCCCTGGGGCTCGACCACCTGGGTCAGCGAGGACGACTTCATCAACGGCCACATGGGCAAGGCTTCCAACAGTGATCTCCCCAACACGTACAGCGTCTATCTTCCGCGGTAGCAGGGGCGGTGCCGCGATCGCGGCGGGCGCACTCCTCGCTCTCGCCACGGGCTGCGGCTCGGGCACCGACGAACCGGCCGGCGGCTCCACGAGCACCGCGAGTCACCCCACGGGCACCACGAACCGCACGACGAGCCATCCGGTGAAGGACACCAGCATCACTGCCGAGCCGGGCGAGCGATTCACGCTCACCGTCGACCAGAACGCCTCCACCCGCGAGTACTGGTACCTGGTCGACCCCGAGCCCGACAGCTCGGTGCTGGTCAGCCGCGGCCAGGACTACGCGTCGGACTCCGGCGACGAGCCAGTGGACGGTGCCGGCGGCCGGCTCACCTTCGCCTTCGAGGCCAAGGGCAAGGGGACCACCCGGTTCACGTTGCTGCACTGCACGTTCACCACCTGCCAGGGCAACACCTCCAGCCTGCCCCCCGAGACGACCGGACCTTCCGCCACCCCGACCACGGGGGCGGCCACCCCCTCCCAGGCCCCCGAACGCATCACCTACACCGTCACCGTCGACTGAGCCGCAGCGGACCAGCCGGATGAGACGAGACACCCGAGGCCCCGCCATGAACGACGACGCCCCGTACCCGCCGGACCGCACGGACGACGAGCTGGCCCGGCTCGACATCACCGTCCTGCTGCGTTACGGCCTCACCGCCGCGCCCGGCACCCGGCGCACCGCCCTGTTCGGCGACGGCGCCGCGGCCGCAGCCGTCATCCTCGACCGCCTCGGCACCGAACCACGCTCGGTCGCCTTCCTCGCCGACACCGTGCGCGCCGGCGGACTCGCCCGCGCCGCGGAGCTGCCCGAGCCCCTGCCCCGCCGGGAGGCGGCCGTCCTCGTACGGGAGTGGCTGCGGGCCGGCTCCGAACTCGTGGGCGGGATCGCCGCCGACGACACCGCGGCCACCTGGCTGCGCGCCGTCGCGACCATCATCGAACTGAAGCAGCTGACCCGGGCGCGGGGCCGGAGTACGTGATCCGAGCAGCCGATCCGAGCTTGTTCGACTGGTCCGGATCTCGGATCGGGAGGGGCGATGCGGGCGGCCCTTCGCAACGGGTGAGGAGCGACCCCTCGGCCCGCAGACAACGCACCAACAGGTGCGCGACGTCCTGCACCGTCACTGTGCTCTGGGACCCGGTCGCGCCTCCGGTGCCCATGCGAGGAACGTAGGCACGCCACTCCGCCGCGGCCACTCACCGGGGACCGGCCGGGGGAGCCGGTGGTGGGTACGACCCGGGCTTGACCGCAGGCACCTTCGGGGCCGTTCGGAGGCGTTGCGGTGGCGCCTAC
Source organism: Streptomyces sp. NPDC058145 (assembly GCF_042884245.1). Lineage (NCBI taxonomy): Bacteria > Bacillati > Actinomycetota > Actinomycetes > Kitasatosporales > Streptomycetaceae > Streptomyces > Streptomyces sp. NPDC058145. Next base: position 200,717 of record NZ_JBHVUH010000007.1, on the reverse strand, counting down.
CGCGGTCGGCTCACACGCTGGATCCGGATGTGGACATGCCGTCGCACCGTGTGGCGGCAGGCTCTGGGAGGACCGCGTGACCGCTTCAACGCCCGTCACTGACGCACCGCCGGCCCGGTACGGCGACCTGCGGGCTCTGGTGATCAACTGCACCCTCAAACGGTCACCGGAGACGAGCAACACCCAGGGTCTGATCGACCGGAGCACCGCCGTCATGGACGCGCAGGGCGTGCGCGTCGACGTGGTACGGGCCGTGGACCACGACATCGCCACCGGTGTGTGGCCCGACATGACCGAGCACGGCTGGGAGACGGACGCCTGGCCGGGGCTGTACCAGCAGGTCCTGGCGGCGGACATCCTCGTGCTGGCCGGTCCCATCTGGCTGGGTGACAACAGTTCCGTCATGAAGCAGGTGATCGAGCGCCTCTACTCCTGCTCGAGCCTGCTCAACGACGCCGGTCAGTACGCCTATTACGGCCGCGTCGGCGGCTGTCTGATCACCGGCAACGAGGACGGCGTCAAGCACTGCGCGATGAACGTCCTCTACAGCCTGCAGCACCTGGGCTACACCATCCCGCCCCAGGCGGACGCCGGATGGATCGGCGAGGCGGGCCCCGGGCCCTCGTACCTCGACCCCGGATCGGGTGGCCCGGAGAACGACTTCACCAACCGCAACACCACCTTCATGACCTGGAACCTGCTCCACCTCGCCCGGGCGCTCAAGGACCTCGGCGGCATTCCCGCCTACGGCAACCAGCGCACCGCCTGGGACGCCGGATGCCGCCACGACTACGAGAACCCCGAGCACCGGTAGCGAGATGCCGATGGCACCTGACGCGGGGCCTTCGGTCCCGCCCAGCGGGTCGGGGCGCCGGAGACCGGGCGAGAAGCGTGCACCGGAGTGGCTGCAGCGTGTGCGGGCCGGCGGGGCGGCTGTCCACCTCGGCCGATGGCCGGCGATCACCGGCGTCCTCCTCGTCGCTTCCGCCGTGGCCTTCGCGGTCGGACTCCGCCGCATCCGGCCTCGCGGCCGAGCCGACCAGGACCGACCCGTCACGGGTCATGGCGCCGCATCATGACGACCGACGAGTACGACCTCCACAGCGCCGACGAGGATCCCTACGCTCTGGCCCTGCAACCCGGTCGCGGGCCGGTGTATCTGTGCATGGCGGACGGACGCCGGATCCGGATGCCGGTGCACCGCTGGCACGAGAGGCCCACGGTGGCCGACAGGACCGTGCTGGAGCGCTGCGTCGGGCCCGTCCTCGACATCGGCTGCGGGCCCGGCCGGTTGTGCAGAGAACTTCTGAGCCGAGGTGTCTTCGCCCTCGGGGTCGACATCGCACCGCGCGCGGTCGCGCTGACCACGGCCCTGGGTGGACTCGCACTCCGCCGATCGGTCTTCGACCGGTTGCCGGCGGAAAGGGGCTGGCAGACGCTTTTGCTCATCGACGGCAACATCGGCATCGGCGGTGACCCGCACAGCCTGCTGCACCGCTGCAGCGGACTCATCGCGCCGTCCGGGCACCTCGTCATCGAGGTCGACCCCCAGGACGTCGATGAACTCTGCATCGCCCGGCTGGAGAACCTCCAGGGTCATACCGGGCCGTCCTTCCGCTGGGCTCGGCTCGGTCGACGAGCGCTCCGCAGGCTCGCCGAGGACCTTGCCCTCAGCATCACCGACCAGTGGTCGAGCGGACACCGGCGCTTTGCCGCGCTGGCTCGGCGCGGATCATCTTCGGATCACCCTGGTAGGGGACCGCGATGACGAGGCCACATGGCATCAGCGGTAGGAAGAAGCCACCCGTCCACGTAAGAATCTAGGATATTAGTGCGGATTTAGCTGTTTACCCATAAAGAAAAGTATGGCGAGTATTCGGTGAAGAAAGAGCAGCAGGCGCGCGATTTGCCCGATGCGTTCGACGCGGTGAAGATCGTGGAACTGCCGTACCAGCAGTCCGCCTTGGACGCTGCTCGTGCTGTGGCTCAGGTCGCCGCCCTGGTGGCCGCTGCGCTGGGCGCGTCGGGCCTGGCCGGCTGGATTTTCGATGTCGATGTCCTGAGGCGCGTGCCCGGTGCCGACTCGACCATGAGCGCCAACACCGCCGTCGCGCTGCTGGCACTCGGCGTGTCCCTCTTTCTGATGGCACGCGCCCACGCCACCAGGTGGGTGAACACCGCGGCCCGAGCGGCCGCGGTCCTGGCCGCCTTGATCGGCGGGCTCACCATCGTGGAGTACGTGACCGGGTCCGCCCTGGGCATCGATGAACTGCTGTTCCGGGATGACACGGCGCGAGTGGCGACCGAGGTGCCCGGACGGATGGCGCCGAATACGGCTACGGCCCTGCTGATCGGGGGTGTGGCGGCCTTGTGCGCGAGCACGCCCAGGCTGCCCGCCTGGGCGAGCCAGGTTCCGGGACTCGCCGTTCTCGCCTTGGGAATGCTGCGGCTGTACGGGCTCGCGTACGCCGTTCCCGAATTGGAGCGGTTCGGGGCCTACAAGGGGATGGCCCTGTACACCGGGCTGGCTCTGGTGCTGCTGGGCATCGCCGTTTTCCTTGCCCGGCCGGACGGTGGTCTCGCCGGACTGCTGATGAACGCGGGCACGACGGGCGCCCTGGGGCGCCGGCTGTTCACCACAGTCCTGGTGGTGCCGCCGCTGCTGGGCCTGCTCGTCCTGGCCGGTGAGGACGCGGGCCTGTTCGGACCGCGTCTGGGCACCGCGCTGCTGGTGTGCGGGCACGTGGTCGTGTTCACCACGGTCATCTTCGCGGCGTTGGGCGTCGGCCGCCGAATCGAGGTGGCGCACGCCCGCGCCGCATGGCAGGTGCGGCAGAACGAACTGCTGCAGGCCTTCATGGACCACACGCCCGCGGTGGTGTTCATCAAGGATCTGGACGGTCGCTTCCTGGCGGTCAACACGACGTTCGAGAAGAGCCTGGGCCTGTCCCGCGAACAGGTACTCGGCCGCCGGGACCGGGATGTCATGCCACCCGACCTCGCACATCGGGCGCGGAGGGCCGACGACGCCATGCTGGCACAGGGCCAGCCCGTGCAACGGGAGGAACTTCTCCCCCTGCCGGGAGGTCCGCGGGATGTCCTCACCAGTCTGTTCCCGCTCTCCACCGCTTCCGGCAGTCCCTACGCCATATGCGGTGTGGTCACCGACATCACCGAACGGGTCGCGGCACAGCGCGAGGTTCGCCGAGCCAATCAGCGCTTCCTCGCACTCCTGGAATCCGCGCCCGACGCCACGCTGATCACGGACGGCCACGGCACCATCGTCATGGCCAACGCACAGGTGCAGCGACTGTTCGGCCATGCGCCGGACAACCTGGCCGGCACCCGGGTCATCGATCTGGTACCCGTCCCGCGACGCCGACACCACAGCGCGCTCCTGCGCGCCTACCTGAGGCAGGCGGACCCGAATCCGATCGTCCTGGACCAGGGGCTGTACGGGCTGCAGAGCAACGGCGGTGAGTTCCCCGTCGAGGTGAGCGTCAGCAGCCTCCAGGCCGGAGAGGAGACGCTGGTGTTCCTGTCCGTACGGGACATCACCGAACGCAGGCAGGCCGAGGCCGAACGCGCCGAGCGATACGAGGAGCACCGACGCATCGCCCATACCCTGCAGCACAGCCTCATGGGCGAGCCGCCCCGGCTGCCCGGCCTCCCCAGCGCTCACCGATACCTGGCGTCCGTCCAGGACCCTGGAGTCGGTGGCGACTGGTTCGACATCATTCCCCTGGACCGCAACCGCACCGGCATCGTGGTGGGCGACGTGATGGGCCGCGGCCTGGAAGCGGCTGCCGTCATGGGCCAGCTGCGCGCGGCCTCGCACGCCCTGGCCCGGACGGACATACCACCCAGCCGGCTCATGGCCGGGCTGGACGCGTTCGTCGGCGACCTGGCGGACCAGCTCGTCACCTGCGTCTACCTGGTGGTGGACCAGAGCATCCACGAGGTCACCCTGTGCTCGGCAGGCCACCTGCCGGCCATCGCCCTGACCCCCGACGGGACCCCCTACCAGCTGCAGACAGCAGTCGGTGTACCGCTGGGCGTCAATGATTCGTGCTGCGACGCCGTGCCGTTCCGGCAGACGAGCCTGCCGCTGCCGCCGGGCAGCACTCTGGCCCTCTACACCGACGGTCTCGTCGAAAGGCCCGGCACCGACATCGAGGAGCAGATCGGCATCCTCGCTCGCACTCTCGACGTCGCGCTGAAGGGCCTTCCCACGGACCGGGAGAGCCTCGACCAGGCCGCGGAACTGCTGGTCAGAACCCTCATTCCGGACACGGCCGCGCATGATGACGACGTCACACTGCTCCTGATCGGGCTGCCCGAGACGGATGGAGGAGATTCCCGCGCATGACCACCGCTTCGGCAGGCACCAGCCCGAGTGCTCCCTCGCCCGCCGGTGACCGACATCTGGATTCCGGTCTGGATATGGCCCGAGGGCCGATCGGCCCCCACAGCGCCCCCATCGGCCCCTCGATTCGGCGAGCCGTCGGCAGTCAACTGGAAACCGGCAAGGTACGTCGCCCACAGGAAGAGGCCAGGCCATGACCGGCAGCGCATCCAAGACCATGAGCCCCACCCGGGCGTCGGACACCGACGTGCACCGACTGCAGGTCACCCACGTCGCCGGTGACGCCTACGACGTGCACGTTCGCGGGCACCGCATCCAGGTCGACCAGCCCACCGAGGAGGGCGGCACGGACACCGCGCCGACCCCGGTCGAACTGTTCGCCGCCTCCCTCGCCACCTGCGTCGCCTTCTACGCCGGCCGCTACCTGCACCGCCACGGCCTCCCTCGTTCCGGCCTGAGGGTCCGCGCCGAGTACGTGATGGCGACCGATCGTCCGGCCCGCATCACCTCCGTGCGCGTCGTGGTCGCCCCGCCGCCCGGACTTCCCGAACAACGCCACGCCGCCCTGCTGGCCGTCGCCTCCCACTGCACCGTCCACAACACGCTCGCTCGGCCACCTGAGGTAGCCATCGAGCTGGAGCCGTGAGCGCCTACCCGCACCGATGACGCTGGTGCTCTCCGGTGCAAGCACCTCGGCGAGCCTCCCGGCGGTGCGGCGGAAGACTGACGCCGAACCGGAGGGCACCGGTGTGCGCGTCAGTGTGCTCGGCGAATGCTGCTCACCTCGTGAAGCGTGAGGAGCCGAGGTTCACCAGGTGCCCGACCATGCTGATCCGCACACCGTCCGAGGTGGAGCGCGCCGCGGTGAAGCCGACGTTCTCGGGGAGCTGGATCCGCCAGGTGGCCGTCGGCTGTTCCTTCCCGGGGAGGCTGAGCGAGATCTCATTTCCCTGGGTGAGCAACGTGCCCGTGCTGTTCAGCTCGCGCCCGCCGACGGTGCCCGTGACCTTGAGCCGAGCGGCCTGCCCCGCCGAACCCGCGGCCCGCGAGATGCGGATGGGGCCGCCGTCGCCCGCAAGCCGCGTCACCACGCCGGACAGCGCCTCGTACGAGAGCGTCAAGGTACCCGTGGCGAGGTTCGCCTCGGCACTGCGTGCGGTCAGGGAGGTCACCTGCACGCCGCGCAGGTCGAGCTGGAGCTGCTTGACGGGCAGGTAGCCACCCTGGGCGTTGTTCGTGGTGTCGACGGTGAACTGGTCTGCGTTCAGGCTGACATGGTCGAAGTTCTGGCTGAACGCCTGGGTCAGGAAGGGAAAGCCCTCGATGGAGACGTCCAGGTGCCCGTCGGTGGTGTTCTGGTAGCCGTACTTCTCTGCGGCGAGTTGGGTGGCCTCCTTGTCGGCGTAGTGTGCGGCTACCCGGTCCGCGACGGTGAAGACAACGGCCAGCACCACCACTGTGATCGCGACGACCCTGACCCAGCGACGCCTCATGTGAATCCCCCCGTTGTACCGGCCTCGGCCGAACACGATCAGTCCGGAAACCGATCATGCAGGGTCGGCGGCTCGGGCAACAAGCCTGTGGAGCGGGGTGACGGGGTCACGCCATCCACGACAGGCGGGTCGGACCCGGGTTCGCGTCGGATGTGAACCGCCAAGGGGGCGTCAAAAAGCCGTCCGGAACACATACTTGACCGTGTGGGAAGGTCTCGCGGTGATCCTGAGGGGAACCGGCAAGGTGAGTGGTGCGGGCAATGGGCTGGGCAAGGTCGAGGTACGGCTCAAGTGGGATCCGAGCCCTTTCGGGGAAACGCCCCGGCATCTCGACATCATCGGCGCGACCTACTCGGCGGACGATCCCTACGGGCGGCCGGTGTACGTCGTGCACTACGACAGCCGGTCACCGGACGGCACCATCAACATGACCCGGCACAGTCAGACAGGCATGGGTTTCGGGTTCGTCGAGGTGATGGTCCTGGAGTTCGACCGGCTGGCGCCCGTGTACGGGCGTGTGGTGGTCGGCGTGGCCATCCACCAGGACGGTACGCCCCGCACGTTCGGTGACATCTCCAATGCCGGGGTGGTCGTTGTCCACGGGTACCAGCAGCTGCTGGCGGACGACTTCGCACAGGTCGCCGATGCCGCGGCCGCGACGGTCGCCGAGTTCACCCGAAGCTCTTCCGGGGTGTGGGACATGCGCGAGATGATCCGGGGCTTCGAGAGTGACCCGGTGCTCTTCACCGCGGAGATGGGCAGTTCGCGGTGACAACCGGGTGACAAGGCTGACGGGCAGCGCCCTGCGGGTGACGATCCTCATCGATGAGAACGACTGCCGGCATCACAAGCCGCCGTACGGCGAGATCGTGCACCGGGCGCACAAGGCCGGGCCGGCCGGAGCGTCGGTGTTCCGGGGTGTGGAGGGTTACGGGGCCTCCTCCCTTGTCCACACCTCGCGGCTTCTGTCGCTGAGTGGGGATCTGCCGGTGGCTGTCGTGATCGTGGACACCGAGACCCGGGTGCGGGGGTTCCTGCCGCAGCTGGACGAGCTGGACGAGCTGGACGAGCTGGACGAGCTGGACGAGCTGGACGAGCTGGACGAGCTGGACGGGGAGGGGCTGGTGATGCTCGACAAGTGCGAGGTCATCCTCCTTCGGTCCCAAATTCGCTCGACCGGAGGGACCCCCACCGTGGGCAGGGAGAAGAAGGCGTGAACTGGCTGCTCGCGATGTGCGGCGCCATGGTCGGCGCTCCCGTGCGGTATCTGACCGACCGGGCGGTGCAGAAGCGGCACGACACGGTGTTCCCGTGGGGCACGTTCACCGTGAACGTGATTGCCTGCCCGATCCTGGGCCTGCTGTCCGGGGCCGTGACGGCAGGGGCTGCTTCGTCGCAGCGGTTGCTGCTCGGTACCGGGTTGTGCGGGGCGTTGACGACGTACTCGACGTTCTCATACGAGACGCTGCGGCCGGCCGAGGGCGGGGCGAGGTTCTTCGCCGCGGCCAACGTCGTGGCCAGTGTGGTGGCGGGCCTGGGGGCGGCGTTCGTCGGGGTGTCGTTCGCGGAGACACTGTGGGCGTGAAGCACTGGGTAGCGGGGGAGCGCGGGGCGGACGGAACGGCGCGGATGGGGCCGTGGCGGTTCGTGGTCTGGTTCGGCACGGTCAGCCTCCTTGCGGACTTCGTGTACGAGGGCGCCCGCTCGATCACCGGACCCCTGCTGGCCTCGCTGGGAGCGTCCTCCCTGGCCGTCGGCGTGGTCACCGGCGCCGGTGAGGCGGCGGCGCTGGGGCTGCGGCTGGTCTCCGGGCCGCTGGCGGACCGGACCCACCGCTTCTGGGGTCTGGCGATCGGCGGATACGCCCTGACGGTCGTCTCGGTGCCGCTGCTGGGCGTGGCCGGCGTGCTGTGGGCCGCCTGCGCGCTGGTGATCGCCGAACGCGTCGGCAAGGCGGTGCGCTCACCCGCGAAGGACACCCTGCTCTCGCACGCCACCGCGGCAACGGGACGAGGACGCGGCTTCGCCGTCCATGAGGCGATGGACCAGATCGGCGCCATCGCCGGCCCGCTGCTGGTGGCGGGCGTGCTCGCGCTGACCGGCGACGACTACGGCCCCGCGCTCGGTGTGCTCGCCGGGCCCGGCATCGCCGTACTGCTGCTGCTGTTCTGGCTGCGGGCCCGCGTGCCGGACCCGGAAGCCTACGAGCGCGAGGTGACAGCCTCGGCACCGACAGCACCGGGCGCGCGGGGTGAACGTCTGCCGAGGGCCTTCTGGACGTACGCGGCCTTCACGGCGGCCACCACCATCGGGTTCGCCACCTTCGGCGTGCTCTCCTACCACCTGGTCCAGCGGCAGCTGCTGACCGCTGCCTGGGTACCGGTGCTGTACGCGGCCGCGATGGCGGTGGACGCCCTCGCGGCGCTGGCCACGGGCTGGCTCTACGACCGGTACGGCCCGCGGGTGCTCATCGCCCTGCCCGTCCTGACGGCGGGTGTGGTGGCGCTGGCGTTCTCCGACACGGTCGCGGTCGCGGTGGCCGGGTCGCTGGTGTGGGGCGCGGCCATGGGTATCCAGGAGTCCACCCTGCGTGCCACGGTCGCGGACCTGGTGCCCAGCGGGCGCCGGGCCACCGCCTATGGGCTGTTCGCCGGCGTCGTCGGCGCAGCGAGTCTGGCCGGCGGCGCGCTGACCGGTGGCCTTTACGGCTACTCGATCCCCCTGCTGATCACGGTCGTCATCGCCATCCAGGTGCTGGCTGTGGTGCTGCTGGCCGTCATCCGAGTGGATCGGCGCTGAGACACCGGCGGGGTCCGTCACCGGTGCAACCCGTGTGGCGAGGACCGATCGGCCGCTGCGATCTCCATCAGGCGGTTGTACTTGGCGACGCGTTCGCCGCGTGCTGGGGCGCCGGACTTGATCTGCCGGCAGCCCGCGCTGACAACGAGGTCGGCGATGAAGGCGTCCTCGGTCTCGCCGGAGCGATGGGAGACCATCTTGGCGTAACCGGCCTCGCGGCTGACGCGAATGGCCTGAAGGGTCTCGGCGACGGCCGTCCTCACCTCGGAACTCGCCGGCGGCCGGGTAGAGCGCGACGGCGACGCCCTCACGGCTGGGCGTGTACCCGGCGTCCCTGATCGCCTCGACAAGTGCGGTCAGGACATCCTCCGGGCGGGCGACGTCGAGGGCGAAGCCGCCCTCGTCGCCCAGTCCGGTCGGGTGGCCCTCGCGGGCGAGGCGGGCCTTGAGCCTGGCGTAGACCTCGGCACCGGCGCGTACCGCTTCCGGCAGGCTCGGCGCGCCGGATCGGCACGCTTCGAACGGGGTGCGCGGGGTACTCCCCGCCGGGTACGACACACACGTATCGCCGGGAGGAACCTCATGGGCAAGCTGGGAGACATGGCGAACAAGGCCAAGGAGATGGCGAAGGGCCACCCGGACCAGGCCGACAAGGGTGTCGACAGTGCGGAGCGGATGGTCGACGAGCGTACGGGGGACAAGTACGACGCGCAGACCGACAAGGCCGCCGACGCCGTGCACCGTTCCTACGGCGGCGGCGAAGTGACGGACCGCTGAACGCGCGGCACTCGGAACCGGGCCTCGGCGTCGATCGCCGGGGCCCGGTCGTGTTCCGGGTGCGAAGCGCCGACCCGGACGGGCCGCACCCGCGCGGGCGCGGCGCGGCGCGGGGAACGCCGGTCGCGTCCGGTCAGTCGCGTCGGCCGAAGGCCGGATTGCCCGTGACGACGCGGGCGTGGTCGAGCAGCCGGTCCTCGATGTCCTGGGCGGTCGCGTCGCCGACCAGCAGGTCCATCGCGTAGCCGTCCTCCAGCGCCACGAAGGACCGCCCCAGGGCCCAGGCGTCGCCGGCCAGCGTGAACTCGCCGCTCTCTTGCCCGAGTTCGAGCACCTGACGGTATAGCTCGGCCTGCTGGTGCGCGAAGGTGCGCTGCCGGTCCGCGGCGCCCTCGTTGCGCAGTGCCACCGGGAACAGCTCGAAGAGCAGCCGGGTGCTCTCCTCGCCCTCTCCGGGCCAGGGCACGCCGGAGCGGATGCAGGCACGCAGCCGCGACACCGGACCGTCCGCCGCCGCGATGGCCTCCTCACGGCTGACGAAGTACGTCGCGGCACTGCGCTCGAACACGGCGGCGAACAGTTCCTGGATGTCGGCGTAGTAGTAGAGCACCGACGCGGGGGTGACGCCGGCGGCCCTGGCGACGTCCCGCAGCTTGGTGGCCGTGGCCCCGAGCTCCACCACGGTCCTGGCGGTCGCGTCGATCAGCTGGGCGCGGCGTTCCGCCTGGTTCCTGGGTCGGGCCATGGTCGACATGCTCGCACACCGTCGAACGCCGTTCGTATCTCACCTGTGGCAATCCATTGACCTCCCCTCATTCATTAACTAAATTTCGTTTAACTAATCCCCGAGTCAGACCTGGTGACCCATGTCCCGTCCCCTCCCCCTAGTGCTGGCCCAGGCAGCCCAGCGCGCCGCCGACGACCTGGACGGCCTGGCCGCCGACGTGCGAAAGCGCACGGCGGGGCTCCCCGCCGCACCGCTCGTCGTATATCCCGAGCTGCATCTGGGCGGCCCCGTGGGCGGTGTCACGCTCACCCCCGCCGAGCTTCCCGAAGCCCTCGCCGAGCCCCTGGACGGCCCGCGTGACCGCGCCCTCGCGGAACTCGCCGGCGACCTCGGGGTCTGGCTCGCCCCCGGCAGCGTCTACGAGCGCGGCGCCGACGGCCGCGTCTACAACACCGCCCCCGTGTACTCCCCGCGCGGCGAACGGGTCGCGGCCTACCGGAAGATCTTCCCGTGGCGGCCCTACGAGACCGTCGTCCCCGGCGCCGAGTTCACCGTGTTCGACCTCGACGGCGTCGGCCGGGTGGGACTGTCGATCTGCTACGACGCGTGGTTCCCCGAGACCACCCGCCACCTGGCCTGGATGGGCGCCGAACTGGTGCTGAACTTCGTCCTGACCTCCGGCAGCGACCGGGCCCAGGAGACCGTGCTGGCCCGCGCCAACGCCATCGTCAACCAGGTGTTCGTCGCCAGCGTCAACTGCGCCGCGCCCGCCGGCACCGGCCGCAGCCTGCTCGTGGACCCGCAGGGCACCGTGCGCTCCGAGGCCGCGGCCGACAGCGACACCACCCTCAGCGACGTGATCGACCTGGACGAGGTCGCCAACGTCCGCCGTCTCGGCACCGCCGCGCTCAACCGGCCCTGGCAGCAGTTCCGCCCCGGCGACCAGCCCCTCGCCCTGCCGCTCTACCAGGGCCGGATCGACCCCGCCACCTGGGCCGGCGACGCCGGCGCCCCCACCGAGACCCGCCGTACCCTCGGGGAAGAGAGAAACCCGTGACAGACCAGCCCACCCGCATGCGAGGAGACCTCGGACTCCTCTCCGTGGTCGCCTTCGGCGTCGCCTACATGGCCCCCGCCGTCGTCACCTCGATCTTCGGCGTCATCGCCGCCACCAGCAAGGGCGCCGCGCCCACCGCCTACGTGATCGCCACCGGCGCCATGCTGCTGACCGGCCTCAGCTACGCCAAGATGGCCAAGGTCCACCCCAGCTCCGGCTCCGTGTACACCTACGCCCGCAAGGAGCTCGACTCCCGCGTCGGCTTCCTGGCCGGATGGGCACTGCTGCTCGACTACCTCTTCCTGCCGATGGTCGCCTGGCTGCTCCAGGCCATCTACCTGCACGCCCAGTTCCCGGCCGTGCCGGAGTGGGCCTGGCTGGTCATCAACGTGGCTCTCGCCACCGTCATCAACGTCGTCGGCCTCAAGGTCGCCGACCGGATCAACCGGGTGCTGCTGCTCGGCGTCACCGCCGTCCTCGTCGTGCTCGCGGCGCTCTGCGTCCACTACGGCCTCGGCCACGGCGGCACCACCTCGGCCGGCCACGCCTTCTGGAACCACGCCACCAGCTTCTCCGCCGTCACCGCCGCCGCGGCCGTCGCCGCCTACGCCTTCCTCGGCTTCGACGCGGTGAGCACCCTCAGCGAAGAGGTGCGCGACCCGCGGCGCACCATCCCGCGCAGCATCATCCTGACCGTCCTGACCGGCGGCGGCATCTTCATCGTGATCTCCTTCCTGATGCAGTGGGCCCACCCGGGCGGTTCCTTCCCCGACCAGGACTCCGCCGGGTACCTCCTGTCCACCACCGTCGGCGGTAAGACCTTCGCGGACGTCGCCAACATCGTCGGCATGCTCGGCGGGGTCGCCTCCTGCGTCGCCATCCAGGCCAGCACCAGCCGCCTGATGTTCGTCATGGGCCGCGACGGCGCCCTGCCCCGGCAGGTCTTCGGGCGCCTGCACAGCAAGCTGCTCACCCCGGTCGTCAACGTGCTGATCATCGGCGCCGTCGGCCTGCTGGCGATGAACCTCTCCCTCGCCGACGCCACCTCCTTCATCAACTTCGGCGCGTTCCTCGGCTTCACGCTCGTCAACGTCTGCGTGATCGCCTATGCCGTGCGGCAGTGGCGCTCCGGCACCCGCCACTCGCCCGTGCGGTACCTCCTCCTGCCCGCCGTCGGCGCCGCGGTCGACGTCTACCTGATCACCCAGCTCGGCGGCACCGCCGTCAGGCTCGGCCTCGGCTGGCTGGTCATCGGCATCGTCTGGCTCGCGGTGATCACCAAGGGCTTCCGCCGCCCCGCCCCCGAGATGAGCCTCGGCACCGACGAGGCTTCCGGCCCCACGGAGCCGGAAGCCTCCGGCCCCCTCGTCCCGACGGCATGAACCACCCCCGAGGCTCCCGGCTGCCGACGGCACCCGGGAGCCTCGGGCGTACTGCGGGGATGCGCACGGGCACCCGGCGGTGCCCCCGAGCGGCCGGGGCGCGTCGCACTGAGGCGTATGCCAGCCGGTGCGGTTCACGATTCGGCGGCGGGCGCCGAGAGCACCGCCCGGACCGCCTTGCCGCTGGGCGGGTAGGGGACGGCATGGCGCTCTCCGTGGCCGACTTCGTCACCCACCCCGGTGCGCGGTGCCTGATCCGTCACCGTCCGCCGCCTCGGTGGCCCGCACCCGTTGCTCCTCGCGAGCAGAGCCGACGTCCCGTTCCAGGGGGGTGCGGCTCACGGCTGTCGCGAGGTCCTCCAAGGCCCGTTTTTGCAGTTCCGCCTCGTGCCGCACGACCGGGCTCCCGTTGCGGGCGGCGGCGTCCTCCCACGCCTGGAGCGCCTCCTCCACGCGTCCCCAGTCCGGATTCCTGTGCTCGCGCACGGCGACTGCTGCCTTTGCGGTGTCCGTCTCCAGGGCCTCGGCGAATCGCTCCGCCTCGGGGACGAAACGGCTGTCGGCCCGCGGAACGTGGCTCTCCATGAGCATCGCTGCCCGGCCGAACCCCTTGAGCGCCTCCTGCGCCTCCTGCGCCTCGCGCGACGTCAGGCCCCTGGGGCGGACCGGTTCCTGTCTTGCCCGGTCGTATGCCTCCTGCCAGGCGGCACGCGCCTCCCTGCTCTCCAGCAGTGCCCTGCGCATGTCGGCGTGATGCTCCCGGGTCGGTTCGGCGTAGTTGCGGAGCACCGCGGCCGCGTAGCGGCCGTTGGCGGCGAGCCAGTCCGCAAGCCGACTCGGCAGTCGGGGTGTCTCCCATGCGGGGAACACCACGTACGCCAGCATTGCCAGGGCCCCGCCGAGCAGGGTGAGCACCACCCGCTCCGGGACTGTCTGCTCCCATGCCTGGCCGCCCATGCCGAGCAGGAAGACGACGTACGCGGCGGTGAAGCACTGGGAGTAGGCGTAACCGGTCCGGTTCAGCGTGTACGACAGGCCAGCTGAGACCACCGCCAGCGCGCCGAACACGTGGGCGTCCGGGCCCAGCGCCCGCACCATCCCGGTGGCGAGCGCGACCCCCGCCAGGGTCCCGGCGAGACGGGCCACCGCACGCGCGTACGTCCGGTGGAAGTCCGGCCGCATCACCATCACCGAGGCGATGGGCGCCCAGTAGCCGTGGCCCAGGGGGAGCCGGGCGGCGATCAGATAGCCGAGCGTGGCCACCGCCGCCAGGCGGACGGCGTGCCGGAACACGGGCGAGTCCCGGCGGAGCTCACGGCGGACCGCCCGGACGACGACCGGGACCAGCCGGAGCATTGTCGGGCGCATCAGGAACTCGGCGCCGGCGGGGCCGGGCGGCATGGGCGTCCTCCCGCGCGCGCAGCCGCTCCCGGCGATCTCCAACGCCTCGCCGAGCAGTTCCACGAGCCGCTCGGCGGCTTGCCGCGCGGGGCCCTCCAGCACCTCGTGCTCCTCGTCGACGCGCAGGACGTCCATGCTCCCGGGCCGCACCTCGGCGGGAGTGCCGCGGCGGATCGAACGGGCGGCCGCATCCAGGACGTCGGCGGCCGCGTCGAGCAACTCCCGCGCGCGGTCCCGCCCGGGTCCCTCCGCCGGGGCGCCGACGTCCGGGTCGGCGAGCGCGGCGACGACCGGCCGAATGCGCTCGGCGAGTCCCCGGGGGCCGTGCAGGACGGGGGGACGGGTGCGGGCCTGTGACGGCGTCACGGCGGCCGCGTCCCGGGCCGTCATCAACGGCTCCGGGTCGAACGGGGCGGTCGGGTCGTGCCGCAACCGGCGGGCGTAGTCCGCCACGGCGGCCAGGGCGTCGGCAAGCGCGTCACGATGCGCCCCCCAACGCCGGATCGGGAACAGCAAGATCAGCACGGCCTGCGTCACGCCCCCAAGAGCGATGACCCCGGCGTGCTCCAGGGCTCGCCCGACACTCGTGGGCAGCGTGATGGTCACCAGCATGCTGCCCACGGTCGTCGCCGCGACGATCCCAGCGGTCGATCCGACGGCCCACGCCATTCCCGCGGCAAAGGCCCATACGGCCAGCAGCGGGAGGAACGTCACGAGTCGCCCCGCCGCCAGGTAGCCCACGAAGGTGCTGAGCGCCAGACCCGCGCCCGCGCCGAGCGCGACCACCTTGCGTGGACGCCAGCTGCGCTGAAAAGTGGCCCCACCCGCGGAGTAGGCACCGAGGGCGGCGGACGCGGCATACGCAGGGGAGATCAGCCACAGCGTCGGCCCGATGACGATCGCCACCCCAGCGGCCGTGCGCAGCGCGAGCAGGGGCTCCAGCCGCGTCTCCTCGATCGTGAGCCCGGATCGCACGACCTCACCGAAGGCCCGCAGCCACGTCACGGGTGTGCGCCTGGCCGGAACGCCCTGCCGGGTCGCGTCGGCCTGGTTGAGGTGCGGCAGCCGTCGGGCAAGGAAGCCTCCCACACGGCCCGCGAACTGGCTGGCGGCAGCAGCCGCTGGACGGGGTGCTGCCACTGCGGACACTGCTGAGCGTCCGCCGTCCGTCCTTCGGGACGGAGCGCGGGCAATCGCTGTTTGTTCAGGTCCGACCGGAGCGCGGGCCATCGCCCCCAGCCCCGTCCGGCGGACGGGCAGATCGCCACCCGTCCCCCGGACCGGTCCGGGGGAAACAGGCGGGACGGCGGCCTCGAGTCTCTTACCGCTTGTGGCCGTTCCCGTGTCCGTTCGGATGCAGGACCACCTTGGTCCAGCCCTCGTCACGGGCGTCGAAGTGCTCGTAGGCGGTGGGGGCCTCGTCCAGGCTGAGCTCGTGGGAGACGACGAAACTCGGCTTCGCCTTCCCGCCGGCGATCAGATCCCGCAGCGCCCGGTTGTACTTCTTCACCGGCGCCTGCCCGGTCCCCATGCGCTGGCCCTTGAACCACATCATGCCGAAGTCGATCGGGACCTTGCCCTGAGCTTCCAGCTCGCCCTGGGCCTCCGCGCCGCCGGGGTCCTGGGGCAGGAACACGCCCACCACGCCGATGTCGCCGGTGAACCTGACCGAGTCGATCAGGCCGTTGAGCGTGAGGCTGGCGTCCTCGTGTCCCTCCGGGTCGTGGGCCTGGTAGCCGACGCATTCGCAGCCGTTGTCGGCGCCCAGACCGAGGGTGGCCTCCTTGACGACCTCCGCCGGGTTCTGTTCGGCGGTGTTGATCGGGATGGCCCCGATCTCCTCCGCCTTGCGCAGCCGGTCGGGCTGGTGGTCGGCCGTCCAGACGCGGCCGGCGCCCTTGAGGAGGGCGGAGTAGGTCGCCATCAGCCCGACGGGACCGGCCCCGAAGACGATGGTCTGGTCGCCCGGTTTGACGTGGGCCATCTCGGTGGCGTGATAGCCGGTGGGGAAGATGTCGGCGAGCATCACGTAGTCGGTCTGCCGCTCGGCGGCGTCCTCGCCCAGACGCAGCGCGTTGAAGTCGCCGTAGGGCACGCGCAGCAGCTCCGCCTGGCCGCCCTGGTAGGGGCCCATGTCGGCGAATCCGTAGGCAGCTCCCGCGAGGGCCGGTTCCGGCTGCATGGTCAGGCAGTAGTTGGTCAGACCCTGCTCGCACTGCTTGCAGAAGCCGCAGGCGATGTTGAAGGGCAGAACCACATACTCACCGACCTGCACCTTGCGGACGGCCGAGCCGACCTCCACCACCTGGCCCATGTTCTCGTGTCCCAGGGTGCGGCCGGACTCGAACGAGGTGCGGCCCTCGTACATGTGCAGGTCCGAACCGCAGATGTTGGTGGTGGTGATCTTGACGATGATGTCGCAGGGGTGTTCGATCTTCGCGTCCGGTACGTCCTTCACTGTGACCGTTCGCGGTCCTTCGTATACCGCTGCTTTCATGGTGACTTCCCTTGATGTCGCGGCATGGCGGTGATGGAGAGGGCGCAAAGAGCCTGACTCTCGGAAGTGCTGCGACGGGGTCCGTGGCTCCGGCACGCCTCTGCGGGCCGTTCACCTGGATCAGGTGGAACGGTCGTTTTGCCGCCGGCCCCGCCAGACGGAGCTTCGGCGCTCCGGCGGCGTTGCATCCGGGTCCCCGTCGGACCCGAGGCGAAACAACCACGCACCGACCGATCAGCGGAATCTCCGGACCCGGACGACCACCAACCGACGGCACATCTCCGGCTGAGGTCACCCGCTAGTCACCGTGGTCGTCCTGCAGCACGCTGCGACGCTCCTGTTCGCGCTTGGAGTAGGCGGCTGCCCGGATCGCCTGGTCGCTCTCCAAGCCTGATCCCAGCGCGCCGCCCACCGTGGCGACCGAAGCGACGAACCAAGACAGCGTCCAGTACTCCGTGGCGTGCAGCGGGGTTCGTGTCGTGGAAGCGAACACCCGGTCATTGAGGATGAACAGCGCCCACACCAGGTTGATGACCACCAAACCCACGTAGCAGACGATCACCCCGATACCCACGGTCACGACCGTCGAGGCGTTGTAGAGAGCCGCCCTCTTCCTCGCCTCCGGCGAATCCTCATCCGTTCGATGCCACAGGTTCGCGTCCACGATCAGCCATCCGATCATGAGAGCGACAGACCCGACCGTAGCGATCACTAGGCGTGGCGTGCTCAGGGAGGTGGCCAGGTTCCAGATGGTGGAGTTCACGGTGGCGACTGCTCCCGTGGCGAGTGCGGCCGCCAGGGCTTTCGACAAGCCCGGCACCAAGCGCCACGGCCGGTTGGCGCGGACCATACCGAGGAGCACCCTCAAGTAACCGCGCGGCCCACTGACGACGTACCGCAGATCGGCGATCTCCTCCTCACCGACCTGGCCCGGATGGATGGGCGCGAGACGACCGGTGAAGGGCCCCCGCAGCGGCTGACTCCCCGGAGGCCCCTCAGGCCCAGTGGCCTGCGGGCCCGCCAAGCTGAGCACGGCTTCTTCCACGGCCTGCCGGGCCCTCGTCTGCAGCCGGAAGCCCCCCAGCGTGGGAAGGGACAGCAGCGCCAAGCCGTGTTCGTGACTCAGATCCACTACGAGCTTGCGCCCATGCGAGTGCAGCGGAAGGTCGGTGAGGGCCACGACGATGTCCCAGTTCCCCTCACTTCCGCGGTCCATGATCCGGTGCATCAAGGTGGGCGGGTCCTCGGCCCCTGCGGTGAAGGGCTCACTGACCACCTCGACGTCGAACCGTCGTCCCTGGCCCGACCTGTCGGCGAGCCGATCAGGAAGCATCCGGGCCATGCGCTGCGCGATCTCCGTCGGCGCATCCGGATCCGCCAGAAGAGCCACGACCGTAACGTCCTTTGACGACACCCGCATGACTCCTTCTCGTCGGCTGCCCCCGCGATCGCACGTGGCCACAGGATGCCCCCGAGGTAACGCCGACGCCGCGTGACACGCTGACCCCTGCCAGCAGGTGCAGGCGGTACGGTCAGATCTCCTCGTGCTCCCCCGTGCAGGACCTGCCCCACCACCGGGCCACACGGTTGCGTGCGCCACCACGAACACCAGCTCCGCGCCACCCCGGGCGGCACCGCACGCCGCGCCACCGGACACCCCGCTTCGGTGTCCTGCCTGGAAGTGCGCAGGCAGGGGGCAGGCGAAGGCCCCGACTGGTTCGGGGGATCCCAGCCAGGGCCGATCGAGAGAGGGCGCGAAGGGCGGTCGCCTCGCGGCGGGGGCTCCATAAGGCTTCAGTCGAACCATCGTCCGCATGTGCAGAGGGTGAGGCCCGGGGACATAGTTCCTCGGGAGCGGGGCCCGGTGACGGCGCCTGTCGCGCGGTTCGCGGCGCGATCAGGTAATCAGGAACGGTGGACAAGGACGCGACCGACCCCTTCGTGCATGTCCGGGGCGCCGGTGAGAACAACCTGCGGAACATCGATGTCGACGTTCCGCGGGACGCGATGGTCGCCTTCACCGGCGTCTCCGGTTCGGGCAAGTCCTCGCTCGCGTTCGGCACGCTCTACGCGGAGGCCCAGCGGCGCTACTTCGAGTCCGTAGCACCGTACGCCCGAAGGCTGTTGCAACAGGTCGGCGCACCGCACGTGCAGGAAATCACCGGACTGCCACCGGCCGTGGCCCTGCAGCAGCGACGCGGGTCGCCCAGCTCGCGCTCGACGGTCGGCACCATCACCACGCTGTCCAATCTGTTGCGCATGCTGTACTCCCGCGCCGGCACCTATCCGCCCGGGGCCGCACGGCTGGAAGCCGAGTCGTTCTCCCCCAACACCGCGGCCGGCGCCTGCCCGGAGTGCCACGGACTGGGCGTCGTGCACGACGTCGCCGAGGACCTGCTCGTCCCGGACCCCTCGCTGAGCATCCGCGAGGGGGCGATCGCCGCCTGGCCGGGCGCCTGGCAGGGCGCCAACCTGCGCAGTGTCGTGAGCGGCCTGGGGATCGACATCGACCGGCCGTGGCGCAGGCTCAGGAAAAAGGACCGGGACTGGCTGCTGTACACGGACGAACAGCCCTCCGTGTACATCGAGCCGGAGGAGGACCGCGTCGACTACGGCTACCAGGGCAAGTTCTGGAGCGCCCGCAAGCACGTCATGCACGTCCTCGCCGACTCCAAGAGCGAGAAGATGCGCGAACGGGCGCTCCGGTTCGTCAGGAGTGTGCCCTGCCCCGCCTGTCACGGCAGCGGACTGCGGCCCGAGGCGCTCGCCGTGACCTTCGCCGGACGTTCCATCGCCGAGATCAACGCGATGCCGCTCACCGAGGTCGTGGCGCTGCTGCGGCCCGTCGCGGGGCGGTCCGAGGCCGACGCCACCACGTCGACCGCCCGGTCCGGGGAGACGACCGAGGTCGCGGTCCGGATCTGCGGCGATCTGGTCGCGCGGGTCGACGTACTGCTCGACCTGGGCCTCGGATATCTCAGCCTAGGGCGCCGCTCGACGACCCTGTCGCCGGGCGAGGCGCAGCGCCTGCGGATCGCCACCCAGCTGCGCTCGGGGCTGTTCGGCGTCGTCTACGTCCTCGACGAACCCTCCGCGGGCCTGCACCCGGCTGACGCGGAACCGCTGCTGGACGTGCTGGACCGCCTCAAGGCGGCGGGCAACTCGCTGTTCGTCGTGGAGCACGACATGGACGTCGTACGGCGGGCGGACTGGGTGGTCGACATCGGCCCCGGTGCGGGCGAGGGCGGCGGACGTGTGCTGTACAGCGGCCCGGTCGCCGGTCTTGAGCGGGTCGGGGAGTCGGCCACGAGCCAGTACCTGTTCGGGCGCGCCCAGCCGCTCGATCACCGCCCGCGCACACCGCACGGCTGGCTGCATTTGAGCGGCGTCTCCCGCCACAATCTGCACGACGTTTCCGTCGACGTACCGCTCTGCGTACTGACTGCGGTGACGGGCGTGTCCGGTTCCGGAAAGTCGACGCTGGTGACGCAGGTGCTCGCCGAGGTCGTCCGCGGCCACCTCGGAGTCGTACCCGAGGAACCCGACGAGGCGCAGCTGGAGGTCGACGTCCAGGACGCGTCGGGGGTCGAGTCGTTCGACCGGCTGGTCCGGGTCGACCAACGGCCCATCGGCCGAACTCCCCGGTCCAACCTGGCCACGTACACCGGGATGTTCGACGCGGTGCGCAAGCTGTACGCGGCGACGGACGAAGCCAGGGCGCGCGGCTACTCGGCCGGGCGGTTCTCCTTCAACGTGCCCGAAGGGCGGTGCGAGACCTGCCAGGGCGAAGGATTCGTCGCGGTGGAACTGCTGTTCCTGCCCGGCACCTACGCGCCGTGCCCGACCTGCGAAGGCGCCCGGTACAACGCCGAAACGTTGGAAGTCACCTACCGCGGCAAGAACATCGCGGAAGTACTGGCGCTGTCCGTCGACGCCGCCGCCAAGTTCCTGTCCGCCGTCCCGGCCGCCTCCCGCAGTCTGGAGACGTTGCGCGAGGTGGGACTGGGGTACCTGAGGCTGGGCCAGCCCGCGACGGAACTCAGCGGTGGTGAGGCGCAACGCATCAAACTGGCCACCGAACTGCAGCGAGCCCGCCGCGGGCACGCGCTCTACCTGCTCGACGAGCCGACGGCGGGGCTGCACCCCTCGGACATCGCGCTGCTGCTGCGACAGCTGCACCGGCTCGTCGACGCCGGCAACACGGTCGTCCTCGTCGAGCACGACCTGGACACGATCGCCACCGCCGACTGGGTCATCGACCTCGGGCCGGGCGGCGGCGACGCGGGCGGGCGGGTGGTCGCGGCGGGCCCGCCGGCCAAGGTGGCGGGGGCCCGCCGCAGCGCCACCGCGCCCTATCTCGCGGCCCGGCTCGCGCGCTCCTGACGACAGAATCGCGATCGCGAATCCCCGAACACCTGCGGCGCGACCCGGTGGCCGGGTGGTCTCGCGCACCAGCGCGGTGCGCGAGTACGCCGACCTTACGGCAACCGCGGGACCCGACCTGCCGCGGCAGTCCAGCAGCCCGGCGTGAGCGGTCGCGTGTGGCAAGAATGACCCCATGCACATTGTGATCGCGGGTGGACACGGAAAGATCGCGCGCCGGCTGACTCGGCTGCTCTCGGCGCGCGGCGACGACGTCACAGGGCTGATCCGCAACCCAGACCACGCCGACG
Source organism: Streptomyces sp. NPDC058145 (assembly GCF_042884245.1). NCBI lineage: Bacteria > Bacillati > Actinomycetota > Actinomycetes > Kitasatosporales > Streptomycetaceae > Streptomyces > Streptomyces sp. NPDC058145. The sequence continues at coordinate 179,545 of NZ_JBHVUH010000007.1, read as the reverse complement.
ACCTGCGCGCGGACGGCGCGGAACCGGTGGTGTGCGATCTGGAGCACGCCTCGGTGGACGAGGTGGCCGGCCACCTTGGCGGCGCCGACGCGGCACTGTTCGCCGCGGGCGCCGGACCGGGCAGCGGCGCGGCCCGCAAGCAGACGGTGGACCGGAACGCGGCCGTCCTCCTCGCCGACGCGGCCGAGCGCACCGGGATGCGCCGCTTCCTGGTGATCTCCGCGATGGGCGTGGACAGCCCGCCGCCGCCCGGCACCGACCCGGTGTTTGCCGCCTACCTGAAGGCCAAGGGCGAGGCGGACGCCGACATCGCCTCCCGTCCGGGACTGGACTGGACGATTCTGCGCCCGGGGATGCTGACCGACGACCCCGGTAGCGGCCGCGTCACGCTCGCCGAGCACACCGACCACGGCCAGGTGCCGCGCGATGACGTGGCTGCGGTGCTCGCCGCCCTGCTCCACGAGCCCAGGACCGCCGGGCGCATCCTCGAGCTGATCAGCGGGTCCACCCCGGTCGAGGAGGCGGTGCGCGCCGCGGCCGGCGGCTGACGCCGCCCTCCGCCCTCGCCCGGGTGCGGGTAATGACTCACACCCGGGCGCTTTGAAAGGCGCTGCGAGCGAGGCCGACACGGTGTTCCGCAAGCTGAGGGACATCGCCGCGCCGAGCGGTACACCCTTCGAGCACCAGTCGATCGGCCGATGGATGGCTCGGTGTCCTCCCCGCCCTCCTCCACCACCCTGGCAGCCGCAGTCGCGCGGGTGTGGAAAGGGCGATGGGGACGGCTCCGGCCACCGCAGCGGCCACGCCGCCGACCACAACACGCGCTTTGCCAGCGCGCCCGAGGCCGTTTATCTTCGGCTGCAGGCCGTTCACCGTCGGTTCTGGTGGTAACCCGCTTGCGAGGTCGTGGGCTCACCGGTTCACCCTGGTTTTCGCAGTTGATGCATTCGCATTCTCCCTGTGTGAGGGACCAGCGCCGGACAGCGTCGGTGCCGACGACCTGGCGACGGCCGATGGTGCGGGCGCTGTCCTGCCGCGGATCGCCTCTCTGGACGACGCTGGATTGCCGTTCGCACGGTGAGGCCGCAGACGTTCCACCACGGATTGAGAGGGGAGGATGGACGTGAGCGACGAAGGAGGCCCGTCATGAAATCCGGAGCCCCTGATTACGACGCCTGGTACTCGCGCACACCCTCGCAGGCCGAGGGCGAGCGGGACGAGACGGGCGAGCGTACCGCAATCGAACAGCACCCGGACGTCCCCCGGAGCGAGCCGTCCCAGGCGGAGGGCGAGCGGGGTGACGACGCCTAGCGCCACTGGACGACCCGTTGCCGGGGGCCGGGTGAGGGTGCACTTTTTCCGGCGCTGTCACCGGTTCCCGGCCCGCCTGCCGTCCAGCAGTCCGTGCAGGTGCGCGGCGGCGTTCTCGATGTCCGCGTATTTCTGCTGTCCGGCGCGTACCTCGGCAGAGAGCAACCTTCGCCGGTCGTCCCGCGCTTCGGCGAACTGCGGACCCATAGGGACGAGCAGATCCGGGCGGCGAAGCGGGGCCGAGGTGTTCTTCGGGGTGCGCGCCGAGCAGCAGTCGTTCGAGAACATCGCCCGGTCACTGACCGCCGAGGAGACCGAGTCCGACGGGCAGCACCCGGGCGCCGCCGTAGCCCGCGACGAGCGCGCCGCGCACCGCAGGGAGCACGAGCGGGCCGGTGCCCGCCGGTACCGGCCAGGTCCCGGCGGTCCGCCGTACGCCCCGGGGATGGCCGGCACCGGTGGTCCGACCAGCCGCACCGCCGTCATGGCCGACCGGTCGCACAACGAGGAGATCGACGAGGTGGCGGCGGCACTCGAACGGTACGGGCCGCTCGGCCGGCAGGCGCTTGAACAGGCCGTCATGGGGCGCGCCTGGGGCCCTGGCCGCTTCCGCACCGCCCTGAAGGACACGGTCGAGGAGTCCCGGGCGCAGCGGCTGTCCTCCGGTGCCTGTACCCCGCCGGCCCGGGCCGGCCGCTGACGGGAGGGATGTGGAAGATGTCCGACGGTACGACCACCAGGCCCGCGGCGTTCGTCTTCGACCTGGACGGGACACTCGTCGACAGCGTCTACCAGCACGTCATCGCCTGGCAGCAGGCGTTGAGCGAGATGGGCATCGGCCTGGCGATCTGGCGGATCCACCGGAGGATCGGGATGAGCGGTGGCCTGCTCGTGCAGGCCATGATGCGCGAGACGGGCGTACGGCTGACGCCGAAGGAGGCCGATGAACTGCAGAACGCCCATCACCGCCACTTCGAAGGCTGGACGAACGCCATCCGGCCGCTGCCCGGAGCCGCCGAGCTTCTTCGGACGCTGACGGACTGCGGCGTCCCCTGGACGATCGCCACCAGCGCCCGCCGGGACGACGCCGCACCCATGTTCGCCAGACTCGCCGTGCCGCCTGACGTGCCGACGGTCACCCGCGAGGAAGTCAGCCGCGCCAAACCCGACCCCGATCTGTTCCTGGCGGGCGCGGCGCGGCTCGGAATCCCCGCCCGCGACTGTGTCGTCGTCGGAGACAGCGTGTGGGATCTGCTGGCTGCGCGGCGGGCGGAGGCACTCGGAGTGGGGCTGCTGTCCGGAGGATACGGGCAGGACGAACTGGAGCGGGCCCAGGCGTTCCGGGTGTACGCCGACCCCCTCGACCTGCTGGGGCACATCGACGAACTCGGCGTCCGGGACGCGCACGGCGCCTGAGCGCGACGTACCCGTCCCCGGGCGGTCCGGCACCCGGGGACGGATGAGGATGGCGGCACTGCTCAGGAGGCCGGTGCGGTTCCGCCGCCGGCCTCGCTGGTCTTGACGCGGACCACCACGTCTGCCGCCTCTTCCAGGCTGTGGTCCAGGTTGTTGAGGAACCGCTCGTCGTCGGTGCGGATGCCCCGGAGCATGTCGGCGTCGAGGCTGTCGCCGATCTCATCGGCGAAACGCTCTGCCGCGCGGGCGGCCGCCGCCGCCTTGGCCGCGACGGCGAACTCCTCCTCGATGTCCTTCAGGAGGCGTTGCGGAGTGTGACCATCGTGCCCGGTCCGCACGGCTGCCGGCAGCCCCGACGTCAGCCGCCACAGCACGCGGCTGGTGCTCACGGCCTGACCGCCCAGGGTGATGAAGGCCTCGGACAACGGTCCTCGGGCGGTCAGCTGCTCCAGGCGGCGATTGAGCTCGTGGATGTGGTCATCGACCTCCTGGATGTGGTCCTCCAGGGTCTGCCGGTGGTCCCTCGCGGGTTCGGCGGCCAGATCCGCCCGCAACTGGCCGGCGACCGCCTCCTCGGCATCGCGGACGTCGCGCAGCAGCGGGATGACCGCTTCAACGGTGACTGCCATCAGAACTCCTCACAGGGCGATGGATAAAGGCGGCCGGAGGGCTAGCTTGGGTGCCGCGGAGGCAGCGGGCGAACGCTCGCCGCCCCTCCCGGCCTGGGGGACCGGAGGTCAGTCCCCCTTCTTGATCTCCACATGCCGGGCCTTCGCCGACTGGGCCTTGGGCACGGTCACCGAGAGCACGCCGTCGGACAGCGCGGCGTTCACGTTCTCGGCCGGCACGTCACCGGGCAGCACCACCCGGAACTCGAAGCGTCCGGTGCGCCGGGTCCGGTGCCGCATGACGTCCTTGCGCTCGCGCTCCTTGATCTCCCCGGAGATCGCCAGTTCCCGGTCGTTGATCTCTACGCCGATGTCCTCGCTCCCGACGCCGGGCAGGTCGAGTTCGATCACATACGCGTCGTCCGTCTCGGGGATGTCGGCCTGCGGGATCCAGGGCATCCCTGCCGGCGTGGCGCCCGCCCCCACGGTCGACTCCAGCAGCCCTCCCATCCGGTTGAACAGCTCGTCAAACTCGGCGAGAGGGTTGGGCGTCCACGCGGTGACCCCCGGGCTCCGCCAGGGCGCCGACTCGCTGTCGGCGTGCGGGTAGCGTCCTCAGAACTCACCTCCACGAGTTACATCTCCGGCATTTTGGATATATCGGTGTACCCGGCGGGAGGTTGCTCACACACCTCCGGCCGGGAAGTCAGCGGCGGCGAATGCGTTCGATTCGCTGTCCAGGGGCGTTCCGGTGTCTGCAGGCCGTGCGAGGCGGATCAGAACTGGTCGAGTTCGTCGTGGACCGACGGCTTGGGGACGTCACGCAGGGGTGCTGCGATTGGCCGGGGCGGCCGCCGCGCCAGGCCTGCTCTGCGCGCTGCGCCGCGCTCAGGTCCAGGTCGGATGCCGGGTCGACGCGCGCCGACCTGGCCACCTCATCCCGGTTGCCGTACTCGTCGGGGGGAATGGCGCGAAGCGCCTTGACCACTTCGTCGGGCGCTGCGGCATTCTCGGCGGCCTGGACCAGTTCCTCTTTGCCCGCGGGGAAGTCGACGTCCTGCAGCGTCTCCAGCACGTCCCGTACGCTTGTGGAAGACGTATCTCCTCCTCAGTCTTTGTCCCGGGGTACTTCGTACTCGTGCCCTACCTGTGGCATTCCCGGCAAAACCGGCTGCTGGCGATGTCGAAGCATTCCGGGGAATCCTGTGCCCGACGCCCGAATCCAGGGGAGAACACATGCCCGGCCATATCGAACGTGCCGCCCTGCGCGCCGCGGCTCAGAACGCCGAGCAGGTCCTGGCGAACGCCGCCGAGCAGGCCGAGCGGCAATACCCGCAGGACCCGCACGCCCAGTGCGTCGCCGAGGTCGGGATGCTCGCCGGTGCGTTGAGGGCCCTGCTGGATGCGGTGTGTCCCTTTACCGAGGAAGGTGAAGAGGGCGGACAGTGACCGGCGCTTTCGGCACCGGCCCGCGAGGTTCGTCCGGCGAGTGAGTGAGCGTGCGGGCGCCGATGAGGCCGTGGCGCGCAGGGGCGTTGCGGCGGTTTTCATGACTCTGGGAGAGGCCGTCCCCGACACGGAGTTCCTGGATGTGATGTCGCAACTGCCGAACGAGTTCCAGAACATCTAGCGTCGGACATCTCGGCGCCCGAATACGGCTGCGCGCATGCCATGAGAATCGCTCGCAAGCGCTTGTTCGACATCCACCTGGCCGGTGGGAGGCTGAAAGAAGCGGTTGCGCGGCATGTGCGCTGTCCGGTGCCGCATTCGAGGGGCCGGCCGACGTGGCTGGCCTTGGTCCGTGGCCGGCTTTTGGTCATGCCTGTCAGGTGCTATGACGCGAATTCCATCGAATCCCGGCCAGTGCCTCGCCGACCGGGGAGCTCATCCGGCACCAGCCGCTCAAATGTCCCCACACCCGCAGACTACCGAACACCGCCTCGCGCACCACGGCGGTATCGAACGCCGCCTTGCCCAGCAGCCCGAGTTCACCCGGGAACCGTTCCTCGGGCCCGCCGTGGTCCTGGAGGATCTCGACGGCCGCGCCAAGGATCGCTAGGAACTCTTGGAACGGCTGGCCCTCGCGGTACAGCACTTCGCCCTCGGTGGTCCTGCGGCGCTCACCGTGCCCGGTCAGGTCCTGGAGCTGCTCCGGCGTCAGACGTGGGGAAAGCCCCGCACCGGTCCGGTGTCTTGTGGATCGCACCATGCCTGTGCTCGGCCGTGCTCATCAGACCAGGGCCTCGTGGACGGGGTCGGCGGTTCGGGTGCCGCCGAACGGCTACGGCAATACGGAGACCAACGAGTTCGGCAGACCGGATTTGAGGTGGTCCCACTCGCCTTCGCTGACGTGGCGTTCCAGAGCCTCCAGCACGGTGCGCACGACTCGTTCGATGCCGCCGCCGACCGCGTAGGGAAAGTCGTCCCGGACGCGCTGGAGGAATTCCTCGCCGCTCAGCTTCACTGGTGTCTCGGACGGCTTCCATCCGTCGTAGTAGACGCCGCGGATCAGGGTCGGAAGCTGCGCCCCGAAGTGCGCGGCCCCGTCGACGGAGAGCCGGTCCCGTAGCCCGTGCAGGACGGCGCGCAGTGCGGCGTACGACTGCTTCCGGCGTTCCTTGGGCCAGCCGTTGGCCTCCTCGATTTCCCTGAGGAGCCGGTTGGCCTTGTCCACCATGGTGTCGAAAGAGGAGAAACCCGTTTCGGTCATCTCATGGCTCCTTTCGTTCCCGGAGCGCCCGACGGTTCTGGACCCTTGTCAAGCACCGCCGGGCTCCTCGGCTCAATGACCGCCGCTCTCGTTGATCTCGGTGATCCGGATGTGACGGGGCTTGGTGACCTCCGCCTTGGGGACGGTGACCGTGAGCACACCGGCCGACATATCCGCTGTGACCTTCTCGGCGTCCACCTCTCCGGGCAGTCTCAGCCGGTACTCGAAGGTACCGGTCCGGCGGGTGCCGTGGCACAGGACGCCCTTGCGCTCCTTTTCCTTGAACTCTCCGGTGACCACCAGGTCCTGTCCGTTGGCCTCGACGTCGATGTCCTTGCTCTTGACACCAGGGAGTTGGATCTCGACCTCGAAGGCGTCGTCGGTCTCTGTGACGTCCGGGAGTGGGGGTCCACGCGGCTGCGGACGCGGCACCGCCCACCGTGGACTCGAGCGATCCGCTCGTCCGAGTGAGCAGTTCGTCGAATTCAGTCAGCGGATTGCGGGCCCACCCGGGGCGCCGCTCCGTTGTTCCGCCACTGCGGTGGCTCCGCAGGGGCATGACCATCGCCCGGCCTTGCCGGCGAGCGTCTCGCCTTGGTCCAAACGACGAGGAGGGTCGGCACCGCCTGCACCTCGAAGCCGCCGACTGACCCGTGGATTTTGTTGATGTACCTTGACGAGCTTGATCCTTCCGGCGAGGTCGCGGGCGACCTGTCCGAGGGCGCGGGGCTGACCATGCGGCAGGAGCCGCACCAAGTGGCCCACGCCGGGTTCCTACCGGTGCGCACGGAGAGTCTCGAGCACTCCCCAGGGTGACGAACCGGGTGGCTCCACGCCTGCGTCTGGCGAGTCAGGAATGCACAGGTCCGGTCGCCCCACGAGTACGAGAGAAAGGATCCACACATCTCGGGTAAGCCGGCCCATGAGCGGGTACGCGATATGCCGCTCGGTTCTCTGAAGGCTTCGAGGGACGGAGTGATCCCATGGCCGGCAGTCGGGCGCACAGCCTGTACCGCCGCTACTCCGACCGGAAGGGCAGCCTTCCACGGAGCAGCGCCGGGCAGCACCCCACGGCCGCGCGCAGAGGGCCCCGCCCACCCGCCCGCACCCCAGCCGACCATGTCCTCCGCGACCTGATGGTGCTCTCCCGCGCCCTGTTCGACACCCCGGACGAAGGCGAGATCCTGCGCCTGGCCATGGACCACATAGCCGCCGCCGGGCCATACACCGCCGAGGCCGGATACCTGAAGGTGGGCGGCGACCTGGTCCCCAGCCCGAGGAACGGGCAGATGCATGCCTTGGCCGTGGGCCGGAGGGTGCGGGAGCTGGCCGGGCAGGACGGCCCCGTGACCGTACCCGGCAGGCCCTGGGGCCGGGCCCTGGGCCTACGCGGACTTGAGGGACTCCACGGCTACCTCGTGGTGACGTCCCGCTCCCGGCCCACCGAGACCGAGCGATCCCTGCTCGCCGCGCTCGTCCGGGACACCGCTGCTGCACTGTCAGTCGCCTTCGCACACCGCCGCCGACGAGAGGACGCGCTGGAGCTGCACCGGCTGAGGGACGAACGCACAGCCCTCCAGCGGCAGCTGATCTCTGTCGTGGCTGAGCTGGGCTACGAGCGAGCCGTTCACTCTCTCATGGCCGGCGTCGCTGCCTCGGGTGGCGGCGAGGAAGCTGTCACCCGCGTACTGCACGGGCTCACTGGACTTCCCGCCCTGGTCGAGGACCGCTTCGGTCGGCTGAGGTCCTGGACCGGCCCCAGCCGCCCCGTCCCCTATCCCGAACCGGACGCCGTGCGCCAGGACGAAATGCTGCACGCCGTCGCCCGTCAGGCCGGGCCGGTGCGGATAAGGGACCGGCTGATCACCCTGATCCGCCCGCACGGCGAGATCCTGGGTGTGCTGGCCCTGGTCGATGCCCGGGACGAGGCCGACGAGCACACCGTGCTCGCGCTGGAACACGCTGCCGCGTCACTCGCCCCGGAGCTGACGCACCTGCGCAATCTGGCCGAAGTGGAGCTGAGGCTGCACCGCGAGCTGGTCGACGACCTCCTGGCAGGGACGGACGAGGCGAGCGCCTACGTCCGGTCCGAGGCAGTCGGACACGATCTGCACCGCAGCCACTACGTCGTCGTGGTGCGGTGGTCGAACCGGACCGCCGACGATTCCTTCGCGCAGACCGTGGGGCGGGCGGCCTCTGCCGTGGGCATGCGCTCGCTGCTGACCCGAGGCTCCGACCACGTGGTCCTGGTCGCCGACGACAGGCCGCACGCGTGTGCGCTGTACGAGGCGCTCGCCCGGGAGACCGGAACACGGTCCGGGACGATCGGGGTGAGCGCCCCTTCCGACTCCCTGGACGACATCCCCCACCGCTACCAGGAGGCGCAGCGCGCCCTGGACGTGCGCCGCCACTCCCGCGAGCGCTACGGCACGACGTTCTTCGACGAGCTCGGCCTCTACCGCATCCTGGGACCCGGCAACGATTACCAGGAACTGGAGACGTTCGTCCACGAGTGGCTCGGGCAGCTCATCGACTACGACTCCCGGCACCACGCGGCCATGGTGGAGACCCTGTCCCGGTACTTCGACTGCGGCGGCAACTACGACGAGACCGCCGACTCCCTCGCGATCCACCGCAGCACGCTGCGCTATCGGCTCCAGCGCATCCGCGACATCAGCGGCCACGACCTCGCGAACGTCGAGGACCGGCTGAACCTCCAGGTGGCGACCCGAGTGTGGAAGATCGTGCTGGGCGGACCCGGCTGACGCCTCGCTGGAACTCCTGTGGGAGTGGTGTCACCAGCGCTGCGGTGGGTGGGCCGGGGGGCGGAGGAGCATCTGGGCCGCCCTGCGGATGCCGGGACGGCCGGCGGCGACCGGGTCGAGCAGCGGGGTGCCGGCTGCGGAGTCCTGGATACCGGCCGCAGTGACCAGCGCCGCCAGGAGGAGGCCGACAGGTCGGTGACGACGCGTCGCTTGCGGCCCACGATCTTCCTACCCGCATCCGTGCTCTGGCCGGCGGAGGGAAAGCTGGTGGAGGTCTTCAAGTCCGTGCTCGGGCGGCAGGCGGAGGTCCAGGCGTGGCCGCGGCGCTCGAAGCCCCAGGCTGCAAGAACCGGGCTCATGTGTTGGCCTTCTTGATGCGTCTCCAGCAGACAAGGGAGGGCGTTCGGCGAGCACCGACGATTCGCCGTATCTGCACCGGGGATACCGCGTATCCACCATCGATGCGCACCGCAGCGGTGCGCACTGCACGGCGGTGGTGTGGACCGACTGCCGCGCGACACGCACCAGGTGCCCACGGTGGCGCGGCACTGGTGCGCACCGGCCTGGTGATGCACTGTGAGAACCCGCTCCAGATACTCGGGAGGACGTTTTCAGCGAACCGGATGATGGTGTTGACGATGCCCTGGATTGTGCTGGGGACCGTTTCCACTCCTCAGCCGCTTGAAGCACAGCCCCTCCACCCCGGCCGCCGTCCACCGCCAGCCAATCCCGCGTCAACGTGAAGGGCGCCGCCAGGCCGCGGTCCGCGAACGACGCCTCCAGCGCCGCCCGATGCCGCGCGTACGGCCAGCCGGTCAGGTCGTCGCCTCGGTGGACCGGGTCGAAGGCCACGAAGTGCGCCGGCCACTCCCGCGGTGCCTGGGGGCAGTCGTCCCGCGTTCGGCGAGCCGCTGTTGTAGCCGCTCGAACGCAGCCTGTCCCGCTCCCACACCACCAGCTCGCCGTGGAGGGCGCGGTCGACCGGCTCGTAGGTCAGCCCAGCACTTCTTCGATCGGGGCGTCGGCGTCCACGTAGCGCACGAGCTTGCGGTTCGCGAATTCCACGATGCCCACGTCGCCGAGTTCGCGCCCGTAGCCGGAGCGCTTGATGCCGCCGAAGGGCAGCTCCGGTCGGGACGCGGTCGGGTGGTTGATCCATACCATGCCCGCCTCCAGCCGGTCCGCGACTCCGCGAGCACGTTCCGGGTCGGCGGCGAAGACCGCGCCTCCCAGGCCGTAGGGGGAGGTGTTGGCCAGTGCCACGGCCTCGTCCTCGTCGGCGACCCGGTAGACCGTGGCGACGGGGCCGAAGAGCTCTTCCCGGTAGGCCCGCATGTCCGGTGTGACGTCGGTGAGAAGGGTCGGCTCGACGAAGGCGCCCGGCAGGTCGGGCCGCCCGCCGCCCAGCACCACCGTGGCTCCCTTGTCCACCGCGTCACGAACCTGCTCCATCAGGAGTTCGGCCGCGGCCTCGGAGGACAGCGGGCCGAGCGTGGTGGCGGGGTCGACCGGATCTCCCGGTTGCGCCTCGCTCATCCGGTCACGCAGCCCGGTGACGAAGGCGTCGTAGACGTCGGCAAGGGCGATGAAGCGCTTGGCCGCCACGCAACACTGCCCGGTGTTGCCCATCCGGCCGAGGAACGCGGCGTACACGGTGCGCTCGAGGTTGTGACCGTCCAGCACGACGAAGGGATCACTGCCACCCAGCTCGAGGACGGACTTTTTGACATTGCGGCCGGCGATCTCGCCCAAGCTCACGCCCGCCCGCTCGCTTCCGGTCAGTGACGCTCCCTGCACTCGAGAGTCATCGATGATCTTCCCGACGTCTCTGCCCCGCACGAAAAGATTGGTGTAGACCCCGGTCGGGACACCCGCATCCGTGAACAGCTGCTCGAGTGCCAATGCGGACTGGGGGCAGCTACTCGCGTGCTTGAGCAGGATCGTGTTGCCGAGGACGAGGTTCGGACCCGCGAATCGGACGACCTGGTACAGCGGGAAGTTCCACGGCATCACACCGAGAAGGACGCCGAGCGGCTCGTTCACCAGCACGGCCGTGCCCTCGGGCACCGGCAGGGGTCGTTCTTCCAGCAGCTCGGGGCCGTGCTCGCCGTAGTAGGTGAGGATGTCGGACGCGAGGTCGACCTCTGCACGGCTCGAGTTGATCAGCTTGCCGACCTCAAGGGTCAGGAGGTGCGCCAGTTCCTCCTTGCGCTCCCTCATGAGCCGGCCGGCGCGTTGCACGAGGGCCCCCCGGTCGGCCGTCGACCGGGCACGCCAGTTTGGAAAGCTACAGTGCGCCGCGTCGATCGCGCGCCGTACGTCCTCCGCGCTCAGCGCCGGGAACTCACGAACCCTTTCACCGGTGTACGGGTTGACCGTGGCGATGGGGCTTCCCTGGGCAGTGACATGGGCGTCCATGACGCCTCCCTGGAGTCGGGGCACCTCGGGTTTCCACGCCCGGACCCGCTCACACGTGCTGATTCGTCCCATGCCACGGCAAGCTGTGGCACCCGGGTCCTCTGTGGTTCACGTCGAATGCGCAGACTCGCCGCCCGAGTTCGGCTACGTCGGCGCTCTCATGGTGCGGCTCTTCGCCTGTGTGCAATACGACGAGCTCAACCTGGCCGGCGAGGCCCTGCACACCACGGTGCACGGAGGCGTCAAGCTGTGGGTAGTCGTGGTCACCGCCGTCCGTGGGCGGGCGCGGGCCGGGTCGGCGTGGCAGGCTTGCAGGGGGATCCGCGCCGTTCGTCGCAACACAGCAGCGAAGGAGGACGACGCATGGATGAGCAGGAATTCGTCCGTACCGTCGCCGAGCGCACCGGACTGAGCCGGCAGGAGGCGGCGGACCTGACCTGGGCCACGCTCGAGACGCTGGCCCACAGACTGAGCCCGGGGGAGGCCAGGGACCTGATCACCGAGCTCCCCGAGGGCCTCGTGGAGGCGGTGCGCCGGGGAACCACGGACCGCATCGAGCGCTTCGGCCACTACGACAGCGTGCGGCGCGTGGCCGAACGCACCATGCTCAAGGAGGAGGAAGCCGACCGGGGTGTGCGGACCGTACTGGCCGTGCTCCGCGAGGCGATCAGCGAGAAGGAGTTCAACGACCTGATGTCGCAGCTCGGAACGGACTTCTCCCAGGCCCTCGAATCCGCCGGGTGACCCCGGGGCCTTCGGCACGGCGTCCGTGTCACCGCGCCAGCGGCCCGGACGCTGCGTGTGCGCCGGGGCACGGTGGGTGACACCCGCGGATCGCCGGTCCCTCGCGGCCGCCATGGCGCGAGGCGCACACGAAGGTGTGGTCATGACGGCTGACGTGCCCGAGACCTCCTCCGGCAGATCCGTGCGTGTCGTGCTGTTGGCCGACCCCGGTCTGCCGTCGGAGATCGTCCGGGCTCTCGCCCCCCGGTTGCCCGACCATCTCCGCCGGGCAGTCCGTGCTCGGGTCGGATGGCAGGTCGACACGATGACCGCCCCGCTCAGCGTGAGCGAGCAGGCCGACGTCTCCGACATCGCCGAGGCCGTCAGAAACCACCTGGACGGTGCCGAATGGGACGTGGCGATCTTTCTCACCGACCTTCCGCGGCGGGCCCGGCTCTACCCGATCAGCGTCGAGGTCGACACCGCGCTCCGTGCCGCGCTCATCTCCCTTCCCGCCCTTGGAGTCCGCCGCCTTCGGCGCCGGGTGCGGCAGGCCGTCGCGGATGTCGTCCGAGAGCTGGTCGCGCACGAGGAGACGCCCAGGCACCCAGAGGTGATCGGCCGCCCGCCGCGCGAACCGGTACCGGACACCCGTCCCGGCCCCGAGCAGCCCCGGCGCTACGTCGTGCCCGGCCTGCGCGGCCACGCCCGACTCGTCGCCGGCATGGTGTACGCCAACCGCCCCTGGCGGCTGTTCGGCTCCCTCTCCCGGGCCTTGGCGGGCGTGTTCGCCACGGCTACGGTCCTGTTCATCAACAGCGCCACCTGGAACCTCGCCACCGCACTCGGCGCCGTGCAGCATGCCGTCATCACCGCTGTGTCCGCCGTCGCTCTCACCCTGTGGATCATCGTCGACCACCAGCTCTGGGAACGCGGCACCCACCTCCCTGCACAGCACCACCCCCTGTACCCCTACAACCTGGTCACCCTGGTCACCATCGCGCTCGCGGTGGTGGTGCTGGCCACGGCCCTGTTCGCGACTCTGGTCGCCCTCTCCTTCCTGCTGCTGGACGCGTCCGTCCTGCGCAAATTCATCGGACGGCAGGTCGGCGTCGGCGACTACCTCTTCCTGGCCTGGTTCATCACCACCATCGCGATGATCGGCGGGGCCTTCGGCACCAGCCTCGAAGGGGACGAGAAGGTGTCCGACGCCGCCTATGGACGACGGCAGCGTGAGCGTCAGCGGATGCTGCGGCAGATGTCGCGGCTGGAGCGAGGGTGACGTCCGGGCCGCGGCCCGGGCGTCACAGGGCGATCACGTGGAGGTCGACCAGGTCGAGCAGCGCCCGCAGAGCCGAGCTGGGCCGCCGGTTCGACGACGTGCCGAGATGCATGCTCCAGCGGAGCAAGGTGCCGTGGACGTCCAGGACGTGCAGGCCGGGGGTGCGGGCAACGGCGAACGCGGGCAGGAAGGCGATGCCCAGACCGTGCCGGACCAGTGCCGCCCCCATGTCGATGTCGGGCACCTCCAGTGCCACCCGGCGTACGACGCCCGCCGCCGCGAACGCCCGGTCGACCACCTCGCGGTTGCCGTAGCCCGGCGGGAAGTCCACGAAGGGCTCCCCCGCGAGGTCCGCAAGTGCCACCTCCCCCCGCTGCGCGAGGGGATGGGCGGCGCTCACCACCAGGACGAGCGGCACGGTGGCCAGCTCCCGGGCGTCGATCCCGGCGGGCTTGTGCTCGGGCAGCGACAGGAACGCCACATCCAGGTCCCCGCTGAGCAGTGCGTGCGCCAGTCCCGCCGAGCCGGTCGTCGCCAGCCGCAGCCGGACGTCGATCGCCGGATGCCGCGCGTGCAGCTGCCCGAGGAGCGCAGGCAGGTCCACCACCTCCACCGAGGCCATGGCGCCCACGTTCACCGTGCCGCGCAGCGTGTCCTGTGCGGCGCGCACGGCGTCCTGGGCCGCCTGGGCGGCGTGCAGGGTGGCCCGAGCCTCCGGCAGCAGTGCCGCGCCCGCCCCGGTGAGCCGGACCTGCTGCGACGTGCGCTCGAACAGCGCGCAGCCGAGCTCGCGCTCCAGGGAACGGATCGCGGCGGACACCCCGGACTGCACCACGTGCAGCCGACGGGCGGCCCGCGTGAAACTCAGCTCCTCGGCGACCGCGAGGAAGTGCTCCAGCTGACGTAGCTCCACACGAGCAGTATCACTCGCATTGCTTGAGACCAGCAAAAACATTCGTTGGCACTGATCCTGGCTGGTGAGGAGAATGGAAAGCGCCATTCACTTCCGCCCGAGGAGGGGTACCCCTGCCTGCCGTAACGACGCCGCTGAGCCGTCCCACAGCCGACGCTCCCGGCGACCCGACCCACCGGATCCCAGCACCCGCTCCCGTCGACCTGCCGCCCCGCGGCCCCGCCCGGCGCCGTGCCTCGCACGCGACCGGCTTCTGGTTCGTGGCGGTGGCCTTCACCGTGCTGATGGCCTTCGGCACCGCGCCGACCCCGCTGTGGCCGCTGTACGAGGCCCGGGACCACTTCGGCGCGACCACGGTCACGGTGGCGTACGCCTCGATGGTCGTGGGCGCAGCGGCCGCCTTCCTCGGACTGGGACACCTGTCGGACCGGCTCGGCCGGCGGCGCATCATCGTCCCGGCGCTGCTGGTCGGCATCGTCGCGTCGGTCGTGCTGATCGTGTGGCGGGACCTGCCGGGGCTGATCGCGGGCAGGATCCTGAACGGTGTCGGACTGGGGCTGATGGCCTCGACCGCGACGACGTACCTGCACGACCTCCACCACGAGGCCCGTCCGGAACGGACGGGTTCGGTGCTGCCCGGCATCGTGGCCACCGCCGCCAACCTCGGCGGCCTGGCCTCAGGGCCCCTGGTCGCCGGAGCCGCCGCCGAGTGGCTTCCCACGCCCCTGATCACCACCCAGGCGATCTTCACGCTCGCCATGGCAGTGTGCCTGGCGCTGGTGCTGTGCACCCCGGAGACCGTGGATCTGGAGCTGCCCGCGGCCCAATCGCCCAGCAGGTTCGTCCTGCGCCCCGGCGGCCGGCGGGCGTTCGGCGCGGCCGGCGCGCTGGGCGCCTTCGCCTTCGCGATCCTCGGCCTGATCTCCTCCCTCGGGGCGAGCGTGCTCCACGGCACCCTGCACACCGACTCGCACCTCGTGGTCGGCCTGGCGGCCTTCCTCATGTTCGGTTCCGCGGCGGCCGCCCAGCTGGTGCTGGGACGCCTCCCACTGCCCCGGGTCCTGACCGTGGGGGCGGTGGTCTTCCCGGTCGGCCTGGTCCTGTGCGCCGTCGCCCTCTACCACCCGGCGCTCTGGCTCTACCTGGTCGCCGTGTCCCTGTCGGGAGCGGGCTCAGGGCTGCTGTTCAAGGGAGGCGTCGAACGTGCCGTTTCAGTGGCCGAGCCCGCCTCACGCGCGGGGGTCCTCGCCGTGTTCTTCGTCGTCGCGTACCTGGGAATGGGCCTGCCATCCGTCCTGTTCAGCATCGCCCTGCGGCACTTCACCGTGCAGACCGCGATGATCGGCTTCGCGGCCGTCCTCTCCTGCGGCGCCGTGGTGTCGGTCGCCCTCGCGTTGCGCGACCGCGCACCCGGTCCCGGCGCGCTCTCGGCGCAGTCCGCTCGCCCCTCCTGACCTCCCTGCGGCGCATGCGACACCGGTTGTCTGGGAGGCGCGGACCTGGGCACTCGGTGCGGGTGCGCGTGACTCGGATCCGCGGTGGACGGGAGGTCCGAGATGTCTGCGGAATCGGCCAGAACGATCGCGCTCCCCTCCGGTGAGGAGATCGCGGCGCTCGGGCAGGGCACCTGGTACCTGGGCGAGGATCCGGCCCGGCGTGAACAGGAGATCGCCGCGCTACGGCTGGGCGTGGACCTGGGCATGACCGTCATCGACACGGCGGAGATGTACGGCGACGGCGCAGCCGAGGAGCTCGTCGGGGAGGCCCTCCGGGGACGCCGGGAGGAGGTCTTCCTCGTCAGCAAGGTGCTGCCCGGCCACGCCGACCGGAAGGGCACCGTCGCCGCCTGCGAGGGCAGCCTGCGGCGGCTCCGTGCGGAACGGCTGGACCTCTACCTGCTGCACTGGCGGGGACGGTGGCCACTCGAGGAGACCCTTGCGGGATTCACCGACCTGATGGAGGCGGAGAAGATCCGTTACTGGGGCGTGAGCAATCTGGACGTCGCCGACATGGTCGCGCTGACCACCCTCCCCGGTGGCGACGCCGTGGCGGTCGACCAGGTGCTGTACAACCTCTCCCGGCGCGGCATCGAGTGGGATCTTCTCCCCTGGTGCCGCGAGGCCGGGGTAACGGCCATGGCCTACTCCCCGATCGAGCAGGGGCGGCTCCTGAAGGTCGAGGCACTGGGTGCCGTGGCCGGGGCCCTCGGAGCAACGCCGGCCCAGGTGGCACTCGCCTGGGTGCTGGAACAGGGGGTGGCCGGGATCCCGCGTTCCGGATCACCCGACCACGTTCGGGAAAATCGCGGCGCGGTGGACCTCCACCTTCCCACCGAGGCGCTCGACGCCCTCGACGAGGCGTTCCCGCCACCCAGCGGGCCCACGCCCCTGGAGATGCTCTAAGGAGTTGACAGGATGGCGCGCCCGCTCGTCGTCGGAATGGGAGGTTCGCTGCGCACCCCGTCGACCAGCCTCACCGCACTGTGTGTGGCGGTCGAGGGGGCGGCCGATGCGGGCGCCGGCACCCTGGTGATCGACCTCAAGCGGCTGGCTCTTCCGTTCTACACGTCCGAGCACGGGATCCCTGCGTCCGCGCGCCGCCTTGCGGACACCGTTCAGGCCGCCGACGCCCTGCTGTGGAGCAGCCCGACATACCACGGGTCGGTCAGCGGCGCGTTCAAGAACGCGGTGGACTGGCTCGCCCTCCTGGCGGACCACGACCCGCCCTACCTCAGCAACAAGCCCGTGGGGATGCTGACGACCGCCGGTGGAGTGCAGGGCCTGCAGGCGATCAACGCGATGGAGTTCATCGTGCGGTCGTTGCGCGGCTGGGCCGTGCCGCTGGTGTTCGCGGTCCCGCGGTCCTCCCGGGTCTTCGACCGCGACGGACGCCTCACCGACCAGGCGGTCGCGGACCAACTGCGCGGCCTCGGCGCGGAGGTGACCAGGGCGGCCCTGCAGTTCCGGGCGGAGGGCACGTGCGACTACGCGCAGGAGCGGCCGTCCGGGGCCGTCCGGGACTGAGCCCGGCCCTCTCACGCAGGGGGCGCCGGGGTCGTGCTTCCTCAGGGCCCGGTCCGCTCCACGGGCCGCCGGTGCTCGCCGCGCGCCCCAAAGCGCCCGGGTGGGAAGTGCGGCAGCACGTGTTCGGCCAGTTCGTCAATCACTTCGGCGACCGGACGGCGGCTGTGCTTGAAGTTGATCATCAGCTGGTCGATGCCGATGTCCTGCCAGGCCCGCATCATCGCCAGGAACGACACCCGGCCCACCGAGAAGCCCTGGTGGATGCGCCGGGGCAGCGCCAGCGGGTCCTCGGTCAGATCCAGATAGGTGGCCTGCGCGTACGGCTTGAACCCACCGCCATCGCCCCGGGTCAGCTCCCGCCACCGCTCGATGTTCTCGGCCTGCTGCTGGAGCGGCGGGGTGTAGTACAGCCAGCCGTCCGTGTTGTCGGCGATCCACCGGACGTCCTGCCTGCCGCGTCCCGTCATCAGTACGGGGATCCGCCGGTACACCGGCTTGGGCAGCAGATCGGTGCCGCGCATCCGGCCGAGCGGCGATTCCACGTCAGGGAAACGGTGCTCGAGGACGACACGGAAGTACTCCAGCGACTGCCGGAACCTCTCGGCCCGGCCGCCCAGGTCCTGACCGAAGGCCGGGAACTCCACGGGCCGGTCACCGGTGGCCACCCCGAGCAGGAGGCGTCCGCCTGACAGCTGGTCCACCGAGGCGGCCGCCTTGGCGGTGTGCACTGGATGCCGCAGCGGCATGACGATGCTGGCGGTCCCCAGTGTGATCGAGGTGGTGCGGGCACTGAGCTGCCCCAGGTAGACCCACGGGTCGAAGACCTGCCCGGCGTCCCCGAAGCTCGGGTCCAGCAGCGGCACGTCACGGACCCATACCGAGGCGAAGCCGGCCCGCTCGGCCTGCTGGATCCGCTCGATGTGCCCGGACAGGGACGGCACGGGCCCTTCGAAGCCCTCCAGGGGCGTGATGGCGCCAACGGTCATCCTGCCGCCGGGATACGCCCTGGCCATGGCCGCGTGCTCGGAGAACGGCCGCTGCGCCCCGCCTTCGACCTCCACGGGTGCGCCGGCTGAAGGAACTGTCGATTGTGTCATGCGATCCTCCGGCGATTTCTTGCCGAGTCCGGGCGCATCAGACGCGTGCTGAGGTTGCGCACCGAAGGTCCTCGCGCGTCCCCTCGCCGACGTAGCGCCGACGTTCCAACAGGAGTTCGCTCTGCGCGCCGTGTGTCGGGACGAGGGAGACGACGTGGTGCTGTAGGCGTCCTGGGAAAGCACGGTGAGGTGGTGCGGCCGGTGGCCGTCCACCCGGATCTGTCAGTCGGAGATGACCCCCACGTCGCGGAAGAACAGCCCCTGCGGCACCTCGGGCCTCCATGTCGCCCGAGGTGCCCGAGACGCAGAACGTCCGCCCCTCGACCAGTGTGACGGTGGCCGCCGTGAGTACGGCCGGTTCCGTCTCCTCGATGATGGCGCCGACCTCGTCGGTCATGCCTCCTTCTAGCCCGGGGCGCCGACGAGAGCCTCGAAGTCCCGGGGCAGCTGGGATATTACGTGGCGGAACTCGCCATCACTGACCGCGTCCCTCAGGGTGCTCAGCTCCGCCCGTACGCCCTCGCGGGCCTCGTCCGGGCTCACCCCTGCTCGCCTGCTCACCCGATTGATGAACTCGTCGAGTCCGAAGGGCTCGGCCTCCGGAGTGGGAGAGACCAGCGGCTCCTTCAGCGGCTTGGGCAGTTCGGACGCGAGGTCCTCCGCCTCACCCCTGGTGAGCCGCTCGGCCAGGGTTTCCAGGGTGGCACGGGTGAGGGGCTCCGCCTTCTCCGGGGGGACAGGGGCGCGCCGGGTGATGGTGTCGAGGAAGGTGTTGTAGTCCATGAGCCGTCCTTTTTCTGAAGCTTTGCAACTGCCTGGCTTGGGACCTGAGACAGCCACCGAAGGGTGCGTCGTGCGTGTGGGGGTGGGGGTGGCGGGCCGGGCGTCATGGTGCATGCGCCTCAGCAGAGACCCTTTCCATGCTCCGGATGTGGGCCGCACCCTGCCTGCTCCCGGCGGGCGGAAAAGCGGCGGGCTCCATGGACCTCCGAGCACAAGTGCAGGCGGCCTCCGCCACGGCAAAGGGGACACCGGCGCCGGTCTGCCGGATGTGCGTCAGGGCGCCGTGCCTGGGGGCTCGGTCGGCTGTCCCGCCGTCGCGTCTCCGGCCGGCCCAAATGGTCGGGACGGTTGGCTGATCTGGTGTGTTGCTGGCTTGTTGAGGGGCGGGGTGATGCGCTCGTCGGGGCGCCCTGACACAGTCCCGCTTCCCCGAGTTGGTCATGTCGTCCGGTCAGCGGCTCTCGTTCGAGGAGGGACGGCCGCACGGCTGGCCGGGGGGTGCCTGCGCATTTCATGCTGCTCTGCCAGGGTAGGAGAGGGTGTTCTTTTTCGGCCTGGGGTGCGGAGGCGCTCAGCAGGCGGGCTCTGCGAATCTCGACCGGTAACAGCCGATGGCGGCGCTGGCGGGGGCGAACGACGCCGTCCGGTTCCCGGTGAGGAGGCGAGAGGCATGACCGTGATGGGTGTGTCGAAGTTCGAGAGGTTCTTCCGCGCCGCCGCAGGCCTCGACGTGGACAAGAACGACCTGAAGCGGTACGGCGACTTCGTCGACGCCAAGCTCTACGACCTCCTGGTCGTCGGCCAGGCGTCGGCCAAGGCCAACGGGCGGGATACCGTCGAACCGTGGGACCTACCGATCACCAAGGGCCTCCAGGAGAGCATCCACCGGTTCCGGCGGCTCGACGAGGAGGTCGAGCTGAAGCCGATCCTGGAACAGCTCGCCGCGCACCCTCCCCTCGACAGGACACCCACCCAGGAGACCGAAGAGCGCTACCCCGAGATCATCGGCGGTCTCAGTGTCGCCCTCTCCGAGACGTTCAAAATCATGTATCCGGATGTCAAGAACCCGCAGACCAGCCACTGGGACGGCGTGACCGCGGTGTTCGACCGGCTGCTGTAGCGGTCGCGCCCCGGTGCATGTCACCGATCTGAGCTGACATGCCGGGCGGGGGCCGGAAGGTGGAGACGGGAGCCTTCACCGAGGCCCGGGTCGCGCCGCAGATGCTCGAGGATTCGCGATTGCCCTCTCAGCGCGGCTGGTCTCCTGGGCCAGGAAAATCACTCCCGATTTCCTCCCACGCAACAGCCTGTGACTCGGAATGCCGTTTCGGGGAGGCAGAGGAGGGATTGCGCGCCGAGAGGGTGAAGGAAGTCCTCGATGCGCGTGTCGAAAGGCACACGGATGTCCTTTCGCCACAACGAACATCTGTCGGCTCAGATGCGCACATGTATGAAGGCCGTCCCGACTTCGCAGCGGGGCGGGTGTTCGGGCCGGGAAGGCCAAGCTGTCCTGGTTCCACGAACTCCTATTGAACAAGGCAGCAGACGGATACCAGCACTTCGACGCCCGCGACGACGGCTGGACGAAGGTGGTCCTCCACCCGGACGGCAGCTCCGGCTGATCGCGCGCACATACACGCTCGGGGCACCCTCGGCCGCGCCTTGCAGTCCCCGGTCCGGAAAAGGGATCCGGACGGGCCTGCCGGGTGTCCCTGCCGCTCGCGTCGTACAACCAGCGACTCGTGAAGGGAGCCATACCATGACACAGGCACTGCGGGGGATGCGGGTGGGGATTCTGGCCACCGACGGCGTCGAGCGCGTGGAACTCGACCAACCGCGCGGTGCGCTGCAGGGCGCAGGGGCGAAGACCGAGATCGTCTCGCTCCATCCCGGCGAGATCCAGGCCCGCCAGTTCGACCTCAACGCGGCAGGAACCTTCCCCGTGGACCGCCTGGTCGCCGACGCCTCCGTCGACGACTACCACGCCCTGCTCCTGCCCGGCGGCACCATGAACCCCGACCAACTGCGCATGGACCGCGACGCGGTGCAGTTCGTCAGGGACTTCATGGCCAGCGGGAAGCCGGTCGCATCGATCTGCCACGGCCCGTGGACCCTGGCGGAAGCCGACGCCGTGCGCGGTCGCCGCCTGACGTCCTGGCCCAGCATCCGCACCGATCTACGCAACGCCGGCGCGGAGGTCGTCGCCGACCAGGAGGTGGTCGTCGACGAGCAGCTGGTCACCAGCCGCGGCCCGGCCGACCTGCCTGCCTTCTGCGCCGCCGTCGTGGAACAGTTCGCCCGGGCGCACCACCCCATGCCCGGCTGACCCGGCGGCCTGGTCGCAGGCGGTGGGAGCAGGCGGTGCACGGTGGAGGTGGGCCCGCTGGGCCCGCTCTCGACCCCACGGGCCGGTCAGCCGTGGCGGTCGCCTCCGTACGGCCGCCGGTCCGTAGCGTCGCGCTGCCGCGTCGAATGTCGCCACGCCCAGGGACAGGATCGCCGCGGTGCGCCGTACCAGCCTGGAGAGGAGGAGGGGGTCCTGCGTCCCGAGTGGAAACCAGGACGACACCGCCAGGCGCAGATGGCCCCGGGAGAATATCCGGCACGGTACGGCCCGAGGGCTGCGACCTGCACAGGGCAAGACCGAGGATCTCTCGCTCGTCCGCGCCGTCGAAGGTGTGGGGCACAGCGCCATCAGCCCGTGAGGTGCGCCCCGAGCGGGGCGCACGTTCGGGTGGGGCCGTGCCGCTGCTCGTCCGCGGGCACGGTGGTGTCCCGGGTGCCGCCCGCCTCTTGAGCGTCGAAGCGGGGAGAAAGCCCCTTGCGTCGGACATCCGTGAGCCCCGCTACCTCATGCCGGGCCGAACCCTGAGGTACCCCGCCGCGAGCCGCGAGCCGCGAGCCGCGAACCCGAATCGTCGTCCCGCCTCCTGTCCTCGCAGACCGACCGCTGGTGCCACTTTTCGACCCGCTGGGCGCAGGCGGGGTGACCGGGCGAACAGCCACCCTGGGGCCTGTCGGGACCGCACGGCGGTCCGTCGGCGGAAGGAGTGGCCATGACCGAGCAGGCCCGCAGGGCCGTTGCCTCGTACTCGACGTACCAGGAAGCCGAACGTGCCGTCGATCACCTCGCCGACCAGGGCTTTCCCGTTCAGAAGGTTGCGATCATCGGTCGGGACATGCGCCTTGTCGAACAGGTGATCGGTCGAATGGGGTACGGCGGGGCCGCCCTCCACGGCGCAGCCAGCGGAGCACTGCCCGGCGTACTCGTCGGCTGGATCTTCGGGCTGCTGAACTGGCTGAATCCGGTCGTCTCCGGTCTGCTCCTCGCCCTGTACGGGCTGATCTTCGGAGCGGTCGTCGGTGCGCTGCTCGGCGTGCTGCTGCACGCGGCCCAGGGCGGCCGGCGGAACTTCGCCTCGGTCCGCTCGATGGAGCCCAGCCGGTACGACGTCGTGGTGGACGAGGACGTCGCCGATGAGGCCGTGCGGCTGGTCGCCGGGCTGGGCAGCGGGGCCGGCGCGAACACGGACAGCGCCTCCTCCAGGGGCCGGCGCCCGCGCGGCGATCCCACCCCCAGCTGAACGAGTTTCGAAGCCGGGCGGACAGGGCCCGGAGGATGAACGGTCGCCGACGGACGTCGACCGCCGCGGAAGGAGTTCCTCATGGCCAAGGCAGTGGGCATCGACCTGGGCACCACCAACTCGGTGATCGCCGTGTGGGAGGGCGGCGAGCCGTCCGTCGTGCCCAACAGCGAGGGCAACCGCACGACACCGTCCGTGGTGGCCTTCACCGACACCGGGGAACGCCTGGTGGGCCAACTGGCCCGGCGCCAGGCGATCCTCAACCCCAAGGGCACCATCTACTCGGCCAAGCGGTTCATCGGCCGGCACTTCGACGAGATCCCCGACGAGGCCAAGGCCGTCGCCTACGACGTCGTCCCGGGAGACAACGGCGAGGCCCGCTTCAAGGTGCGTGACAAGCTGTACGCGCCTGAGGAGATCAGCGCACAGGTGCTGCGCAAACTCGCCGACGACGCCTCCAAGCAGCTGGGGGAACGGGTCACGGAGGCGGTCATCACGGTGCCCGCCTACTTCAACGACGCCCAGCGCACCGCGACCCGTGATGCCGGACGGATCGCGGGACTGGAAGTGCTGCGGATCATCAACGAGCCGACGGCGGCCGCCCTCGCGTACGGCATGGACAAGAAGCAGCACGAGACCGTCCTCGTCTTCGACCTGGGCGGCGGCACCTTCGACGTGAGCATCCTCGATGTCGGCGACGGCGTGGTGGAGGTGCGTTCCACGGCGGGTGACAGCCATCTGGGCGGCGACGACTTCGACCGGCGTCTGGTCGACTACCTCGCGGACGACTTCCAGAAGGAGAACGGCATCGACCTGCGCAAGGACCCGCAGGCGCTGCAACGCCTGTTCGAGGCGGCGGAGAAGGCCAAGACCGAGCTCAGCTCCGTCACCCAGACCCAGGTCAGCCTGCCGTTCATCACCGCCGACGCCTCCGGGCCCAAGCATCTCACCGACTCGATCATGCGGTCCACGTTCGAGCAGATCACCGGCGACCTGGTGGAGCGCTGCCTCGGTCCGGTCCAGCAGGCCATGGCCGACGCCAAGGTCGGCGAGAGCGACATCGACGAGGTCATCCTCGTCGGCGGTTCCACCCGCATCCCCGCCGTCCAGGCACTGGTGCGCCGGCTAACCGGCGGCAAGGACCCCAACATGAGCGTGAACCCCGATGAGGTCGTGGCCCTGGGCGCCGCGATCCAGGCCGGGGTGCTCAAGGGCGAGGTCAAGGACGTCCTGCTGCTCGACGTCACCCCCCTGTCGCTGGGCGTGGAGACGCGCGGCGGAGTGATGACGAAGATCATCGAGCGGAACACCACCATCCCGGTGCGCCGCAGCGAGACCTTCTCCACCGCCGAGGACAACCAGCCGGCCGTCGACATCGTCGTCCTCCAGGGCGAGCGCGAGCGGGCCGCCGACAACCGGGTCCTCGGCCGGTTCCAGCTCACCGACATCCGGCCGGCGCCGCGGGGCGAACCGCAGATCGAGGTCACCTTCGACATCGACGCCAACGGCATCCTCAACGTCAGCGCGCGCGACAAGGACACCGGCAAGGAACAGGGCATCACCATCAGCGAGAGCTCCAACCTGGACCGGAGCGAGGTCGAACGCATGGTCCAGGAGGCCGAAAGCAACCGGGGCCAGGACCAGGCACTCCGCGAGGCCGTCGACGCCCGCAACGAACTCGACGCGATCGCCTACCAGGTCGAAAAGCGTCTGAACGAACTGGCCGACGCCGCGCCCGCGCACGAAAAGGCGCGAGCCGAGATGCTGGTGGCAGAGGCCCGCGACGCGGTCAAGAACGAGGCCGGAGTGGACAAGGTCAGGCCGCTGATCTCCGAACTCCAGCAGGTCTACGCCGGGCTCGCCGCCCACCAGGCCGAAGCCGCGGCGGCGAGTGGTCCGTCGGACACCACCGGGCCGGACGCCTCCGGGCAGGGCGGTGCCGGCGCCGACGAAGACGTGATCGACGCCGAGTTCGACAAGGGCTGAGGTACCCGCCATGCCGAGCCCTCCCCAGGACCGATCGTCCGACCTACCGCCCGAAGGCGCCGCACAACCGCCGCAGGGCCACCTGCCCGAGCCCGCGCCGCCGACCACGCAGGCCGAACCGGGGCCCGACGCGGCCACCGGTCCGGCCGGCGTCGAGGACGAGTACGCGGCCGCGCTGAAGGAGGTCGAGGACCGCTGGCGGCGTGCTCTCGCCGATCTGGACAACCTGCGCAAGCGACACGCCAGGGAACTGGACCGGGAGCGCGCGGTCGAACGCGCCCGCACGGCGGCGGCCTTCCTTCCCGTCATCGACAACCTCGAACTGGCCCTGAACCACGCGGGCTCCGACCCCGGGGCGATCGTCGAGGGGGTTCGCGCCGTGCGCGACCAGGCCGTGTCCATCCTTGAACGCCTTGGTTACGAGCGTCACGCCGAGACCGGCGTCCCGTTCGACCCCTCCCGGCACGAGGTCGTCGGTGTGGTCCAGGACCCCGACGCCGAACCGAACACCGTGGCGCAGGTGCTGCGCCCCGGCTACGGCGAGGCCGAGCGGCAGCTGAGGCCGGCCGCCGTGACCGTCGCCAAGCGGGAGTGAGCGGCCATGGCACGCGACTTCTACGAGGTTCTCGGGGTCCCGCGAGACGCCGACAAGGACGAGCTCCAGCGGGCGTATCGCAAGCTGGCCCGCAGGTACCACCCAGACGTCAACAAGGACCCCGCGGCGGAGGAGCGGTTCAAGGAGATCAATGAGGCCTTCAGTGTCCTGTCCGACCCCGACCAGCGGGCCCGTTACGACCGCTTCGGCGAGGACTTCCGGAAGGTTCCCGAGGACTGGGAGGAGCGGGTCGGTGCCGGCGCGGGACCCGGCGGCGGCTTCCGCTGGTCCACCGGGGGCGGCCCCCGGGTCCGGTATGCCACCAGCGGCTTCGGCGCGGAGGGCGTCGACGTCGACGACCTGTTCGGCTCGTTCTTCGGGGGCGCCGGACGGGTGCGTGTCCCCGGAGCCGACCAGGAGGCCGAACTGCCGCTCACCGTCGAGGAGGCCTATCGGGGAGGCCGTCGCACCGTCACGCTCGCCGATCACACAGGGCAGCCACGGCGGTACGAGGTCGACGTGCCACCGGGTGTCACCGACGGGCAGCGTATCCGGCTGGCGGGCGAGGGCGGCCGGGGCAACGGTGACGCCCCCGCGGGGGACCTGTACCTGCGGGTGCGGATCCAGTCGCACCCCCAGTTCCGCCTCGACGGCCGGGACGTGTATGTGCAGCTTCCGGTCACACCATGGGAGGCCGCGCTGGGTGCGACGGTTCCGGTGCCCACGCCGAGCGGGGCGCCGGCGAAGGTGAGCGTGCCCGCGGGCTCGTCCAGCGGCCGGCGGCTGCGGCTGCGCGGTGAGGGCATGCCGAACCCGCGCGGCACGAGCGGCAACCTCTACGCCGAGCTCCGGATCATGGTGCCGTCCAGGCTCAGCGACCGGGAGCGCGCACTTTTCGAGGAGCTCGCCGCCGTCTCCTCGTTCGACCCCAGGAGGACAGGATGAGTGACCCACGCGTCGGGGCGCGCCAGGCGTCTCGGCTGACAGCTTCCGCGCCGGCACGCGTTCGGTACGCGATCGTGCCGGTGCCCAGGCTCTCTCTGCAGACCGTGGCCCGCCGCTCCGGGGTCCATCCCGACCTCATACGCCGGTTCGTCGCTCTGGGCCTGGTCGAGGCCGAGCGCGACGCCTCCGGAGGGCTGGTGTTCGAACCGACGGCACCGGCCGCCCTCGCCCGCGTCCAGCGGCTGCGCACCGGGCTGTGCCTCAACTACGCATCCATCGGCCTGGTGCTCGACCTGCTCGACCGCATCAGCATGCTCGAAGCCGCCCTGCGCCGCGCCGGTACGAGGAGTGAAACACCCCCATGGACATGAACCGTCTCACCCAGAAGTCCCAGGAAGCCCTCCAGGAGGCCCAGACCGCGGCCGTCGGCATGGGGCACACCGAGGTCGACGGGGAACACCTGCTGCTCGCACTTCTCGATCAGGAGGACGGTCTGATCCCACGGTTGCTGCAGCAGGCCGGCACCGAGCCTAAGGAGCTGCGCGCGGCCGTACGCGAGGAACTCTCCCGCCGCCCGAAGGTCACCGGTCCCGGCGCGGCACCCGGCCAGGTCTTCGTCACTCAGCGCCTGTCCCGCCTGCTCGATGCCGCCGAGCGGGAGGCCAAACGCCTCAAGGACGAGTACGTGTCCGTGGAGCACCTCCTGCTCGCCCTGGCCGAGGAGGGCTCGGCGACCGCCGCCGGACGCCTGCTCAAGGAGCATGGCGTGACCCGGGATTCGTTCCTGAGCGCGCTCACCCGGGTCCGCGGCAACCAGCGCGTCACCTCCGCCAACCCCGAAGTGGCCTACGAGGCTCTGGAGAAGTACGGCCGCGACCTGGTCCTCGAGGCTCGGTCCGGGCGGTTGGACCCGGTCATCGGCCGTGATGCGGAGATCCGCCGCGTCACCCAGATCCTCAGCCGCAAGACCAAGAACAACCCCGTCCTCATCGGCGATCCCGGCGTCGGCAAGACCGCCATCGTCGAGGGCCTGGCCCAGCGCATCGTTCGCGGCGACGTCCCCGAGGGCCTGCGCGACAAGACGGTGTTCGCTCTCGACATGGGCTCCCTGGTCGCCGGCGCCAAGTACCGCGGCGAGTTCGAGGAACGCCTCAAGGCCGTGCTGTCCGAGGTGAAGGCCGCCCAGGGGCGCATCCTGCTCTTCGTCGACGAACTCCACACCGTCGTAGGTGCGGGCGCCGCCGAAGGGGCCATGGACGCGGGCAACATGCTCAAGCCGATGCTCGCCCGCGGCGAACTCCACATGATCGGGGCCACCACCCTCGACGAGTACCGCAAGCACATCGAGAAGGACGCCGCCCTTGAACGCCGCTTCCAGCAGGTGCTGGTCGACGAGCCGAGCGTGGAGGACACCATCTCCATCCTGCGCGGACTGCGCGAACGCCTCGAGGTCTTCCACGGCGTGAAGATCCAGGACACCGCGCTGGTCTCCGCGGCCACCCTCAGCCACCGTTACATCACCGATCGGTTCCTGCCCGACAAGGCCATCGACCTCGTCGACGAGGCGTGCGCCCGGCTGCGTACCGAGATCGACTCGATGCCCGCCGAACTCGACGAGATCACCCGCCGCGTCACCCGCCTGGAGATCGAGGAGGCGGCCCTGTCCAAGGAGACCGACGCCGCCAGCAAAACTCGCCTGGAGGAACTGCGCAAGGAACTGGCCGACCTGCGCGGCGAGGCCGACGCCAAACACGCCCAGTGGGAGGCCGAACGGCAGGCCATCCGCCGCGTGCAGGAACTGCGCCAGGAACTGGAGCAGGTCCGTCACGAGGCGGAGGAGGCCGAACGCGCCTACGACCTCAACCGCGCCGCCGAACTCCGCTACGGCCGCCTCCAGGACCTGGAGCGCCGACTCGCCGCAGAGGAGGAGCAACTGGCCGCCAAACAAGGGCAGAACCGGCTGCTGCGCGAGGTCGTCACCGAGGAGGAGATCGCCGAGATCGTCGCCGCCTGGACCGGCGTCCCCGTCGCCCGTCTCCAGGAGGGCGAACGCGAGAAGCTGCTGCGACTCGACGAGATCCTGCGCGAGCGCGTCATCGGCCAGGACGAGGCCGTCAAACTCGTCGCCGACGCCATCATCCGCGCCCGCTCCGGCATCCGCGACCCGCGCCGCCCCATCGGCTCGTTCATCTTCCTCGGCCCCACCGGCGTCGGGAAGACCGAGCTGGCCAAGACCCTCGCGGCGGCCCTGTTCGACTCCGAGGAGAACATGGTCCGCCTCGACATGAGTGAGTACCAGGAGCGGCACACCGTCAGCCGGCTCATGGGCGCACCACCCGGATACGTCGGCTATGAGGAAGGCGGCCAGCTCACCGAGGCCGTACGCCGCAAGCCGTACTCGGTCGTGCTGTTCGACGAGATCGAGAAGGCGCACACCGATGTCTTCAACACCCTGCTGCAGGTCCTCGACGACGGCCGCATCACCGACTCCCAGGGCCGCACCGTCGACTTCCGCAACACCGTGATCATCATGACGTCCAACATCGGCTCCGAGCACCTCCTCGACGGCGCCACCGCCGAGGGCGAGATCAAGCCGGACGCCCGCGCCCTGGTGATGGGCGAGCTGCGCGGGCACTTCCGCCCGGAGTTCCTCAACCGCGTCGACGACATCGTGCTGTTCAAGCCGCTCGGTGAGCGGCAGATCGAGCGGATCGTGGAGCTGCAGTTCGACGAGCTGCGCCGCCGGCTCGCCGAACGTCGCATCGCCGTCGAACTCACCGA
Organism: Streptomyces sp. NPDC058145; assembly: GCF_042884245.1. Lineage (NCBI taxonomy): Bacteria > Bacillati > Actinomycetota > Actinomycetes > Kitasatosporales > Streptomycetaceae > Streptomyces > Streptomyces sp. NPDC058145. The sequence goes on along the minus strand of NZ_JBHVUH010000007.1, from coordinate 150,605 downwards.
TGCTGCACGTGAGTTGATCGCCCACCAAGGTTACGACCCGGTGTACGGGGCCCGGCCGCTGCGGCGTTACATCTCCCATGAGGTCGAGACGATGGTCGGGCGCGCCCTTCTGCGCGGCGACGTCCAGGACGGCGCGACGGTCCGCGTCGACGCCGAACACGGAGAGCTGGTGGTCACGTACGACCGGCCCGAGGACGTGAAGGGAGCGCGGGCGGCATGAGCACGATGCAGGCGACGACCGTCAGTTGTCCCAACTGCGGGCGCACCAACCGTGTGCCCGTGGCCGCGGAGGGCCGCCCCAAGTGCGGCCACTGCAAGCAGCCCCTACCGTGGATGGTGGACGCGGGCGACGACGACTTCACCGAGGTCGCCGAGCGGGCCGACGTCCCCGTCGTGGTCGACCTGTGGGCCACCTGGTGCGGCCCCTGCCGCATGGTCAGCCCCGCGCTGGAGAAGGTCGCCACCGATCTCGCCGGCCGAATCAAACTCGTCAAGGTCGACGTCGACAAGAACCCGCGACTGTCGCAGCGTTTCGAGGTCCAGGCCGTACCGACACTGCTGATCCTCGACCAGGGTGCGACGGTCGCCCGGCAGGCGGGGGCGGCGCCCGCCCCCGCTCTGCGCCGGTGGGTGGAACAGTCGATCACGGCCCGGGAAGGGTGATCCAAATGACCCTCCACGCAGACCCCCACCTCGCGCTTGTCCGACCGGTCCAGCCGCTGACCCCAGAAGGGTGTCAGGAGTGTCTGATGCTCGGCTCCCCGTGGGTCCACCTGAGGCTCTGCCTGACCTGCGGGCACGTCGGCTGCTGTGACTCCTCGCCGAACAAGCACGCGCGCAGGCACGCAGCTGCCGTCGCTCATCCGATCGTGCAGTCGTTCCAGCCCGGCGAGGAATGGCGCTGGTGCTACGTTCACGAGGCGTTCGTCTGATGTCCGGCGACCAGTCGCTGCCGGGCGAAGAACCGGTGCCGGAGGAAGCGGACGAGGCCGTCTTCTGGGAGACCCCGGACATCTACGGCGCGTATCCGCGCCTTACGGAGGACCAGACAGCACGTCTGGCGGAGCACGGGCAACGCCGGAGCATGGCTCCGAACGACGTGCTGATCCAGGAGGGGGAGCGCTGCGAGACGTTCTTCGTCGTCCTCAGCGGTACCGTCGCCGTCATCGAGGACTACGGGACTCCCGAGGAGCACGTGCTGCGCGTGCACGGCCCCGGTCGCTTCATCGGCGAACTCGGGCTGCTGCACGGACAGGTGGCCTTCTACACCGCTGTCGCCAGGGAGCCGGGCGAGGTCCTCGTCGTCTCCTTGGACCAGTTGCGCCACCTGGTGTCCCAGGACTCCGCCATCGGGGACATCGTGCTGCGCGCCTGTCTGGGCCGTCGCGCGCTGCTCGTCGGACAGGGCGCCGGCTTCCGCATCATCGGCTCGCGCTACTCGCCCGACACCAGGCGGCTGCGCGAGTTCGCCATCCGCAACCGGCTGCCGCACCGCTGGATCGACCTGGAGACCGACGAGGAGGCCGAGGACCTGCTGCGCCGCTTCGGCGTCGGCCCGGAGGAGACACCGCTCGTCATCTGGCGGGACACCACCCTGTTGCGCAACCCCAGCAACGCGGAACTGGCCCGGCTCATCGGGCTGCCGTCACTGCCCGCCGGAAACCGTCACGGCGACGTCCTGATCGTCGGCTCCGGACCCGCCGGCCTCGCTGCCGCGGTGTACGCCGCCTCCGAGGGCCTGAGCACCACCGTGGTGGAGGCGATGGCCACCGGCGGCCAGGCCGGCACGTCGTCCCGCATCGAGAATCTGCTCGGCTTCCCCGCCGGCATCTCCGGCGCCGAACTCACCGAACGCGCCGTGCTCCAGGCCGACAAGTTCGGCGCCAGGATCAGCATTCCGGTGGAGGCGACCGGTCTCCATCCCAAGGACGAGGACCACTACGTGGTGGCGTTCGCCGACGGCAGCGAGATCGCCGCCCGCGCCGTCGTCCTGGCCACGGGTGCCCGCTACCGCCGGCTCCAGGTGCCCGGCATCGAACGCCTGGAGGGAACGAGCGTCCACTACTCGGCGACCGTCTACGAGGCCCAGCAGTGCCGCACCGACCCGGTGGCCGTCGTCGGCGGAGGCAACTCGGCGGGCCAGGCGGTGCTGTTCCTCGCCGGGTACGCGCCGAAGGTGCACCTGCTGGTCCGAGGAGCCAGCCTTGAGGCCAACATGTCCCGCTACCTGGTCGACCAGGTCGAGCGCCATCCGCGGGTGGAGGTCATGCTGCACACCGAGGTCACCGAGGTCATCGGCCAGGAGGTGCTGGAGGAGCTCGACGTGGTCGACAACCGCACGGGCGGGCACCGCCGACTCGCGGTACGGGGCCTGTTCGTCTTCACCGGCGCCGACCCCCACACCGAGTGGCTCGCCGGCATCATCGCCCTCGACTCCCGCGGCTTCGTCCTCACCGGCCCGGAGGCCCAGGAAGCCTGCGCCTACCCCGAGGTGTGGCACGGCCGCGGGCGCTCGTGCATGACCCTGGAGGCCAGCCTGCCCGGCGTCTTCGCGGTAGGGGACGTCCGTAGCGGCTCGGTGAAGCGGGTGGCCTCGGCGGCCGGTGAGGGCGCGATGGCCATCCACTTCGTGCACCGGCACCTGGGGCACTCGGCCGCACCCGGCACCACGGGCACGTCCGTTGCCGCGGGCGGCTCGGACGTCTCCCCACGCGTACGTCACAAGGAGTCCGCATGGCTCGCATGACGAATGGCGGGCGATGAGATCACGAGAAGGAAGAAGGAGGCGATGGCGATGGCCATGCCCGTCCGGCGCCACCGCGGTGGCGGTCTGCAGGAAAGGCCCGTCTGAGCACCCACCCCTCTCAATAATCCCCCGGTCGAGTTCGACGAACTGCTCAACCAGATAAGCGGCCTGCTGGAGTCGGCGGTGGGCGCGACACCCGCGGGCGCGTGGACGCCGCCTGCACGGTGCGGTTGGTCGGCATGGTCTCGACGCACACGTCAGAGCCCGGGCTACCGACCGATCATGGCCCGACCGCCCACCCATCCGCCCCCGGCCGATGCGAAACGATGTAGTTTTCGAAGACCGCCCTTGACCTGCAATAGCAGGCAGGGAGCAGACGAATCGGGAGTTTCTTCATGTTTCGCACAGTATTCGAGTCCAAGATCTAGCATCGAGAGATTCGCGCAGGTCAGAGCCCTGTCGGCTCACCCCCGATCAGCAAAAGGTCAGCATGCGTCGCAGCAGTGTCTCCGCTGGTTGACCTGGCGCTGGCTGCGCGGACGCGGCGGATCGTCATGGACGCGACGACCGTGTACGGCGCCCTCGGCACCGGTGGTGGGTTTCGTAACGCAGTGGCCTCGTGGGTCGTCCGTGCGATCCCGTGGGTCGTCACCGGCGCCATGCTCACACCATGACTGACATCCCCCACCACAACACCGCGGAACCGCAGCGCGACCTCGAGCCGTCGGACGTTCCCGCAGGTGCCACCCGCAGGTCCGTCATAGCCGCCCTGGGCGGCGCCACCCTCGGCGTGGCCACGGGTCTCGCCGCCACGCAGGCGACCGCCGCAACCGAGCACCAGGCCGCGGCCCGGCCGGCTGCCGCCTGTGTCCTGACGCCCGAGCAGACCGAGGGGCCGTATTACCTGGACCTGGAGACGGTCCGCAAGGACATCACAGAAGGGAAGGCGGGCGTTCCGCTGGCCCTCCGCGTGACGGTGGTCGACGCAGCGACCTGCGCCCCGCTGCCCCAGACGGCGGTCGACATCTGGCACTGCGACGCCCTCGGGGTCTACTCGGGTTATGCCGCCGGAGGTTCCACCCCGGACACCACCTTCCTGCGCGGTGTGCTGCTGACCGACTCCGCCGGTGTCGCGGAGTTCACCACCGTCTACCCCGGCTGGTACGTCGGTCGGGCCCTCCACATCCACGTCAAGACGCATGCGGGAGGCGCCGTGTCCAACGGGACCTACCACGGCGGCCACGTGTCCCATACGGGCCAGCTCTACTTCCCCGAGGCGTACAACACCAGGATCGCCGCCCTGTCCCCGTACCGGAACAACACGGCCACCCGCACACTCAACGCGCGGGACGGCATCTACCGCAACGGCGGGTCCTCGACCCTGCTGACCCTCACCCAGGCAGGCAGCGGCCTCGACAAGGGAGTGACCGGAACCGTCGTACTCGGCATCGACCCCGCCGCCACACCCTGACGCGCCTGGTTGCCTGTAGTGGCCGCACCTGCCACGGTGCGGCCATCGCACGCGCGACCGCGGCCGCTCTGCTCGTGCCGAAGCCGGCCGGGGCGTTCGTGGAGGGACATGGCTCAAGGCGATGGTTTCGTTCCGGGGCGGTGCGGCCAGGAATCGGGGATGAGCGGGAGTCGAACATGTGATGTGTGCGGTGAGGCGCTGATCGTGAAGCCGCACGGGGGGCGGCCGGCTCGATACTGCTCCAGCGCCTGCCGGCAGCGGGCGCTGCGGCGACGGGCGGCTTCGAACGTCACGGCTGCGGTCGCCACAGCCGGTGGCAGTGTCCTGCCGCCGGGGCTCGACTCCTTCGTGGGCCGGCAGCACGAGCTCTCGTGCCTGCGCGCGCTCCTGAGGACTTCGCGCCTCCTCACGTTGACCGGTGCGGGCGGGGTGGGCAAGACCCGGCTGGCGCTGGAGTTCGCCAGGGGATTACCGAAGCGCTTCGCACGAGTCGACCTCGTGGAACTCGCCTCCCTCCAGGACAGCGCGCTGCTGACGCAGACCCTGGCCGCCGCGCTGGGGGTGGGCGAAGGAGCGTGCCGGACCGGCGTCGACGTTCTGGTCCGGGCGATCGGCGGCGCCTCCCGGGTGCTGATTCTGGACAACTGCGAGCATCTGGCCGAGCCGTGCGCCCGGCTGGCGGCAATCCTGCTGGGCCGCTGCCCCCGTCTGCGGATCCTGGCCACCAGCCGGGAGGCCCTGCGGGTGCCCGGAGAGAGCGTGTTCCGGGTCGGCGAGCTGTCCCTGCCGCCGGCCGACGCCGGAGACGATGTGACGGCCCTCATGCAGTCCGATGCCGTACGGCTCTTCGTCGACCGCGCCGCGAGCAACTCCCCCGGGTTCACGCTCGATCGCGGCAACGGCCACCTGGTGGACCAGATCTGCCGGCGCCTGGACGGCCTGACGCTCGCCGTCGAACTCGCGGCCCGCCACGTCGGTGCGCTCGCGCTGAGCGACATCCTGGCAGGGCTGGACGACCAGTTCTCCCAGCTGGACGTTCTGACCGGGGGAAGCCGAACCGGACCCCCACGCCACAGTGGGCTCGCCGCAGCGGTCGACTGGAGCCATCGACTGCTGGATCCGGCCGAGCAGGCGGTCTTCCGGCGTCTTTCGGTCCTCGTCGGCGGCTTTGACGTGGCTGCTGCGCAAACGGTCTGCGCCGGTGACGGCATAGGTCGGCGGCAGGTCTTCCGCATCCTGTGCGACCTGGAAGCGAAGTCGCTCGTCGTACGTCTGCCGGGAGAGACGGCACCCACACGTTTCAGGCAGTTGAGTGCCATCCGCGTCTGCGCCCTGGACCGTCTGCGCGCATCCGGCGAGCTGCACGCCACCCTGCGCCGGGCGCTCGCGTGGCTGACCGAGCTGGCCGAGCGGGGCCGCGGGGACGTGTTCGCCGACCAGGCCGGCAACCCGCTGGCGACGGAACGGGACAATCTCGCCTCGGTATTGGCCTGCAGCGCCGGCCACGGCGATGCCGTGCGGGTACGGCTGACACTGGAGCTGGCGCGTGTGCACTACCAGCAGGAACAGCCGTCGTCCGCCCGTGCGCTGCTCACTGGACTACTGCGGGGAGCCGGGGGCCGGGCACTGGGTGGGCAGGTGCCGGCGCTCGCCGCACGCGTGGCCTGCCAGCAGGCTGATCTGGACGAGGCACTGCGCCTCGGCGAGCAGGCGGTGCGGAGCGAGCGGATGCGCCGTGACGCCGCCGGACTGGCCAACGCCCTGGACGCCCGGGCGGCGGCGCGGCTGTGCCGTGGCGAGTTCACCGAGGCCGTCGCGGATCTACGGGAGTGCCTTGAGGCCGTCGCTTCCCTTGGCAGGCCGCAGGACGCCGCCTGGTGCACACATCACCTGGCCTGGGCGTTGCTCCAGGCCGGCGGGAAGCTGGAGGCCGACGAGCTGATGTCACGGTGCCTGCCCGTTCTGAGGGAGCAAGCGCCGTGGCCTCGGACCGCGGCCGCGCTGCACACTGCGGGGGCCGTACGGCTGGCCCTGGGACAACTGCGCAGTGCGGAGACCTTGTTCGCCGAGGTGCTGCGGATCGTTCCGGGGGCCAGTTTCCACGCTCTGTACCCCGTGGAGGGCCTGGCCCTCGTGGCCGCGGAGAACGGCGACATGCAGCGTGCGCTGCGGCTGTACGAGGCGAGCGTGCGGGCGCGGCGCCGCTTGGACACCGAGCCCGAGGCTCCCTGGCGGCACAGGATGGAACAAGCAGCGGCGCGTGCCCGGACACGGCTGTCGGCAGCGGCGCGGGAGACTGCTGTCGCCGGTGCCCGTGGGCTGCGTGGGGAGCGGCTGGTCGCGTACGCGCTCGGGGCAGGGAGCGGTGACCACCGAACGCGGCGTGATGTCCGGGCCGCAGACGATCGGTTCCGGCTCACCGCAAGGGAGTCCACGGTGGCTGAACTCGTCGCCGAAGGGCTGACCAACCGGCAGATCGCGGACCGGCTCGGCCTTTCGGTCCATACGGTCGCCACGCACCTTGACAAGATCCGCGACAAGCTGGGCCTGCGCTCCCGCACGCAGATCGCACTGTGGGCAGCCGCACGGACCGAGGCGGGACGGTAACGGGGCGGGCCGACCCGGCTGCAAGCCACCAGGCTCGGTGCCCCCGCCCCCGGCGAGACCACCGAGTACTGGCGGCAACTGGCCGAGATCCGCATTCAGCGACCGGTCGGACGCGCCCTCACCGAGTTGTGATAGCCGTTGGCGCCGTGCAGCTCGACGCCGTCGAAGCCGGCTTCGACGGCGCGGCGGGCGGCCTGGGCGTACGACTCGGCGTGCTCGGACACCTCGGCGGCATCCAGAGCGCGCGGGACCGGCGCCGGCTGGAGCCCGGTCGGGGTGAACACCTTCCACCCTTCGGCTGCGACTGCCGAGGGACCGACCGGCTGCATACCGGTGGTGTCGGGGTGTGAAACCCGTCCGCCGTGCATGATCTGGGCCAAGATCCGTCCGCCGTCGGCGTGCACCGCATCAGTCACCGGGCGCCACGCGGAGACCTGCTCGTCGGTGTGCAGTCCCGGCGTGCCGGGGTTGGACAGCCCGACCACGCTCGGCTGCACCCCTTCGCTCACGATCAGTCCGGCCGTGGCCCGCTGGGCGTAGTAGGTCGCGGAGGCGCGGATGGGGTTCGTGGGCGCAGGGCTTGGCCAGCGGCTAAGCGACTGCTTAGTATCTGCCCTGGCGGGAACAGCCTGCCCGTGCCGCCCCTCACCCTCAGGAGTCCACCGTGATCCCACTGTTCTCCCTCTCCGGCAAAACCGCCCTCGTGACCGGGGGTTCCCGCGGCATCGGCCTGATGATCGCCCAGGGCCTGGTCGAAGCGGGAGCCAAGGTCTACATCAGCTCCCGCAAGGCGGAAGCCTGCGAGGAGGCCGTGCTCGGTCTTTCCGGTCCCGGCCAGGCGGTCGCGCTGCCCGCCGACCTGTCGCGCGAGGAGGAGTGCCACCGACTCGCCGCAGACATCGGCGAGCGGGAGGAGCGGCTGCACATCCTGGTGAACAACGCCGGCGCCACCTGGGGCGCGCCCCTGGACGAGTTCCCGGTCGCCGGCTGGGACAAGGTGATGGACCTCAACCTGCGCAGCCCCTTCCTGCTCACCCAGGCCCTCCTGCCGAAGCTGCGCGCCGGCGGGTCGACGCAGGACCCTGCGCGGATCATCAACGTCGGATCCATCGACGGCCTGCACGTCAGCCCGGTCTCGGCCTACTCCTACGCGGCCAGCAAGGCGGGCCTGCACCACCTGACCCGCGTGCTGGCCAAGGAGCTCGGACCGCAGGGCATCACGGTGAACGCCATCGCGCCCGGCCCTTTCGAGTCGAAGATGATGGCCGCGACCCTGGACACCATGGGCGAGGCGATCGCGCAGGCGGCTCCGCTGCGCCGGATCGGGCGGCCGGACGACATGGCGGGCGTCGCCGTCTATCTGGCCAGCCGTGCGGGCGCCTACGTCACCGGCGCCGTCATCCCCGTCGACGGCGGCCTCGGCACCACGGTCTGACCGGCCGGCGACAGCCCCCCTCGCAAGGAACCCGAACCCGAGAAGAAGAGCACCATGGCCTCCCTCCTGCTTTCCCGCCGAGACCTCGACTTCCTGCTGCACGAGTGGCTCGACGTTGAATCCCTGACCGCGCGCCCCCGCTTCGCCGACCACTCGCGCGAAACGTTCGACGCGGTACTGGACCTCAGTGAGACGATCGCCGCCCGGCACTTCGCGCCGCACAACAAGAAGAACGACACCCAGGAGCCGCGCTTCGACGGCGAGCGGGTGCACATCATCCCCGAAGTCGAAGAGGCCCTGAAGGTCTTCGCCGGTGCCGGGCTGATCGGCGGAGGCATGGACCACGAGGTGGGCGGCATGCAGTTGCCCAGCGTGGTGGCCAACGCCTGCTTCGCCTGGTTCCAGGGAGCCAACGTGGGAACGGCCGCCTACCCCTTCCTCACCATCGGCAACGCAAACCTGCTGCTGGCCCACGGCACCCCCGCGCAGATCGACACCTACGTCCGACCGATGGTCGAGGGCCGCTTCTCCGGAACCATGTGCCTGTCGGAACCACAGGCGGGATCCTCGCTGGCTGATGTGCGCACCCGCGCGGAACAGGCCGACGACGGCACCTACCGCCTGTTCGGCAACAAGATGTGGATCTCGGGTGGCGACCACGAACTGACGGAGAACATCGTCCACCTGGTCCTGGCCAGGATCCCCGGCGGCCCGCCCGGGGTGAAGGGACTCTCGCTCTTCATCGTCCCCAAGACACTGGTGGGGGCCGACGGGACGCTCGGTGAGCGCAACGACGTCGCCCTGGCCGGCCTCAATCACAAGATGGGGTATCGAGGGACGACCAACACGCTGCTGAACTTCGGTGAGGGCGCCTTCCGGCCCGGCGGGGCCCCCGGCGCCGTCGGCTTCCTGGTCGGGGAGCCCCACCACGGACTCTCCTACATGTTCCACATGATGAACGAGGCCCGCATCGGGGTCGGACTCGGTGCCACCGCGCTCGGTTACACCGGCTACCTGCACGCCCTGGACTACGCACGCACCCGGCCCCAGGGACGCCCGCTCGAGGCCAGGGACGCCACCACCCCCCAGATCCCGATCGTCGGGCATCCCGATGTCCGGCGCATGCTCCTCGCCCAGAAGTCGTACGTCGAAGGCGCGCTGGCTCTCATCCTGTACTGCGGGCGGCTGCTGGACGACGAGCGCACCGCCCCGACGGCCGACGAGCAGGCCAGAGCCGGACTTCTGCTGGACATGCTCACCCCGATCGCCAAGAGCTGGCCCTCCCAGTGGTGCCTGGAGGCCAACAACCTTGCCATCCAGGTCCACGGCGGCTACGGCTACACCCGCGAGTACAACGTCGAGCAGTTCTACCGGGACAACCGCCTCAACCCCATCCACGAGGGAACGCACGGCGTCCACGGCCTCGACCTCCTGGGCCGAAAGGTCGTCATGGACGGCGGCGCGGGTCTCCGCCTGCTCATCGAGACCATCTCGACGACGACCGCCCGCGCGGCGGCCGCGGACGACCAGGTCGCCCGCTTCGGACGACAGCTGGACGCCTCCCTCGCCCGCGTCGCCGCCGTGACACAGCGCCTGTGGGAGGCCGGGGACGCCGAGACCACCCTCGCCAACGCCTCGGTCTATCTGGAAGCCGTGGGACACGTCGTGGTTGCCTGGATGTGGCTGGAGCAGATACTGGCCGCCGCCGGACACAGCGGCGCCTTCTACGAGGGCAAGCGCCGGGCGGGTCAGTACTTCTTCCGGTACGAACTGCCCAGAACGGAGGCGCAGTTCGCGCTGCTGGAAAGCCTCGACCGCACCGCCCTCGACATGCCCGCGGACTGCTTCTGAGCTGGTCCCACCTGCCAAGCGTGGGTCTGAGCCGGTCATTCGTAAGATCGGCGGGACCCATGGGTTCTGGGTATGGCTGTGAGCTTGTCGCCGTTGGACGGTTCTGTGCGGGCTGGTGGCGGCGTGGGGTGCGTCAGGGTGCAGGTTGGTGGCCAGGTACCAGGTGGTCTTCTCCGGCAGCCTGGCTGGGTCGGTGGTGGCTGTGATCAGCCGACAGGGTGAGTCAGGGCCGTAGCCGCCCAGGCGGGCATCAGCGGCCGAGACCAGGTCTCGGTGTGCCGTTGGAACTCGTCGTGGACGGCTTCAAGTTCCATGAGCATCGTAGCTTCGATGCCATCGTGGCCGAGATCGGTGGCGATCCGGTTCAGGAGCTCTCCGCGTGGCCCTGGCCCCGGTCGTCATTGCGACGCCGACGTCGACGCAGACATACGCCGCGCCAGGCACTCGACATCGACTCGAATGGAAAGCCCGCCGAGATCGCGTGCCGCGCGTTCGCAGATGACTGGCGCGGCGTCATACAAGTCAGCAACGGTCAGTGTGAGCCCTCGAACACCCGGCGACAGCTGACCACACATGCGAAACGTTGTAGCCTCCGAACATCGCCCTTGACCTGCAAAAAGCAGGCAGGGAGCAGACGAATCGGGAGTTTCTTCGTGCTTCGTACCATGTTCAAGTCCAAGATCTAGCGTTTGGGTGTTTCTGCAGGTCAGAGCTTTGATTGCCGCCTCCGGGTCAGCAAAAGGTCAGCATCAGGCCGGACGGTGTCCGGCTTGCTGACCTGCACCTGTGGCAGGGGCCTGCTGTGCCGCCCGGCGCCCTGCTCGGAAGGCTTGATGCGTGGCTCGACAGCTCGCTCGTGGGATGGGGTCGTTCTTCAAGGAGTGCGGTTATTCCAGGCCGACCCGTTGTTCGCACCCGTACACAATTCGGTTCAGGGACGCTCTCGGCAAGCAGCGTGAAGAGGCGGTTTCGGCACGCAGGACGACGCGATCGAGCGCCTTACGCAGATCTATGCGGAGAAAAAGAAGACGGCGCCGTCCGTTGCCGAGGCCCGCCGGGAACTCGGTCAGCAGACGGTCGCGGAATACGCGAAGCAGTGGCGACCGCGGCAGCGGAGGATGACGGAGTACTCCACGGGCTGACATGTGGACAGTTCCATCAACGTGCACATCGTCCCGCGTCTCGGATCGCGAAAGCTGAACTCCGTCACCCCGATCGTGGTCGAGCGCTTCCTGGACGAGCTGGAGACGGACGGGGTCGGGCGCGGAAACCAGGTGAACATATTCCGTGTCCTCAAGGCCATCGTGCGGGATGCCTATGACAAGGCAGCATGGCGGATGACCCTGTGAAGGGAGTCCAGGAACCGGAGTACATTCGGGGGAAGATGGTCATCCCGTCCCTCGACTATGTGAAGAGGACGCTGACTGTCGCGGATCACATCCTCGCGCCTGAGATCGTCATGATGGTGGGCTGCGGCCTGCGAAACGGGGAAGCCCGCGCGGTGAACGTCGACAATGTCGTGGCGGACGACGTCTACCGGGTGCACGAGCAGATCCACTCCAACACGCACGAGCCGGCGAAGCTGAAGCACCGCAAGGCGGGGGAGTTCCGAGAGGTTCCCCTGCCGCGGTCGGTGCGGGAGGCGATGGAGCGCTACGAGGAGAAGCACGGCACCACGAAGGACGGCTACCTCTTGCGTGGTCCGAGCGGCATGGGCGATCAGTCGGCTCGCAGCCGCGCGGGCCACCCGGAGCGTGCCCGCTGGTGTCGACCGCGGTGCATATCAGGGGCCGGCGCTCGCCGAGGCCGTACACCGCGCGCTGGTGTCGTTGGCCCTGAGCCGGACGGAGCAGCTCCTCCGGTAGCGCGGACGGCCATTGCCCGGGGCCGATCAGACGCAGGCAGGCGGCGTCCTCTGGGGCGGTCCCGAGCGCCGTCCGCCGTTCTCCCTGTCCGCAATGCAAGACCTGTCCGGGAAGTTCTTGACCAACCTGGTGACATCTGCTGAACTCCCGAACCATGAACCCGCGCGTGGACCTGACTCGGCGGCGCCACATCGATCTGGCGCACGTCTCCAGCGCGTTTTGTTGTCGCTGACCCGGGAAGTGCTCCCCGGCGGCGGCCGGTGTGCGCCCATGGCGTGTGCCTGGCAGCGGCGGTGTAAAGCCGCCGACGCTGCGATGTCTCCCCGCGGGATCGTCGTCTCCACCTCCTGAGAGCTCCCCCTCTCCCCTCCTTCTCGTGTGAGCCGGGAGCCTGTTCGCGCACGCCGACGCGATCCCTGAGAGCGCGGCTGTAGCGGTCCTGCGGCCACATGTTCTTCTCTTCGGCCCGCCCAGCCCAGCGCTCCTCCTGTGGTCGATCATTCCTGCGCAGTACCAGCCCATTTAGCCAACGCCCTCTTTTCCAGCACCCCTTGGCGTGCCCGTCTGCCCGGGAGGGACCCCTCATGCCTACGTCCATCCGCAAACTCACTGGCCGCATCGGCGCGCTCGTCGAGGGCGTCGACCTCACCGCGCCGCCCGACCCCTTGACGGTCACGGCGCTCCGTGACGCCCTCAACGAGCACAAGGCGATCGTGTTCGACGACGTGAACCTCGACAACGTCGGTCAGGAGCGTGTGGCCGGCTGGTTCGGCGAACTCACCACCGCCCACCCGAACGTGCCGGCCACCGACGGTACGACGAACGTGCTCGCCGTCGACAGCGAGACGTCCAAGGCCAACGAGTGGCACACGGACGTCTCCTTCGTGGTCAACCCGCCGCAGGCCACCACGCTGCGGTCGGTCGTGACCACGCCGTACGGCGGCGAGACGCTCATCGCGAACGCCGCCGCGGCCTACCGCGACCTGCCCGAACCACTGCGCGCACTCGCGGACTCGCTGCGCGTCGTACACACCAACCAGTACGATTACGTCCGGCCCTCGGCCGCGACGGCGCAGCGGCAGGAGTACGACCGCGTCTTCGTCTCGACGCCCTACGAGGCCGAGCACCCAGTTGTGCGGCTGCATCCGCTGACGGGTGAACGCGGGCTGTTCATCGGCGGGTTCGCCAAGCGCATCGTCGGCCTGTCGAGCAGCGACTCGGCGGATCTGCTGCGCATCCTCCAGTCGTACGTGACACGTCCGGAGAACATCCTGCGCTGGACCTGGGCGCCCAACCAACTGCTGATCTTCGACAACCGGATCACCCAGCACTACGGGGTGGACAACTACGACGACCACCCCCGCCGACTCAACCGGGTGACGATCGCCGGGGACGTCCCGGTCGGCGTCGACGGACGCCACAGCGAGCAACTCGTGGGCGACGCCACGCACTACAGCAGCGTGCTGGAGGTGGCGGCATGACCGAGCTCAGCCTCAGGGCGCCCGCCGTCACCGGGAGCCCGGACACCGAGACGACGAGCGCGCGCGAACGCGAGGTGTTCCTGCCGCGCGACGCCCGCCGCCGGACACCCCTCAGCACACTCCGCGAACGCCTGCGCTGGCCGCTGGGCATCTACACGACTCCCGTCGTGATCCTCGTCGCCTGGGAGGTCCTCGCCCGGGCCGGAGTGCTGGCGAAGACCTACGCTCCGGCACCGACCTCCATCGTAAAGTCCGCCGCCGATCTGTGGCAGCAGGGCGTCCTCGGGCCCGACCTGGCCATCTCGCTGCAGCGGGCCGGCATCGGTCTCGCGATCGGTCTGACGGTGGGCATCGTCACCGGAGTGCTCGGCGGGATGCTGCGCAGTGGTGAGTACCTGTTCAACGGCCTGGTGCAGGTGCTCAACACGATCCCGCTCCTCGCGGTGCTGCCCTTGATGATCGTGTGGTTCGGCATCGACGAACTCACGAAGGTGCTGCTGATCTCCTTCGGAGCCGGCGTCCCGATGTATCTCAATCTGTTCGCCGCCATCCGGGGCGTCGACCAGCGGCTGATCGAGATGGCGCGCACGACGGGCGCGGGCACCTGGCGTCTGATGACGCGCGTGCTGGTGCCCGGAGCCCTGCCGGGGTTCCTCGTCGGGCTCCGGTTCTCCCTCTCGTACAGCGTCCTGGGACTCGTCGCCGCCGAAACGGTCAACGCCGACAAGGGACTCGGCTTCCTCATCACTCAGGGGCAGACCTATCTGCAGACCAACCAGGTCTTCGTGGGCCTGGTGATCTACTCGCTCCTCGGTCTGCTCGCCGACCAGTTCGTCCGGGCTCTCGAGCGGGTGCTGCTGCGGTGGCGACCCAGTTATGAGGCGTCATGAGCAGCGCAGTCGCGACCGAGCCCCGCCGGCAGACCGGGGTCGCCGTCGAGCAGGTGGTCCGTCAGTTCGGTGACCGGGTGGTGCTCGACCAGCTCGACCTCACCATCGACGGCGAGGAGTTGGTGATCCTGCTCGGCCCCTCGGGCTGCGGGAAGAGCACCCTGCTGCGGCTGCTCGCCGGACTGGACCGGCCCGACGGCGGGCGCGTGGAGGTCCCGGCGAAGCGTGCGATCGTCTTCCAGGCCGACCGGCTGCTGCCGTGGCAGCGGATCCTGCGCAACGTCACGCTCGGCCTGCACGGGCCCGACGCGGAACAGCGGGCCCGCGATGTGCTGGCCGAGGTCGGCCTCTCGGGCCGTGAGAAGGCATGGCCCAAGGAGCTCTCCGGCGGCGAGGCCCAGCGGGTGTCGCTCGCGCGGGCACTGGTATCGGAGCCCGAACTCGTTTTGCTCGACGAGCCGTTCGCAGCCCTCGACGCCATCACCCGGCTGCGCATGCACGACCTCGTACGCGCCCTGCGGACCAAGCACCACGCCGCCATGCTGCTTGTCACCCACGACGTCGACGAGGCGATCGCCCTGGCTGACCGCATCGTCGTCATGAACAACGGCCGCATCGGCACCTCGCACGAGGTGCACCTCTCCGCCGCGGACCGCGAAGCGAGCGTCGCACGCGAGGAACTCCGCGCCCGGCTGCTGGAAGACCTCGGCCTCGCCGGCCAGCACTGACTCCCCCCGAAACACCCTCACCCAGCACAGGAAGCACACCCCAATTATGCGTAAGAGAACCAGCAGACTCATCGGTACAGTCGGTTCCCTCGCCCTGGCGAGCACCCTCGTCGCCTGCGGATCGTCGTCCTCGGACACCGCCGCGCCGCTGAGCAACGCCGCCGACGCGAGCGACGCCAAGCACCCCGAGTGGAGCAAGTACACCTTCACCATCGGCGACAACGGCGGTGACGGCAGCCAGGAGCTGGCGAAGATCACCGGCGTGTTCGACAACGCGTCCTACAAGGTGAAGTTCGCCCGCTTCACCTACGGCCCGCCGCTCGTGCAGGCCGCCGCCTCGGGCGACATCGACCTCGGCAGCGTCGGCGACGTACCACCGATCACCGGTGCCGCGAAGGAGTACGGCTTCAAGATCGTGGCCGTCAACCGATCGCTCACGCCCGACCAGGCGGTAGAGAACATCATCGTGCCGAAGGGCTCGAAGCTGAAGACCGCTGCCGACCTCAAGGGCAAGAAGATCGCTGTTCCGCAGGGCAGTTCTGCCCACGGACTGGCCCTGAACGCGCTGAAGAGCGTCGGACTCACCCCCAAGGACGCCAAGCTGGTCTTTCTCGACCCGGCGGCCGGTGCGACGGCGTTCAACACCGGCAAGGTGGACGCCTGGTCGATCTGGAACCCGCAGTCGGCGATCGCGGTCAAGAACGGTGCGCGGATTCTGGTGAAGGGTCTGCCGCCGATCGACCAGACGAGCAGCTACTACGTCGCAAGCGACACGTCGCTGAAGGACAAGACCAAGCGCGCGGCTCTCACGGACGTCCTGAAGAGGCTGTCGCGCGAGTTCGCCTGGGCGGTCAAGAACCCTGACAAGTACGCGCAGGCGCTCTCGAAGGAGCAGGGCATCCCGTTGGACGACGCCAAGGCGTCCCTGGCCGCCTACTCGAACCGGGTGACCCCGGTGGAGCAGTCGGACATCGAGCTGGAGCAGAAGCTCGCCGACGCCTTCCTGGAGGCGGGTCAGATCACCAAGAAGGTCGACGCCAAGTCGATCACCGACAACCTTCTCCCGGCCGGCTACGACAGCTCCAAGCTGAAGGTCACCTCATGAGTGAGAGACGGCAACTCCACCTCAACGCCTTCCTCATGGAAGCGGGCCACCACGAGGCGGCGTGGCGGCTCCCGCACAGCAATCCCCGGGCCGACTTCGACCTGCGGCACTGGATCGAACTGGCGCAGCTGGCCGAGAGCGCCAAGTTCGACTCGCTGTTCCTCGCGGACGGCCCGGCCCTGATTGGCACCGGCGAGTTCCGGCCGCCGGGCCAGCTCGAGCCGCTGACCCTGCTGACCGCGCTGTCCCAGGCGACCAGCAGGATCGGCCTCATCGCGACCGTGTCCTCGACGTACAACGAGCCGTACAACCTCGCCCGTCGGCTCGCGTCCGTCGACCATGTCAGCGGCGGCCGCGCAGGCTGGAACATCGTCACCTCGGCAGGCGCCGACGAGGCGGCCAACTTCGGCCTCGACGACCGCCCCGGCCACGCTGAGCGCTACGCCCGTGCCGACGAGTTCCTGAAGGTCGCCAAGGCACTGTGGGACAGCTGGGAGTCCGAGGCCGTCCTCGCGGACAGGGCCACGGGACGCTACGCCGACCCCGAGCGGCTGCACCGGCTCGGCCACCAGGGCAGGTACTTCAAGGTGGCCGGCCCGCTCAATGTCGAGCGTCCACCGCAGGGTCACCCGCTGCTCGTCCAGGCCGGCTCCTCCGAGGACGGCAAGGACTTCGCGGCCCGCCACGCCGAGGCGATCTTCACCGCGCACACGACGTACGAGCGCGCGGCCGCCTTCTACGCCGACATCAAGGCCCGCACCCGGGCCGCGGGGCGTGACCCGGACGGCGTCATCGTCCTGCCGGGCATCGTCCCGTACATCGGCTCGACCGAGGCAGAAGCCCAGGCGCTCGCACGACAGTTCGACGAGCTGCGCATTCCGGAATACGGGCTGCGCCAGCTGGCCGCCGTGTTCGAGACGGAACCGTCCGTCTTCCGACTCGACGCGCCCCTGCCGGACTTCATTCTCGCCAGGCCGAAGCTGGAGGGCTCCCAGAGCCGTTCCGACCTGATCATCGACCTCGCCGTGCGCGAGCAGCTGACGGTTCGCCAGATCATCTCGCGGCTCGGCGGCGGGCGCGGGCACTTCGAGTTCGTCGGCACGCCCGAGCAGATCGCGGACACCATCATCGCCTGGTTCGAGGGCGGTGCCGCGGACGGGTTCAACATCATGGCGCCCGCCCTGCCGTCTGGCCTCGCAGCCTTCGCCGAACACGTTCTGCCGATCCTGCGCGCCAAGGGCGTGTTCCGCGAGGAGTACGAGGGCGCAACCCTGCGGGAGCACTACGGACTGCCGGTACCGGCGAACCAGTTCCATGACTGAACCGCTTCCCGTGGGCGTTCCGCTCGCGACTCCTGCCGATTCCCCTTCCCGGAGCGGCGGGAGTCCGCCCGCGCAGGGTGCCCGACGCGTGTCTTCGACCGCGGCGCCGACGGCGTTCCGGTGATCGCGCGACAGGACAACTGCCAGACCTGCTTCCAGTGTCAGGCGTACTGCCCGACCGACGCGCTGTTCGTCGCCCCGCTGGTGACCGCGGCCCCTCCGGGCTGGTGCTTCCGTAATGTGACACAGCTCGAGGAATCAGGTACTGCGCGCCGCCGCCCGGCCGCCCACCCCGCCTTCGGCGGTCATCTCGGCCTCGACCGCATCCAACGCCGCAACAGCCCCCCGCTGCCAGGGCTGGGGACCACCGGAGCGGCCCTCCGCATCTGGACTGGACGGCCCACGCCGTCTGCCGGCCGTTCCACCTGCTGGACCGGCGTTGACACACGTTCGGTAAGTTGTCTTAACTACCGCGCAGAAAGGTCATGAGCGTCAGCGACAAGCCCTGGCTTGCTGACCGGCAACCCTCGCACCGCGGTGGGGTGCCCCAGGTGACGACCCGACCGACGAAGTCTCGGTAAGCGCGAGGGCCCCAAGGGCCGGAACAGTGACGGTGACCCCATGTACGCAGCTCCCAGGACGGCCGCACGCCGCTCCCGGGGCCGCGTACCGTCGTACGCGAACCTGCTCGTCGCCGACCGTGCCGTCGATCTGCTCCGCGTGAGCAGCGCACTGTGTACCGCACCGGGCCGCGCCCGCTGCCGGGGCTGACACTTCCCCGCAGCCCCCCGCACCTCCTGACGAACACCGCGCCCGCGGTGCACCGTTGCCCTCCCCGCCCCCGGTACCTCGCCGTCGTGCGCGCCGCCGCATGCCGCCGTGCCTCCGGGGTGTTCCCATCCAGCCGGAGCCCACCATGAGTGAACCCCCTGGTGCCACCGCCACCCTCGCCGAGGTGCCGACCACCGACGATCCGTCAAAGCCCCTCACAGCTCAGCGGGTTCTTCCGCTGCGGCGGCCGGGCCGCTGGATCGTCACCGCGGTCGTGCTGGTCCTCGTCGCCCAGTTCGTGCACGGACTGGTCACCAACCC
The DNA here is from genome assembly GCF_042884245.1 of Streptomyces sp. NPDC058145. Lineage (NCBI taxonomy): Bacteria > Bacillati > Actinomycetota > Actinomycetes > Kitasatosporales > Streptomycetaceae > Streptomyces > Streptomyces sp. NPDC058145. The sequence continues at coordinate 132,012 of NZ_JBHVUH010000007.1, read as the reverse complement.
CTTCTACCAGTGGGACCGCTGGAGCTACTGGTTCCTGCGCCCCACCATCCTCGACGGCCTGCTGATCACCCTCCAAGTCACCGCCTACAGCGCGGTGCTGGGCCTTGTCGGCGGCATCGTGCTTGCACTGGGCCGGCTCTCGAAGAGCCCGGTGCTGCGCGCGGTCAGCTGGACCTACGTCTGGGCGCTGCGCTCCATCCCGCTCATCGTGGTGCTGATCTTCCTGTACAACTTCAGCGCCCTGTACAAGACGTTGAGCGTCGGCATCCCCTTCGGCCCGGCCTTCTTCTCCTTCGACGAGTCGAGACTCGCCACCGACATGGTCGTCGCGGTCGTCGGCCTCAGCCTCAACGAGGCGGCCTACGCGGCCGAGGTAGTCCGCGGCGGCATCCTCTCCGTCGACCAGGGACAGTACGAGGCGGCCGCGGCGCTCGGCCTGCCGAAGGGCTACCAGTTCCGGAAGATCGTGTTTCCCCAGGCGCTCCGCTCGATCATCCCGAACTACGTCAACCAGCTCATCGGCCTGATCAAGGGGACCTCGCTGGTCTTCTACGTCTCCCTGCTCGACCTGTTCGGCTCCGCGCAGACAATGGGCTCCACTTACCCCGGCGACATCGTGCCGCTGCTGCTGGTCGTCACCGTCTGGTACCTGATCCTGACCAGCGTCGTGTCCGTCATCCAGTTCTACGTCGAGCGGCACTACGCCCGCGGTGCCACCCGCAGCCTGCCGTCGACACCGTTGCAGAAGCTCCGCACCGGACTTTCCGACCTGAGGGCCCGTATCCGCCGGGAGGCCGCCGTATGACCGCGGAGACGCTCGAAGCACTGGCGGACGTCGAGGCCGCCACCGTCGAGTTCCACGACGTGCACAAGTGGTACGGCACCCACCGGGTGCTGGAAGGCGTCGACCTGACCGTCCGCCCCGGCGAGGTCACCGTCATCCTCGGCCCCTCCGGCTCCGGCAAGTCGACCCTGCTGCGGATCATCAACCACCTGGAGAAGCCGGAGATCGGTTACGTCAGCATCAACGGCGAACTGATCGGCGTGAAGCGGCAGGGCGACCGGCTGAAGGAGCTGAGCGAGCGGGCCATCCTGGCCCAGCGCGGCCGGATCGGGTTCGTCTTCCAGAACTTCAACCTCTTCCCGCACCTGACCGTGCTGGACAACGTGTCCGCGGCTCCCGTCGCCGCCGGCAGACTCGGCAAGCCCGAGGCACAGGAACTCGCCCGCGAACTCCTCGCACGGGTCGGACTCGCCGACAAGACCGACGCCTACCCCCGCCAGCTCTCCGGCGGCCAGCAGCAGCGGGTCGCCATCGCCCGAGCTCTGGCCCTGCGTCCCGGCGTCGTCCTCTTCGACGAGCCCACCTCCGCCCTCGACCCCGAACTGGTCGGTGAAGTCCTCGCCGTAATCCGGGACTTGGCGACCAGCGGCACCACCCTCGTCATCGTCACCCACGAGATCGGCTTCGCCCGCGAGATCGCCGACCGGGTCGTCTTCATCGACAGCGGCAAGATCGTCGAGCAGGGACCGCCCTCCGAGATTCTCGACAACCCCCGGCACGAGCGGACCAGGGACTTCCTCAGCAAGGTTCTCTGACCACCGGCATACCAGACGCCCCCACACCACCCTCATCGACTTCAGCGACAAGGAACGGCCATGTCTGCCCACCTCACTCGACGCAGCCTGATACGCGGCATCACCGCGGCGACCGTCGTCGCCTCACTGGCCACCGGGCTCGCCGCCTGCGGTGGCGACAGCGACGCGGCCACCTCCACCGACGCCGCCAAGGCCGGTGAGGTCGTCATCGGCCGGGTCGCCAACGGCGCCGCCCAGCAGACCACGATCAAGGTCTCCGAGGTCAAGGCGATCAGCGCCGAACTGCCCGCCACCATCAGGAAGAGCGGCAATCTGGAAATCGGCATCGGTGCCCTGCCCGCCGGGTTCCCGCCGCTGGCGTACGTCGGCAACGACCAGAAGACCCTCACCGGCTCAGAGCCCGACCTCGGCCGCCTGGTCGCCGCGGTGTTCGGGCTGAAGGCGGAAGTCAAGAACTCCACCTGGGAGAACCTCTTCGTCGGCATCGACAGCGGCAAGGTCGACGTGGCCATCTCCAACGTCACCGACACCGAGGAGCGCAAGAAGAAGTACGAGTTCGCCTCCTACCGGCAGGACAACCTCGCCTTCATCGTGCCCAAGAAGAGCACCTGGAACTTCGACGGCAACTACGAGAACCTCGCCGGCAAGACGATCGCCGTCGGCTCCGGCACCAACCAGGAGAGAATTCTCCTGGAGTGGAAGGACAAGTTGGCCAAGGAGGGCAAGAAGCTCACCGTCAAGTACTTCCAGGACAGCACCAGCACCTACCTGGCCCTGAACAGCGGCAAGGTCGACGCCTCCTTCGGCCCCAACCCCGGTTTCGCCTACCACAACCGCCAGGTGGCCAACACGCCCAACGCCACGCGTACGGCGGGTACCTACTCCGGTGCCGGTGCGAGTCTGCAGGGCCTGATCGCGGCCACCGCGAAGAAGGACAGCGGCCTGGCCAAGCCGCTCGCCGACGCCGTCAACTACCTGATCAAGCACGGTCAGTACGCCGAGTGGCTCAAGGCGTACAACCTCTCCAACGAGGCCGTCGCCAAATCCCAGGTCAACCCGCCGGGCCTGCCGCTCGACAACTCCTGACCACCACGCGCCAGGGACTCCTCCGCCGCGCCGCGGTGGAGTCCCCGGCACGCCGGACGCCCCGAGCCGCACCCCGGAGACCGCCACACCATGTCCGTCACCACCATCGACGCAAGCTCCTCGCACATCCTGGACAACCCCGCCTGGGCAGCGCTCACCGGCCCCCACGCCCACTTCGCCGAACGGATCGGCCACGCCGCCCGCTATCACCAGGACGTGGCCCCCTTCTACGCCGTCTCCGACGAGGACGACCCGCGCGCCTGGGTGGACCTCGCCGCGCTCGTCGGCCCCGGCGGGACCGCGTCGGTGCGGGGCGTCACCGAGGCACCGGAAGGCTGGGAAGTCGTCGGCACGGGACTCGGCGTCCAGCTCGTGGACACCGGCCTGCGCGCGGAGCCCGACCCCGAGGCCGTAAGGCTCGGCCCCGACGACGTGCCCGAGATCCTCGACCTGGTCGCCCGCACCGAACCCGGCCCCTATCTGCCCCGCACCGTCGAGATGGGCACCTACCTGGGTATCCGCCACCGGGGCCGCCTGATCGCCTTGGCCGGCGAACGCCTCCACCCACCCGGCTGGACCGAGATCAGCGCCGTGTGCACCGACCCGGCGTATCACGGCCGGGGTTTGGCCACCCGCCTGGTCCGCGCCGTCGCGGCCGGCATCAAGGAGCGCGGCGAGCGGCCCTTCCTGCACGCCAGGGCCGACAACGCGAACGCAATCCGGCTGTACGAGTCGATCGGCTTCACCCTACGCAGTCGTACGGTCTTCTCACTCGTACGGCAGACCGGGGCCGCCGTCCTGGAAGAAACGGCATAGCCGTGCCGTTGTCCTTGTCGAAGGCGATGACTTGGAGGTGGGCCGGGTGTCACGTGTACTGCGTGCCGTGCGCCTCCACAGCCGGCCCCACATCGACCTCCAGCGCGTGGTCGGCGCCCTCTGTTGTTCCTGACCCTCCCCCAGCCTTCGGCCGGGGGGACCCCCATCTCCCTGCGGTCGCCACCGCCGTGCGCCCCACTCCGCGGGCCGGCGCTCTAGTACGGACCTCCAGGAAGGCGCCCTCGTGTCCTCAACTCCGATACCCCACTTGCACCTTGCCGTAGCCCTTGAGGGCACCGGCTGGCACCCCGCCTCCTGGCGCGAGCCGGTCGCCCGCCCCCGGGACCTGTTCACCGCCGGTTACTGGGCCGATCTGGTCGCCGAGGCCGAGCGCGGCCTGCTCGACTTCGTCACCTTTGAGGACGGGCTCGGCCTGCAGTCCTCGCACTACGGCGTCCTGGACGGCCGCACCGACCAGGTCCGCGGTCGCCTCGACGCCGTACTGATCGCGTCCCGCATCGCGCCGCTCACCCGGCACATCGGCCTGGTGCCGACGGTCATCGCCACTCACACGGAGCCCTTCCACATCTCCAAGGCCATCGCCACCCTCGACTACGTCAGCACCGGCCGGGCCGGCCTGCGCGTGCAAATCACAGCCCGCCCGCACGAGGCCGACCACTTCGGCCGCCGTACCTTCCCGCCGATCAGCCTGGAGGAGTTGCGGACGCCGGCCGGACAGGAGCGCCTCACCGATCTGTTCGACGAGGCCTCCGACTACCTCGAGGTCGTGCGGCGGCTGTGGGACAGCTGGGAGGACGACGCAGAGATACGGGACGTGGTCACCGGCCGCTTCATCGACCGGGACAAGCTGCACTACATCGACTTCGAAGGGCGGTTCTTCAGCGTCAAGGGTCCGTCCATCACCCCGCGCCCGCCGCAGGGCCAGCCGCTGGTCACCGCCCTCGCCCACCAGACCGTTCCGTACCGGCTCGTGGCCCGCCAGGCCGATGTCGGCTACGTCACCCCGCACGACGCCGAGCAGGCCCGCGCGATCGTCGCCGAGATCCGCGCAGAGCAGGAGACGGCCGGTCGAGCAGGCGAACTCCTGCATGTCTTCGGTGACTTGGTGGTCTTCCTGGACGATGACCGGGCCGCTGCGGAGGACCGGCGCGCGCGCCTCGACGCCCTTGCGGGGGAGCCGTACACCAGCGACGCCCGGATCTTCGCCGGTACGCCCAGCCAACTGGCTGATCTGCTGCAGGATTTGGCAGCGGAGGGTTTGAGCGGCTTCCGGCTGCGGCCCGCCGTCGCCAGCCACGACCTGCCGGCCATCACCCGTGGTCTGGTCCCCGAACTCCAGCGCCGGGGCGTCTTCCGCACCGCCTACGAGGCCGACACCCTGCTCGGCCTGCTCGGCCTGACCCGCCCCGCCAACCGCTACGCCGCGACCGCCTGAGCCGGAAGGACCGCACCCATCATGAGCAAGCCGCTGAAGCAGATCCATCTGGCCGCGCACTTCCCCGGCGTCAACAACACCACCGTGTGGAGCGATCCGCAGGCCGGCAGCCACATCGAATTCAGCTCCTTCGTCCACTTCGCGCAGACTGCCGAACGTGCCAAGTTTGACTTCCTGTTCCTCGCCGAGGGCCTGCGGCTGCGCGAACAGGGCGGCAAAATCTACGACCTGGACGTCGTCGGCCGCCCCGACACCTTCGCCGTCCTCGCCGCACTCGCCGCCGTCACCGAGCACCTCGGCTTGACCGGCACCATCAACTCAACCTTCAACGAGCCCTATGAAGTGGCCCGCCAGTTCGCCAGCCTCGACCATCTCTCCGGCGGTCGCTCCGCCTGGAACGTCGTCACCTCCTGGGACGCCTTCACCGGTGAGAACTTCCGTCGCGGCGGCTTCCTGCCGCAGGAGGAGCGCTACTCCCGCGCCAAGGAGTTCCTCGCCACGGCGAACGAGCTCTTCGACTCCTGGCACGGCGACGAGATCCTCGCCGACCGGGCCACCGGCGTCTTCCTGCGGGACGCGAAGGCCGGCGCCTTCGTCCACAGCGGGCAGCACTTCGACATCCATGGCCAGTTCAACGTCCCCCGCTCCCCGCAGGGCCGTCCCGTCATCTTCCAGGCCGGTGACTCCGAGGAGGGCCGCGAGTTCGCCGCCTCGTCCGCCGACGCCATCTTCAGCCGGCACGCCACCATGGAGGGCGGCCAGGCGTTCTACACGGATGTCAAGAAGCGTCTCGCCAAGTACGGCCGCCGCCACGACCAGCTGCTGATCCTGCCCGCCGCCACCTTCGTCCTCGCCGACACGGACACCGAGGCCGAGGAACTGGCCCGTGAGGTGCGCCGCCAGCAGGTCAGCGGGGCCACCGCCATCAAGCACCTGGAGTTCGTCTGGAACCGGGACCTGTCCGCCTACGACCCGGAAGGGCCGCTGCCCGACATCGACCCGGACGTCAGTGACAACCACATCTCCAAAGGTCGCGCCCAGGTACGGATGTACCGCGACCCGCTGGCCACCGCCCGCGAGTGGCGCCAACTCGCCGCCGCGAACAACTGGTCCATCCGCGACCTGGTCATCAACACCGGCAACCGCCAGACCTTCGTCGGCTCCCCGCAGACCATCGCCAAGACCCTCGACGACTACGTCCAGGCCGACGCCAGCGACGGCTTCATCCTCGTCCCACACACCACCCCCACCGGTCTCGACGACTTCGCCGACAAGGTCGTCCCGCTCCTGCAGGAGCAGGGCGTCTTCCGCACCCAGTACGAGGGGACGACCCTCCGTGACCACCTGGGCCTCGCGCACCCCGACGCCGCCGACGACCGGGTGGCGTCGTGAAGTTCCTCGACAAGGTGCACCGCTACCACGAACCGTTCGGGCACACCGTGCTCCACCTGCACGCCGACGCGAGCGGGCTGTCGGAGGCCCAGCACCGTGCCTCCCTCCAGCTGTTCCAATCCAAGATCGCCCCCGTGCTGCGCCGCGAAATCCCGGACCCGCCGTTCGTATGGGGACCCGTGCTTCCGGCACCACCGCTCACCCAGGAGTCCGTCCATGTCTGACATTGCCCTCGGCGTCCTCGACCTGGTCCCGATCCCCTCCGGCTCGACGGCAGCCGATGCCCTGCGCAACTCCATCGACCTCGCACAGCAGGCCGAGCGCTTCGGATATGCCCGCCACTGGTTCGCCGAGCACCACCTCAATCCGGGCGTGGCCGGCACGTCACCCGCGGTCGTCCTGGCGCTGACCGCATCCGCCACCTCCACCATCCGGCTCGGTTCCGGGGCCGTGCAGCTCGGGCACCGCACCGCGCTGTCCACCGTGGAGGAGTTCGGCCTGCTCGACGCGCTGCACCCGGGCCGCTTCGATCTGGGCTTGGGCCGCTCGGGCGGCCGCCCACCAGGACAGCCGACCACACCGTTGCCGACGGCGACCCCCGTCGTCGACGGCCGGACCCCGAACGGCCTGTTGATCCCGCCCCGCTTCTCCTTCGAGCATCTGCTCGGGTCACCCCGCATCGCGCTGCAGCGCAGGCTGCTTCTGCTGCCGGGCGCCGAGTCACAGGACTACGCCGAGCAGATCGACGACATCCTCGCCCTGCTGGCCGGCACCTACCGCTCCCCGGAGGGCGTCGAGGCGCACGTCGTGCCGGGGGAGGGTGCCGACGTGGAGCTGTGGATCCTGGGCAGCAGCGGTGGTCAGAGCGCCGCTGTCGCGGGCCGCAACGGTCTGCGGTTCGCGGCGAACTACCACGTCAGCCCGGCCACGGTCCTGGAGGCGGTGGAGGGTTACCGGTCCTTCTTCCAGCCTTCCGAGTTCCTCGACAAGCCGTACGTCAGCGTCTCGGCGGATGTCGTCGTCGCCGAGAACGACGCCACCGCCCGCGCACTCGCCACCGGCTACGGCCCGTGGGTCCGCAGCATCCGCACCGCCGAGGGCGCCATCGAGTACCCGACCGCTCAGGAAGCGCGTGCCCACACCTGGACCGACGAGGACCAGGCCCTCGTCCAGGACCGCCTCGACACCCAGTTCGTCGGCTCACCTGGCCGGGTGGCCGACCATCTGGAACAACTCCAGGAGGCCACGGGCGCGGACGAGTTGCTCATCACGACGATCACCCACGACCACACGGACCGTGTCCGTTCGTACGAACTGCTCGCGGAGGAATGGCGGCGACGGGGTCACTCCTTCCAGCCGAGCTGATGCTTGGGAGTACCCCACCGAGCGGCTGCACGCGACGCGTCGGTGCGGCCCGCCTCGTCACTGCGCCGAATCAGCGGAAGAACTTTTTACGGGAAGACGACCATGCTGAGACGACCCCGTGTTCGTCCTTCGCCGCGGCTCTGCGTTCGTGGCCCGACGCCGCCTCCTCGACTTCGGTCCCGGCATGGAGGGGCTTGAACCGCCGACGTTCGCGACGTGGCCCGAGCCGGGCGCTTGCGCAGTCGCCCGGTACGGGTCAGTCCGATGCCAGGCCGCGGAGGAGCAGAGCCAGTGACTGGTGCGGGCTCTGTCCCGCGGTGTCGACGACGACGCGCTCGCGGTCCCACGGTTCGTACTCCCGGTCGACGACCTGCTGCCAGTCCGGCAGTGGCAGCCCTGGAATGTCGGCCGACCGCGAGGTCACGCGGCGCCGGTGCTCCGCCGGATCCGAGCAGGCCACCTCCACCTCGACGACACGCACGCCCTTCCCGACGGCCGTGTGCCGCCAGGCGTCACGCGTCCCAATCAGTGGATTGACGGATTCCGCGATCACGGTCAGCCCTTGCCGCAGATGTTCCTCGGCCAGGGCATATCCGACGGCGTGGCCCAAGGGACCAACCGGGTGCCGGGCCACGCCGGAACGGACGATCGCCTGCTCGATGGTGTCGACCCGAAGATGGACCGCACCGATCCGGGCCACCAGGAGACGGGCGAGCGTGGTCTTGCCGGTGCCGGGCAGGCCGCACATGACGATGAGCACAGGATCACCCCTCATGTCAGCCGTCGCGCAGAAGCGTCGTACGCCTGGGCGTTGCGCACGAAAAGCTCGTGCAGGTCGCGGACCGCCCGCGGAACGGAGCCGGAATGGCGGCGCTGTAGTACCAGCAGTACATCGGTGGCATCCCCCGCGAGCGGCCGCACAGTGATTGCGCCCTGTCGTTCGAGAGGGTCGCCGACGACGCTGAAGTCCGGCAGGACCGTGGCCCCCAGCCCCTCGGCCACCATCAGCTTGCCCATCTCCGCGCCGTCGGTTGAGTACGAGAACGACGGAGCCCGGCCGCGGAGCAGCCGGTGCACGAAACGGTGCATCACATAGCCGGACCGCATCACGACCAGCGGCTCGGCCAGAAGACTGTCCAGGTCCACCGCATCCAGGGCCGCCAGCGGGCTGTCCGGACGCACGCACACCACCGGCCGGCCGCAGAGCAGGTCCGTCGTCTCGAAGCCGGGCGGCATGTCGTCGCCCCGGAGGTAGTTCACCAGTCCCAGGTCGAAGGCGCCCTCCAACAGCCCGCGGTGGATGTCGGCCTGCTGCGCGCCGACCAACTCCACCTGGGTGACCGGGTGCGAGGCCCGGAACTCGCGCACGGTCGGGATGACCAGCGGCACGGTAGCCGCGTTCACCGTACCGAGGCGGACCATTCGGCTGACGCGGTGCTGGTCGCCGGCCGCGCCGCGCAGCCGGTCGACCGAGTCCAGCACGCTCATGATGTGCGGCAGCAGTTCGCGTCCCTCGTCACTGATCTTCGCTCCGGACCGCTTGCGCTCCAGCAGGTCCACGCCGAGCTCGCGCTCCAGGTTGCGTACGGTCTCGCTGAGCGCCGGCTGGGACAGGTGCAGCTCCTCGGCGGCCCGCCGCAGCGAACCGAGCCGTGTGACGGCAGCGATGTATTCGAGCTGTTCGATACGCACGAACAGGAGACTGCGCCCTCCTGAGGACCGGGTTCAAGGGAATCCCTGTCACAACCTCGTGAATACCGACTCTCAGCATGTGGAATCACATCCGGGCATTCTTGACCGGCCGGACTTCCTCCTGGTTCGATCGACGACATGAAGCGACAGGACCTCACGCGGCGACGCCACGTCGACCTTGCGCGTGTTTCCAGTGCCTTCTGTCGCTGTCGGGTCTGAGCGCACCCGAGGGTAACCCTTCCACTCGCTCCCTCCGCGACTTCCTTCCGTGAATTCCGATCCCGGCTTCTTTCCGTCATGTCGCCGGCTTTCCCGGGAAACGCCGCTCCAGCGTGTCTGGTTTCCGCGGAGCTCATTCGTTCTGCCAGCGCAGCATTCCCCCGCGAGGAGTTCCCATGCCCGCGTCCTCCGCATACCCCGGATCCGATCCCGTCCGCTTCGCCTACTGGGTGCCGAACGTCAGCGGTGGTCTCGTCACCAGCAAAATTGAGCAGTGCACCGACTGGGGCTACGACTACAACCGCGAACTCGCCGTTCTCGCCGAGAACAACGGCTTCGACTACGCGCTCAGCCAGGTCCGCTACATGGCCAGCTACGGCGCCGAGTACCAGCACGAGTCGACCAGTTTCAGCCTGGCCCTGCTGCTCGCCACGCAGCGGCTGAAGGTCATCGCCGCCGTGCATCCCGGCCTGTGGCACCCGGGTGTGCTCGCCAAGCTCGGAGCCACCGCCGACCACCTGTCGAACGGCCGCTTCGCCGTCAACGTCGTTTCAGGCTGGTTCAAGGGCGAGTTCACCGCGCTGGGCGAGCCCTGGCTGGAGCACGACGAGCGCTACCGGCGCTCGGAGGAGTTCATCCGCGCCCTGCGGCAGATCTGGACCGAGGACCATGCCGAACTCGCGGGTGACTTCTACCGGTTGCGCGGCTTCTCCCTCAAGCCCAAGCCACTCATCACCCCCGAGCGCCCGCACCCGGAGATCTTCCAGGGCGGCAACTCGACCGCCGCCCGTGCCATGGCCGGCCGAGTCTCCGACTGGTACTTCTCCAACGGCAAGGACTTCGACGGCGTCACCGAGCAGATCGATGACGTCCGTGCCTCCGCCGCCCAAGCGGGTCGTACCGCACCGAAGTTCGGGCTCAACGGCTTCCTCATCGCCCGCGACACCGAGGCCGAGGCACGTGAGACGCTCCGCGAGATCGTCGCCAAGGCCGACACCCAGGCCGTGCACGGCTTCCGCGACGCCGTCCAGCAGGCCGGTCCGTCCACCGCCGACGGCAAGGGCATGTGGCGGGACTCGAGCTTCGAGGACCTCGTCCAGTACAACGACGGCTTCCGAACGGGTCTGATCGGCACCCCTGAGCAGATCGCCGAGCGGATTGTCGCCTACAAGCGGCTAGGCGTCGACCTATTCCTCCTGGGCTTCCTGCACTACCTGGAGGAGGTCGAGTACTTCGGCAAGCGGGTGCTGCCCCTCGTGCGCGAACTGGAGGCCCAGGAAGCCGCGTCCGAGCCCGCCGTCGCCCACGCCTGACCGTGGCCCGCACACGAAACGACGAACCGAAAGGTCCTCCCATGGCCACTGTCCTGTCCGTCTCCGGAAGCCCCTCCGCCACCTCCCGCACCGCTCGGCTGCTGCGCCACCTGGACGATCGGCTCATCGCGCAGGGGCACGAGGTGATCGCGCTGGATGTTCGTACCCTGCCGGCCGAGGCGCTGCTCGGGGCCGACTTCGGTCACCCGGCGATCGTCCGGGCCACCGCCCTGTTCGAGCAGGCGGATGGGGTGGTGATCGGTACCCCCGTCTACAAGGCCGCCTACACCGGACTCCTGAAGTCCCTGCTGGACCTGCTCCCTCAGTACGCGCTGGCGGGCAAGACGGTCCTCCCGCTGGCCACCGGCGGCACCACCGCCCACGTCCTGGCCATCGACTACGCACTGCGCCCGGTGCTGGCTTCCATGGGTCCTGCGCACATCACGCCGGGCTGGTTCACGCTCGACAAGGACATCACGGTGGGCGAGGACGGCACACTCATCGTCGCGCCGGGATCGGCCGAGGCCCTGGCGCAGGTCACGGACCAGTTCTCGGCCGCGCTGGGCGGCCGTACGACACTGCTGGCGGCCGCCGGATGAGCGTCGCGCACGTCATCTCCGATGACGCCGAGGCCCTTGCCGTCGCCGCTGAACTGGCCGCAGACTTCCGCAAGGGCGCCGCCGAGCGGGACGCGCGGCGCAGGCTCCCGCACACGGAGCTGGAGCGGCTGTCCGCCTCCGGGCTGCTCGCCGTGACGGTGCCCGCCCGGTTCGGCGGCGCGGACGTCCGTGCGGACACGCTCGCCGAGATCTTCCGACTGCTGGCCGCCGCCGACGCCAGCCTGGCCCAGATCCCGCAGAGCCACTTCGTGTACGTCAACGTGCTGCGCCGGCAGGGGACCCAGGAGCAGCAGGAGTTCTTCTTCGGCGAGGTACTGGCCGGCAAGCGGTTCGGCAACGCCCAGTCCGAGGCGGGCACCCAGCACGTCCAGGACATCCGCACCCGCCTCGCCCGGCGGCCGGACGGGTCGTACGTGATCGACGGCGTCAAGCACTACTCCACCGGCGCGCTGTTCGCCCACTGGATCCCCGTCCTCGCCCGTGCCGAGGACGACACCCTGCAGGTGGCGTACGTCCCGAGCGACGCGCCCGGCCTCACGGTCGTGGACGACTGGGACGGCATGGGACAGCGCACCACCGCCAGCGGAACCGTCCGCCTGGAGTCGGTGCCGGTGCCCGCCGACCGCGTCGTGCCGCACCACCTCACCTTCCAAGGGCCCCAACTCCAGGGCGCGGTGGCTCAGCTGCTGCACGCGGCCATCGATGCCGGGATCGGCTCCGGGGCGCTGGCCGAGGCGGTGGAGTTCGTCCGTACGAAGAGCCGCCCCTGGTTCGAGAGCGCCGCCGAAGGGCACACGACCGCCGCGGAGGATCCGTTGCTGATCCAGCGGTTCGGCCAACTGGCGATCAGAGAACGGGCTGCCGAAGCGTTGCTTCGCGAGGCCGCCCGCGCGATCGACGACGCCCGCGCCGACCTGACCGACGACGCGGCCGCCGAGGCCTCGATCGCGGTGGCCACCGCGAAAGTGACGGCGGCCGAGGCCGCCGTGGAGGTCGCCAGCGCCCTTTTCGAGGTCTCCGGTACCCGCTCGGCGCTCGACTCCCTCGGCCTGCACCGCCATTGGCGCGACGCGCGCACTCACACCCTGCACGACCCGGCCCGCTGGAAGGTCCAGCACATCGGCCGTTACGTGCTCAATGGCACCAAGCCGCCCCGCCACGGCCTCCTCTGACGAACGCTGACGAACACCGATCGGAGCCCCCACGTGTCCCTCACCTTCCACTGGTTCCTGCCCACCAACGGCGACAGCCGCCACGTCGTCGGTGGCGGCCACGGCACCCCTGCCACGGAGTCCGGGCGCGACCGGCCGCCGACGGTCGCCTACCTGAGCCAGATCGCCCGCGCCGCCGAGGACCTCGGCTTCGTCGGCGCGCTCACGCCCACCGGCGCGTGGTGCGAGGACGCGTGGCTGACCACTGCCATGGTCAGTCAGAACAGCGAGCGGCTGAAGTTCCTCGTCGCCTTCCGCCCCGGCTTCGTCTCACCGACGCTCGCGGCGCAGATGGCCTCCACCTTCCAGCGGCAGACCGGCGGACGTCTCCTGCTCAACGTCGTCACCGGCGGCGAGAGCCACGAGCAGCGGGCCTACGGCGACTTCCTGGACAAGGACGCGCGGTATCGCCGTACCGGCGAATTCCTGCAAATCGTCCGGGGGTTGTGGGAGGGCAAGACCGTCGACCTGTCCGGCGAGCACCTCCAGGTCGAGGACGCGAAGCTCGCCCGGGTGCCCGACCCGGTGCCCGAGGTGTACTTCGGTGGTTCCTCGGCGATCGCCGTTGAGGTCGCCGCGCGGCATGCCGACGTCTACCTCACGTGGGGGGAGCCGCCGGCGCAGGTCGCCGAGAAGATCGCCTGGACCAGGAAGCTGGCCGCGCAGGAGGGTCGCAGCGTCCGCTTCGGAATCCGGTTGCACGTCATCACCCGCGACACCTCCGAGCAGGCCTGGGCCGAGGCGGAGCGGCTGCTGGCGGGCTTCGATGCGGAGACCGTGCGGCAGGTTCAGGCCGGGCTTGCCCGCAGTGAGTCGGAGGGCCAGCAGCGGATGCTGGCCTTGCACGGGAGCGGGATCCGGGACGGGCTGGAGATCCATCCCAATCTGTGGGCGGGCATCGGGTTGGTGCGAGGTGGGGCGGGGACCGCCCTCGTCGGCAGTCACACCGAGGTTGCCGAGCGGATCAAGGAGTACGCCGCGTTGGGGATCGAGGAGTTCATCTTCTCCGGGTATCCGCATCTGGAGGAGGCGTACTGGTTCGGCGAGGGCGTGCTGCCGAAGCTTCAGGCGCAGGGTCTGTGGCGACATCCGTACGGGCAGCAGGCAGCCCCCGCCGCCCAGGTCCCCTTCGCCGGTGCCGGGAGCGCGCGATGACCCAGGTGATCGCCGACGACGCCGAGGTTCGACGACTTCCATTCGCTTACGCCTCCACCCTGGCACCTTTGCCGACTTCATTCGACCTCGTCGTCCCGGAACTGCGCAGCCGCGGCCGGATCCCGGCCCCGTCCGGAGGTGCCACGCTCCGCGAACGCCTCCACGGCGCGGCCGGCAGCCCGCGGGTCAGGGATGACCACCCGGACACGCGCCATCGCGAACTGGCCATTGGGGAGGGTGAATCAGTCGGAGCACCCCAGCTTCCCTAGTATTCCTATCGAATTACTAGGAAAGTGTTGACGGTGGTCGAAGGGGAGAGTGAGGATGATGAAGCCGACGCGTCACTGCGCACCGCTGCACTCCCACGCCGCCTCGCCGGACGCCGCGTCGTCCTCGGTTCCATGAAGGAAGACGCCATGACCACAGCACTGAGCTGTAGCGACAGTCGCAGTCGCACGAAGCGGGGTGAGGATATGACGGTGACGGCGGGCGAGGTGACCGACGCGGGCTCCGGGCAGGTCGACTGGTTGCACATAGCCCGTGAGATGGCGGACGACCTGGCTACGGACGCGGTCGAGCGCGAACAGGCCGGCAAGACACCGCTCGACGAGGTGGCGCGGTTGCGCGAGTCGGGACTGCTGACACTGCCGGCGCCGGCCGAACTCGGGGGAGGCGGTGGGGACTGGCGCACGGCCTACGCGGTCATCCGGACCGTCGCCGCGGCCGACGGTGCCATTGGTCACCTGCTGGGCAACCACTACTTCCTGTCCTGCAGCGCCCGGTTCTTCGCCGACCGCACCCGTGCCGCCCGCATCGAGCGGGAGTCGACGGCGGGGCAGTGGTGCTGGGGAGGCGGTGTCGCCTCGCATGAGCCACCACTCATCCTGACCCCGACGTCGGGTGGCTATCTGCTCAACGGCTACCAGAGGTATGCCACCGGAGTCGGGATCGCCGACCGGCTGGTGGTTCGGGCCGCCAAGTACGGCACCGGTGAGCCGTTGGCCGTCCTGGTCGACCCCGCCCGCTCGGGCGTCGTGAGCGGCAGCGGCGGGGACGACTTCGGTCAGCGGCTGGCGGCCGGTGGTGGCGTGGAGTTCGATTCCGTGCCGGTCGCGGCCGACGATGTGCTCGGCTCCCTCTCGCCCGACGAGGGCGTCCTGTCACCCTTCGTCTCTCTGGCCGCGCCGACCGCCCGTCTGGTCTCCGTCCAGTTCTGTCTTGGTGTGGCAGAGGGCCTGCTGGACGAGGTGCGCGAGTGCGGAAGGGGCATGCGGTCCCACTGGCAGCCCTTCTCGCCTCAGCCCTGGCCGGACAGCCCCCCGCAGGATCCGTACGCGCTGACGGTGTACGGCGAGCTCACCGTCGTCACGCGTGCCGCGTCCGCCCTCGCCGAGCAGGCTGTGGATGCCCTGGTGCGCGGCCTCGTACAGGGCGAGGAACTCGACGACGAGGAGTGCGCGGAGATCGCCGTCCTCGCGAGCGTGGCCGAGTCTGCCGCCTTCCGGGCCGCGCAGGAGATCACCACCCGTGCCCTGGACGTCATGGGTGTCGACGCCGCCTCCGCGCGGCACGGCTTCGACCGCTTCTGGCGCAACGCCCGGACACACACCTTGCGCGAGCCGGTCGCCCACAGGCTGCGCGAGGTGGGTGACTACTTCCTCAACGGCGCGCATCCACCCTTCTCCCTGCCGGCCTGACCGGGAGGGTGATCGGTGCGGGGGCGGACACGACAGTGATGGATAATCGCGGCATGCGGATTTCGGCGCGGGCGGACTATGCGGTGCGGGCGGCACTGGAGCTGGCCGCGGCAGGGGGCGAGGCCTCGCTCAAGGCCGAGGCGATCGCTGCGGCGCAGGGCATCCCGCACAAATTCCTGGAGGGCATCCTCGGCGACCTGCGCCGGGGCGGTCTTGTGGTCAGCCAGCGGGGCGGCAAGGGCGGCTATCGGCTCGCCCGCCCGGCGGAGTCGATCGCCATCGCCGACGTCATCCGTGTGGCGGACGGCCCCCTGGTCTCGGTGCGGGGAGTACGCCCGCCCGAGCTCTCCTACTGCGGTCCTGCGGAGTCGCTGCTGCCGCTGTGGATCGCTGTACGCGCCAACGTCCGCAAGATCCTCGGCGAGGTCACCCTGGCCCACGTGGCCGCGGCCAAGCTGCCCGGCGAGGTCGTGAGCCTCGCGGAGGACCCCGAGGCCTGGACGAATCCCTGACCGACGTCCGGTGAACGACACGAGCAGATCTCCGACATGGACAAGCTCATCGCGGACCGGAGTAGCCACCACCGGAGACTCCAGCGCATCGTCCCATCCGCGTTACGTCACGTGATACATGGTCACATGCCCCCTCAACCGGGTTTCGTGGGACAGGCGGGGAGATCTGCCAGCGCCGCGGGTCCACGGTCCACCAGGATCGACGAGCCGCTCATCCTGAGATTCCGCAAAGCTGGTTCTCCCTGCGCGCCCCAACGAGGGCAGGACCCGCCTCCTCCGCACACCACAGCACCGGCTCGCTTGCGGCGATGATGCTTATGCGGGCCGGTGCCGTGTGCGCGTGGCTGACGGGGGAGGGCGCGCACTCCGTGTCGATCGGGAGCCGTGCGCTCAGCGGGTGACCAGCAGGCCACGGCTGCGCAGCACCCACCGTTCCAGTGGGCTGAAGATCAGCAGGTCGATGGCGATGCCGACGAGCAGGATCAGGAGGATGGCCAGGAACACCTGCGACATGCTGGAGTTGTTGCGCCCGTTCTCCAGCAACTGGCCCAGGCCGACGCCCAGATCGGGCGAGGAAGCGATGATCTCGGCGGCCATCAGAGACCGCCAGGCGAACGCCACTACATCACCGAGGCGACCGCCGCGGCGGTCGCCGCCGTGGGTGATGCTGCGCTGCGCTGATAGGGGGCCCCCGGCTGGAATCCGCCCGCCGCCCCAGCCTCGCTGCCCTTGGTCGCCATCAATGACCCCTGCGTCATCGCCGCCGTGCGCTTGCCGCCGACCACACCCCGGCCACCGTCGTCGAGGCCGACTATCCCGCGGTTGTCCTCGACGCAGCCCGCCGGATCGGGCGTCGCGCCGCTCAGGCCAACACCCCGAAGGCTGACCCTGGTCGGCGGCCGGTCCGCGGTCGCTCCGGTACAGCTCAGCGCGAGCGCCCGGCGCGGGCGCCGACCCC
Organism: Streptomyces sp. NPDC058145; assembly: GCF_042884245.1. Taxonomy (NCBI): domain Bacteria; kingdom Bacillati; phylum Actinomycetota; class Actinomycetes; order Kitasatosporales; family Streptomycetaceae; genus Streptomyces; species Streptomyces sp. NPDC058145. The sequence goes on along the minus strand of NZ_JBHVUH010000007.1, from coordinate 114,921 downwards.
TCACTTGCCGGCGCCGCCGTCGAGGCGGTCCGGCGCTGTTCGCCGCCTGCGAGACCGACCGCTTTGCCTGGCCGCACGGGTGGTCCCGGCTGGCCTTCTCGCGTGGTGAGACGTTCTGGTGCGGGTGCAACGCGCCCTCTTGACGGGACTCGGCCCCGCCCTGACACTCCAATACGGGAACCATAGTGGATCGGTAGGGAAAGATGGACTGTCCTGTGCTGGACCTCGGCCGTCGAGCCGTCCGCATCGCCGTCCGCCCACTGCTGCTGCTGACGTCCCGCCGCCACATCGACCTTCTGCGCGTCTGCAGTGCGGCGAGTTCCCCGCGCAGTGAAGGCTTCACACCCATCAGCGTCTGATCCCCACGCCAGCACCGCATCCCGGCCGTGCCGAAGCCGCCGCGAGCCGTCACCCCCGTATGCCTGCGACCGAGCACCCCAGGGAGACGCATGTCCGCCACATCCCCGACAGCCGTGCCGTCCTTCCGGAGCAGGATCGGCCATGACGCGCGCAGCGGCTACTACGCGGCGCCGGAGCGGTACCGACTGCACCTCTCGCTGTCCTGTCCGCACTGCCTGCAGATCGCCGTCACGCACAGCCTGCTCGGCCTCGACGACATCCTCCCGGTGACGCTGCTGCCCGCACTGCCCGACACCTCGGACGGCGGACACCTGGCACTGCGCCCGTTGTACGAAGCCAGTTCGCACCAGCACCCTGGACCGGCCGTGGCACCGGTCCTCAGCGACAACTGGACCGGAACGATCGTCAGCACCCACACCCCCGACATCCTGCGGGACCTGGCCCGGCGGTTCGGCGGACATGGTCCCGATCTCCACCCCCGCGATGCCGAGAAGGCCATCGAGACCGTTGGCCGCCTCTGCGAGCAGGGCATCACCTGGGCCGCCCAGCGCGCCGGGCAGTCCGACGGCGACCCGGCGGCACGCGACACCGCACTGGCCACCCTGCTGCGCACGCTGGATGTGCTGGAGTGGAGGCTCACCTCCCAGGAGCACGTGCTGGGCGGCGAACTCACCCTCGGTGACATCCAGTTGTGGGTGACGCTCGTGCAGCTGGACTTGGTGCACCGCCACCACCTGGACGCCGCCGCGGTGCACCGCATCACCGAGCACCCCCACGTGTGGGCGTACGCCCGGCGGCTGGCGGCACACCCCGCCTTCGGCTCCCACCTCGACCTGGACGGCATCGCCCGGCGGCACCACGCCCACTGCCGGGGCATGGAGGCCGCCGGTGCGGCGGTACAGATCGTGGACTGGATGGCGTACGCACCGCGCAAGGAGCCAGAGGGCGTGCGACAGCCCGGCTGACCGGATATGCACAGTGGGAGAGCCCAGGGGGGCCGTAGTCCGATAGCCGAGGCGCTGAACCGGAACCCCTGCAGGACCGGAGAGGCGGGGGTGGTGGACACGCCGTCGGTTGATGAGGTGGCGAGCAGCTGATGCAGGCGCTCGGCTGGGTTGTCCAGTCGAGCGTTTTGCGTCTGTGTCTTGGTTCGGCAGGCCGTCCGGGCTGCGCGCTGATCTTGTGTCTATGGACGGCTGCCCCGCCATGCGCTGTCCGTTGGGGGGGGGAGCGTCGTGTAGGCACCGTTGCTCACGCTGATCCACCGTCCGCGCGGGGCAGCATGGGGAGTGATGCGGCCCCCGAACACCCCTCAGAACCTCTGAGCAAGCGTCAGGAAAGTCAGCAAACGGTCAGCGTGAGTCATCGAACACCCGGCGACAGCTGACCACACATGCGAAACGTTGTAGCCTCCGAACATCGCCCTTGACCTGCGGAAGCAGGCAGGGAGCAGGACGAATCGGGAGTTTCCTCATGTTCCGTACAATGTTCAAGTCCAAGATCCACCGCGCCACCGTCACCCAGGCCGACCTGCACTACGTGGGATCCGTGACCATCGACGCGGACCTGCTGGACGCCGCCGATCTGCTGCCCGGTGAGCTCGTGCACATCGTGGACATCACCAACGGCGCCCGCCTGGAGACGTACGTCATCGAGGGTGAGCGCGGGTCCGGGGTCGTCGGGATCAACGGGGCGGCCGCGCACCTCGTGCATCCCGGGGATCTGGTGATCATCATCAGTTACGCTCAGGTCAGCGACGCCGAGGCGCGGGAACTGAAGCCGCGGGTGGTGCATGTGGACGGCGACAACCGGATCGTCGAACTGGGTGCCGACCCGTCCGCGCCGGTGCCCGGCTCGGACCAGCAGCGCAGCCCGCAGGCCGTTCCGGCCTGAGCCGGGACGACGACCAGGAGCGTGCGTGCCCATGACTGACATCGAGATCCGCGACGACCGGGCGGCGGGCCGGCTGGAGGCCGTCGGCGACGGCGAAGTCGTCGGTCGCGTCGAGTACTTCGTCCTCGAGTCGCCCGCGCGCGCCCTGGTCCCGGTCCACACCGTCGTCGAGCCGGCCCACGAGGGCAAGGGCATCGCCGGCTCCCTGGCCCGCGAGCTGTACGCCGTCGCCGAGCGCGAGGGCATCCCGGTCGCCCCGCTGTGCCCGTACGTCGTGAAGTGGGCCGAGCGCCATCCCGAGGCCGCCCCGCCGGCCGACCCGGAACTGCTCGCCGCCGCCAAGGACTGGCTGCGGGCCCACCCCGGCCGGTTCTAGGGCGGGCGGACCGGACCACAGAGGCTCTGATTCCACGATGCTCGCGCTTCTGCACACCTCACCCGTGCACGTCCCGGTCTTCGACGCCCTGCGCGACACCCACCACCCGGGCCTGGAGCTACGGCACTTCGTCGACGCGGAGTTGCTGGAGCGGGCCCGGCGGGACGGGCCCGAGGCGGTCGGCGGCGACGTACGCCAGGCCCTCGGCCGCGCCGTGGGCGCCGGGGCGCGGGCGGTGCTGTGCACCTGCTCCACCATCGGCGGCGTCGCGGAGGCCCAGGCGGCCGCGGCCGGTGTGCCGGTGCTGCGGGTCGACCGGCCCATGGCGGCCGCCGCCGTGGCCGCGGGCCCGCGTGTCACCGTCCTCGCCGCCCTGCGCAGCACCCTCGGTCCCACCGCCGATCTTGTCGAGGAGGAGGCGCGCCGGGCCGGCCGCCCCGTCTCCGTCCGCACCGTGCTGGTCGACGGGGTCTGGGACCACTTCACGGCCGGAGCCACCGAGGCGTACGTACAGCGGGTCGCGGCCGCCGCCGACGCGGTCACCGGTACCGATGTGATCGTCCTCGCCCAGGCCTCCATGGCCCCGGCGCAGCGGCTGACCTCGACGGCGGTTCCGGTGCTGTCCAGCCCCCGGCCAGGACTGGCCGCCGGGGCCGCGGCTGTCGCGGCGGCGGCGGTGGTGCGAGAGCGCGCGGCGCCGGGGCAGCGGTTACCGCAGTTGTGGTGCGGGACCGCTGAGCACGGGGCTCCGCCAGGACAGAGGCTGTCGTCGCGGCGGCGGTGCGGGACCGCTGAGCGCGGTGCGGCGCCGGGGCAGCGGCTGCCGCGGCCGTGGTGCGGGACCGGCTGGGCGCGGTGCGGTGCCCCGCGCCTCCACCTGGGCGCGTTCCGTGCCGCCGTCGGGTGAGTGGCCGGGCGGGCCTCGGGTAGGCGGGGGAGTAGTCCAGAGGCGACGACGTACAGCGACCGCCGGAGGCCATCCATGACGAGCCCGCACCCCGACCCCGTACCTCCCGGCCCGACCCCGGGGCCGGGTCCCACCCCGCCGGATCCCTACCCGAGTCCGGTCCCGCCCCCCGCGCCGGGGCCCGAGCCGACGCCGCCGGGCCCGGGACCCGGTCCCACACCGCCTCCGGCGCCACCGGCTCCCGGGCCGCCGGCTCCCGGGCCGCCGGAGCCCTCACCGTCCCCGATCCCCCCGGGCCCTGAGCCGACCCCCAGCCCGGAACCCGGCCCGCCCCTCACGACCGGGACCTGAAGGAACTCAGAGCCCGAGGGACTCGGGACCTGAGAGGGGCGTACCAGGGGCGTAGATGTGGGGCGGGGGACGGCGCGCGCCCGTGGCGCCACCGTCCCCCGCCCCACAGGCGCGGAGCGCTACGCGCCGACCTCCGACCGGTCCCCGCCCCACAGCGTGTGGAACGAGCCGTCCTGGTCTACCCGCCGATAGGTGTGCGCTCCGAAGAAGTCCCGCTGCCCCTGCGTCAGGGCCGCCGGCAGGCGCTCCGCGCGCAGCGCGTCGTAGTAGGCGAGTGCCGCCGCGAAGCCGGGCGTCGGCACGCCCTGCCGGGTGGCCGCGATGATCACCTCGCGCCAGTCGTCCTGCGCCTCGGCGATCTCCCGCGCGAACGTCTCGTCCGACAGCAGGCTGGGCAGGTCGGGCCGGGCGTCGTACGCGGCGCGGATGCGGTCGAGGAAGGCCGCGCGGATGATGCAGCCGCCGCGCCAGATCGCCGAGACCGCGCCGAGATCGATGTCCCAGTCGTACTCCTCGCTGCCCGCGGCGATCTCGTGGAAGCCCTGCGTGTACGACACGATCTTGGACGCGTACAGCGCCTGCTCCACCCGGTCCGCGAAGGCGGCGGCCTCCGCCTCGCCGAGCGGCGACGGCTTCGGCCCGGCCAGACCCCGGGACGCCTCGCGCAGCGCCGCGTGACCGGACAGGGACCGGGCGAACACCGCCTCGGCGATGCCCGACACCGGCACGCCCAGGTCCAGCGCGATCTGCACGGTCCAGCGGCCGGTGCCCTTCTGCTCGGCCTGGTCCACGACCACGTCCACGAACGGCTTGCCGGTGGCCGGGTCCACGTGGGACAGCACCTCGGCCGTGATCTCGATCAGGTACGAGTCCAGGCGCCCGGTGTTCCAGGTGCGGAAGATCTCCGCGATCTGCGCGGGGGAGTACCCGGCGACATCGCGCAGCAGCTGGTAGGCCTCGCCGATGAGCTGCATGTCGGCGTACTCGATGCCGTTGTGGACCATCTTCACGAAGTGACCGGCGCCGTCGGGGCCGACGTGCGTCACACAGGGCGTCCCGTCCTTCGCCTTCGCGGAGATCTTCTCCAGCATCGGGCCCAGCGAGTCATAGGACTCCTTCGGGCCGCCCGGCATGATGCTCGGCCCGTGCAGCGCGCCCTCCTCGCCGCCGGAGACGCCCATGCCCACGAAGTGGATGCCCTGCTCGCGCAGCGCCTTCTCCCGGCGCCGGGTGTCCGCGAAGTGCGCGTTGCCACCGTCGATGATCATGTCACCGGGCTCCAGCAGCGGCGCGAACTCCTCGATCACCGCGTCCGTCGGCTCACCGGCCTTGACCATCACGACCAGCCGGCGCGGGCGCTCCAGCGCCGCCACGAACTCCTTGGCCGTCTCGGCCGCGATGAAGTCGCCCTCGTCCCCGAACTCCTTCACCAGCGCGTGCGTCCGCGACGACGTACGGTTGTGCACGGCGACCGTGTAGCCGTTGCGCGCGAAGTTCCGGGCGAGATTGCGGCCCATGACCGCGAGCCCGGTGACGCCGATCTGCGCTGAAGTGCTCATACCGCCTGCTCCCTAGCTGCCTCGTGACTACGGCTCCGTCGATGCGGACCCTCGCCCATCCTGACGTGCCGCTTCGGCGATCGCACATCCGACCCGCCACGCTTGTTTACGCACAGGACGCGCCGGTCGGCTCACCGTGGTTGCCGATGCCGTCAAGGAGGGTCCGTTCCCGGCCACTTGAGGCGGACAGGAGGCCGATTTCCCGTCTTGTCATGGCCTGTTCGCAGCGTTTACTTTTGCCGCTCCTGACGCATGCCGAGGGGATTTCGGACATGGCCGTACGCGGCCGGCATCGCCGGTACCAGCCGAACAGGATCAACCGCGCCTCACTCACCGTCACGGCGGGGGGCGCCGGACTCGCGATCCCGCTGGTCGCCGCGGGTACCGCCGACGCGGCCGACGCGGCCACCTGGAACAAGGTCGCCGCCTGCGAGTCCAGCGGGAACTGGCACATCAACACCGGCAACGGCTACTACGGCGGACTGCAGTTCACCCAGTCCACCTGGGAGGCCTACGGCGGCGCCCGGTACGCGCCGCGCGACCTCGGCACCAGGGACCAGCAGATCGCCGTCGCCGAACACGTCCTCGACGGCCAGGGGCCCGGCGCGTGGCCGGTGTGCTCGGTACGGGCCGGGCTGAACCAGGGCGGCGCCGCCCCGGACGTGCGCACGGACGGTGCCGCGAGCCGCCCGGCGAAGACCGGGCCGACGCGGGACACCCGGGACGTCCGGGACGTGAAGCCGCAGACGACACCGCAGTCCCGCGCGGGCCGGGCCGAGATGTACACGGTGGTGCGGGGCGACACCCTGTCCGGCATCGCGGGCGAGCACCACGTCCGGGGCGGCTGGCGGCAGCTCTACGAGGGCAACCGGGCCGTCATCGGCTCCGACCCCGACCTGATCATGCCGGGCCAGCGGCTCGGTCTGCGCGCCACCGCCCCACCGGCGTCCGACACCCGCCCGCACCCCGGCACCACGCCCGGGTCCAAGTCCCCGAAGAAGAAGGAACCTTCGAGGAAGAGACCCGCGGAGCAGAAGCCTGCCGAGCAGCGCGAACACCCGGGCAGGTCCGAGCACGCGGAGAAGAAGACCTCCCGGCATCCGGCGCCGGCCGGCGGGCACTCGCTCGTCGCCCCGGTGCACGCCGGTATCGGCACCGGCTACCGCGTGGCCGGGTCGCACTGGTCGAAGGGCTATCACACCGGCGTCGACTTCCTGGTGCCGACCGGCACCAGCGTCGAGGCGGCGGGGGCCGGGCAGGTGGTGTCCGCGGGCTGGGGCGGCTCCTACGGCTATCAGGTGGTGATCCGGCACGCGGACGGGCATTACACCCAGTACGCCCACCTGTCGGCGATCTCCGTGCGGGCCGGGCAGAGCGTCGCCATGGGCCGGCGCATCGGCCGGTCCGGCTCGACCGGGAACGTCACGGGCCCGCATCTGCACTTCGAGGTGCGCACCGGGCCCGGCTTCGGCTCCGACGTCGACCCGATCGCCTATCTCCGGGCCGGTGGTGTCAGGATGTGACCCGCGAGCGGTACGCGTTCAGGACGGGCAGCGGGGCGTAGATGTTCGCGCACAGCGGGACGTACGGCGTGCCGTCGAAGGCGGCGCCCTCGGGCACCCGTACGTCTTCCAGGGCGGCCGGCGTCAAGTCGCCCTCCGGCAGACCCGCGTGAGCTGAGTCCACGTGAGCCGGGCCCGCCTGCGCCGGGCCCGCCCGCGTCAGGCCCGCCTGCCTCAGGCCCTCCTCGTCCAGGCCCGTCTCCGCCGGCCCGGCGCCGGCGGCGGCCGGGGTGTGCTCCAGCCGCTCGGTGGTGAGCAGGATCAGGCCACCCGCGGCCACCACCGCGCAGCCGAGCGCCAGCACGGTGCCGGTGCTGCCGTGGCGGAACGTCTCGCCGAACATCAGGATGCCGACCGCCGCGGCCAGCATCGGATTCACCACGGTGGCCGTGGCCAGCGGCGCGGCGAGGCCGCCGCCCCGGTAGGAGGCCTGGGACAGCAGGACCCCGGCGGTCGCGAACACGCCGATCACGGCGAGGGAAGGCAGATCGCCGAGGTCGATCCCGTCGCTCCAGTCGACCGCGACGGTCTTGGTGAACACCGACGACATGCCGAACGCCGTGCCGGAGGCGGTGGCGAGCAGCACGCTCCGCACGGCAGGGTTCCGGTGCACGGCCAGACCCGCGCACGTCAGCGCCACGACCCCCCCACCGGTGACCAGCGCCACGGCCACCCGCTGGGCCGAGTCGAGAGACCGCGCGTCCGCCGAGCCGACCAGGGACAGCAGGCCCGCGAGGCCCACCGTGGCCATGACCGCGCCCCGCCAGGCGGCCGCCCCGGCCCTGCGGCCGACGAACAGCGCCGCCATGGGCAGGGCGAAGACGATGGTCAGCGCGCCCAGCGGCTGCACCAGGCTGAGCGGGCCGCAGGCCAGCGCCACGACGTGCAGCAGGCCGCCGAGGCCGTTCAGCGCCAGCGCCGCCCACCAGCCGGCCCGGCGCAGCGGCATGTACGACCCGTCCGGGCACGACACCGCGACCTGCTCCTGCACGATGGCTCCGCCCGCGTACGCGACGGCGGAGACGAACGACAGCAGCACGGACAGCGCGAGGGCGCTCATCTTCGGCTCCTTCGCGCGGGGCGGGCCCCCTGGGCCCGGCGCGGCGTACGTTCGGCGGTCATGGCGAACACTCTGCCCGCCCGGGCCCGTCCCCGTCGTCGTACCTGAGCACGCAATGGGTCCTACTGCCGATGGAGTACACCACCGCCCCGATCATCCCCAAGACGGGTGTGAACGGGGGGCGGACCCGGGCTCCGGAGCGGCGTCCGGGGCTGGTAGTAGTGCTGTCCGTGGACCTCGACGCCGATCTCGCCGCACTCCGCCCGCTGGGCGGCTTCTTCGTCCTGCGCACCCGCGCGGACCCGGCCGGGCCGGCACCGGAGGCCCTCGCGACCCTCGCGGAGACGTACGCGGCGTCGGCGCCGGAGGTTCACCGCGACGCGCTGGCCCTCCGCGTCGCGAACGTCGCCGGCCGGCTGCGCGCCGCTGAGCCGCGGGTTTCCGCCTCCATCAGCCAGCAGGGCCTGGCCGCCCGGCTGTGGTCCGTGGCCCTCGCCTGTGCCGCGCTGTACGGCCGGCTGCCCGGCCTCGACCCGCGGCTGCTGCGCTGGGACCCCGTCGCCACCGCCCCCGACGACCTGTGGCTGACCGAGGTGCGCCCGCTGCCCGGGGACGCGGCCACGCTCGCGGACACCGTGCTGCACGGCCATCTGGAACCCCTAGGGGTGGCCCTGAGAGCCCGTTACGGGATCGCGGCCGGACTGCTGCGGGGCAACGCCGGCTCGGCGCTCGCCGGCGCGGCACGGGAACTGGACCGCTGGGCCGGGGCCAACGGCCGTACCGACGTGGCGGAGCGGGCCCGCGCCCTCACCGGCGAGCTCTTCGCCCATCCCCTCCTGCGCGGCACCGGCACCCGCACGGCGACGGCCTTCCGCCGCCGGAGCTGCTGCCTGTACTACAGGGTGCCCGGCGGCGGAGTCTGCGGCGACTGCTGCTTCACCCGGCCGCCGCGCTCTTCCCCGCGCGCCGTATCTGGGTGACCATGAAGTCAACGTACGGACGAGACCAGGGGGTTGTCGGGTGCGAGTGGGACTGCTGACCCGGGAGTACCCCCCGGACGTGTACGGCGGCGCGGGCGTCCATGTGGAGTTCCTCGCCCGCGAACTGGCCTCGCTGGTGGACCTCGAGGTGCACTGCTGGGGCGAGGGCCGCGGCGTGGGCGTCGTACGGCACCGACCCTGGTCCGCGCTCGACGGCTCCAACGACGCGCTGCGCACCTTCTCCGTGGACCTCTCCATCGCCGCCGCCCTCGAGGGCCGCGAACTCGTGCACTCCCACACCTGGTACGCCAATCTCGCCGGGCACCTCGCCAAGCTCCAGTACGGCGTCCCGCACGTGGTCACCGCGCACTCGCTGGAGCCCCTGCGCCCCTGGAAGGCCGAGCAACTGGGCGGCGGGTACGCGCTGTCGAGCTGGACCGAGCGCACCGCGATCGAGGCCGCCGACGCGGTGATCGCCGTGTCCGGGGCCATGCGCGAGGACATCCTCGCCTGCTACCCCGCGCTCGACCCGGCCCGGGTGCACGTCGTGCACAACGGCATCGACACCGCCCTGTACCGCCCGGACCACGGCATCGACGCCCTGCTCCGGCACGGTGTCGACCCCACCCGCCCGTACGTCCTGTTCGTCGGCCGGATCACCCGCCAGAAGGGCGTGCCCCATCTGCTGCGGGCGGTACGGGACATCGACCCCGGCACCCAGGTGGTGCTGTGCGCGGGCGCGCCCGACACCCCGGAGATCGACCGGGAGTTCCGGGAGCTGTACCAGGAGCTGAGCCGGGTCCGTGCGGGCGTGCTCTGGATCCCGCAGATGCTGCCGCGCCCCGAGGTGATCCAACTCCTCACGCGGGCCGCGGTGTTCGTCTGCCCCTCGGTGTACGAACCACTCGGCATCGTCAACCTGGAGGCGATGGCCTGCGGAACGCCGGTCGTGGCCTCCCGGGTCGGCGGCATCCCGGAGGTGGTGGACGACGGCCGCACCGGCCTGCTGGTCGACGTCGACGACGACTTCGAGGCCGGCCTCGCCCGGGCGCTGGACACCGTACTCGGCGACCCGGAGGCCGCCGAGCGGATGGGAGAGGCCGGACGGCTGCGCGCGGTGGGCGAGTTCGGCTGGGACGCGGTGGCCCGGCGGACCGCCGGACTCTACGAGGAGATCCTCAAGCAGGCTTAGTCCGGCCCCCTCGGGGCATCCATGGTGGAACCAGGGTGAGGGGAGCCGTCATGAGGCGATGGGGGTACCCCCGTTCGAGCGAAGTCGAGAACGGGGGAGGGCCTTCGGTACTCGGGATCGTGCTGGCGGGCGGGGAGGGCAAACGCCTGATGCCGCTCACCGCCGACCGCGCCAAACCGGCGGTAACCTTCGGCGGCACCTACCGGCTCGTCGACTTCGTCCTGTCCAACCTCGTCAACGCCGACGTCCTGCGCATCTGCGTGCTGACCCAGTACAAGTCGCACTCGCTGGACCGGCACATCACCACCACCTGGCGGATGTCCAGCCTGCTCGGGAACTACGTCACGCCGGTCCCCGCCCAGCAGCGCCTCGGCCCGCGCTGGTACCTGGGCAGCGCCGACGCGATCCTGCAGTCGCTGAACCTCGTGTACGACGAACAGCCCGAGTACGTGGCCGTGTTCGGCGCCGACCACGTCTACCGGATGGACCCGCGGCAGATGCTCCGCCAGCACATCGAGGGCGGCGCGGGCGTGACGGTGGCCGGCATCCGGGTGCCGCGCTCGGAGTCCTCCTCCTTCGGGGTGATCACGCCGGGCTCGGACGGCCGCACCGTGCGGCGCTTCCTGGAGAAGCCGGCCGACCCGCCCGGCCTCGCCGACGACCCCGAGTGCGTGTTCGCATCCATGGGCAACTACGTCTTCACCACCAAGGCCCTCATCGAGGCGCTGCAACGGGACGCCGAGGACAGCCAGTCCGTGCACGACATGGGCGGCTCGATCCTGCCCCAGCTCACCGTCCGCGGCGAGGCGCAGCTCTACGACTTCAGCGAGAACCACGTCCCCGGCGAGACCACCCGGGACCAGGGCTACTGGCGGGACGTCGGCACGCTCGACGCCTACTACGAGGCCCACATGGACCTGATAGCCGAGCGCCCCGCCTTCAACCTCTACAACCGCCAGTGGCCCATCTACACCCACTCGGGCCAGCTCTCCCCGGCGCGCTTCAACGCGGGCGGCATCGCGAGCGAGTCCATCATCAGCGCCGGGTGCCTGATCCGCGGTCAGGTCACCCGCTCCGTGCTGTCGCCCGGGGTGCGCGTCGACCCGGGAGCGGTCGTACAGGGCTCGGTGCTGCACGACAACGTGCGCGTCGGCCGGGGCGCGGTGGTGCGCGGCGCCGTCCTCGACAAGAACGTCGAGGTCCCGCCCGGCGCGACGATCGGCGTCAACCCCGAGCGGGACGCCGAGCTGTACACCGTCTCCCAGGGCGGCGTGATCGCCCTGGGCAAGGGGCAGCGGGTCGACTGACCGACGCCCCGTCAGGCCGCCCGTCGCCGCGACGCGTTCCGTATCACCCTCCCGGAATGCCCGGGTTCGCCTCGTTCGCCCGCCACGATGCAGGCAACGATGTCGAACCTTCGGAGGTCATCCGACATGAGAGGGACCCGGCGCACACGGCTGTGCCTGGCCGGAGTGATGGCAGCGTCCACGCTGATCGCCACCCCCGCCGCACGCGCCGCCGAGCGGACCGACGGCCACCTCGCCGACCTGGTCAACCCCTTCATCGGGACCCAGGACGAGGGCAACACCTTCCCCGGCGCCGCCGTGCCCTTCGGCATGGTGCAGCTCTCCCCGGACACCGGGCACAACACCGGCTACGACTACACGCAGGACCGCGTCCGCGGTTTCTCGCTGGTCCACCTCTCCGGCGTCGGCTGCCGGATCGGCGGCGACCTGCCCGTACTGCCCACCACCGGCGACGTCACGCGGACGGACTACACCAAGTACGCCGCGGGGTTCCGGCACGCGGACGAGGAGGCGACCCCGGGCTACTACCGCGTCGGCCTCGGCTCCGGCATCCGCGCCGAACTCACCGCGACCACGCGCACCGGGGTGCAGCGCTACACCTTCCCCGCCACCGGCCGGGCCAACGTCCTGCTGAACGCCGCCCAGGCGCTGCACCGGCCGGGCGGCAGCAAGGTCGAGATCCTCGACGACCGCACCGTGCGCACGGAGATCACCGGCCACGGATTCTGCCGGGACACCGGCCCGTACACCGTCCACACCATCACCCGCTTCAGCCGCCCGTTCACGGCCTACGGCACCTGGGACGGACCGACGGTCACCGCCGGCGCGCGCACCGGCCGCGGCGGCGCCTACGTCCGCTTCGACACGACGCGGGACCGTACCGTCGAGGCGACCACCGCCCTGTCGTACGTCGACGCGGACGGAGCCGCCGCCAACCTGCGGGCCGAGGGCGGCCGGTCCTTCGACGCCGTGCGGCACCGGGCCCGCGAGGAGTGGGAGCGGCGGCTCGCCACCGTCCGTGTCCAGGGCGGCGCCCCGGTGCTGCGCCGCACCTTCTACTCCTCGCTCTACCGCTCGTTCCTCGCGCCGAACGTCGGCAGCGACGCCGACGGCCGCTACCTCGGCTGGGACCGCCGCGTCCACCGCGCGCGGGGCTTCACCTACTACCAGAACTGGTCCCTGTGGGACACCTACCGCACCCAGGCCCAGCTCCTCGCCCTGCTCGCGCCCCGCGAGGCACGCGACATGGCCCGGTCGGTGGTGCAGGTGGACGAGGACGGCGGCTGGCTGCCCAAGTGGGGCTACGGGCCGGTCGAGACGAACGTCATGAGCGGCGACCCGGTCACCCCGTTCCTGACCACCGCGTACCAGATGGGCCTGCTCAAGGGCTTCGAGGAGCGGGCCTACCGGGCGCTCAGGAAGAACGCCGACGGCGTGCCGCCCGCCGGCTATCCGGGCATCGGCCGGGAGGCGAACGCCGAGTACATCGCGCACGGCTTCGCGCCCTACGTCTGGAACCGCCCGCTCGCCAAGATGGGCGACTCCGACTACCACCACGGCGCCTCCGTCACCCTCGAGTACGCCCTCGCCGACGCCGTGCTCGCGCAGATGGCCCGCGGCCTCGGACACCGGGCGGACGCCGCCCGCTACGCCGCCCGCGCCCGGAACTACCGGACCGTCTTCGACCCCGCGACCGGCTTCTTCCGCCCCCGCGACGCCTCCGGCGCCTTCACCGGTACGCTCGACCCGGCCCGCGCCCCCGGCTTCCACGAGGGCACGGCCTGGCAGTACCAGTGGCTGGTCCCGCACGACCTGCCCGGCGTGGTCGGCCTGATCGGCGGCGAGCGCGCGGCCAACGACCGCCTGGACGCCTTCTTCGCCTACGACCGACTGCTGGCCGACCCCGGGCGCACCGCCCGCGAGGTGTGGGTGCACGGCGACGCGTACGCCTACTACAACGCCGACAAGTACAACCCGATGAACGAGCCCGACCTCATCGCGCCCTACACGTACCTGTCCACCGGACAGCCCTGGAAGACCACGGACGTGGTGCACGCGGCGCTGACCCTGTTCACCGACGGACCCACCGGCATGACCGGCAACGACGACCTGGGCACCATGTCCGCCTGGAACGTCCTGTCCTCCATCGGGCTCTTCCCGATCCAGCCCGGCTACGACACCTGGGGCCTGTCCACCCCGGTGTTCGACCGGGTCGACCTCACCCTGGACCGCCGCTACTGGCCCGGCGGGCGGCTCACCGTGACCGCTCCCGGCACCTCGGCCGCCGACCACTACATCCAGGGCGTCCGCACGGACGGGACACCGCACGCGCGGACCTATCTGCGCACGGATGCGCTGCGCTCCCTGCGCACGCTCGCGTTCACGGTCGGCCCGCGCCCGTCGGAGTGGGGTACGGCGCCCTCGGCCGCGCCCCCCGTCCTGAGATGACCTCGGCCGACCTCGGCCGTCTCATGAGTCCCGCCCCTCTCGGCGAGCGGGACTTAATCCGCCGTTAACTGTCCGTAGCACGATCGTACTTGACCGTAATCACCTCTCGGGGATTGACTTCTGGTTCACCCCGTCGTCGACGTGCGAGGCAAGCCTTGACCTCCGACCCGCTCGCTCCCCTCGACCTGGCCTTCTGGAACATCGAGTCCGAACGGCACCCGATGCACCTGGGAGCGCTCGGCGTGTTCGCCGCGCACTCGCCCACCGCGGGCGCGCACGCGGCCGACCTGCTGGCCGCCCGCGCCGCCGCCGTGCCCGGCCTGCGCATGCGCATCCGGGACACCTGGCAGCCGCTCGCGTTCGGCGGCGCCACCCGCGAACCCGCCCCGGACTTCGACCCGCTGGACCACGTACGCCTGCACGCGCCGACCGCCGACTTCCACGCGGTCGCGGGCCGGCTGATGGAACGGCCGCTGGAGCGCGACCGCCCGCCGTGGGAGGCACATGTGCTGCCCGGCGAGGACGGCGTCTCCTTCGCCGTGCTGTTCAAGTTCCACCACGCCCTCGCCGACGGGCTGCGCGCGCTGAAGCTGGCCGCCGGTGTGCTCGACCCGGTCGACCTGCCCGAGCGCGCCCCGCGGGCCGTCGAGCCGCCGCGCGGCCCGCTCTCCGACGTCCTGTCCGACGTGCGCAGACTGCCCGGCATGATGCCCGGTCTGGTCAGAGGCGCGCTGTCCGACGTGGGCCGGGCCCTGGACATCGGCGCCTCGCTCGCCCGCTCCACCCTCGGCATGCGCCCCTCGTCCGCGCTGACCTCGGCGCCCAGCGGCACCCGCCGCACGGCCGGGGTCGTCCTCGACATCGACGACGTGCACCGGGTCCGCAAGAGCGCCGGCGGCACCGTCAACGACGTGCTCATCGCCGTGGTCGCCGGTGCGCTGCGCCGCTGGCTGGACGCGCGCGGAGAGGACACCGAGGGGGTGGCGCCGCGCGCCCTCATCCCGGTCTCGCGGCGCCGTCCGCGCACCGCGCAACCACAGGGCAACCGGCTCTCCGGGTACCTGACACGGCTTCCGGTCGACGACCCCGATCCGCTGCGCCGGCTCGACACCGTCCGCGCCGCGATGGTCCGCAACAAGGACGCGGGGCCGAACCGGGGCGCCGGCGCGGTCGCGCTGCTCGCCGACCACGTACCGGCCCTCGGCCACCGGCTCGGCGGGCCGCTGGTCGGCCAGGCCGCGCGGCTGTGGTTCGACATCCTGGTCACCAGCGTGCCGCTGCCGGGGTTCGGGCTGCGGCTGGGCGGTCAGGAGCTGACGGAGGTGTATCCGCTGGCCCCGCTCGCGCCCGGGCAGTCGCTGGCGGTCGCGATCTCGACGTACCGCGGGCACGTGCACTACGGGCTGGTGGCCGACGCCCAGGCCGTCCCTGACCTGGACGTGTTCGCCCGCGCGGTGTCGGAGGAGGTGCGGGACCTGCTCACGGTGTGCGAGGCCTGAGGACCGGCCTCCGGCCGGGCCCCGGGTTCGGCTTCGCCTCCGGGTTCGTACCGGCCGTGCGGCCGAGCCCCGCCCCGGCCCGCCTCCGCGGCGGGCCGGGGCGCAGCCGTGCCGGGATCGGTCGTCGGTGGGGCCCGCGGCGGAGACGGTCGTCGGTGCGGTCGGACCGCGGGGCGGGCGAAGGGGCGTTGTCGCACTTCAGCGGCTTGGGGCGGTGGGCGAGGGCGGGGGCCGGGGGAGCGGTTTGGTCGTAGGGTGTGCCGCTACGTAAAATTCCCCGTTCGATAGCGGGCGCGAGTCGGAGCGCTGCGCGGGTGATCAGGGAAGCGGCAGCGCGATGACGGTGACAGAGGACGGTTCCGTGTCCATGGAGGCAGCCATGGCCGTCCCCACGGACGCATCCATGGAAGAGGTGGTCCACGGACCCGGTATCGACCCCGAGCGGCTGGCCGTCTGCCTGAGCGTGCTCGAGGAGCTCGACCGGCTCGACGTCGACCACCCCGACGCGATCACGGTGCGCCGGGCCACTTCGCAGATCTACCGCACGGTCAAGCAGCGCCGCCGCCAGGAGCGCCGCGCCGCCAAGACCGCGCACGACCGCTTCGTCACCGAGGCCACCGCCACCGGCTCCGCAGAGCGCATCGACGACGAGACCGAGGGCATCCTGCCCTCCTCCAAGATCGACGAGGGCAGGATCGCGGGTATTCTGCAGCGCCCCCGCTCCTGCTACGTCTGCAAGCAGCGGTACGTCGAGGTCGACTACTTCTACCACCAGCTCTGCCAGAAGTGCGCCGACGAGAACCGGGCCAAGCGGGACGCCCGCGCCGACCTCACCGGCAAGCGCGCCCTGCTCACCGGCGGCCGCGCCAAGATCGGCATGTACATCGCGCTCCGGCTGCTGCGGGACGGCGCGCACACGACCGTCACCACCCGCTTCCCCAAGGACGCCATCCGCCGCTTCAAGGCGATGGAGGACTCGGCGGACTGGCTGCACCGGCTGGAGGTCGTCGGCATCGACCTGCGCGACCCGGCGCAGGCCGTGGCCCTGGCCGAGCAGGTCGCCGAGGCGGGCCCGCTCGACATCCTGATCAACAACGCCACGCAGACCGTGCGCCGGCTGCCCTCCGCGTACGCAGCCCTGGTGGACGGCGAGAGCGCGCCGCTGCCCGCCGGTGAACTGCCCTCCCACCACGTCATCGGCGCCTTCAACTCCGGTGCCGTCGACGGCATGGCCGCGCTGTCCGTCGGCAGCAGCGGCCTGGACGCGCAGAAGGTCGCCGACCTCGCCCTCGTCGCGGGCAACGCCAGCGTCGCCCGGCACCTCGAGGGCACGGCCATCGACGCGGGCGGCCTCGTCCCCGACGTGGTCGACAGCAACACCTGGGTGCAGACCATCGAGCAGATCTCCCCGGTGGAGCTGCTGGAGACCCAGCTCTGCAACTACACGGCGCCGTTCATCCTCATCAGCAAGCTGCGCCCGGCCATGGCGGAGGCGGCGCGGCGGGCGGGCCGCGGGCGTGCCTACGTCGTCAACGTCTCCGCGATGGAGGGCGTCTTCAGCCGCGGCTACAAGGGCGCCGGGCACCCGAACACCAACGCCGCGAAAGCGGCCATGAACATGGTGACGCGGACCAGCGCCCAGGAGATGTTCGACACCGACGGCATCCTCATGACCGCCGTCGACACCGGCTGGATCACCGACGAGCGTCCGCACTACGAGAAGCTGCGGCTGGCCGAGGCCGGCTTCCACGCACCCCTCGACCTGGTCGACGGCGCGGCCCGTGTATACGACCCGATCGTGCGCGGCGAGGCGGGCGAGGACCTGTACGGCGTCTTCATGAAGGACTACGCGCCCGGCAAGTGGTGAGCCTGCGCGCTCGGCAACCGAAGAGCCCACTCGGATTCGAAGGCGTGTTCGCCTGGTAGGCCGAGTGGGTGATTCGTTTGGGTCATCGAGTGATGCGCTTTGTGGCAAATAGCTGCATATTGAGAGGCATTGGGGGGTCGGGCGACTCCCGATAGTTACACCTTGTTTGCACTCCCTATCGAGCGGCTGCCCGCTCATTTGGTTAATCTGGAGGGCGCGGACAGCAGTACCGGGTCCCACCCACACCCATCGTCCGTACCGGCGCCACCGCGTCCGAACTGGCCTTCCATCCAGACCCGAGCGGGCACGAGTGCCGGAGCGCAGCTGTGCGGTATGCCCCGAGGGTGAGCCCGACACATAAGGAGTGCGCGGTGACACCGGAGAAGACGAATCTCGACGAACGCCCCAAGGAACGCGGCGAGCGAGCCGGCCGGCGGCACGGTGAGCTCGGCAGCCTCGACGTGTGGGCCCGGTCCGCCCCCATCCGCCTCGCGGGGTACGAGGAAGACCTCGCCGAACCCCACATCCTGCCCAGCGTGGACTGACCGCCGGGCCGGACCAGCCAGGTCACCGCCGGTATGGGCGTGACAGGCTCACGCCCATACCGGCGCTGAGGAGCAGACCCCGGCCGCACCCCGTACGGCTCGATCAGACCCCGTCCGCCGAGTCCGGCAGCGGTGCCGTCCGGGACCACGGGCGCAGCGTCTCCAGCTCCTCCGCCAGCGCCAGCAGATCCGCCTCCCGGCCCGGCCGCGCCACGAGCTGTACGGCGCAGGGGGCGCCCGAGGGCAGCGTGCCGAAGGGGACCGACATCGCCGGCCAGCCGGTCAGGTTCCACGGCGGGGTGAACGGTGAGTAGGCGGTGTTCGCCAGGATGTTGCGCAGCCAGCCGCGCTCGTGCCAGGGGCCGGCCTTGGGGGAGCGGCGGGCGAGGGCCGGGGTCAGCAGCACGTCGTGCTCGGTGAGGAACGGGGTCAGCCGGGCGCGCAGGCGTTCACGCCGGTCCCCGGAGCGGACCGACCGGACGAAGCGACGGCCCACGGCCGCGTGCACCCGGGTCCGCCGGGCCAGCAGCGCCGGGTCCAGGCCCTCCGCGTCCACCGCCGTACCCGCCGTCCAGTGCCGCAGCGTGGTCACGCCGAGGGAGAGCGGATAGGGCGCCTCCGCGCGCCGGACCCGGTGTCCGGCCCCGGCCAGCACTCCGGCCGCATCCCGGACCGCGGTCGTGTAAGGCCTGCTCACGCTCACCCCGGCGAGCGGGCTGCGCAGAGCGACGGCGATGCTGAGCGGCGCCCGTTCCGCGTGCCCCGCGAACCCGGCGTCCGCGAGGACCGACAGCATCAGCCGCAGATCCCCGACCGTGGTGGCCAGCGGGCCGTTCTCCGACATGCCGAACCAGTCGCCGTTGCCGATCCCGGCCGGCACCACCCCGTGCCCCGCCTTCAGCGTGACCAGCCCGCAGTTGGCCGCCGGGATGCGCAGCGAGCCCATGCCGTCGTTGCCGAGCGCGAGCGGCACCAGGCCCGCGGCCACCGCTGCCGCGCTGCCGCCGGAGGAGCCGCCCGCCGTGCGGGAGGGGTCCCAGGGGTTGCGGGCGGTGCCGTGGACGCCCTCCGTGGTGCCAAAGACACACAGCTCGGGCACGTTCGTCAGGCCCACGACCACGGCGCCGGCCGCCCTCAGCCGGGCCACCGTCACATGGTCCTCGGCGGCCGGTTCGTCCGGCGTCGCGGCGGAGCCGTTGCGGTGCGACTCGCCGCGCACCGCCAGGTTGTCCTTCACCGCCACCGGCACCCCCGCCAGCGGCAGCCCGGCCAGATCGGCCCGCGCCCCCACCTCGTCCGCCTCCGCCAGCGCCGCCTCGGCCCGTACGGCGCGGAAGGCCCCGATCCGGCCGTCGAGCCGCTCGATCCGCGCGAGATGCTCCGCCACCACCTGCCGCGGCGTGACGTTCTTCTCGCGTACGGCCGCTGCGATGTCGGCGGCGGTCCGGCCGGCCCAGCTGGTCACGGGCACTCCCTGGCTACTCGTCGGTATGAATCAAGCGCGCAGGGAGAACTGTGCACGCTCGGGCGCGGCGCGTCGAGAGGCCGGAGGGGGCCGTCGCCGCGGCGGCCGGTGAGCGGCTACGGAACGACCGGCCGCTCGAAGAAGGTCTCCAGGGCGACGGTGGCCTGGGTACCGCTCACGCCGGGGATCGCGTAGACGCGGCGGAGCACGTCCTGGAGCTGCTCCGTCGTCGTGGTCCTGACCTTGACCAGTACCGAAGCGCTGCCCGCGATGACATGGGCCTCCTGGATCTCCGGGATCGCGGCGAACGCGTCGCCGCTCTCCCCCATCCACCGTGTCGACGTGACCGTGACGAAGGCGAGCACGCCCCGTCCCACCGCCGCGGGGTCCACCTCCACGGAGGTACGCCGGATGACTCCCCGCTCCCGCAGCTTGCGGACCCGCTCATGGGTCGCTCCGGCGGACAGTCCGACCGCCTCCCCGAGCGCCGCGTACGACCTCGACGCGTCCTCCTGCAGGAGGACGAGCAACCGCCGGTCTGTGTCGTCCAATGGATCTCCTTCGGCAATGAGGTTGATGGACCGAATGACATTCTGCATAGTGAGGTTCTGCTGAATCAACTTCGGAACCACAGTGGGGGTTGGCGACATGCCAGAAGAGCGACCGCAGTTGTACGAGATCCTTGACGACCGCTTCCGCACCGGCAAGTGCCACGTGGGCGACTCGAAGCCGGAGATCCTCCACGAGGGCTGCCGCTGGGCCGAGGGCCCGCTGTACGTCCCGGCCGGGCGGTACCTGGTGTGGAGCGACATCCCCAACGACCGCATGCTGCGCTGGGACGAAACCACCGGGCAGGTCGGCGTCTTCCGCTCGCCCGCCGGTCACCCCAACGGCAACACCCTGGACAACGAGGGCCGCCTGATCACCTGTGAACAGGGTAACCGCCGGGTGACCCGCACCGAGCACGACGGTTCGATCACCGTCATCGCCGACCGGTTCGAGGGCAAGCGGCTGAACAGTCCGAACGACGCGGCCGTGCGGTCCGACGGCTCGATCTGGTTCTCCGACCCCGACTTCGGGATCACCAGCGACTACGAGGGCCACCGCGCCGAGAGCGAGATCGGCACCACCAACGTCTACCGGGTGGACCCGGGCACCGGGGAGGTCCGGCTGGTCGCCGACGGCTTCGGCGGCCCCAACGGCCTGGTCTTCTCCCTCGACGAGAGCCGGCTCTACGTCTCGGACAGCAGGGTCAACCACATCCGGGTCTTCGACGTCCAGGACGACGGCACCCTCACCTCCGACCGGGTCTTCGCCGAGTGCAAGGCCGGCAGATTCGACAACATCCGCTTCGACGACGGAGGCCGGCTCTGGGCCGCTGCGATGGACGGCGGAGTGCACTGCTACGACCCGGACGGCACACTCCTCGGCCGCCTCCTGATCCCCGGCGTCGTCGCCAACATCCGTTTCGGAGGCGCCAAGAGGAACCGGCTGTTCATCGCCGCCGACACCACGCTCTACTCCCTCGTCATGGGCGTCACCGGCCCTCCGCCCCTGCCGGGAGTACACCGCACCCGCTGACTTGCGCGGTGCCGGGGGCGAGCCGGTCGACGAGGCCGCCTCCGCCGCCATCGTCCGCCGCGCCGCGACACGGAACACCGGCGGCAGCCGCCGGCCGCCCCCTGATCCTGCCTCGCCGTCTCAAGTCGTCGGTACAGGAGACGAGTCGGGAGTCGAGGCGGGGCGGGAGGCGGACGCCGCCCCCGTACTGCCGCGTCCGGTGAGCCGGGGCACCGGCACCCCCACCGACCGCGCCGGCTCGCCGTCCAGCAGTGCCATCAGCTCCCGTGCGGCGGTCCGGCCGAACTCGGCGCTGTCGCGGGACAGGGCGGACAGCCGCGGCGTGACCATGCGGCACAGGGCCGAGTCCTCCCACGACACCACCGACACGTCCCGCGGGACACGGAAGCCCAGTTCGGCCGCCGCGGCCAGACCCGCCACGGCCATCACGTCGTTGTCGTAGATCAGCGCGGTCGGGGGCGGTGAACCGCCGAGGACCCGGCGGGTCACCGCGGCGCCCTCCGCGTCGGAGTAGTCGGTGGTCACCGAGCGGACCCCGGTGAGGCCACGGCGCTCCGCCTCCGCGCGCAGGGTCGCGATCCGGCGCTGGGTGTGCGCCAGGCCGGGCAGCCCCGCGATGTGCACGATCCGGCGGTGCCCGAGCGCCGCCAGCTCCTCCACCACCGACGCCATCGCGCCGGCGTCGTCCGCCCAGACCGTGGACAGGCCGGGGTGCCGTACGTCGGGCGCGCCGCCGATGACCACGGCGGGCAGGCCGAGTTCGTCCAGAAGATCGGGGCGCGGGTCCTCGGCCCGCGGGTCGACCACCAGGACGCCGTCCACCCGGTGCTCCGCCCACCAGCGCCGGTACGCCGCGCACTCGTCGGCCACGTCCGGGGCCACCTGGAAGAGCAGGCCCAGGTGACGCTCGGCCAGCACCTCCTGGATGCCGGAGACGAGGTGCAGGAAGAAGGAGTCGACGCCCAGCGTGTCCGCCGGCCTGGCCAGCACGAAACCGACCGTGGCCACCCCCTCGCCGGTCAGGGCGCGGGCCGCCGTGCTGGGACGCCAGCCCAGTTGCTCGGCGACCCGGCCAACCCGGGCGCGGGTGGTCTCCGAGACCCCGGGGCGGCCGTTGAGCGCGAACGAGACGGCGCTCTCGGAGACTCCGGCGCGGCGCGCGATGTCCTTCATCGTCGGCCGGCGCGCGGGTGATCGCTTCTCCGGCAAGGCTGCGCCCCTTCCCTCGACGGCCCGGTCCCGGCCAACTACTAATGCGCTTGAGTCCGCTTACCCTAAAGCGCATTAGTGATCGGCGGCAATAGGTTGCAAGCGCCGCTCTGAACAGGGGTTTTAAGTCACTAATGACTTTAGCGGAGTCGAATCCATTGACGCGTCCCACAAACGTTGTGCACAGTCTGGCCCGGCACCTTCTGCCACATCCCCCCTGCAAAGGAGCCCAGCCGCCGTGCGCATCTCCCGCAGAACCTTCGCCGCCGCCGCCGTCGCCCTCCTCCTGCCGCTGAGTGCCTGCGGCTCGGGCGGGGACGAGGGCGGCTCGACCGACGCATCGGGCAAGGTCGAGGGCGACATCACCTTCCAGACCTGGAACCTGCGCGCCAACTTCAAGCAGTACTTCGACGGCCTGATCGCGGACTTCGAGAAGAAGCATCCCGGTACCCATGTGAAGTGGATCGACCAGCCCGCCGAGGGCTACGCCGACAAGATCAGCGCCGACGCCGCCGGCGGCACCCTGCCCGACGTCGTCAACGTCTCCCCGGACCTGGTCGCCCCGCTCGCCAAGGCCGGTCTCGCCCTCGACCTCGACAAGTCCGCGGGCAAGTACGAGTCCGAGTACCTGCCCGCGGCCTGGGCCGGCCACCGGGTGCCGGGCCTCGACGGAACGTACGCCTTCCCCTGGTACCTGAACACCGGGCCGCTCTTCTACAACAAGGCCCTGTTCAGTAAGGCCGGACTCGACCCCAGCGCACCGCCGAAGACGTACGACGACCTCTTCACCGACGCCCGGCGGATCGCCGAGAAGACCGACGGCAAGGTCGCCACCCTCGCCAACGTGCCCACCATCGAGGACTTCGGCCGGTACGGCGTGCCGCTGATGAACAGGGAGGGGACCGGCTTCGCCTTCGACGACGCCAGGGGGGTCGAACTGCTCACCGAGTACAAGCGGCTCTACGACGCCAAGGCGCTCGACCCGCAGGCGCTGACCGCCACCCCGGAGTCCTCCGGGAAGAAGTTCCTCACCCAGGCGGTCGCCATGAACCCCGGCAGCGCCCTGGACCTCGGCAACTTCAAGAAGCAGGCGCCCGGCCTCTACAAGAACATCGGGATCACCGACCAGATCACCAGCACCGGGCACGCCAACATGTACGTGATGGGCGTGATGGTCAACTCCCGTACGAAGCACACCCCGGCCGCGGTCGCCTTCGCGCACTTCGTCACCGACGCGCGCAACCAGATGTCCTTCGCCAAGAAGGTCGCCATTTTCCCGAGCACCGCCGGCTCCCTCGACGACCCGTACTTCACCAAGGAGGACGGCACCGACGAGACCCGGGTGCGCGTCGCCGCCGCCAAGTCGCTGAAGAACGCCGTCAACTACACGCCGGTGCTGTTCAGCGAGCAGATGAAGACCGCGCTGCGCAACGAGGTCGCCAAGGCGCTGCAGGGCAAGGAGAGCCCCGAGGCGGCTCTCGACAACGCTGTCATGGCCTGCGACCAGCTTCTGAAGCAGCAGGGCTGAGCAGCATGGCCGCACCCACCACCACCTCCCGGATACGGCGGCAACTGCCCAGCAGCCCCTGGCTGTTCGCCGCCCCCGGGCTGCTGATCGCCGGGGCCTTCGTGCTCTACCCGTTCGTGTCGACCGTCGTGAACTCCTTCACCGACCGGCGCACCCTGATCCCCGGGCGCTTCGTGGGCCTCGCCAACTTCCGCGAGCTCCTCCACGACGACATGTTCTGGACCGGCCTGCGCAACAGCTTCCTGTACATCGTCGGAGTCGTACCCGCCCTGGTGGTCCTGCCGCTGCTGCTCGCGCTGCTGGTGCAGCGCAACATCCCCGGCATCACCTTCTTCCGGTCCGCCTTCTACACCCCGGTGGTCGCCTCCATCGTGGTCGTCGGGCTGATCTGGGTGTGGCTGCTGGACGAACGCGGCCTGGTGAACTCCCTGCTGGAGACCGTCGGCATCGGGCGGGTCGGCTTCCTCAGCGACCAGTGGCTGCTCCTGCTCAGCGCCATGGCGGTGACGGTGTGGAAGGGCCTCGGCTACTACATGGTCATTTACCTGGCGGCGCTCGCCAACGTCCCGCGCGAACTGCACGAGGCCGCCGCCGTGGACGGCGCGGGACCGGTCCGCCGCTTCCTCGAAGTCACGGTGCCCGCCGTGCGTTCCACCATGGTGCTGGTCGCCGCGCTCTCCTCTGTCGCCGCGTTCAAGGTGTTCTCCGAGGTGTACCTGATGGCCGGCCCCAGCGGCGGCCCGGCCGGCGAGGACACCACCCTCGTCATGCTCGTCCAGCGCACCGGCACCGGGCTGACCGGCCGGGTCGGCTACGCCTCCGCCCTCTCCGTCGTGGTGTTCGCCGTCACCGTCGCGTTGATGCTCCTCGTGCTGCGCGCCGACCGGAGGGAGGAGACATGAGCGTCCTGGAGAAGGCGGCGCGCACGCCCCGCACGGCCCGCACGGCCACGGCCCGCCCGGCCGTCACCCGGGCACCCCGGGTCACCGACGAGCACGGCCGCCGGGTACGGCCCGCCGAGCTGGTCCTGCGCTACGCGCTGCTGCTCGCCGTCCTCGCCCTCACCGTCGGACCCTTCCTGTGGCAGCTGTCCACGTCCCTCAAAGGCCCCACCGAGGACATCTTCAGCTCACCGCCGAAGTTCCTGCCCGGCCATCCCACCCTGCACAACTACACGCGGGTCGCCCACACCATCCCCGTCTGGGACTACGCCCTCAACTCGCTCAAGGTCGCCGCCGCGAGCGTCGTCACCAACTGCGCCGGTTCGGCACTCGCCGGATACGCCCTGGCCCGCCTGCGCTACCGCGGCCGGAAGGCGGCGACCCTGGTCTTCGTGCTGGCGATGCTGGTGCCCGTGGAGGGCATCATCATCGCCCAGTTCACCACCATGCGGGAACTCGGCCTGAACAACACGCTCATCGGCGTCGTGCTGCCCGGGGCGGTCGCGGCGATGAACGTACTGCTGATGCGCAACGCCTTCCGCAACCTGCCGTACGAGATCGAGGAGGCCGCCTACGTCGACGGCGCCAACGTCTGGCAGCGGTTCTGTCGCATCGCGCTGCCGGCGGTGAAGGGCACCCTCGCCGTCGTCGCGATCTTCGCCTTCATGGGCGCCTGGGACGACTTCCTGTGGCCGCTCGTCGTGCTCAGCGACCCCGACAGGTTCACCCTGACCATCGGCCTCAACTACCTGCACGGCACCTTCGCGAACGACGAACGGCTGGTCGCCGCCGGCACCGTCATCGCCGTGGCCCCGCTCATCGCCCTCTTCGCCTGCCTGCAGCGGTACTTCTTCCGCGGGGTCGGCGAGGGCGCCGTCAAAGGCTGACCACACCGCCGAAGGACCGCCGCCCCGTACCCCACCGCAAGGACACCGTATGCCCCCTGCCGTGCGCTTCGGCGTCAACTACACCCCGAGCGAAGGATGGTTCCACCACTGGCTCGACTTCGACCTGGACGCCGTGCGTGCCGACCTGGACGCGATCGCGGCCCTCGGCCTCGACCACATCCGCGTCTTCCCGCTGTGGCCCTACTTCCAGCCCAACCGCACCCTGATCCGCCCCCGCGCCGTGGCGCAACTGGTGGCGCTCGCCGACGCGGCCGCCGAACGCGGCCTGGACGTCAACGTGGACGGTCTGCAGGGCCACTTGAGCAGCTTCGACTTCCTGCCCGCCTGGACCCGCACCTGGCACCGGCGCAACCTCTTCACCGACCCGGACGTGGTCGAAGGCCAGGCCGACTACCTGCGCACCCTGGCCACCGCCCTGGCCGGCCGGCCCAACTTCATCGGCATGACGATCGGCAACGAGGTCAACCAGTTCGCCGCCGGACCCCACCCCGACCCCGACCGGATCACGGCGCAGGAGGCCGAACGGTGGCTGAGCACGCTGCTCGCCGCCTGCGCCGAGGGCGCCCCCGACCGGCTCCATCTGCACGCCTCGTACGACGCCGCCTGGTACCAGGACGACCAGCCCTTCACGCCCGGGCACTCGGCCCGGCTCGGAGCCGTCACCGCCGTCCACTCCTGGGTGTTCAACGGCACCGCGCAGCGCCACGGCCGCACCTCCGTACCCGCCGAGCACCACGCCGCCTACCTGGTCGAGCTGAGCAAGGCCTGGGCCGAGGAGCCGCACCGGCCGGTCTGGCTGCAGGAGGTCGGGGCGCCGGCGCCCCTGGTGCCCGCCGAGCACGCCGCCGCCTTCGCCGAGGCCACCGTGGCCGGCGCGCTGGACTGCCCGGACCTGTGGGGCATCACCTGGTGGTGCTCGTACGACGTCTCGCGCGACCTCGCCGACTTCCCCGAACTCGAATACGGGCTCGGCCTGTTCACCAACGACCGCAGGCCCAAGGACATCGCCCGCGTGCTGGCCGAGGCCGCCCGCCGGCCCCGCACCCACCCGGCGGCGCGCACCACGGCCCTCGTCGTACCCGCCGACCCGGACCGCCGCTCCCGATGCGCACCCGGCGGACCCGTCTTCGACGCCTTCTTCCGGCTCGTCGCCGACGGGGCCCGCCCCACCACCGTCCTCGACACCCGCGCGGACGACAAGGAACACCTCGCCGCGCGCGGCATCACCGAAGTCGTCACTCCCGACCAGGTACTCCCCATCCCACAAGGAGGCACTTGCTCGTGCACCCCACCAGACGCACCGTCCTGATCGCCGGCGCCGCCGCGGCCGTGCTCCCGGCCGCCCCCGCCCTGGCCGCCCCGGGAACCAGGGCCGCCACCGCACCGTACGCCTCCTACTGGTACCCGGACTCCCTGCCCTCCGGCAGCCCGGGCACCGGCGTCACCTGGCGCAGCCTGAAGGCCTGGCGCGCCGCCGACGACCCCGACCTCGCCTTCAACGCGGCGTCCGTGCCGCTCGCCGCCCGGTTCACGCCGACCCCGGCCAACACCACCGCCCGCTCCGGCCAGGCCCGCGTCCAGGCCCTGGTCTCCTTCGGGCCCACCTCCGCCAACCCCTCCCAGGGCTCGCCCACCGCCGACCACTACGCCCTCACCCACTGGGCCTACCTGGACGAGCTGGTGTTCTGGGGCGGCTCGGCGGGGGAGGGGCTGATCCTGGCGCCGAACGCGCCGATCGTGGACGCCGCCCACCGGCACGGCGTGCCCGTCCTCGGCAACGTCTTCCTGCCGCCCACCGCCTACGGCGGGCAGCTCCGGTGGACCCGTGACCTGATCCAGAAGGACGCCTCGGGGCGTCATCCGCTCGCCGCGCAACTCGTCGCGGTGGCGGCCGCGTACGGCTTCGACGGCTGGTTCCTGAACGCCGAGACGGGCGGCGGGAACACCGCCCTCGGCACCGCGATGCTGGACTTCGTGACCGAGTTGAAGGCGCTCGCGGCGGCGAAGGGGCAGCGGGTGACCTGGTACGACGCGATGACCGTGGACGGGACGGTCAGCTGGCAGGGCGCCCTGAACGACCGGAACCAGGCCTTCTTCCAGGCCGCCCACGCCATGTTCGTCGACTTCCGGTGGAGCGCGGGCGGTCTCGCCGCCTCGGCCACCCGGGCCGGGCGACTGAGGCGCGATCCGTACGGGTTGTGGGCCGGCGTCGACGTCGAGTCGAACGGGTCGGACTCGTCGGTGGACTGGGACGCGATCGTGCCGACGAAGAAGGCGCACATCACCTCGATCGGCCTCTACCGGCCCGAGTGGACCCGCAACCACCTGCCCGCCGACCGGCGGGCCCCCGAGGACTTCCACGCGGCCGACGACCGGTTCTGGACCGGGCGGTCACTGGACCCCGCGCGGCCGGACGGCACCGATCCCTGGCGGGCGCCGGCCGTGTCGGTGGCGGACCGGTCGACGGTGACCTCGGTGCCGTTCGCGAGCGTGTTCAACACCGGGCACGGGCTGCGCTGGTACGAGGAGGGTGCCGTCACCTCGGACGCGCCCTGGAACCACCTCGGCCTTCAGGACCGGCTGCCGTCGCGGCGGTGGGTGGTGCGGACGGCGGGGCGGCGCCCGGACGTCTTCCTCGACTTCGGCGACGCGTGGCGGGGCGGCAGCAGCGTGCTGGTGGCGGGCGAGCTCGACGAGCCCGCGGTGCTGGACCTGTACGCGACCCGGCTGCCGATCACCGCCTGCACGGTTGTCGAGCTGACGCACCGGGCCGACGCTGGAGGTGTGAACGTCGAGCTGGCCGTCGCCACGGCGGAACCGGGTGGCCCCGGTGCGTCACCGCCGTACACCTACCTGCCTGTGAACCCGGTGCATCCTGTGAACCGGGTCAACCCCGTCAACCCGGCCAACCCCGTCAACCCGGTCGACACCTGGCAGACCGCGACCGTGCGGCTCACCGGGCTGTCCGGCACGATCCACGCCCTCGGAGTGCGCCTGACCGCACCCGGCGGCGGCCCCGTGCGCTGGCGGCTCGGCCGCATCGCCGTACGCGACACCGTCGAGGCCCCTGCCGCACCCGCCGGTCTGCGGATCACCGCCGCCACCGGAGGCGACCTGCGCCTCGCCTGGAACGCCGCGCCCCACCGGGTCCCGGTCCGCCACTACGAACTGCACCGTCTCCTGCCCGACGGCACCCGCCGCTTCCTCGGCGGCACCTGCCAGCGCGCCCATTTCGTCACCGGCCTGCGACCCGCACCGGGCGAGACGGCCGCGCGATTCGAACTGCGGGCGGTGGGGGAGCTGTACCACGCCTCGGCACCCGTCACCGTCACCCACTCCTGGTAACCCGCCCGTGTCCCTCACCCGGAACCCAGCAGGGAGCACCCCGCATGCATGACGACCGCAGCCTGGTCGAAGCCCGTCTCCGGCGCGTCCTCGACGAACGCGTCCGCCCCGCCGTGTACCCCGAGTCCGTGCCGCTGCGGGTCGCCGTCCGGCACGCGCCCGGCGAGCCCGTGCCGGTCGCGGAGGGGCTCGCGGCCGAGCCCGAGCCGATCGAGGTGGGTGCCCGGTGGGGTGCGCCCTGGGGCACCAGCTGGTTCCGGGTGACCGGGACCGTCCCCGAGGACTGGGCGGGCCGGACCGTCGAGGCCCTGCTCGACCTCGGCTTCGACGAGAACATGCCCGGCTTCCAGTGCGAGGGCCTGGTCTACCGGCCCGACGGCACCCCGGTGAAGGGCCTCAACCCGCGCAACCAGTGGGTGCGGATCGGGGCTCCCGTGGAGGGCGGGGAGGAGGTGTGCCTGCACATCGAGGCCGCCTCCAACCCGGTCATCCTCGATTACCACCCCTTCCGGCCCACCCGACTCGGCGACAAGGACACCGCCGGTCACGAGCCGCAGTACACGCTCACCCGCATGGACCTCGCCGTGTTCGACGAGACCGTGTGGCGGCTGGTGCTGGATCTGGAGGTGCTGGGCGAGCTGATGGCCGAGCTGCCGGAGGACTCCGCACGCCGGCACGACATCCTGCGCGCCGTCGACGGGGCCCTGGACCTGGTCGACCTCCAGGACGTGAACGGCACCGCGGAGCGCGCGCGAGCCCGGCTCGCCGGCGTGCTGGCCGCTCCGGCCGTCCCCTCCGCCCACCGGATCAGCGCCGTCGGGCACGCGCACATCGACTCGGCGTGGCTGTGGCCGCTGCGGGAGACCGTGCGCAAGGTGGCCCGTACGACCGCCAACATGACCGCGCTGATCGAGGACGAGCCGGAGTTCGTCTTCGCCATGTCCCAGGCCCAGCAGTGGGCGTGGGTGAAGGAGCACCGGCCCGAGGTGTGGGCGCGGGTGCGCAAGGCCGTGGCGGAGGGGAGGTTCGTGCCGGCCGGCGGGATGTGGGTCGAGTCGGACACCAACATGCCCGGATCGGAGGCGATGGCCCGGCAGTTCGTGCACGGCAAGCGCTTCTTCCTCGACGAGTTCGGCATCGAGAACGAGGAGGCCTGGCTGCCCGACACCTTCGGCTTCGCCGCCGGGCTCCCGCAGATCATCCGGGCGGCCGGGTCCAAGTGGCTGCTGACCCAGAAGATCTCCTGGTCGCGGACGAACACGTTCCCGCACCACACCTTCCACTGGGAGGGCATCGACGGCACCCGGATCTTCACGCACTTCCCGCCGGTCGACACCTACAACTGCTCGATGCGGGGCGGCGAGATCGCCCACGCGGCACGGAACTTCAAGGAGAAGGGCAGGGCCCGGCACTCCCTGGCGCCCACCGGCTGGGGCGACGGAGGCGGCGGCACCACTCGCGAGATGGTCGCCAAGGCGGCCCGGCTGCGCGACCTGGAGGGCTCCGCGACCGTCGTCTGGGAGACGCCCCGGGCGTTCTTCGAGAAGGCCGAGGCCGAGTATCCCGAACCGCCCGTCTGGGTCGGCGAGCTCTACCTCGAACTGCACCGCGCCACCCTCACCAGCCAGGCCAGGACCAAACAGGGCAACCGTCGCAGCGAGCACCTGCTGCGCGAGGCCGAACTGTGGGCGGCCACCGCGGCGGTCCGCACCGGATCCCCCTACCCCTACGAAGAGCTGGACCGGATCTGGAAGACGGTACTGCTGCACCAGTTCCACGACATCCTCCCGGGCTCCTCCATCGCCTGGGTGCACCGCGAGGCCCGGGCGACGTACGAGCGGGTGGCCGCCGAGCTGACCGGGATCATCGAGGCCGCGCAGCGCGCGCTGGCGGGCGAGGGGACGACGCCCCTGGTGTTCAACGCCGCCCCGCACGCCCGTGCCGGCGTCCCGGCCGCGGGGGCCGCGACCGCCCGGCCGGAGGGCACCACGACGCTCGCGCCGCGCCCGGACGGCGGGCACGTGCTGGACAACGGCCTGCTGCGGATCGGGATCGACGCCCGCGGCCTGGTCGTCTCCGCCTACGACATCGAGGCCGGCCGCGAGACCGTCGCCCCCGGCCGCGCGGCGAACCTGCTCCAGCTGCATCCCGACTTCCCGAACATGTGGGACGCCTGGGACGTCGACGAGTTCTACCGGAACACGGTCACGGACCTCACGGACGCCGACTCGGTGACGGCGGACGAGGACGGCGCCTCGGTGCGTGTCGTGCGGTCCTTCGGGGCCTCGCGGGTCACGCAGATGCTGTCGCTGTCGCCGGGGGAGCGACGGCTGGTGATCGACACCGAGGTCGACTGGCACGAGACGGAGAAGTTCCTGAAGCTGGCCTTCCCGCTCGACCTGCACGCCGAACGGTACGCGTCCGAGACCCAGTTCGGGCATGCCCACCGGCCCACGCACACCAACACCTCATGGGAGGCAGCCAAGTTCGAGGCCTGCAACCACCGCTTCGTCCACCTGGAGGAACCCGGCTGGGGCGTGGCGCTGGTGAACGACTCGACGTACGGCCACGACGTGACCCGCACGGTCCGCACCGACGGTGACCGCGGTACGACGACCACGGTCCGCGCCTCCCTCCTGCGGGCCCCGCGCTTCCCCGACCCCGAGACCGACCAGGGCGTCCACCGCTTCCGGCACGCCCTGATCCCCGGCGCCGGGATCGCGGACGCGGTCCGCGAGGGCTGGCGGATCAACCTGCCGGAGCGGCGCGTCACCGGCGCCCACGAGGTCGCCCCGCTGGTCACGGTGGACGACGACGCGGTCGTGGTCACGGCCGTGAAGCTGGCCGACGACGGCAGCGGCGATGTCGTGGTCCGCTTCCACGAGGCCCACGGAGGGCGGCCCCGCGCCACCCTCACCGCCGGCTTCGAGGTCACCGGCGTCACGGCGACGGACCTCCTGGAACGCCCGACCACCGAGACTCCCGCCCCGGACCGGGACGGCGACCGGATCACCGTGCGGCTGCGGCCGTTCGAGCTGATGACGCTGCGGCTGAGCAGGCGCTGACCGGACGCCTCGGGTCACCGCGGCTCGGCGGGCGCTGAGCACGCCCTCGGGTCGCTGGTCCGGGGGACGGTTCGGCCGCGGTGCTCCGGCTCACGAACCGAGTTCGGCCCGCAGCCACTCCTTGACCTCGCCCACGTGCGCGGCCGCCGCCGCGCGGGCCGCCTCCGGGTCGCGGGCGGCCAGGGCGCGGTGGATGGCGGCGTGTTCGCGGCGGGTGCGGACGATGGCGCCCTCCTCCTGGTAGCCGCGCCGGGCGCGGGCCCGGAAGGTGCGGGAGGACAGGCCCTCCAGGATGGCGGCCATCGTTTCGTTGCCCGCCGCCGTCGCGATCTCGCGATGGAAGGCCAGGTCGTGGGCGAGCATCTCGTCGGGGTCGTCGGTGGTGTTCATCGCCGTCAGGTGTTCGCCCAAACAGCCCAGTTGATCGTCGGTGATGCGGGCCGCGGCGAGCGCGGTGGCCGCCGACTCCAGGATCCGGCGCACCTCCAGCAGCTCCACCAGCCGCGGCCCGCGGGACAGGTCGGCGACGACGCCGAAGGTCTCCAGCAGGTCGCCGGCCTCCAGCGCGGTGACGTAGATTCCGCTGCCGTGCCGGGCCTCCAGCACGCCCATGACCGTCAGCGCGCGGATCGCCTCGCGCATCGAGCTGCGGGAGATGCCCAGTCGAGCCGCGAGGTCGCGCTCGGTGGGCAGCCGCTGGCCCGGCTCCAGCGAGCCCTCGGTGATCATCACCTTGATCCGCTCGATGGCGCGCTGGGTCACCGTGCCCTTCTGCGGGGCCGCCTCGTCCACACCGAATCTCCCGTCGCTGGTGCGTCGCAGTCTAGCCAGCACAGTGGTCGGACCACTATGCGCGGCGGATGACGGAAACAGCGTCCGGAGGGTGTTCCGGCGCCGGAGTGGTCTGATAAATGTCGAGACATCCGCCCCATGACGGAAAGGACTTCAGTGGCCCAGGCCCCCGCGCGCGTCTCTCAGCGGTCGACACCTACGACATCCGATTTCCCACCTCGCGCGAGCTGGACGGCTCCGACGCCATGAACCCGGACCCCGACTACTCGGCGGCCTACGTCGTGCTGCGCACCGATGCCGCCGACGGGCACGAGGGCCACGGGTTCGCCTTCACCATCGGGCGGGGCAACGACGTCCAGGTCGCCGCCATCGACGCACTGCGCGGCCATGTCCTCGGCCGCGGGGTGGAAGCAATGTGCGCGGATCCCGGCTCGCTCTGCCGGGACCTGGTCGCCGACAGTGCCACGTCCGCGAGGGCATCCGCGTCAACTGCGTCAACTGGACGCCCGACGACCTGCGCCCGTACACCGATGCCGCCCTGGACGCCTTCGGGCCCGGCCGGCTGATGTTCGGCTCCGACTGGCCGGTGTGCAGCCTCGCGGCCGGCTACGCCCGGGTGTGCGAGACGGCGCGGGAACTGACCCGGGAACTCGCCCCCGCGTGTACGAGGGCACCGCCCGCCGCGTCTACGGCCTCTGAGTCACCCCTGGGACCCGTGAGCCGCCCCCGCGAG
Organism: Streptomyces sp. NPDC058145; assembly: GCF_042884245.1. Lineage (NCBI taxonomy): Bacteria > Bacillati > Actinomycetota > Actinomycetes > Kitasatosporales > Streptomycetaceae > Streptomyces > Streptomyces sp. NPDC058145. The sequence goes on along the minus strand of NZ_JBHVUH010000007.1, from coordinate 81,448 downwards.
CCGCGTGGGCGGCAGGTACTCCCGTACGAACGTCCGCTCCCAGCACGCCCCGGTCGCCCGCAGTTCCCGCCAGGTGGTGTAGCGGTAGCGGAAGAGGCGGGCCCGGACGAACCGGGGCGGGGTGTCCCGGGGGAAGGGGGAGCGGCGCAGCAGCCGCAGGGTGTCTCGGTCGTTCTCCAGCAGCCGTTCCACCAGCGGGCCGAACCAGTCGCCGGCGTAGCCCGGGGACAGCGCGGCGAACCACATCAGCCAGTCCAGGCGCAGATGGTAGGGCGCGAAGAGGCGCGGCCAGTGCCGTGGATCGCCGGGTTTGCCCCTGAACTCGTACTCCAGCCACCGCGAGTCCTCCCTCGGCACGTCGTCCAGCGTGCCCTCGACCACCACCTCGTACCGGACCCGGCTGACGCTGCCGAACGCGCCGTAGGTGTTCACCAGGTGCAGCGGGTCGAAGGACCGGTTCATGACCTGGCGCCGGGAGACCATGTTCACCACCGGGTGGTAGCTGAGGAACAGCAGCAGCGCGGCGACGGCCAGGACCACGACCTCGTACCAGAGCGGGGCCGGGGGCACGGACGGCGCCGTCGCCGGCAGCCGCAGCGCGGACAGCGCCAGGACGATGGTGATCCAGTTCAGCCAGGAGAAGTTACCGGACAGCACCAGCCACAGCTGGGTGACGATCATCAGCGCGGCGGCGGCGGAGGCGACCGGCTGGGGGGTGAAGAGCAGGAAGGGCACCGCGAGCTGGGTGAGGTGGTTGGCGGCCACCTCCACGCGGTGCAGCGGCTTCGGCAGATGGTGGAAGAACCAGCTCAGCGGACCCGGCATCGGCTGGGTCTCGTGGTGGTAGTCCAGACAGGTCAGCTTGCGCCAGCACGCGTCGCCCCGGAGCTTGATCAGCCCGGCCCCGAACTCGACCCGGAACAGGATCCAGCGCAGCAGGAACAGCACGACCACGGGTGGCGCGACCTCGTCGTTGCCGAGGAAGGCGGCGAGGAAGCCGGTCTCCAGCAGCAGCGACTCCCAGCCGAACGAGTACCAGGTCTGCCCAACGTTGACGATCGACAGGTACAGCGCCCACGGCACCAGCCACAGCAGGATGCCGCCCCACAGCGGCAGAGCCGAGTCCACCCCGGCGAGCAGGGCCGCCGACACCGCGCAGCCCGTCCAGGCCACGGCCGCGAAGAAGCGGTCCGAGTAGTGCAGATGGAACACGCTGGGCGCCCGCCTGAACGGCACCCGCACGGTGAAGCGGGGGATCGGCAGCATGCCGCGCTCGCCCAGCAGGGCCCGGAACTGCCGGGCGGCCACCAGGAACGCGACGAGGTACACACCGGCCAGGGCCCGCTGAAGGACCAGCCTGCTCAGCCAGTAGTCGGGTGCGGTGAACCAGTCCACAACTGCGCTCCTGCCAGGGTCGTGGCCACCGCGACAAGGGTGCCCAGTGGCGCGGGAAGGGCCCGTCACACCGTGTACCGCACGCCTCCGCCTGCGTAACACGGCCGGGTGAGACGGGCAGGCGGACCCCCACTCGAAGAATCGGGCGAATGCTGGCAAGGTGGGCCCATGGCTGATCGGGGAGCGAGCGCCCTGTCTCTCCCGGAGGACTGGCCCGCCCACCCGGACCCGATCCTGGCGCTCAACAACATGGGCAGCTTCGACTGGGACCTGGACACCGGTCTGTTCAGCATGGACGCCCAGGCGCACGAGATCTTCGACCTGCGCCCCGACGAGTACGACGGCCACCCCGAGACCCTCTCCGCACGGGTGCCCACCGCCGAGGCACACCGCCTGGACGCGCTCGTGGCCCTGGCCATCAAGGACGGCCGGGAGAACTACGGCGCGTACTTCCGTGTCCGCCGCCGTGACGGCAGCCTGCGGTGGACCCACACCCAGGGCTACATACGGCGGGACGGGACCGGCCGTCCGCGCCGGATCATCGGGATCGTCCGGGACGCCACCGAGGAGCTCAGCGAGAGCGCGAGCCGCCAGGACGCCGCCGCCCTGGACGCCGCGCGGCGCGCGCAGACCAACGTCGTCCAGGTCGCCACCGCCGCCCTCGCCCACGCCCGCACCGTGCGGGACGTCATCGACGTCGTCACCGACACCCACGGGCTGACCCTGCTCGGCTCCAGAAGCCTGGTCCTCGGGCTGGTCGAGGCGGGCCGCATCCGGCTGGTCGCCGAGGGCCCCGCGGGCAGCTTCGTACCCGGCACCCGGGTCACCCGTATAGACGAGCCGTATCCGATGAGCGAGGCGGTGCGGACCCTCAGCCCGTGCTTCATCGAGTCGCCGGAGGAGTTCGCCGAACGCTTCCCGCTGCTGTGGCCGCACATCACCGACCTGCGGATCTCCTCGGCCGCCTATCTGCCGCTGATCGCCCAGGCCCGCCCGATCGGCGCGATGGGCCTGCTCTACGACGACCGGCGCGGGTTCTCCCCGGAGGAGCGCAACGTACTCGTCGCCCTCGGCAGCAGCATCGCGCAGAGCCTGCAGCGGGCCATGCTCTACGAGCAGGAGAAGGACCTCGCCCAGGGCCTGCAGCAGGCCATGCTGCCCCGCACCATCCCCAGCGTGCGCGGCGCCGACGTCGCCGTCCGCTACCGCGCCGCCGCCGTCGGCGGCACCCTGGGCCGGGACATCGGCGGCGACTGGTACGACCTGATCCCGCTGCCTGGGGGTACCCCACCTGGGGGAGGCCGGGTCGGCGCGGTCATCGGCGACGTCCAGGGCCACGACACCCACGCGGCCGCCGTGATGGGCCAGCTCCGGATCGTGCTGCGCGCCTACGCCGCCGAGGGCCACACCCCGGCCACCGTCATGGCCCGCGCCTCCGTCTTCCTGCGCGAACTCGACACCGACCGCTTCGCCACCTGCCTGTACGCCGAGGCCGACCTGTCCACCGGGGTCGTCCAGGTGGTCCGCGCCGGGCACATCGACCCGCTCGTCCGGCACGCCGACGGCACCTGTCGTCGCGTCCCGGTCGAGGGCGGTCTGCCGCTCGGGCTGTCCGCCGAGTTCGGCCGGCTGGAGTACCCCGTCTCCACCCTCGAACTCGATCCCGGCGACACCCTGCTGCTGTGCACCGACGGGCTCGTCGAGCAGCCCGGCACCGATCTCGACGACGGCGTGCGCACCCTGACGGACCTCATCGCCGAGGGTCCCGAGGACGTGCGCGCGCTGGCCAACCGGCTGATAGCGGCGGCCGAGGAACGCGGCGGCGACGACGACGTGGCCCTGCTCCTGCTGCGCCGCCGCGCCCTGGAGGCCCCGCGGGCCGGCGGCCGGTTCCAGCAGCACGTGGCGCCCGGCGACCCCGAGGCGCTCACCCAGGCCCGGCACCTGATCCGCGCCGCCGTCCGCGGCTGGGGCGCACGGGACCGGGCCGACGAGATCGAACTGGTGGCCGACGAACTGATCACCAACGCGCTGATGCACACCGAGGGCGCCGCGATCGTCACCCTGCGGGTCCTCGAGGGCAGTGACCGGCGGCTGCGGGTCGAGGTCGAGGACTCCTCCAGTGCTCTGCCGCGCCGCCGCGACGCGGGGGAGAACGGCGTCTCCGGCCGCGGGCTGCTCCTCGTCGACCGGCTCGCCGACGTGTGGGGCGTGGAGGCGCGCGGCGGCGGCAAGGCCGTGTGGAGCGAGTTCCAGGTGCCGCGGCGGCCGGCCGCGTGACCGGCGAGGCGTTGTCGGTGCCGAATGGCACTCTGGAACCATGCCGGAACTGCCCGAGGTAGAAGCGCTGAAGGACTTCCTCACCGAGCACCTGGTCGGCCGACGGGTGGTGCGGGTGCTGCCGGTCGCCATCAGCGTCCTGAAGACGTACGACCCCCCGGTCACCGCGATCGAGAACAGCGAGGTCACCGCCGTGCGGCGGCACGGCAAGTTCCTCGACCTGGCGACGGGCGACGGGCTGCACCTGGTGACCCACCTGGCCCGCGCGGGCTGGCTGCAGTGGCGGGACCGGCTGCCCGACGGTCCGCCCCGGCCCGGCAAGGGCCCGCTCGCGCTGCGCGTCGCACTGGAGACGGGCGAGGGCTTCGACCTCACCGAGGCGGGCACCCAGAAGCGTCTCGCGGTGTACGTGGTCCACGATCCGGAGGAGGTCCCGGGCGTCGCCCGGCTCGGCCCCGACCCGCTCGCCGCGGACTTCGACGCGGACCGTCTCGCCGCCCTGCTGAAGGACGAGAGACGGCGGCTGAAGGGCGCGCTGCGGGACCAGTCCCTGATCGCGGGCGTCGGCAACGCCTACAGCGACGAGATCCTGCACGCCGCGAAGATGTCCCCGTTCAAGCTCGCCGCGTCCCTGACCCCGGAGGAGAACGGGCGGCTCCACGTGGCCCTGCGCGGCACCCTCACCGAGGCGGTCGAGCGCTCGCGCGGCCTTGCCGCGGGACGGCTGAAGGCGGAGAAGAAGAGCGGTCTGCGGGTCCACGGCCGCACCGGTGAGCCCTGCCCGGTCTGCGGCGACACCATCCGGGAGGTCTCCTTCAGCGACTCCTCGCTCCAGTACTGCCCGACCTGCCAGACGGGCGGCAAGCCACTGGCCGACCGCAGGCTCTCCCGGCTGCTGAAATGAGGCGGTCCACTCGCCGAGGGGGGTGCCGGCCGTCGCCGGGACGGCTGTCCGTGCCGTGGCCGGAAAGGTGTGCCGGGCGTCGCGAGCCGGTGAACCTTTCCGGTCGCGGAACTAGCGGGGCGTGAGCGACACCAGCGGCTGTCCGTCCGTGGTGCGCACGTCGTAGCGGGCGATCTGCTCCGGATGCATCGAGGAGCCGGCCATGGTCGTGGTCGTCCCGCTGTCGTGGGTGCCCACCGTCCAGCCGGAGACCGTCTGCTCCGAGCCGTCGCGGCCGACGACCACGAGCCGGCAGGAGTGCGGCCCCGAGCCGTCCTTCACGTCCAGCCGCATCCGGCTGCCCAGGTCCCCGTCCTCCGTGGTCACCTGCGCCCACACCCCGGTGCCCGGATCGGTCGCCGCGGTCACCCGGGCGGCCGGATCCCCGTGTGCGGAGTGCAGTACGACCCCCGGCCCGGCCACCGCCAGCACCACCGAGGCCGCCAGGCCGTACAGGAAGCGGCGGCGCCGGGCGCGGTGCCGGAGCGTCAGTTCGCCCAGGAGCCGGTCCAGCAGCCGGGCACCGGGCTGGGCCATGGGGTGCACGAAGCGCGGCGTGGCCCGGCGGTACAGCATCAACTGCCGTGCCGCGGGACCGAATTCGGTCACCTGTGCCGCGCACCGGGGGCACTCCATGAGGTGGTCCTCGAAGCGGAAGGCCTCCGCCTCGTCCAGCACGCCGAGCGCGTACGCGCCGACGTCGCGATGCCTTTCCAGGGACCTCATGCCGAATCCTCGTGCCGATGGGTGCGGGTGGGGTTACTCCGTGCTCCCATCCGTACGCACCCGACAACCGAATCACTCAAGGCGCACACCGAATCGTGACCAAGAGATTCGGAGCGGCCCGCCCCGCGGATTGGTGCGATTTTCAGAAAACCTCGAGAACCCGCCATCGAAGAGGTCAGGGCGGTGCCGGGGCCTCAGAACAGGTGGATGGCGAGATGGCCGAGGGGCAGTCCGAGCCGCCAGGCGGGGGTCCACACCTTGGGTCCGTCGTCCTCGCCGGACACCGCGGCGCCGCCCGGCACCGCGTCCAGATCGGGCGCGAGCAGCTCGGTCTCCGCCAGCCAGCGCCAGGCCTCCGCGGCCAGCGCCAGGTCGGGTGAGGGCGCGGCGGCCGCGGACTCCTCGGCGGCCAGCTCGGCCATCCGCATGCCCACCCACTCCTGCCACGGCTGGTCGTACGCCGTCAGCGACAGCCAGTTCTCCAGCTGCGAGATCACCCGGATGCCGGAGAGCTCGCCGTCGGTGTCGGAGAGGAAGACGGTCAGCGCCAGGGCGTCCCGCCCGGCCCGGAACTCGAAGGACGTCGGCGGCATCAGATCGCCGGTGCGCAGCAGCTCGTCGGCGATGTACTCGGCGTACAACCAGGCCATCGGGACGGCCAGTTCACCACCGCCGACGCCGTCGCTGCCGTCGGTGCTCTCATGACCTCTGTGCGGCATCCCTTCCTGCCTTCCTCCGGTGCGTGCGCCTCGCCCGAACCTCCGGGCCCGGTTACGGGCCCGGCCCCCGTCCGGAAACACGGATGAGGACAGCTGATGGCCCGAACGGGGTTCTCAGCAAGGCGCTTTACCGAGGTTTGACCTGGCGGTCGGTTTCACCGCAGGTCGGCCGCATAACCCGGAAGGACCCCGCGCAGGGCGCGCAGCGCGTAGTACGCGCGGGATTTCACGGTACCGGGTGGAATGCCGAGGATCCGCGCGGCCTCCGCCACACTGGCCCCGCGGAAGTACACGAGTACCAGCACGTCACGGTGGGCCGGCGTGAGTGTCTTCACAGCCTCCCGGACGTCCAGCGTCGCGGCGGCCCGCTCGGCGTGGTCGGCGGTCACCCGCGCGTTCTCCGGCACCTCGTCGACGACCTCCGGCGGCCGCGCCTGGCGGGCCCGCCGCGCGTCGATCGCGAGCCTGCGGGCGACGGTCAGCAGCCAGGGCCGCACCGAGTCGAAGTCGGCCGCGTGCAGGGCCTCCGGATGCTGCCAGGCGCGCACCAGGGTCTCCTGTACGAGGTCCTCGGCGCGCTGCCGGTCCCCGTCGCTCAGCCTCAGCAGCAGTGCGAAGAGGGGGCCGCCGTGCTCGCGCTGGAGTGCGGCGAGCTCGTGCTTGGCGGTCGTCGTCCCGTGGGGAATTGCGGTTCCGGCCGTCATGGCCGTATGGCAGCGCAGGGCGCCGCCGGGGGACAGGGGGCGCGCGCCGCTGTGCGACGGACGGTCCGATCGCGTCGGTGAGCGGTCGCGCGAGCGGTGTGCGCACCGGCGCGGGTGGCACGGATGGGCTAATTCCGGTGCCCCGTTTGTTTGCGCCGGGAGCCGGATTCATACCCATATGCCGTCAAAGCTCTGTCGGTAAATAAGACGTCCGCAGTGACGACGATGCTGGGGTGAACCGATGATCGCACGCAGGCATCAGGTGGCGCTGGCGCTGACCGCCCTGCTCGCCGCCGGGGCCGCCTGCCTGAACCAGGAGCGGCAGGAGCCCGTCGCGGCCGGCCGCCCGGCACCGCCGGCCGCCCGCGCTGTCACGCTCGTCGCCTCCGGTGACGTGCTCCCGGACCGCTCCGTCGCCGAACGGGCGGGCTACGACGCCGGCGGCCACGGCCTCGACTACCGCCCGATGCTCTCCGGTGTGGAACCCCTCGTGCACGGGGCCGATCTGGCGCTGTGCCACCTGGAGTCCATCACCGGCGACGGCACCGCGGACCCCGACGCGATGTCTCCGCCGCAGCTCGCCGCCGGCCTCGCCGCGACCGGCTACGACGGCTGCGCCACCGCCTCCGATCACGCCCTGGACGACGGTGCCCCCGGCATCCGGCGCACCCTGGACACCCTGGACCGGGCCGGTCTGCGGCACACCGGGACCGCCCGCACCGAGGCCGAGTCCCGCTCGGTCACCCTGTACCGGGCGGGCCTGGCCAGGATCGCGCACCTGTCGTACACCTACGGCACCAACGGCCGGCCGCTCCCGCCCGGGCAGCCCTGGGCCGTCAACCCGCTCGACGCCGACCGGATCGTCTCCGACGCCCGCGCCGCCCGGCTGGCGGGCGCCGACCTGGTCGTCGTCTCCGTGCACTGGGGCACCGAGTGGCAGGACGCGCCCGACCGGACCCAGCTCGGCCTGGCCAGGGCCCTGACGGCCGCGACGACCAACGGCCGCCCGGACATCGACCTGCTTCTCGGCACCCGCGCGCACGTCCCGCAGGCGTACCAGAAGGTCAACGGCACCTGGGTGGTCTACGGCCTGGGCGACCAGATCGCCGGCGAGATGTTCAACGACAGAGGCGTCCGGGACTCGCGCGGCAACGAGTCCACCACCGGCCGTTTCACCTTCGCCCCGCCCGCCGCCCCCGGCGACCGCTGGCGGGTCATCAAGGCCGAGTTCGTCCCGCAGCTGTACGACGTCGACGCCGGGCGGGTGGTCGACCTCAACCGGGCCATCGCCGGCGGTGCCGAGCTGGAAGGGGTGCGCGACCGCATCCGGGACGTGGTCCTCAGCCGCGGAGCCGCCGGGGACGGGCTGGTCATGGCGGACTGATCAGTCGGCCGGCCGGCGCTCGGCCAGCACCGAGCGCCGGTAGGAGTAGCCGAAGTAGATCACGCAGCCGATCAGGAACCACACCGCGAACCGCACCCAGGTCTGCCACTGCAGGAACGTGATCAGCCAGATGGAGAAGACGACTCCGAGCGCCGGCAGGAACGGCATCCACGGCGTGCGGAAGCCGCGCGGCAGGTCCGGCTGCCGGTAGCGCAGCACGATCACCGCCGTGCACACCACCACGAACGCCAGCAGGATGCCGATGTTGGTCAGCTCGGCCGCCTCACCGATCGGGATGAACCCGGCGATGAGCGCCGACGCCGCTCCGACGATCCAGGTCACCCGGGTCGGCACGTGCCGGGTCGGGTGGGTCTTGGCGAACCACCGGGGCAGCAGCCCGTCCCGGGACATCGAGAACCACACGCGGGTCACGCCCAGCATGAACGTGAACATCACGGTGAGGATGCCGATGATCGCTCCCACCGCGATCACGTCGGCCAGCCCGCTCAGCCCGACCGACTTGAACGCCGTGGAGAAGCCGCTCTCCGGGTCGATGTCCGTGTAGTTCTGCATGCCGGTCAGCACCAGGCAGGCGGCGACGTACAGCACCATCGAGATCGCCAGCGAGTAGATGATCGCCTTCGGCATGTGCCGCTGCGCGTCCTTGGACTCCTCGGCGGCGGTCGACATGGCGTCGTAGCCGAACACCGCGAAGAACACGGTCGCCGCGCCGGTGAAGGCCCCGCTGATGCCGAACGGGAAGAACGGGTGGTAGTTCGCCGTGGTGATGTGGAACACGCCCACCCCGATCACCAGCAGCACCACCAGCACCTTCAGCGTGACCACGAACGTCTCGAACCGGGCCGCGCTGCGGATGCCCTGGGTGAGCAGCCAGGCGATCAGCAGGCACAGCACGGCCGCGAAGAGGTCCACCCGGTGCCCGTGGCCGGTCCCGGGCGCGCCCAGCATCCAGGCGGGCAGGTCGGCGCCCATCTCCTCGACCAGGAAGCTGAAGTAGCCGGAGATGCCGATGGCGACCACCGCCACGATGGCCGTGTACTCCAGCAGCAGGTCCCAGCCGATGAACCAGCCCGCGAACTCGCCGAGCACCGCGTACCCGTAGGTGTACGCCGAGCCCGCCTTCGGGATCATCCCCGCGAACTCCGCGTACGACAGGGCGGCGCAGGCGCTCGCGACACCGGCGATGAGGAACGACACCAGCACCGCGGGCCCGGCCGTCTCGTTGGCCACCGTTCCGGCCAGCGTGAAGATGCCGGCGCCGATGATGCCGCCCACCCCGATCGCGGTGAGCTGCCACAGGCCGAGCGACCGCTCGAGCCCGCCGCCCTCGCCGACCTCGGTCTCCTCGATGTGCTCGATGGGTTTGCGGCGGAGAATTCCTTCGCCCATCCGGAGCTTGGCCATACGTTCCACCTCTTCGCCGACGGCAAACGGCTGACGGCGGATCATGATGGCTCAGCGGCGCCCCTTACGGAAGACGCCACGCACGGGCGGTCCGGCCCCGGCCCGGGCCGGGTTTTGATTCGCGGGGCCTCCATTCGCTTTGATGGCGGGGATCAACGGGAGGTTCTGCATGGGGCGGCGGTTCGGGTGGCTGTGGGCCGCCTACGCGGTGAGTGCGCTGGGCACCTATCTGGCCTTCGACGCGTTCTCGGTGATCGCGGTCCTCGCGCTGCACGCCGGGCCCGCCGAGGTGGCGCTGCTCGCCGCGACCGGTCCTGCCGTGGGTGCCGTGGCGGCGGTGCCGCTCGGACCATGGGTCGATTTCCGGCTGAAGCGGCCGGTGATGATCGGCATGGACCTGATCAGGTTCGCCGCGCTGCTCACCATCCCCGCCGCCTACGCGCTCGGCGGCCTCGGGTTCGGCCAGATGCTGCTCGTGTCCGTCGTCGTGGCGGCCGCCGACATCACCTTCAACGCGGCCTCCGGCGCCTTCCTGAAGACGCTCCTTCCGGCCGACCGGCTGCTCGGCGCGAACGCCCGCTTCGAGTCCGCCAACTGGACCGCCCTCGTCCTCGGGCCACCCCTCGGCGGCGCCGCGATCGGCCTGTTCGGCCCGGTCACCACGGTCGTGGCGAACGCGGTCAGCTTCCTGCTGTCGGCGCTCGGCATCCGGGCCGTCGGCGCCGGCGAGCCACGCCCCGAGCGCCGGAAGACGGAACGCCTGCGGGCCGGCGACCTGCTCGAGGGCTGGCGGCACATCCTGTCCAGCCCGGATCTGCGGCCGCTGTTCTTCAACAACCTCGCGGCCAACGCCCTGATCATGGTCGCCGCGCCGCCACTGGCCGTGCTCATGCTCGGCCCGCTCGGCTTTTCCCCCTGGCAGTACGGTCTCGCCTTCGCCGTGCCCTGCCTGGGCGGCCTCCTCGGCTCCCGGCTGGCCCGGCCGCTCGTCACCCGGTACGGGCAGTGGCGGGTCCTGCGCACCGCGAGCATCCTGCGCGCCGTCTGGCCGCTGGGGCTGGCGTTCGTCGGGCCCGGGCTGCCCGGGCTGCTGCTGGTGATGGCCCTGGAGCTCGGCGTGATCACCTGCTCGAGCGTCTACAGCCCCGTGTACGCCACCCGGCGCCTGGAGTGCACGCCGAACGACCGGGTCGCCCGTACCCTGTCCGCCTGGTCGATCACCGGCAAGGCCACGACGGCCGCCCTGACCGCCCTCTGGGGCCTGCTGGCGACGTTCACCGGCCCCCGTACGGCCATCGCCCTGGCGGGCGTGCTGCTCCTCGCGACCCCGCTGCTGCTGAGGGAACCCGCTACGGAACGACCGTCACCGGCCAGCGCCCCGCCTTCACCAGCCGCACCGCCACCGAGCCGATGATGCGGTGCCCGGCCTGCTCCGAGGCGCCCACCACCACCGCGTCGGCCTTGAGTTCGTCGGCCGCCTTCACCAGGCCGTTGTAGGGGTCGCCGCGGAAGGTGTGGAACTCCCACCGGATGTCGAATATCCCCCGGACCCGCTCGGCCGCCTCCCGGATGTAGGTGGCCAGGTCCTCGGCGATCTCGTCGGTCGTCTCCGCGACCGGCGCCCCGAGCGCGGCCCCGGCCGCGAGCACCGGCTGCACGTACACGACGGCCAGCAGCGCGTGCTGCCGGCGGGCCAGACCGCCCGCGTACGCGGCGGCGCGCAGCGAGGAGTCGGAGCCGTCCACCCCGACCACGATGACCTTCGGCCCGTCGGTACCCCGCTCGAACTGGTGCGCGTGCTGTTCGTGCTGTTCCGTCACGGCCCGAGGCTATCGGAAGCACCCCCTCCGTCCGAAGCACGGGTTCACGGGCCCGGTGGGCGCCACCCCGCACGCGTCCTGCGGCCGCTTCCCGAGCGGCCACCGGTTCGCACCGCCGTGCGGCCACGGGTCCACGAGGACGAGCGGCCGGCGCTTCGCACGGCCGGCCCACGCCGCCGCACGACCCACGGGTCACCTGTCGGCAGCATCCCGTGCGCCCTCCGGCAGTCGGCACGCCCGTAGCCCGAACGCCCGGCGGCCCGTACTCCTGGTCCCCGAGCGGCCGCTGGTTGGCACGGCCGCTCCGCCACCGGTCCACGGGGCCGAGCGGACGGCGGATCGTATGGCCGGCGGCCGCTGTGGCTCCTGCCCCCCGGCAGTCGGCGTGCCCGTGGCCCGAGCGTCCGGCGGTCCGTTCTCCTGGGCTGGTCCGTGCGGCCGGCGGTTCACGCGGTCATGCGGCCGGCGGTTCCGCGTGATCGGTCCATGCCACGGCCCATGCGCCCAGCGTCCCGCGCCGCCACCGGTCACGCGGCTGTGCGGCGCCGTTCGCTCGACGGGCGGCCCGACCGGGGCCTTCTTACAGTCGGAACCATGACTGCCACCGCCGGGCCGGCCGCACGGAGGGCTGCCGGTGAGCCGGGGCACCCGTCCGCCGACGGGCACCTCGGACGGGTGCCCGCAGCCTTCGCGGCCTTCTTCGCCGCGCTCGGCCTGCTGTGCGCCCTGCTCGCGTTCGTCGCTCCGCTGCGCCGCGTCCTGCGCCCGGTCGTCCGGGCCCTCGACCTGCTCCTGGTCCCGATCAGCGCCAACCTCGCCTACGCGGTCTTCCTGTTCCTGCTGGCCGGCGCCACCGCCGCCCGCAAGAAGGTCGCCTGGTGGCTGGTCGTCGTCTATCTGGGCCTGCTGGTCGTCAGCGACGCCGTCGGTCTCGCCCTCGGCCTGTACCGCCAGTCGCTGCCGTCCCTGGTGCTGTGCGCCCTGCTGCTGCTCGTGCTGGTGGCGGCCCGGGGGGAGTTCTGCGCCGCCTCCCGGCGCGGTGCCGTGTGGCGGGCCCTGGGCGTGCTGCTGGGCGGCCTCGCGGTGGCGATCCTGCTCGGCTGGGGCCTGGTCTCGCTGTTCCCCGGCACCCTGCCGCAGGGCCAGCACCTGGCCTGGGCGGCGGACCGGGTGTGCGGCGGGCTGGTCTCCAACAGCGCCTACGACGGCCGACCGCCGCGCCGGGTCACCTTCGTGCTCGGTCTGCTCGGCGCGCTCGCCCTGCTGAACGCGGCGGCCGCCCTGTTCCGTTCGCAGCGTCTGGAGGCGGCCCTGCACGGCGACGAGGAGGACCGTATCCGGGCGCTGCTGAGGGCCTACGGTGAGCGGGACTCGCTCGGCTACTTCGCCACCCGCCGCGACAAGGCCGTCGTCTTCTCCACCAGCGGCAAGGCCGCCGTCACCTACCGCGTCGAGGTGGGCGTGTGCCTCGCCAGCGGCGACCCGGTCGGCGACCCCGAGGCGTGGCCGCACGCCATCGCCGCCTGGCTGGACGTGGCCCGCCGGCACGCCTGGGCGCCCGCCGTGATGGGAGCCTCCGAGGACGGCGCCCGCGCCTACGCCCGCGCCGGACTCGGTGCCCTCCAGCTCGGCGACGAGGCGATCCTCCACGTACCCGGGTTCGACCTGAACGGCCGGGACATGCGCGTCACCCGGCAGGCCGTGCACCGCGTCCGCCGCACCGGCGCCACCTGCCGGGTCCGCCGCCACGCCCAGCTCACCGACCGGGAGACGGGGGAGATCGTCGCGAAGGCCGACGCCTGGCGGGACACCGAGACCGAGCGCGGCTTCTCCATGGCCCTGGACCGGCTCGGCGACGCCGCGGACGGCGACTGCCTGCTGGTGGAGGCCCTCGGCGACGACGGCCGGCTCCTCGCGCTGCTCTCCTTCGTGCCCTGGGGCCGCGACGGCGTCTCCCTGGACCTGATGCGCCGTGACCGCGCCGCGCCCAACGGCGTGATGGAGTTCATGGTCACCGAACTCTGCGCGGCCGCCCCCAAGCTGGGGGTGCACCGGATCTCGCTCAACTTCGCCGCCTTCCGGTCCGCCTTCGAGGAGGGCGCCCGCATCGGCGCCGGACCGGTCCTGCGGCTCTGGCGCCGGCTGCTGCTGTTCTTCTCCCGGTGGTGGCAACTGGAGGCCCTGTACCGCTCCAACGCCAAGTACCACCCGCAGTGGTATCCGCGCTTCATCTGCTACGGCGACGCCGCCTCCCTCGCCCGCATCGGCCTCGCCTCCGGCATCGCCGAAGGATTCGTCTCCGTACCGTCCTTGCGCAAACTCCGCCGAAAGGGGCACCCGAAGACAGGGCGGCGGCCCGCCACTACCGAGGGGCCGCCGTCCTCGACGGCGCTCGGCCTCGACGGAGGGGACCAGGCCGGAGCCGTCGCCCCGGACGCGGGCCTGCCCGACCAGGTCCGCGTCCGGCACCGCACCCTCGACCGGCTGCGCGCCACCGGCACCGACCCGTACCCGGTCGGCACGCTCCTGCCCACGCACGCCCTCGCCGACGTCCCGCAGGGGCAGGACGTCACGGTCGCCGGCCGCGTCATGCTGGTCCGCGACTTCGGCGGCATCGTCTTCGCGGTACTGCGCGACTGGTCCGGGGACCACCAACTCGCCCTCGCCCGGGACCACTGCGGGCCCGCCCTGGACCGCTTCCGGGCCGACACCGACATCGGCGACCACATCACCGCCACCGGTCGCGCGGGACGCAGCGACAAGGGCGAGCCCACCGTCTTCGTCCGCTCCTGGCAGCTCACCGGAAAGTGCCTGCACCCGCTGCCCGACAAGCGCCACGGCCTCACCGACCCCGAGGCCAGGGTCCGCCGCCGGCACCTCGACCTGCTCACGAGCCCCGACGCCCGGCGAGTGGTCCGCGCCCGCTCGGCAGCCGTACAGGCGCTGCGCCAGGGCCTGCTGGACCGCGGCTACCTAGAGGTCGAGACGCCGATGCTCCAGCAGATCCACGGCGGCGCGATCGCCCGCCCCTTCACCACCCACATCAACGCCTACGACCTCGACCTGTACTTGCGCATCGCCCCCGAGCTGTACCTGAAGCGGCTGTGCGTAGGCGGCCTGGAAAAGGTGTTCGAACTGGGCCGCACCTTCCGCAACGAGGGCGTCTCCTACAAGCACAACCCCGAGTTCACGATGCTGGAGGCCTATCAGGCGCACGCCGACTACGACGTGATGCTCGACCTGACCCGGGAACTGGTCCAGGGTGCAGCGACCGCCGCCTTCGGCGCCCCGGTCGCGCACAAGGGCGGCCGGGAGTACGACATCTCCGGGGACTGGCCGGTCAGGACGGTGTACGGCGCGCTCTCCGAGGCGCTGGACGAGGAGATCGGTCCCGGCACCGAACTCCTGCGGCTGCACCGGCTGTGCGACCGCGCCGGAGTGCCGTACACCGCCGACGACGGGCCCGGCGACGTCGTCCTGGAGATGTACGAGCGGCTCGTCGAGGAACGCACCCTGCTGCCCACCTTCTACAAGGACTTCCCGACCGACGTCTCCCCGCTCACCCGGCAGCACCGCACCGACCCCCGGCTCGCCGAACGCTGGGACCTGGTCGCCTTCGGCACCGAACTGGGCACCGCCTACTCCGAGCTGACCGACCCCGTCGAACAGCGCCGCCGGCTCACCGCACAGTCCCTGCTGGCCGCTGGGGGAGACCCCGAGGCGATGGAACTCGACGAGGACTTCCTCGACGCCCTCGAGTACGCGATGCCGCCCACCGGAGGCCTCGGCATCGGCGTCGACCGGCTCGTCATGTTCCTCACGGGCCTCACCATCCGAGAGACCCTGCCCTTCCCGCTGGTGCGCCACGGCCGGCGGCCCTCCTGAAGATCGTTCGCCGGGCGTCCGGCGTTGCGCCGTACGGGTGTATTACCGCCGCCGCACCGGTGTCGTTGGGGTGCGCCGGAGGGGTGCCGGGCGACTGATGAGTCATGCAGAAGGATCAGTTGTTCACACGGCGCCGCATGCTGCTCGCCGGGACCGCCGCGCTGGGCGCCGCGGGCACCGCGGGAATCGTCCTGGCCGGCGGCGAGGAGCCGGCCCGCACCGCCGCACCCGTCGCCGGTCCCCAGGCCCGCCAGCAGCTCAAGTCCTCGGCCTTCCGGCTCCAGCCGCTCACCGGATACGGCCCGCCGCGCGCCGCGCCCCGCAAGCCCAAGGTCCGGCACGAGCCCATCCTGCGCATCTCCGGACGCGGCCGGCAGATGATGCTGACGTTCGACGACGGCCCCAACCCTGCCTACACCCCGCACATCCTGGACACCCTCGCCAAGTACGACGTACGGGCGATGTTCTTCGTCTGCGGGGAGTGCGTCGTGGACAACCGGGAACTGCTGGCCCGGATGGCCGACGAGGGGCACGTCGTCGGCAACCACACCTGGACGCATCCCCTGCTGACCAGCCTCAACCGCAAGGAGATCCGCTCCGAGATGGAGCGGACCAGCGACGTCATCGAGGACAGCTACGGCGAGCGCCCCCAGTGGTTCCGCGCGCCCTACGGCGCCTGGAACCGCGCCGCCTTCCAGATCGGCTCCGATCTGGGCATGGAGCCGATGGCCTGGACGGTCGACACGACCGACTGGATGACGCCCGGCACCGGCACCATCATCGACCGGGTGGAGGGCGGCGCCGCCCCCGGAGTCGTGGTGCTCTCCCACGACGCCGGGGGCGACCGTTCGCAGAGCGTCAAGGCGATCCGGGAGTACCTGCCCCATCTGCTCGACTCCGGCTACCACCTCACCGTGCCGCCCCGGCGCGTCACCTGAGGGGGCGTCCGCCCGCCCGGCGGCGGCTCACTCGACCGCGACCAGGCGGGCGAAGACGACGACGTTGCCGTCGTAGCCGTGCTGCTTGGTGAAACCGCCGCCGCAGGTGATCACCCGCAGCTCCGGGGTGCCCTTCGAGCCGTACACCCGGTTGCCGGGGAAGCTGCTCTTCGCGAAGACCTCCACGCCGTAGATCTCGAACACGGGGGTCTTCCCGTCCTGGCGCCGGACCTCGATCCGGTTGCCCTTCTTCAGGGCCCCGAGCCCGAAGAACACGGCGGGGCCCCGCTGGTTGTCGACGTGCCCGACGATCACCGCGGTGCCCTTCTCCCCGGGGGACACGGCACCGGTGAACCAGCCCGCCAGGTTGGGGTCCTCCGGCGGCGGAGCGCCGACCCAGCCCTGGGTGTCCAGGCCGACGGGCTGGACGGGCGCGTCGACGTGGATCGCCGGGATCCGGACCTGCTCGACCGGGGAGAACGCCAGCGGGGTGATGGCGGCCGCCGCCGCGGCCGGGTCCGTCTCCGGCGTGGCACGGCTGTCCGCGGCCGCCGCCGACGCGGGCTGCGGCGGTCCGACGTCGAACTCACCCGAGCCATTGCGGATGAGCGCCAGACCAGTCAGCAGAACAAGCGCTATCACGCCCCAGGGGGCACGCTTGCGCCGCCGCTCCTCCTCTTCGGCCAGCTCGGCCAGCTCGGACGCAGACATTCGCCATCCCCTCTCGACGCGGCGGTCACCACGTCTTCGCGCATGGGAAAACGCTAAGTCCCGCGCGAGGGGCGGGCGACGGGGCGACGGGCGAACGGGTGGCCCGTCACCTCGTCGGTGCGCCATCCGAGTTGCAGAGGAAAGGATTTTTCTGATGGGCCGTGACCTGCACGAATATCCGATTGTGTGGTTGTCCGTCGGCGTGTCCGCTCACCAGAACGGACCATTCTCGATGTGCGGGCGTGTTCCGGGCGCCTGAGGGTCTTGTCGGGAGGTGCTTTCTCGCCGATCGCCCGGGAACCGGACCCGGGGTGCCTCCCGCGGAGGATCACATGCGAAACCAACGTGCCCTGGGGGCCGCGTGCGCTGCGGTCGCCGTACTGGGGCTTGCAACCGCCCCCGTGGCCGTCGCGGACGGCATGGGCAACGGGGGCGGCCCGTCGGACACCACCGGGACCGGGAACACCGGGGCGGTGGTGATCCCCGGAACCGGCAACGGAAACTTCAACGGAATCCTCCCAGGGAACGGACTCCTCCCCGGGAACGGGACTTTCCCGGGGAACGGCAACTTCCCCGGCAACGGCAACTTCCCCGGCAACGGCAACTTCCCGGGGAACGGGAACTTCCCCGGGAACGGGAACGCCAATTTCAACGGCAACATCAACGGCAACTTCAACGGTCACATCAACGGCAACATCGGCGGTGGCCGGGGCAACGGCAACTTCAACAACGGCCGGGGCAACGACAACTTCGGCAACGGTCGCGGCGACATCTTCGGAGACGGCAACTTCGGGGGCGACGGGAACTTCGGTGACGACTTCGGCCAGGGCGGCGACTTCGGCAACCACCGCGACATCATCGTCTCGCCCGACGTCCTCCCGGCCGGCGGCCGGCTCACCGTGACCGTGAACGGCTGCCGCGGTGGCACAGCGTCCTCGCGCGCCTTCGGCACCATCCGGCTCACGCCGGTCCGCGACAGCGTCTCGCGCGGTGTCGCCCACGTCGACCGTGACGCCCGGCCCGGGCGGTACGAGATCACGGTCAACTGCAACGGCCGCACCCTGACCCGCCCGGCGGCCTTCACCGTGCTCGGCGGTGTCCAGGGCGGCCTAGGCGGCAGCAGGTCCACCGGCGCCACGTCGACCGACATGGCCATCGGCGGCGGGCTGGTGGCCGCGGCCGTGTTCGGGGGCGGCACGTTCTGGCTGCGCCGCCGGCCCGGCAAGCGCGTCTGACCGGCCCCGGCTCCCGCCCCGCCGGAGCCCGGCCCCCTTCGACGGCCCTCACCTCGCCCCGGTCCCGTTACGTGACCGGGGCGAAGTCCTGCGGCGGCCCGATCCAGACGAAGGACCCTAGTTCCCGGCGCCCGGGATCAGGGTGAGGAACGGCTCGGCGGTCGCCGCGATGCCCCGGCTGTAGGGGGCGTCGAAGTCCCAGATGAGGAAGAGCATGAAGGCGATGGTCGCGGAGAACAGTCCGGCCAGCACCAACTCACGTGCGGTGCGCCGGATCTGCAGGGCGAAGACCATGCCGATGGTGATCACCGCCCCGCTGAGCAGCCCCCACCACACCACGGACGGCATGGTCGGGCCGGTCGAGTCGGCGCGCGCGTTGCGCGCCTGGTCGGCGGCGGCCATCTGGTCCAGCACCGGCTGGTACGCCTGCGCCTCGAAGTCGTTCCCGGGCCGATAGTCGGTCACGTCGTGGCGGACCCGCGCCAGCAGCGCGCCGCCGTGCTCGGTGACCTGGCCGCGCTCGGTCATCGACCTCCACTCGGTGGTCACCACGTATCGGGCGTACGCGTCGACGTCGGCCCGGATCCGGCCGCGGACGTCGGGCGGATACACCCGGACCCGCTCGGAGATCTCGTGCAGCGCCTGGGCCTCGGCCTGCACATGGTCCTGGGCGGCGCTGCGCGCCTCCCACACGCCCGCGATGGCCAGGCCCAGGACGATCGCGTACACCACGCCGATCCACATGGTCATGTACTCGATGACGTCCGGGGTCTCATTGGGGTCCTCGTCCTCGGGAGCCCTCTTGTGCCGTACGAGGGTGATGACGACCACGACGGCACAGGCCCCCAGCATGGCGAGGACGAGAACAAGCCAATCCGACAACGGTGCCTCCAGAGGTGAGCGGCCGGCGCGTCAGCGCGGGCGCAGCGCCGCGACGGCGACGATCGCGGGCACGGTGATGAGCAGGACGTAGGTGACCGGTGAGGTGGGGGAGGGGGCTGTGTGGTGGGCCGGCCGCGGGCGGTACGCCGGGTAGCTCACCGGGGTCGCGGCGGGCCGTGGGGCGGGCTTGGCGGACGGGGTGGGCTTCGGCGCCGGAGGTGGGGCGGGCGGGGGAGTGGGCCTGGGCCTGGGCCGGGGCACGGGCGCTGCCGGGGCGAGCCGGGCGGGGGGCCGTGGCTTCGGAGGGGGTTTGGGCGCCGGGGTCGGCCTCGGCTTCGGCGCCGGGGTCGGGGTCGGCGTAGGGGTGGGCGTCGGGGTGGGCGTGGGCGTCGGGGTGGGGGTCGGTGGGCACGGGGGCGGGGTGGGTTCCGGGCACGGCGGGGCGGTGGGCCAGTGGCCGCCGCCTCCCGCCACGGCCACCGCCACCGTGCCGTCCGGGCCTGTCGAGGCGTACGCACAGGCGTCGGCCGACGCGGTCCCGGCCGGGCAGCCCACCAGGGTCCAGGTCAGTGCCACCAGGGCCAACACCCGTGTGACGGGCGCGCATCGGGTCGCTTCGGGTCCTTGCACGACGAAGATCATGAGGCGCGGAGCGGGGCCGTAGTCCGAGGTGCCCGGGGATTGATCCGAAGGGATGACAAAACGCCATCAATGGTTTGACAGGGTGAAACACATCAACTGGCCTGTTTGATCCGCTTTGTGCTCCCTCTCTCCGGGGCCGCGTCACAGGAAGCGAAAAGAATTTCGCGCCCGGGTTGAACGCTCCCGCCCCTTCGCCGCGTACCCATGGCCGTGCGGCGGCGCAGCAGGGCGCTGCAATATGCAGGCGAATTATGGGAGTTGACGATGAGGACCTCCTGGCGGACCGCCTCACTGGTGGCTACGGCCGCTTCGGTGCTGGCACTGACGACGGCGTGCGGTCAGGACAACACCACGACCCCCGCGTCGGCGGCCCAGAACGTGGGGGCCACGGCGGCGGCGGGCGACTACGGCAGCCCGGCCGGTACGGATACGGGCGCCGGCAACGGGTACGGCGCCGACGGCAACCAGAGCTCCAGCTCCCCGAGCCCGGCCACCCCAGCGGGCAAGCTGACCGTGGCCGCCAACCCCGACCTGGGCAATGTGCTGACGGACGGCTCCGGCCTCACCCTCTACCGGTTCGACAAGGACACCGCCAACCCGCCCAAGTCGAACTGCTCCGGCGACTGCGCCACCACGTGGCCGCCGGTGCCCGCGGACGACGCCACCGCCGGCGCCGGGATCGACAAGGCGCTGCTGGGCGAGGTCACCCGGGCCGACGGCGGCAAGCAGCTGACCGTGGGCGGCTGGCCCGCCTACCGCTACGCCAAGGACGTCAACTCCGGTGACGTCAACGGCCAGGGCGTGGGCGGCAAGTGGTTCGCGCTCGCCCCCGACGGCAAGAAGGCCAAGGTGTCCGACCTGCCCGGTCTGTCCGTGCACAAGGACCCCAAACTGGGCGACATCGTCGTGGACAAGAACGGCATGACGGTCTACCGCTTCCTGAAGGACCAGGCCTGGCCGAAGTCCGTCTCGAACTGCACCGGCGCCTGCCTGGAGAAGTGGCCGGCCGTCGGCCCGGTGAAGGCCGACGACACCGAGGGCGTGAAGAAGAAGGGGCTCATGCCCTTCACCCGGCCCGACGGCGTCAAGCAGATGTCGGTCAACTGCTGGCCGATCTACACCTTCTCCGGTGACAAGGCCCCCGGAGACACCAACGGTCAGGGCGTGGGCGGCACTTGGTACGCCGTCTCGCCCGACGGCAAGCCGGTCGGCGCGCCGGGCAAGTAAGGATCACCTCCCCAGGGTCGATCGCCCCGCCCACGGCGCGTGACCGAAGGTCCGCCCCCTCCGCACCGCACGGAGGGGGCGGACCGTTCGTGTGCCGTGCGAATCACCGGAACGGCCGGAGCGTCGTGACACAGCGGGGTCGCACGGGCACTTGCCGCAGGCAGTGACCGGGAACGGATGGTCAATTTCCGGTTCGGGTCGCTCCGTTGGCGGGCGATCAGTAGCCTCTGCTCGAACACCGGATCGCCTTCCCCGTCAGCCACCCCTGGGAGAGATACATGGAGCGTCCCGCCTGGGCCCCCCGGAGCATCGACATCTCGGTGCCGAGCGTTTCGCGTATCTACGACTACTACCTGGGCGGATCGCACAACTTCGAGGTCGACCGGGAAGCGGCCCGCAGGGCCATGGAGTTCATGCCGGGGCTGCCGAAGATCATGCAGGCCAACCGGGCGTTCATGCGCCGCGCGGTGCGCTTCGCGGCGGGCGAGGGCATCACCCAGTTCCTGGACATCGGCTCCGGCATCCCCACCTTCGGCAACGTCCACGAGGTGGCCCGGTCCGCGGCGCCGGACGCCCGGGTGATGTACGTCGACCACGACCCGGTCGCGGTGGCGCACAGCCAGGCCGTACTCCAGGGCGACGAGGGCACGGACGTGATCGCCGCCGACCTGCGCAAGCCCCGGGAAATCCTCGCGAGCCCCCAACTGAGCCGTCTCATCGACCTGAATCGGCCAGTGGCGCTGCTTCTCGTTGCGATACTTCACTTCGTGGAAGACGTGGACGACCCCTGCGGGGCGATGGCCGAGCTGCGCGAGGCACTCGCGCCCGGCAGCCTGCTGATCCTCACCCATGCCTCGTACGAGGGAATCCCCCTGACGGCGGAGCGGGCCGAGGGCACGGTGGACGTGTACAGGGACATTCGCAACCCGCTGATCATGCGCTCGCACGACGACATCGCGCGGTTCTTCGAGGGGTACGACATGGTGGAACCCGGGCTGGTGCCGATGCCGCACTGGCGGCCGGAGTCGGCGCCGGAGGACGAGGATCCCTATGCCTTCTCCGGGTTCGCCGGCGTGGGGCGCAAGGCGTGAGCGCGGAGCCGGACGGGCCGGAGGACAGACTGCGCCGGTTCGCGACGATCTGGAGCCGGGCGGTCTTCCCGGTCACCTCCACCTCACTGACCCGCGCGGAGTTCGAGCAGCGGCTCCTGCCCCTCGCGGGCCGGTTGCGCGACCTGCTGCACACCCGCGGCTTCGTCGCCGAGGAGGCGAAAGCCATCGGCTCCGCGCTGGTCGGGGCGCACTGCACCGACCCCGAGGCGCTCGCCCGCACCCTGGACTGCGTAGACGCCTACCTGGTGCTCTACTGCGGCGACGACAGCCCGCGGGACGAACTGCGTGCACGCTCCTCGCGGTTGCAGCACGCGATGGCCGCCGGATACGCGCAGGCGCTGCGCGAGCGCACCCTCGCCGAACAGGAGGCCATCGCCCAGGCCGCGCTGCGGGCCCAGGGCGTGGTGGCCCAGGCGCTGCACGCGAGCGAGGCCCGGTTCCGCGCCGTGTTCGAGGGCGCGGCCATAGGTATCGGCATCGCCGACCTGGACGGCAACATCCTGCAGGTCAACAAGGCGCTGCTGCGCATGTTCGGCCTCCCCGAACCGGGCCTGCGCGGCCGCCGGGTGCTGGAGTGGACCCACCCGGAGGACGCGCCGCAGATCTGGAAGCTCTACGAGGAACTGGTCCGCGGCGAGCGTGAGCACTACCACGTCGAGAAGGCCTTCAACCGCCCCGACGGAACGGCTCTGTGGACCAACCTGACGGTCTCCCTGCTCCGGGACGCCGACGGAAACCCGCAGTACCAGCTCGCGCTCATGGAGGACACCACCGAGCGCCGCCTGCTCAATCTCCGGCTGCGCTACGAGGCCACGCACGACGCCCTCACCGGCCTGCCCAACCGCACGCTGTTCTTCGAACGCCTGGAGAAGGCCCTCGGCGCGGGCGAGGGCCAGCGCTTCGGCCTGTGCTACCTCGACCTGGACGGCTTCAAGACCATCAACGACAGCCTCGGCCACGCGGCCGGCGACCGGCTGCTGGTGGAGGTCGCCGACCGGCTCCAGTCCTGCGCCACCGCGCCCGGCGAGATGGTCGCCCGGCTCGGCGGCGACGAGTTCGTGGCGCTGACCACCGGCACCGACACCGAGAGCGAGGTCGACGAACTCGCCGAGCGCATCATGAGCGCCCTGGTCACCCCCGTCAGCATCGACGGCCGGGATCTGCTGGTGCGCGGCAGCCTCGGCATCGTGGAGGGCCCGGCGGGCGAGCGCACCGCGGCGGAGGTGCTGCGCAGCGCGGACATCACCATGTACCGGGCCAAGTCGGCGGGCGGCAACCGCTCAGAACTGGCCGACCCGGAGGCGGACGCCCGCGCCATCACCCGCCACGGCCTCACCACCGCCCTGCCGACGGCCCTGGAGCGCGGCGAGTTCTTCATCGAGTACCAGCCGCTCGTCCACCTCGGCGACGGCAGCGTCCGCGGCGCCGAGGCCCTGGTCCGCTGGCTGCACCCGCAGCACGGCGTGCTCGGCCCCGACCGGTTCATCCCGCTCGCCGAGCACACCGGCCTGATCGTGCCGCTAGGCCGCTGGGTCCTGGAGGAGTCCATCCGGCAGGCCCGCGAATGGCGGGAACGGCAGGCCGGCCAGGGCGCCGCGGGCCCGCTGCGCATCAACGTCAACCTGTCCCCGTGCCAGCTCGGCCATCCCGGCCTGGTCCAGGACACGGTCGACATCCTCGAACGCGCGGGCGTCACGCCGGACGCCCTCTGCCTGGAGGTCACCGAGTCGGCGCTGATCGGCGCCGACGACGACCTCCTCAAACCGCTGCGCCGGCTCGCCGAGATGGGCGTCGACATCGCCCTGGACGACTTCGGCACCGGCTACTCCAACCTCGCCAACCTGCGCCGGCTCCCGGTGAGCGTCCTGAAACTGGACCGCTCCTTCACCCGGGGCATGCAGCAGTTCCCGGCCGACCCGGTCGACCTGAAGATCGTCGAGGGCATCGTCTCCCTGGCCCACAGCCTCGACCTCGCGGTCACCGTCGAGGGCGTGGAGACCGGCGCCCAGGCCGAGCAACTGCGCATCCTGGGCTGCGACACGGCCCAGGGCTGGTACTACGCCAGGCCGGGTCCGCCGGAGCGGCTGCACGAGCTGGCGCTCGTGGACGCGGCCGGCTGACGGCCGCCCCGCCGGGGTACGACTACGACGGGCGGGCCGTGTCCGCGCCCGCCACCGCGTCGTTCACCGTACCCGAGGACGGAGGACCGGATGACGGATCGCTCGGTGAATGAACTGCGCGTACGAGTAGCCCAGTTGGAGGCGAGCCAGGGACCGCGGGAACTGGAGACCACGGCGGCCCGCCACGGTCTGGCGGGGGCCCTGCACGAGTCCGGGCAGCTGATCGAGGCGGTGGAGCAGTACGCGCTGGCCTGGGACGGGTTCGCGCGGCGATTCGGCTCGTCGCATCTGTTCACCCTCACCTGCCTGAACAATTTCGCCCTGGTGCTGCGGGACCTGCGCCGCTGGGACGAGGCGCTGAACCTCTTCCGACAGGTGCACACGGAGCGCGCCGCCTCGCTGGGGTCGGCGCACCCGCTGACCCTGAACGCCGCGAACAACTTCCTCAGCGTGCTGGTGAGGAAGGGCGACCTGGCCGCGGCGGCCGAGGAGTACCCGGCGTTCGTGGACGCCTGCGAGCACACCTTCGGTCCCGAGGACGGCACGACGCAGGCCGTCCGGCGGGACTACGCCGACGTCCTGCGCCGGCTCGGCCGGCACGATGAGGTCGTCCGGGTCCTCGGCACGTCCGCGATGTGGCCGGTCGGCCAGGTGCTCATCGGCTGCGCCCGGCTGCTGCGCTACACGGGACTGTTCCCGGTGGCGATGACCGCGAGCCGCTACGGTGCCGAACTGACGCTCAGTCTGCACGGGGGCGCCCGCACGGATCTCGGCGCCGGACGCGAGCTGCGCGACGACGACCTCGGCATCCGCTGCGCCGTGGTCGCCCCACGGGACCTCCCCGAGCCGTACGACCCCGCCGAGGATCTGCGGACGACGGCCGACCAGGTCGCGGACGCGCTGGGCGCGCTGGGCGAACACCTGGCCGAGGCGGACCGGGAGCTGGGCGAGGGACGGCTGAGGGTGCGGGTCCTCGTGCACCACGCCCACTGGCCGCGGCTGAGCGCGCCCCCGTCACTGACGGTGGACCGCAGGCTGATGTCCGCGCGCGACCGCACCCGGCACGACCGCGTGATGCGGTCGACCCCGCACCACCCGGCACCGGAACCGGCCGGCCGCCGCGGCCTCCTGGGCTCCCGGGGCGGCTTCTCGGTACGCCTGACCTCAGCACCACACGTCACCGTGTCCACGGCCATCGGGCTGGACGCCCTTCCACCGCCGTCACCGGCCGGGGCGTGAGGGCGCCGGCGCGGGCCCGTTCACGGCGGACTGGAGGCGGCTCCCGGTCCGATCCGGCCAGTGAGCCGTGCCGCTCGGCGGCTGCCCTGCAGCTCACCGGTCGGTCAGGACCGGGGATGCCGGCCCGCTGCTCCGGGCTATCGCCGGCCGGGCGTGAGGTGTCCTGTGCGGTGGCCGCCGGCTGCCCCTGCGCCCCGACCGGCCGGCCGTGATGGATGACGTGCGGTGCCCGCCGGCCGGATCGCGTCGTCAGCGGGCGGGAGCGGGCGGGCGCGAGGGGAGGCGGCCGCACCGGCGACCCGGTGCCTCATCCGTCGAGGCGCGACAGGTCCGTGCGGTCCTTGCGCAGCAGGGTGGTCGCCGTACCGCCCTCCTCCGGGCCGAGCCGGCCCGGGCAGTCGATCCCCAACTGCACCACCAGCTCGCGGCCGTAGAGGTCGACCGTCGCCTCCACGAGGTCGGCCTGCACGCCGACGGCGAGCCGGGCCCGGTGGCGGGCGGCGACCAGCACGCCGGCGGCGAGCACGGCGGCGGGCCACCACACCACGGTGAGCGGCAGATAGAGCAGCCCCCAGCCCATGAGCCGCGCGCTCGCGCCGACGCCGGACCGGGCCTCGGCGAGTTCGGCCCGCGCCGCGTCCGGAACCAGCAGCCACAGCCGCGGCCAGGCGGCCGTCAGATCCAGGTGGTACGTGTCGTGCACCCGCTCGTCCACGGCGTACAGGCGATCCCCCATCCAGGTCGGCCGGGACGAGGGCTCGGGGCAGATCGCGTCGCGGCGCACGATCGCCGCCCGGAGCGCCTGCGCCGTGCGCGGAGTGCCGCCGGACGCCGTGAACTCCCGCAGCGCGGCGGTCACCTGCTCCTCGGCCCGCTGCCAGCGCCGTCCGCGCGAGGCGGCCAGCGCCCGCAGCACGGGCTCCTCGCCGGACGCCCACCACACGCGCTCCACGAGCTGGGCGGCACCCGAGGCGGCCAGTCCGGCGGCGGCCGAGGCGGCGGTGAACCCGGCGGTGCCGATCAGCACCGTCCCGAAGCGGCCGCTGGCCGGAGCGGCGGCGACCGAGTCCAGCCAGGCGGTCAGCACCCCCGGGTCGAGCGCGTGCCCGTGGCCGAGCAGCACCGCGACGGCCGCGGTGGACACGTAGAAGGCGCCCGGCAGGACGAGCAGCGCCGCCCAGCGGCCCGCCACCTGCTTGCCCAGCTCGGCGAGGATCGTGATCACAGCCGGATCTTCCGGGAGACCAGCGGGATGCCGGTCAGTCCGCAGGAAGGCGGCGGGGTCCGCGACGCACGCCGCCGCTCCTGCGGTTCGAGACGCGAGCAGGCGGCCTCGGCGGGGCAGCCCCAGACGGTGACCACGGGATGCGCACGCCCGCCCCGCAGCGGATCCAGGCCGCGCGGTCCCACCGTGAGCCCGTCGATGCCGTGCCGGGCGAAGGCGTCGTCCAGGGCGTCCAGGTCCGCCGTGACCGTGGGAGCGCGGCTGCCGGACCGGGCGGCCTCACCCAGCCGGGTCAGCGCGTCGCCCACCCCGTAGCGTTCGGCCCGCTCCCGCAGCCCGTCGTCCCCCGCCTGTGCGCACAGCCGCGCCAGCCGCTCCGCGATCTCGTCCATCGACGGCTCCTCGAACTCCCTCGCGCCACAGCCGTTCCCGTGGCCGGCGGGGTTCAACGTACCCGTCACCCGATGTGGTGGGCACGGGACGGACGGGAACCACGGGGGGAGCCGAGTCGTTGGGCGGGTGTACGGGGGTGATGTGATGGACGATCTGGAGCGGTACCTGCGGACCGGGGACGGCCGGGACCTGCCGCACCTGCCCCCCGCCGAGCTACCGCCGCCGCCCGGCGCGGACGCGGCGGACACCGCCCGCCTCGCCCTGCTCCGCTGGTTCCGCCATCTCCATCTGCCGGGCGTGCGCGGCCTGATGGAGTACCGCGCCGCGCTCCTGCTGGCCGGCACGCTGGACCACGTGCCGGAGGGTCTGCCCCCGCTGCCCGCCGCACTGCGCGAGAGCATGCGGAAGCCGGTTCCGGCGCGCCGTGGCCGGCGGTGGCCGCGGCGCGGCGACCGGGTGGCGCCCGGCGGCGACCGGAGGGCGCCCGGCGGCGACCGGAGGGCGCCGGGCGGCGAGGAGGAGCCGGTCGCCCTCGGCCCGGCCCGCATCGACCAACTTCTCTTCCTCATGGCCAGGTTCGAGGAGGAGCACGACTTCTCCGCCCTCGACACCGCACTGGACCTCCAGCGGCGCTGGCTCAAGGAGAAGGGCACGTCGGCGCGCGAGCGGGCCGCTCTGCTCACCGACCATGCCCACCTGCTCCTGCTCGTCGGCGAACTCGGCGCCCACCCCACCTGGCCGGCGGAGGGCGAGCTGGCCGCCGGCCTCGCCGTGGAGACCACGGCCCGGCACCAGGCGCGGCACGATCCGCACCTGGCCAACCGGCTGACGATCAAAGCCCGTTGCGCGATCACACGGTTCGACCTCGAAGCCGACCCATCCGGGCTGGAGCGCGCCGTGCACGACCTGCGCCGGGCCGTCGAGGCGGCCGGCCGCTGCGCCCCCGTGCCCCTGCACCCCGCACGCCACCTGGTGACCACGCTGACCCGGTGGTACGAGGTCACCGGCTCGCCGCAGACCCTCACCGAGGCGCTGACGGCGGCCCGCGACCTGGTGCGGGCCACGCACCCGGACGACCGCCGGGGCCCGGAGCACCGGGAGTGGCTGGGACAGTTGGAGGCGAAGGCGGTGCCCCGGCTCGGCGCGCAGGCGGTCGCCGCCGTGCTGGGTGAGCCTCCGGTGCCGTACGCACCCGACACCGAGCGGCACCACCGTGCCTGGTGGAGCACCGCCGAGGACGCGGACGCCCCGTGGACCGAGCGGCGAACGGCGGCGCTCGCCCTGGTCGCGGCGGTGCCCGGCCATGACCAGGACCGTCCCGGCGCCCTGCTGCTGGCAGCCCAGACCGAGATGCACGTCTGGCTGGACGGCGGCGACGAGGCTTCGCCCGGCCGGGCGCACCTGTGGGCCGTGTGGGCGGCCGACGCCATACCGCCGGAGCACCGGCTGGCCGGGCGGGCGCTGACCGTGCTGGCCGAGTCCACCCTCTACCGGGCGATCGAAGCGTCCTCCGAGAGCGACGAGCGACTCGTCGAGGAGGCGCTGGCGCACGCCCGGCGGGCCAGATCCGTGCTCCTGTCCGACGAACCGGACACCCCCCTCCTGCTGGAGCGGCTGGCGGTGCTGCTGGTCCGGGTGGCGAACCTGCTGTCGGACGGCACCCTCCTGGCGGAGTCGGTGGACATGCGCAGGCAGGCCCTGTCCCTGACCCCACGGACGGAGCCCTTCCGCCCGTTCCGCATGTCCAACCTGGCGGGCGCGCTGCGTGAACTGGCCGAGTACGAGGAGGACGCGGAGCTGGCCGACGAGGCACTCGTCGTCGCCCGCGAGGCCGCCGACGCGCTGGCCGAGGACCACCCGCGCAAACACGAGCTGCTGCTGAACCTGGCCGATCACCACATGCACGGGCGGGGCCGCGGGGAGCGTGCCGTCGGCCGGCTGACCGAGGCCGAGCGGCTCTACCGCGACGGCCTGGCCCGGTTGCCCGCGGACCACCCCGACCTGCCCCGCTTCACCAGCTCCATCAGCCAGGTGCGGCACATGCTGCACCGGGAGACGGGTGAGAGGGCGATCCTCGAGGACGCGGTCGGCCTGGCCCGGGACGCGGCGGCCCGTACCCCGGCCGACGACCGGTTCCACAGCGAGCGCCTCCTCCTGTTCGCCCGCGCCGCGACGGCGCTGTACGACCTGATCGAGGCGGACGGGCACCTGGACGCTGAGCTGCGCGCCGAAGCACTCGCCGCCTGGGACGGGGTCGCGGCGGACGCGCAACTGTCGACCATGCTGCTGTTCGAGGCCCAGGAGCAGCGCGCCCGTCTCGCCCGGGCCCTGGGCGACCCCCAGCACGCCCTGCGGGCACTGGAGGCCGCTCTCGCCGAGGTCCCCGGACTGGCCCGGCGCGCCTACGCCGGTCCGGTCCGCAAGAGCATCGCCCGCAGAGCACCCGAACTGGCCGTGCAGGCCGCGGTGGCGGCCATCGAGGCCGGCCGCCCCGGACACGCGGTCGAACTGCTGGAGAACGGCCGCGCGATCCTGTACGGGCAGGCGATCACGTCCTGGCGGCACCGGGCGGAACTGCGCGCGATCGACGTGAAGGCCGCCGATCGCCTGGAGGAGATCGACCGGCGCCTGGCCAACGCGGACTTCTTCGCGAACGTCGGGCGGATCGAGGTCAACGCGGTCACCCAGCACCGCTTCGGCCGCACCACGACGGACTCGACACGCAGCTGGGACCCGCGCCCCGGTTACGCGGCGCAGACCCGCGGACTCGCCGCCGAACGGGACCGCATCGTCGACGGCCTGGCCGCGGACCCACGATTCGCCGAGCTGACGGGCCGACGGCCACTGACCGCCCTGCGCGCCGCGACCGCCGGAGCCACCGTCGTGCTCGTCCTGGCCCACGAGTCCCGGGGCGAAGCCCTGCTCGTGCCGGCCGACCCCGCGGAACCCGTCGAGCACATCGCGCTGCCGGGCCTGACCGACGCGGCGGCATACGAGCACATCGCCGCGCTGACCACGGCCCTGCGGGACGCGGTGGACCCGACCGCCGGACCCGACCTCCGCGAGGCCGCGCAGTCCGAACTGCACGACGTCCTGGGCTGGTTGTGGGACGAGGTGACCTCGCCCGTCCTGGCCCGGCTGGACACGGCCGGGCCGGGACGGGCGAAGCCGCGGCTGTGGTGGTGCCCGGTGGGACCGGTGGTGCGGCTTCCCCTTCACGCGGCGGGCCGTCACCCGCGCTCGGCCGCCGAGGTCGAGGGCCGTGCCCGGAACCCCGCGGCCGGCGCCCCGCTCACCGTCATCGACCGGGTGATCCCCTCCTACGCCCCCACCCTCGGGGCGCTGGCCCACTCCCTGCGGGACACGCCCGGCCCACCGGCCGACGGACTGGGCCCGAGCTCCCTCGTCGTCGCCGTGCCGAACAGCCGGCACGGCCCACCGCTGCCCCTGGCCGAACGGGAGGCCCGCACCGTCCTCGCCGCGCTTCCCGGCGCGCGGCTGCTGATCGGCGAGGAGGCCGACCTGGCCACGGTGACGGCCGCGCTGCGCGACCACACCCTGGTCCACTTCGCCTGCCACGGGGACAACGACATCTCCCTCGGCCTGCTGCGCGGTGGCGGCCTGCACCTCGGGCGCGGGGAGACCCTGACCGCCGGCCAGATCCAGGACACCCCCCTGGAGCACGGCGCGCTGGCGATCCTCTCCGCGTGCAGCACGGCCCAGGCACACCCCCGGCTTCCGGACGAGCCGATGCATCTGGCGGCGGCCTTCCAACTGGCCGGATTCCGGGGGGTCATCGGCACCCTGTGGCACGCCCCGGACACCCCCGGGATGTCCCGGGAGCTCTACGCCGCCCTCACCGCGGGCGGCACCGCCCCGCCGGACACCGCGGCCTCGGCCCGGGCGCTCAACCGGGCCCAGCTCACCGTCCGCGACGCCTACCCGGCCGCCCCGACGCGCTGGGCGGCCTATCTGCACTCCGGCGCCTGAGCACCCGCTACCGAGCGGCGGCACCCGAGGCACCGGCGACCGAGCGCCGGCACCTGATCAACGGCACCCTGCCACCGGCGGCCCCCGGACTCACCGCTCCAGCAGCATCCGCTGGAGCTCCCGGGCCGCCCGGGGCGGGGCGACGTCGCTGCGGTGGGCCAGCGCGATGGTCCGGTGCAGTCCCGGCCGCGCCAGCGGGGTGACCCGCAGCCCCCGTCCGGCCCGGGTGGCGACCATCCGGGGCACCACGGCCACCCCCAGCCCGGCCCGCACGAAACCCAGTACCGCGTCCATCTCGCCGCCCTCCACGGCGAAGTCCGGCTCGAACCCGGCCGAGCGGCACGCCGCGACGGTCAGCTCCCGCAGGTCGTACCCGTGCCGGAACATCACCAGCCGCTCGCCCTCCAGACCGGCGACGTCGACGACCCGCCCGCCCCGGCCGGGCGCCCGCGCGTCCGGCGACGACACCACCACCAGGTCCTCCCGCAACAGCTCCACCGTGGTCAGGGCGGGCGACGGCGTGGGCAGCGGCAGCACGACCAGGGCGAGGTCCAGGGCGCCACGAGCGAGCTGCCGCACCAGGTCGTGCGAGCCGCCCTCCTCGATCAGCAGCTGAATCCCGGGGTACCGGTCGTGGAAGGCGCGCAGCACGTCCGGCAGCAGTCCGGTGCACAGGCTCGGCGTCGCGCCCAGCCGCACCCGCCCCCGGCGCAGCTGCACCAGCTCCTGCACCTCGTGCCGGGCCGTGTCCGCGTCGGCGAGGATCCGCCGGGCCAGCGGCAGCAACGCCTCGCCGGCGTCGGTCAGCGTGATGTTGCCCCGGGCGCGCAGGAACAGGTCCGCGCCCAGCTCCCGCTCCAGTGCCTTGATCTGCTGGGACAGCGACGGCTGGGCGACGTGGACCAGATCGGCGGCCCGGGTGAAGTGCCGGGTCTCGGCGACGGCCACGAAGTACTGGAGTTGCTGGAACTGCATGGCTCCAGGATAGCTGTTGCCTATGGAATCAAGCCGGACCATGTCTTGGACCGATCGGTCCCTTCGGCCCTAGCGTTTCGGAACATGGCTCTGGCAACGCGGACGGACCGACGGCCGTCCATGGCGCGCACGATGTGGGACAGCACGGTCGGCAAGAAGACGGTCATGGCCGTCAGCGGGCTGATCATGCTGCTCTACCTGGTCACGCACATGATCGGGAACCTGAAGATCTACTTCGGGGCGGGCGAGTTCAACCACTACGCCCACTGGCTGCGCACCGTCGGCGAACCCTTCATGCACTACGAGTGGACCCTCTGGCTCGTCCGGATCGTCCTGGTCGTCGCCGTGGTCGCCCACGCCACCTCCGCCTACCAGCTCAGCCGCCGGGACATCAGGGCGCGGCCCAGGAAGTACGTGCACAGCAGGCCGCGGGCCAGTTACGCCACCCGCACGATGCGCTGGGGCGGCGTCATCCTCGGCCTGTTCATCGTCTGGCACCTGCTGGACCTGACCACCGGCACCGTGCACTCCGGCGGCTTCCAGCAGGGGCACCCGTACCAGAACGTCGTGGACACCTTCTCCACCTGGTACGGCGACGTCGTCTACATCGTCGCGATGCTCGCGCTCGGCCTGCACATCCGGCACGGCTTCTGGAGCGCGGCCCAGACCCTCGGCGTCGGCAGCCGCTCCCGCGACCGCGCCCTGAAGACCCTCGCGAACGTCCTCGCGCTGCTGCTCACGGCCGGCTTCATCGCCGTACCCGTGGGCGTGATGACCGGAGTGGTGAGCTGATCATGACCTCGTACACCGACTACACGACCGGCGAACCGGCCGCCGACACCAAGGCGCCGGCCGGCCCGATCCACGAGCGCTGGGACAAGCGGCGCTTCGAGGCCAAGCTGGTCAACCCCGCCAACCGGCGCAAGCACACGGTCATCGTCGTGGGCACCGGTCTGGCCGGCGGCTCCGCGGGCGCCACCCTCGCCGAACAGGGCTACCACGTCGTCCAGTTCTGCTACCAGGACTCTCCGCGCCGCGCCCACTCCATCGCCGCGCAGGGCGGCATCAACGCGGCGAAGAACTACCGCAACGACGGCGACTCGGTCCACCGCCTGTTCTACGACACCGTCAAGGGAGGCGACTTCCGGGCCCGCGAGTCCAACGTGCACCGCCTCGCCCAGGTCTCCGTCGAGATCATCGACCAGTGCGTGGCCCAGGGCGTGCCGTTCGCCCGCGAGTACGGCGGCCTGCTGGACACCCGCTCCTTCGGCGGCGTGCAGGTGTCCCGGACGTTCTACGCCCGCGGCCAGACGGGCCAGCAACTGCTGCTGGGCGCCTACCAGGCGCTGTCCCGGCAGATCGCGGCCGGGAACGTGGAGATGCACCCGCGCACCGAGATGCTCGACCTGATCGTCGTCGACGGGCGGGCCCGCGGCATCGTCGCCCGGGACCTGATCACCGGGCGGATCTCCACGTACTTCGCGGACGCCGTCGTTCTGGCGAGCGGCGGCTACGGCAACGTCTTCTACCTGTCGACGAACGCCATGAACTCCAACGCCACCGCGATCTGGCGGGCCCACCGGCGCGGCGCCCACTTCGCCAACCCCTGCTTCACCCAGATCCACCCCACCTGCATCCCGCGCACCGGCGACCACCAGTCCAAGCTGACGCTGATGAGTGAGTCGCTGCGCAACGACGGCCGGATCTGGGTGCCGAAGGCCAAGGGCGACGACCGTCCCGCGAACAGGATCCCCGAGGACGAGCGCGACTACTACCTGGAGCGCATCTACCCGTCCTTCGGCAACCTGGTCCCGCGCGACATCGCCTCCCGCGCCGCGAAGAACGTCTGCGACGAGGGCCGCGGCGTCGGCCCCGGCGGACAGGGCGTGTACCTCGACTTCGCCGACGCCATCAAGCGCATGGGCCGGGGGGCGGTCGAGGCCAAGTACGGCAACCTCTTCGACATGTACCAGCGGATCACCAACGAGGATCCGTACGAGGTGCCGATGCGCATCTACCCGGCCGTGCACTACACGATGGGCGGCCTCTGGGTCGACTACGACCTGCAGACCACCGTCCCCGGCCTGTTCGCCGTCGGCGAGGCCAACTTCTCCGACCACGGCGCCAACCGGCTCGGCGCCTCGGCGCTGATGCAGGGCCTTGCCGACGGCTACTTCGTGCTCCCGGCCACCATCAACGACTACCTGGCGCGCAACCCGCACCAGGACCCGGTGACCGGCGAACACCCGGTGGTTCAGGAGGTGCTGGCCGAGACGGAGGACCGGCTCAATCTGCTCCTCGCCGTCGGCGGCGACCGCACCCCCGACTCCTTCCACCGTGAACTCGGCGAACTGATGTGGGAGTTCTGCGGCATGGCCCGCACCGA
Source organism: Streptomyces sp. NPDC058145 (assembly GCF_042884245.1). NCBI lineage: Bacteria > Bacillati > Actinomycetota > Actinomycetes > Kitasatosporales > Streptomycetaceae > Streptomyces > Streptomyces sp. NPDC058145. Next base: position 47,092 of record NZ_JBHVUH010000007.1, on the reverse strand, counting down.
CTCCGGGCTGCGCAAGGCCCTGGAGCGCATCCCACAGATCCGCGACGAGTTCTGGCGGCGCATCAAGGTGCCCGGTACCGGTGAGGAGTTCAACCAGTCGCTGGAGAAGGCCAACCGGATCGTCGACTACCTGGAGCTCGCCGAACTGATGTGCCTCGACGCGCTGCACCGCGCCGAGTCCTGCGGCGGCCACTTCCGAGAGGAGTCGCAGACCCCCGACGGCGAAGCGGCGCGCAGGGACGACGAGTTCGGCTACGCGGCCGCCTGGGAGTTCACGGGCACCGGCTCCGCTCCCGTCCTGCACAAGGAAGACCTGGTCTTCGAGTACGTCCACCCCACCCAGCGGAGCTACGCATGAAGCTCACCCTGCGCGTCTGGCGGCAGAAGAACGCCGACGCCGACGGAGCGATGTCCACGTACGAGGTGGACGGCATCTCCTCGGACATGTCTTTCCTGGAGATGCTCGACACCCTCAACGAGGAGCTCATCCTCAAGGGCGAGGACCCGGTCGCCTTCGACCACGACTGCCGCGAGGGAATCTGCGGCGCGTGCTCGCTCGTCATCAACGGCGACGCGCACGGCCCGGAGCGCACCACCACCTGCCAGCTGCACATGCGGTCCTTCAAGGACGGCGACGTGATCGACATCGAACCCTGGCGGGCCTCGGCCTTCCCGGTGATCAAGGACCTGGTCGTCGACCGGTCCGCGTTCGACCGGATCATCCAGGCCGGCGGCTACATCACGGCACCGACGGGCTCGGCGCCGGAGGCCCACGCCACGCCGGTGCCCAAGCCGGACGCCGACCTCGCCTTCGAGCACGCGGAGTGCATCGGCTGCGGGGCCTGTGTGGCCGCGTGCCCCAACGGCGCGGCGATGCTGTTCACCTCCGCCAAGGTCAACCACCTGGGCGTCCTGCCGCAGGGCGCGCCCGAGCGGGAGACCCGGGTGCTGGACATGGTGGCGCAGATGGACGCCGAGGGCTTCGGCGGCTGCACGCTGACCGGTGAGTGCGCGACGGCCTGCCCGAAGGGCATTCCGCTGATGTCCATCACCGGCATGAACAAGGAGTGGCTGCGCGCCACCCGCAAGGCGGCCAAGCGGTAGCGCGGACCGCAGGACGTTCGCCGTACAGGGGCGGACGGGCGGGGCCGGGAATGGTGCTCATCCCGGCCCCGTCTGGTTTCCCGGCCGGTCGCTCTCCCGCGCCGTTCAACAACCCCACACCCGCGCTCCCGCCACCGGTCACACACACGCCAACCGGCATCGGAAGAACAGGAGCGGCAGCCCGGAACGCCGGACTGCCCCGCTGCCGACCCCGGCCCGTGACAGGGAGTGAGCCATGACCGGCGTCACCACGCTCGACCGTCCTCCGCAGCCCGCGGCCCCCACCCGCTACACCGTCACCCTCGCCCGCGACGAGGACGACGTCCGCGCCGCCCAGCGGCTGCGGCACGACGTGTTCGCCGGGGAGCTCGGCGCCCTGCTGACCACCCCGCAAGCGGGCCTCGACGTCGACCCGTTCGACGCGTACTGCGACCACCTGCTCGTCAACGACACGGTCACCGGCCAGGTCGTCGGCACCTACCGGCTGCTGCCGCCGGAACGGGCCGCGGTCGCCGGACGGCTCTACTCCGAGGGCGAGTTCGACCTGACCGCGCTCGACGGCCTGCGGCCCGGGCTGGTGGAGGTCGGCCGCTCCTGCGTTCACCCCGACCACCGCGACGGCACGGTCATCGGCCTGATCTGGGCCGGGATAGCCCGCTACATGGTCGACCGGGGCCACGAGTGGCTGGCGGGCTGCTGCTCCGTACCGCTCGCCGACGGCGGCACCCAGGCCGCCGCCACCTGGGAGCGGGTGCGCGCCAAGCACCTGGCGCCCGACGAGTACCGGGTACGCCCGCTGCTGCCGTGGGTGCCGGCCGCCGCGGCGCCGGCCGGACGCGGCGAACCGCCCGCCCTGCTGCGCGGCTACCTCCGGCTCGGCGCCTGGGTGTGCGGGGAGCCCGCGCACGACCCGGACTTCGGGGTCGCCGATCTGTACGTGCTGCTGTCGATGCGCCGGGTCAACCCGCGCTATCTGCGGCACTTCCTCTCCCTCGTGCCGGCCTGATGAGCGCCTGGCTGCCCACCGCGCCCTGCACCCCGGCCGCGTGCCTGGAGCCGGCCGGGTCCACCGTGGCCGTGCCCCGGGCCGTGCTGCGGCTCGCCGTGCTCGCCGCCCTGGTGCTCGCGGGGATCGCGCTGTCCCCGCTCGGCGGCCGGCTCCCGGCCGGCTGGATCAGGCGCTGGTGCCGGGCGGTCGTACGGGCCGCGGGCGTCCGGATCCGGCTCACCGGCTCCGCGCCCGCCGAGGGAGGCGTCCTCCTGGTCGCCAACCACGTCTCCTGGCTGGACATCCCGCTGCTCGCGGCGGTGCGTCCGGCCCGGATGCTCGCCAAGTCCGAGATACGGCGGTGGCCCGTGGCGGGCCGGCTGGCCGCGCTGGGCGGGGCCCTGTTCATCGAGCGGGACCGGCTGCGCGCCCTGCCGGAGACCGTCGCGCGGATCGGCACGGCACTGCGGGCCGGTGCCGCCGTCGCGGTGTTCCCGGAGGGCAGCACCTGGTGCGGCCGCGCCCGGGGGCCCTTCCGCCGGGCCGTCTTCCAGGCCGCGCTCGACGCCCGGGTGCCCGTGCAGCCGGTGCGCCTGAGCTATCGCGGCGCCGGGGGAGGGGCGGCCACGGCGGCCGCGTTCGTCGGGGAGGACACCCTGTTCGCCTCGCTGTGGCGGGTGGCCTCCGCCCATGGCCTGGTGGCCGAGGTGGAGGTGCGCCCGCTCATCCCGGCCGGCCGCCACCACGACCGGCGGACGCTCGCCAGGGCCGCCGAACCCCAGTCGTCCGCCGAACCCCCAGTCGTCCACCGAACTTCAGCCGTCCGCCGAACTTCAGCCCTCCACCGGCCACCGGCCGCGCCCGGCGCTGGTCGCCTGATCGGTGCTATGTAACAAAAGGGGTATATGAGGCTTTATGGGGCACTCGGGAACGAGTACATCACTACTCACCGAGGAGCGTGCGCCCATGTACACGGGAACGCTTCTGGCCATGTCCACGGGGTCGCTGCTGGCGATCATCATCCCGATCGTGGTGGCGCTCGTGGTCATCGGCCTGATCGCCATGGCCGTCTCCCGGATGCGCCGCCGGCACCTCCGCGAGCGCTTCGGCCCAGAGTACGAACGCACCGTCGAGGGATCCGGTGACCGGCGCGCCGCCGAACGCGAGCTCAGGGACCGCGAACGGCGGCACGACGCCCTGGAGATCAGGCCGCTGCCACCCGTCTCCCGTGACCGCTACTCACGGGAATGGGGCGACGTCCAGCGGGAGTTCGTCGACCGGCCGCAGGACGCCGTGCACGACGCGGACCGGCTGGTCAGCTCGCTGATGCGCGAACGCGGCTACCCGACCGAGGACTTCGAGCAGCAGACGAGGGACCTCTCGGTGGAGCACGGCCGCACCCTGGAGCACTACCGCGCCGCCCACGAGGTGGAGTCCCTCAGCGCACAGCGGCAGGCGACGACCGAGCAACTGAGGGGTGCCATGGTGCACTACCGCGCCCTGTTCGACGAGCTGCTCTCCGACGGCGGCGGCCGGGCCCACGCCCGGACCTGACGCCCCGCACGACCCGCATGGAGGAACACCGTGCACAGCAATGAGGAAACGCGCCGCACCACGGGCGGCCTGTCCACCGGGGACCTGGCGCAGCCGGCCGGGACCCCCACCGGAGGCGAGACGAGCGAAGCGGGGGCGACGTCCTCGCGAGCCCCCATCTATCCAGGTGAGGGCACCGAGCGGACCGCGGGCGGCGAGAGCGGGGCCGGCGGCCCCGCCGGTGACGCCGACGTCCAGGCCCCGGACCGGTCCGAGGCCACCGAAGCAGCGGCTGAGCCCCGTGGTGACGCCAATGCGCACGCCGCCGAGCCCACCCACGCGCCCGGTGCCTCCGAGGACGAGACCCCGCAACTGCTGACGGACGGTGAGGAGCAGGGCTTCCGCGACCGCTGGCAGACGATCCAGGGCAGGTTCGTGGACGACCCCCGGGAGGCCGTGCACGACGCCGACGCCCTGGTCGCGGACGTCATGCGGACCCTGGCCACCACCTTCGACCAGCACAAGAAGGGTCTGGAAGGCCAGTGGAGCCAGGGCGAAAAGGTGGACACCGAGGAACTGCGCGGGGCGCTGCGACGCTACCGCTCCTTCTTCAACCGGCTGCTCAGCACCTGAAGTCCGGCGACCGGCTGCTCGGCACCTGAAGTCCGGCGACCCGCTTGCTCAGCGCCCGTCGCCCCCGCGCAGCGCCCGGGCCAGATGGGTGGCCGTCGCGCTGCCCTCGGTCCGGGCCACCTCGGCCGGGGTCCCGGCCGCCACGACGCGCCCGCCCCGGTCGCCGCCGCCCGGCCCCAGGTCGATCACCCAGTCGGCGGCCGCGACGACCGTCATGTCGTGCTCGACCACGACCACCGTGTGACCCGCGTCGACGAGCCGGTGCAGCCGGTCCATCAGCACCTCGACATCGGCCGGGTGCAGCCCGGTCGTCGGCTCGTCCAGCAGGTACAGGGTGTGGGCGCGGCGGCCGCGCTGCAGCTCGCTCGCCAGCTTGATCCGCTGGGCCTCCCCGCCGGACAGCTCCGTGGCGGGCTGGCCCAGGCGCAGATAGCCGAGGCCCACGTCGAGCAGCGTGCCGAGGCTGCGGGCGACGGCCGGGGTGTCCGCGAAGAACTCCGCGGCGCTCTCCACCGTCAGGTCCAGCACCTCGGCGATGTTCCGCCCCCGGTAGGCCACTTGCAGTGTCTCCGGGTTGTAGCGGGCACCCGCGCAGTCCGGGCAGGGGGCGTACGTGCTCGGCAGGAACAGCAGCTCGACACTGACGAACCCCTCGCCCTGGCAGGTCTCGCAGCGCCCTCCGGCCACGTTGAACGAGAACCGGCCCACCCCGTACCCGCGGGCCCGCGCCTCGTCGGTGGCGGCGAACACCTTGCGCACGACGTCGAACAGGCCCGTGTAGGTGGCCAGGTTGGAGCGCGGAGTGCGCCCGATCGGCTTCTGGTCCACCCGGACGAGCCTGCCGACCGCGTCCGCTTCCTCCGTGAACTCGCCGACGAGTGTCGACTTCCCCGAACCGGAGACACCGGTGACGGCGGTGAACGCGCCGAGCGGGAAGGCGGCCGTCACGCCGCGCAGATTGTGCCGGGTCACGGGGCCCAGCGTCTGCCAGCCGCGCGGCTCGCGGACCGCCCGCGCCGGACCGGGCGGCCCGGCGAACAGGTAGCGGGCCGTCGCCGAGTCCGCCACCGGGGCGAGGCCCGCCACCGGGCCGCTGTACAGCACCCGGCCGCCGTGCTCGCCCGCGCCGGGGCCCACGTCCACCACCCAGTCGGCGCCCCGCACCACCTCCAGATGGTGCTCCACCACGAACACCGAGTTCCCGGCCGCCTTGAGCCGCTCCAGCACCGTGATGAGCGCCTCGGTGTCCGCCGGGTGCAGCCCGGCCGAGGGCTCGTCCAGCACGTACACCACCCCGAACAGCCCGGACCTCAGCTGGGTGGCCAGCCGGAGCCGCTGCAGCTCGCCCGCCGAGAGGGTGGGCGTGGCCCGGTCCAGGCTGAGGTAGCCGAGGCCCAGTTCGACGACCGGCGCGATCCGTGAGTTCAGGTCCTCGGTGAGCACGCGGGCGGTCTCGGTGCCGTCGTGCGGCAGTCCGGCCAGGCCGGTCAGCGGCAGTGCCGCCAGTTCGGCGATGGTCCGGCCGGCGAAGGTCACCGCCAGCGCCTCGGGCCGCAGCCTGCTGCCCCCGCACGCCGGACATGGGGCGCTGGTCAGGAATCGCTCCGCCTTGGCCCGCAGGGTCGCGGACCTGGTGTCGGAGAACGTCTTCATGACGTACCGGCGGGCACTGGTGTACGTGCCCTGGTACGGCCGCTGGATCCGGTCGGCGTCCCGCACCGGATGGACGGTGACGACCGGCTGCTCGTCGGTGAAGAGGATCCACTCCCGGTCCCCGGCGGGCAGCTCGCGCCAGGGCCGCTCGACGTCGTACCCGAGGGCGCCGAGGATGTCGCGCAGGTTCTTGCCCTGCCAGGCGCCCGGCCAGGCGGCGATCGCGCCCTCGCGGATGGACAGCGAGGGGTCGGGGACCAGCAGCTCCTCGGTGGTGCGGTGCACCCGGCCGAGGCCGTGGCACTCCGGGCAGGCGCCCGCCGCCGTGTTGGGCGAGAAGGCGTCGGAATCGAGCCGCTCGGCACCGGGCGGGTACGCACCGGCGCGCGAGAACAGCATGCGCAGCGAGTTGGAGAGATTGGTGACCGTGCCCACTGAGGAGCGCGAGGTGGGGGCGGAGCGGCGCTGCTGCAGCGAGACCGCCGGCGGCAGCCCCGTGATCTCGGCGACCCGGGGTGCCCCGACCTGGTGGATCAATCGCCGCGCGTACGGCGCGACCGACTCGAAGTAGCGCCGCTGCGCCTCGGCATAGACGGTGCCGAACGCCAGGGACGACTTGCCCGAGCCGGACACGCCGGTGAACACGGCCAGCACATCCCGGGGGATGTCCACGTCGACACCCTTGAGGTTGTGCTCGCGGGCACCGCGGACGCGGACGCGGGGATCATGGGTGCTGTGCATCGGGGCGATGGTAGTCCGCCCCGTTCGTCAGGTCTGCGGGGGCCGGTCCTGGGGCTTGCCGAACTCGTCCCGCATCTTGTCCTGGGCGGTGTCGACCTGGGACTGGTACTTGTTCCCGGTCCGCTGGTCGATGTAGTCGCCGCCCTTGTCGACGCCCTTGTTGGCCATGTCCTCGTGGCCCTTGAGCATCCCTTTGATCTTGTCCATGAAGGACATGTCAGCGCTCCTTGTCGTCGAGGCTTCCTCCCCAAGCCTTACCGGACCCGCCCGGTAACGCATCTCGGGGCGTCCTCACTCCATACCGTGCATACGTGCAGCATATATGCGATTTTGGGGCAAATGTCTGCCCGTCGCAGAAAGGGCCGCCCATGAGCACCCCCGGTTTCGGTTTCGGACGCAGTCCGTTCGAGGAGTTCGACGAGCTGATGTCCCGCTTCTTCGGCGGGACCGGCGGCCCGGCCGCGTCCGCCCGCCGGTCCCAGCGCGTCGACATCGGCAGCCTGCTGTCCGAGCGGGCGCGGGACCTGGTGGCCGGGGCCAGGGACATCGCCGCCGCCGAGGGCGGCGACGAACTCGACGCCCGCCACCTGCTGGCCGCCGCCACCGAGCACGACTCCACCCGGCGGCTGCTCACCGCCGCCGGCGCCGACCCCGACCGCATCCGCGAACGGCTCGCCGCCCCCGCCGCGAGCGCGAAGAGCGAGCCCGCCACACTCACCCCGGCCGCCAAACGTGCCCTGCTCGACGCCTACCGCATCTCGCGCGCCGAGGGCGCCTCCTACATCGGCCCCGAGCACCTGCTGCGCGCCCTCGCCGCCAACCCGGAGTCGGCGGCCGGACAGGTCCTCGGCGAGGGCGGCTGGGAGCCGGCCCCGGTGCCCGCCGAGAGCGCGGCCGAGCGCAAGGAGCCGAGCAGCACGCCCACCGTCGACGAGTACGGCCGCGACCTCACCGAGGACGCCCGCGGCGGCCGCCTCGACCCGGTGATCGGACGGGACGAGGAGGTCGAGCAGACCATCGAGGTGCTCTCCCGGCGCAGCAAGAACAACCCGGTCCTGATCGGCGACCCCGGCGTCGGCAAGACCGCGGTGGTCGAGGGCATCGCACAGCGCATCGTCTCCGGCGACGTGCCGAAGACCCTCGCCGGCAAGCGGCTGGTCTCGCTGGACCTGGCCGGCATGGTGGCCGGCACCAAGTACCGGGGCGAGTTCGAGGAACGGCTGAAGAAGCTCCTCGACGAGGTCAGCCGGCACAGCCACGAACTGGTCCTGTTCCTGGACGAGTTGCACACCATCGTCGGAGCCGGCGGCGGAGGCGAGGGTGCCTTGGACGCCGGCAACATGCTGAAACCGGCTCTGGCGCGCGGGGAGTTGCACCTGATCGGCGCGACCACCGTGGACGAGTACCGCAGGCACATCGAGAAGGACGCCGCGCTGGAACGCCGTTTCGCCCCCGTCCTGGTCGGCGAGCCCGGCGTCGACGACACCATCGAGATTTTGCGCGGACTGCGCGACCGCTACGAGGCCCACCACCAGGTGCGCATCACCGACGAGGCGGTCGTCGCCGCGGCCGAGCTGTCCGACCGGTACATCACCTCCCGCTTCCTGCCCGACAAGGCCATCGACCTGATGGACCAGGCCGCCGCCCGGGTCCGGCTGCGCGCCAGGACCCCGCTCGCGGACACCAGGGAGACCGAGGACCGGCTCGCGGCCCTCAACCGGGAGAAGGACCAGGCGGTCGCCGACGAGGAGTACGAGCGGGCCAGGGACCTGCGCGACCGGATCAAGGAGACCGAGGCCGAGCTGGCCGGCGCGAACAAGGCGGAGGAGCAGGCCCCGAAGGTCACCGCCGAGGACATCGCCCAGGTCGTCTCGCGCACCACCGGCATCCCGGTCGCCCAGCTCACGGCGGAGGAGCGGGAGCGGCTGAGGAAGCTGGAGGAGCACCTGCACGAGCGGGTCGTCGGCCAGGACGAGGCGATCACCGCCGTCGCCCGCGCGGTACGGCGGGCCCGGGCCGGCATGAGCGACCCGAACCGGCCCGTCGGCAGTTTCCTCTTCCTCGGCCCGACCGGTGTCGGCAAGACCGAGCTGGCCCGCGCCCTCGCCGCCGCCCTGTTCGGCGACGAGAGCCGCGTGATCCGCCTCGACATGAGCGAGTTCCAGGAGCGGCACACCGTCTCCCGGCTGGTCGGCGCCCCACCCGGGTACGTCGGACACGAGGAGGCCGGCCAGCTCACCGAGGCCGTGCGCAGGCAGCCGTACGCCGTGCTGCTGCTGGACGAGGTGGAGAAGGCGCACCCCGACGTCTTCAACACCCTGCTGCAGCTCCTGGACGACGGCCGGCTCACCGACTCCCAGGGCCGCACCGTCGACTTCAAGAACACCGTGGTCATCATGACGTCGAACATCGGCGCCGACCGCATCCTGGCCGCCGGCACCGAGGACTACGCCAAGGTCCGCGAGGCGGTCATGCCGGTGCTCCAGCAGCACTTCCGGCCCGAGTTCCTCAACCGCATCGACGAGATCATCGTCTTCCGCGGCCTGGAGCGCACCGAGCTGCGCCAGGTCGTGGACCTGCTGCTGGAGCACACCCGGCGCCGCCTGCACGCCCAGGACGTCACCATGGAGGTCACCGACACGGCCGCGGAGCTGCTGGCGAACCTCGGGTACCAGCCGGACTTCGGGGCCCGCCCGCTGCGCCGCACCATCCAGCGCGAGGTGGACGACCGCCTCGCCGACCTGCTGCTCTCCGGCGGGCTGACCGCGGGCGACCGGGCGGTGGTGGACGCGTCCGACGGCTCGGTGGTGGTCCGCGCGGAGCGGCCGGCCGGAGTGGCGGACTGAGCCCTCAGCGACCGGGCGCGAACAGGGCGGCGAGGCGCCGGTAGGAGTCCAGCAGCGCGGCACGGTCGTACGTGCTGGTGGTGACGAGGACCTCGGCGGCGCCCGTCTCCTTCAGCACCGTCTCCAGCTCGTCGGCGACCTGGTCGGCGGTGCCGGCCAGCTGGCCGGCGAGCGCGGACTCGTAGAGGTCCCGCTCCTTCGCGGGCATCGCGCGCGCTTCGATCTCCCCGGCCGGGACCAGCGGCGGAAAGGTGCCGTGGGTCCGCGCGTACGCCGTGGCCCAGGCCTCCGGGACCAGCAGCCGCCGCGCGTCCTCGGCGGTCCCGGCGACCGCGACGGTCCCGGAGATCACGACGTAGGGCGCGGACGCCCAGGGCGAGGGGCGGAACAGCGAGCGGTACTCGTCGATGCCGCGCATCATCCGCTCGCGGCGCCGCAGGTCCCCGATGACCATCGGCAGCCCGGCGCGGGCCGCGATCCGCGCACCCTCGCCCATGGCCAGTACGAACGGCGGGACCCTCAGGCCCTCGGCCGGGCGGGCGTGGACCCCGGTGGGGGAGGTGCCGGCGAACCAGCCGAGCAGTTCGCCGAGCTGGGCCGCGAAGTCCCCGGCGGCGTCCTTGTCCCGGCCGAGCGCCCGGCGCACCCCGTCCGTGAAGCCGACGGAACGGCCGAGCCCCATGTCGATCCGGCCCGGGAACAGCGCCTCCAGCACGCCGAACTGCTCGGCGACGACGAGGGGCTGGTGATTGGGCAGCATCACCCCGCCGGTGCCGACCCGGACGGTGCGCGTCGCGGCGGCCACCGCGGCGGCGAGCACGGTCGGCGCGGAGCCCGCGACCCCGGGCACGCCATGGTGCTCCGACACCCAGAAACGGTGGTAGCCGAGCGCCTCCGCCTCCCGCGCCAGCGCGACGGTGTCCCGCAGCGCCTCGGCGGGCGGACGCCCCGCGCGGGTACGGGAGCGGTCGAGGACGGAGAACCTGGTCCGGGCGATCACTGCACTCACGCAGGGTTCAACACCGCCGGGGCGCCAGGATTCCCGGTCCGGCCCTCACCGCCCCGACCGGGTCCGCGCCCCCCGTGGGGCGCGGATCATCTGCAACTCCAGTGCGAGCGGCGGCTCGGCCGCACCGGGGCCGCCCGCCCGCGCCCACTCGGCGATCTCCGCCGTGCAGTCGTCGTCCAGGGCGAAGCCGATCCACACCGGCCTGCCGCCGCCCCGCCGGCCCTCCGCCGACGGCCCCACGACCAGGACGTTCGCCTGGTCGCACGGACCGAGGCAGTCGCTCGTGCGCACCTCGAAGCCGCCCTCGGCGGCGGCCGCCCGCAACCGGTCGAGCTGACCGCCCGGATCGGTGCCGGGCTGCTTGGCCGGATTGCCGCAGCAGCAGCCCCGGCAGACGACGACGGTGCAGGGACGGGCAAAGAGGCGGGGCACGGAAGGCATGGGAGAAGCATGCGGCCCTCGGCCCGGCCCAGTTGACGCCGGGGTGGCTAAGGTGACCGGGTGACAGACAGCAGCGCGCGTCCGGTCGCCGTGTTCGACCTCGACAACACCCTGGCCGACACCGCCCACCGCCAGCACTTCCTGGAGAACCGCCCGCGCGCCTGGGACGCCTTCTTCGCCGCCGCGCCCGCGGACCCGCCGCTCGCCGAGGGCGTGACGCTCGCGCTGGAGACAGCCCGTGAGTGCGAGATCGTGTACCTCACCGGGCGGCCCGAGCGGTGCCGGCGCGACACCCTGGACTGGCTCGCGGCCCACGGGTTGCCCGAGGGCCGCGTGCACATGCGGAGCAACGCCGACCGCAGGCCCGCCCGGTTCACCAAGCTGGAGATCCTGCGCCGGCTCGCCCGGGAGCGGCGGGTGCGGGTCCTCGTCGACGACGACGAGCTGGTGTGCGACGACGCCGAGCGCGCCGGATTCACCGTCGTACGGGCCCGCTGGGCCGACCGGTCCGCCGCGCTGGAGGACGCCCAGGAGCGCGAGGGGCGTACCTGAGGGACCGTGAGGGGGGTGTCCGAGGGCCCCGGGCGGCTACTCGGCGCCGTCCTCGATGCGGAAGCCCACCTTCAGGCCCACCTGGTAGTGCTCGATCTGCCCGTTCTCGATCTGGCCCCGGACCTGGGTCACCTCGAACCAGTCGAGGTTGCGCAGGGTCTGGTCGGCACGCGCGATGGCGTTGCGGATGGCCTGGTCGAGGCCCTCGTGCGAGGTGCCGACGATCTCGGTGACCCGGTAGGTGTGGTTCGACATGCGGGGGGCTCCTCTCCGCCGTGAGGAGCCGCGCGGCGGCGTGCCTCACGTCCGGCGCGACCGGTGTGTCACGCCGTACTCCACCGTGCCGTATCCCCGCCCGGCGCGCGAGGCGTCGCCTCCGTACTCCCGGTAGCCCTTGACCTGTGCATTGGTCCATACCAAAATCCAGCACACCCGTGCGAACGCGTGCGTTCGTCCCCCCATGTCGGGCCCCTTTCCCTGTCCGCACCGCCCAGGCCAGACAGAACAGGACCCCTCGTGAGACGTCGTCTGCTCGCCCTCCTCTGCGTCACCGGCTCCCTCGTCAGCGCCTGCGGCGTCCTGCCCGGGCACGACCGGCAGACCGTCACCGTGTGGCTGATGAAGGACAGCGCCTCCCAGGACTTCCTGCGGCGCTTCACCGAGGACTTCGAACGCACCCACGACGACCTGCGGCTCGACATCCGCATCCAGGAGTGGACCGGCATCGTGGAGAAGGTCCGCGAGGCGCTCAAGGACGACGCGGAGGACGGCCCCGACGTCATCGAGGTGGGCAACACCCAGGTTCCGCTCTACGTCGAGGACGGCCGGCTGACCGACCTGACCCTGGAGTCGATGCGCGACTGGGGCAAGGAGCGCTGGCTGCCAGGCCTCGCCGAACCCGGCAAGGACGGCAACAACCAGTACGGCGTGCCCTGGTACGCGGCCAACAGGGTGGTCGTCTACCGCAAGGACCTCTTCGAGCGGGCCGGCGTCACCACCCCGCCGAAGACCCGCGACGAGTGGCTCGCCGACACCCGGAAGCTCAACTCGGCCGGAAATCAGGGCATCTATCTGGCCGGGCAGGACTGGTACACCCTCTCCGGATTCATCTGGGACGAGGGCGGTGAACTCGCCGAGAAGAAGGACTACGACTGGCGGGGCACCCTGAACACCCCCGCCGCGCTGCGCGGCATGGACTTCTACCGCCGGCTCCAGGCGCTCGGCGAGGGGCCGGTGGACTCCGACGAGGAACACCCGCCCCAGGCCGGGGTGTTCGCGGGCGGCAAGGTCGCCCAGATCATCGGGGTGCCGGGGCTCGCCCAGTCGATCGTGCGGGAGAACCCCGGCCTGAAGGGCAAGCTCGGCTTCTTCCCGGTGCCCGGCAGGACCGCCGCCCGGCCCGGTGTCGTCTTCACCGGCGGCTCCGACCTCGTCGTACCGCGCAACACCGGCGACCAGTTCGCCGCCACCGCCGTCGTCGGGGCGCTCACCGGCGCCAAGTGGGACACCGAACTCGCCCGCACCATGAACTACGTGCCCAACAAGACCACCCTGGCGGACGCGGTGGCCGGCGAGGAGGGGGTCGCCGCCATGGCGGCGGGCGCCGCGCACGGCCGGGCGACCCCCAACACCCCTCAGTGGGCCGCGGTCGAGGCCGACAACCCGATCAAGGGGTACATGACCCGGGTGCTCGGCGGGGCCGACCCGGCGAGCGAGGCCCGCCGGGCCGACCGAAGGATCACCGAGGCCCTGGCCACCAACCTGGGCTGACTCAGCGCACCACGCTCAGCGACAGCGCGAACCGGTCCTCGGCATCCGTCCACCAGTGGGTCAGTTCCAGGCCGGTGGCCGCCAGTTCGGCGGCGATGCCGTCCCGGCGGAACTTCGCCGACACCTCGGTGCGCATCTCCTCGCCCGCCGCGAAGTCCACGGCCAGGTCCAGCGCGGGCACCTTGACGGTCTGCGCGGTGCGCGAGCGCAGCCGCATCTCGATCCACTCCTGGTCCGGGTCCCACACGGCCACGTGGTCGAAGGCGTCCGGCTCGAAGTCCGCGCCCAGTTCACGGTTGACGACCGCCAGGACGTTCTTGTTGAACGCGGCCGTCACCCCGGCCGCGTCGTCGTACGCCCGGACCAGCACCCGCTCGTCCTTGACCAGGTCCGTGCCGAGCAGCAGGCCGTCGCCCGGGGCGAGCAGGGAGCGCACGAGGGCGAGGAACTTCGCCCTCTCGGCGGGCAGCAGGTTGCCGATCGTGCCCCCGAGGAAGGCCACGAGCCGGGGCCCGGGTGTCTCGGGCAGTTCCAGCGGGGCGGTGAAGTCGGCGATCAGCGCGTGCACGTCGAGTCCGGGCCGCTCCTCGATGAGCGCCTGCCCGGCCTGGGTGAGGGCGCTCTCGCTGACGTCGACCGGGACGTACGCCGCCAGCGAGGTGAGCGCGTCGATGAGGTGACGGGTCTTCTCCGAGGAGCCGGAGCCCAGTTCGATCAGGGTGCGGGCGCGGCTCGCGGCGGCGATCTCACCGCTGCGGGCGACGAGGATCTCGCGCTCGGCACGCGTGGGGTAGTACTCGGGCAGATCAGTGATCCGCTCGAACAGCTCGCTGCCCAGGGCGTCGTAGAACCACTTCGGCGGCAGCGTCTTGGGGGTGACGGTGAGGCCGTTCCGGACGTCGGCGCGCAGCGCGGCGTCCGTCGCGTCCTCGGGGAGTGTGCGGGTGACGTGCAGGGGACTCAACGGCAGGGCTCCTTCGGGGATGGGGGTTCTCCCGCTCGAACGGAGCTGAGAGCGGGGGAGGACGCCGGATCCTCGAGTGGGGCGAGGAGTACTCCGGCGCGGCTCGCGGTGAGCACGGTGCGGTCGGGGACCTCCTGCCAGAGCGGGTCGTCGTCGTACGGTTCCGAGGCGACGACCGTGCCCAGGCCGGGCTCCGTGCGGTACCAGAGGCTGTCGCCCCAGGCGGTGGCGGCGATGGTCTCGCCGTCGGTGAGCAGCAGATTGAGGCGGGACGCGGGGGCCGCCGCGGCGAACCGGCGTACGGTGTCACCGAGGGCCTCGGCGGGGTCGTCGCCGGTGCGCAGCCGGTGCAGGACCAGCGCCCAGACGAACGCCGAGTCGGTGCGTGCCTGCAGCGACAGCAGCTCGACCGGGGGCAGTTCGGACACCAGGGGTGCCGCCGAGTCCGGCCAGCCGGCGATCGCGCCGTTGTGGCTGAACAGCCAGCGTCCGGCGGCGAAGGGCGCGGCCGCCGCCTCGGCGTCCGCGCCCGCGAGGGTGGCGTCGCGCACGGCGGCGAGCACCGCGCCGGCGCGCACCACCCGGGCCAGGTCGGCGAAGGACAGGTCCGCCCAGATCGGCCCGGCCCGCCGGTAGCGGGCCGGCGCGGGATCGTCCGGGGCGTACCAGCCCACCCCGAAACCGTCGGCGTTGACCGTTCCGTACCGCTGCCGGCGGGGCTCCCACGACTGCCGGTACAGGCTGTGCGGAGGCTCCACCAGGATTCGTCCGAGCGGCTGTTGCGGCCCGAGGTAGGCCAGGTGACGGCACATCAGACGGCCTCCGAGCGGGCGGTGCGGAACCCGGAGAAGATCTGCCGCCGGATCGGGTAGTCCCAGTTGCGGAACGTGCCCCGGCAGGCCACCGGGTCCACGGCGAACGAACCGCCGCGCAGCACCTTGTACTCGGCGCCGAAGAACACCTCCGAGTACTCCTTGTAGGGGAACGCCGTGAAACCCGGGTACGGCAGGAAGTCGCTCGACGTCCACTCCCACACGTCACCGATCAACTGCCGGACACCGAGCGGGGACTCGCCGTCCGGGTAACTGCCGGCGGGGGCGGGCCGGAGATGACGCTGGCCCAGGTTGGCGTGCTCGGCGGCCGGGTCGGCGTCGCCCCACGGGTAGCGCCGGGAGCGGCCGGTGGCCGGGTCGAAGCGGGCGGCCTTCTCCCACTCCGCCTCGGTCGGCAGCCGGCGTCCGGCCCAGCGGGCGTAGGCCTCGGCCTCGTACCAGCACACGTGCAGGACCGGCTCGTCGGCCGGCACCGCCTCGGTGACGCCGAAGTGCCGCCGCAGCCACTGGCCGCCGTCCCGGCGCCAGAACAGCGGGGCGGTGAGGCCGTGCCGCCGGATGTGCGCCCAGCCCTCCGGGGTCCACCAGCGCTCGGTGCCGTAGCCGCCGTCGTCGATGAACGCCTGGTACGCCGCGTTCGTCACCGGGGTCGTGTCGATCCAGAAGGGCGCCACGTCCACCGGGTGCGCCGGGCGTTCGTTGTCCAGCGCCCAGGGCTCGGCGGAGGTGCCCATGGTGAACGGGCCACCGGGCACCAGGACTTCGGCCGGACCGGTGAACAGCGGGGCCGGTCCGGGATCGGGCGCGGTCAGGACCCGTGGGCCCGTGCGGAGCTGATGGGTGATCAGCATCGTCTCGTCGTGCTGCTGTTCGTGCTGCGCGATCATGCCGAAGGCGAAGCCCGCCTCGGTCAGCCGGCTGCCGTGGAAGTCCGCGGCCTCCAGCAGATCGAGGGCGCGGCCGCGCACGTCGGACGCGTAGCCCCGGGCCTCGGCGGGCGGCAGCAGCGGCAGTGAGGGGCGTTCGGCGCGCGAGTGCTCGAAGGCGTCGTACAGGCCGTCGATCTCGGGCCGCAGCGCCTCCCGGCCGCCGACCGCCCGCAGCAGCCACAGCTCCTCCTGGTTGCCGATGTGGGCGAGGTCCCACACCAGAGGCGACATCAGCGGGGAGTGCTGGGTGGTGAGGTCCGGGTCCTCGACGCAGTCGGTCAGCAGTGTGGTGCGTGCGCGGGCGGCGGTGAGCGAGGCGACCGCGCGCTCGCGCAGCGCCTCGGTGTCCGCCTCGGTGGCCGTGGCCTCGGTCTCGGGGGCGGTCATGTGCGGATGTCCTTCCTCCCGTGGGCCGCGCGGCGGTCGGTGCCGCGCAGACGGTCCAGCAGGTCGTCGGCCGGGCAGCGGCCCCGCGCGACATGGCGGTCCAGGTACGCGGCGACGGCGTCGACGACCGCCGGCGCGGCGCCGAGCCGGGGCAGGGCCAGGAGCGCCGCCGAGAAGCAGTCGACGGCGGCCTCGCGCAGCTCGGGATCGGTGAGCCCGTGCCGGGCCGCGTCGATCCACAGCGGATTGTGCGGGGCCGGCAGGTTCATGGCCCGCTCGGCCAGCGGTTTGACCGCCTGGTGCGCGGCCTCGGCGGCCTCGGGGTCGTCGAACAGCGCCGCGGTCACCGCGAGCGGCACGATCCAGCCGTCGTCGCCCGGCTGCGCGTCGATCATGCGCAGCTCCAGGTGGCCGCGCGGCCTCACCGGCGGGAACAGGGTGGTCAGGTGGTAGTCGAGATCCGCCCGGGTGGGCGGCCGGGGGGTCCGCGAGCGGGTCCACTCGCGGAAGGTGAGGCCCTCGGGAACGTCCCACGGGCCACTGTCGCGGCGGACGCACATCACCGGGGAGTCCAGCACGTGCCGTGCCCAGGCGCCCCTCGGTTCCCCGTCCGGCGGGGGAGCGCCCGCGCGGCCCGCGCCGATCTCCGTCCAGTGCAGCTGCCGGGTGGACCGCCAGCCGGTGGGCCGTCGTCCGACCAGCGGGGAGTTGGCGAACGCGGCCACCAGGACCGCGCCGAGCTGGTGGGCCAGCCACCAGCGCTGTTCGAGACCCAGGACGCCCCGATCCTCGTGTCCGGCGTCCACGCACACCTGGACGGAGGCCGATGCGCACATCATGTGCCGGCCGGCCGTGCCGGTGCGGTCGAGACAGGCCTCCATGGCGTCGTAGCGCGGTTCGCGCAGGAACCGGCGGGGTGCGCGCCAGGGGTCGTGGCCGACGCCGAGGAGCCCGAGTCCGTCCTTCGCGAGGACGGCACGCACGGTCTCCAGATCGGCGGAGACGGTGTCCACGCACTCCATCAGGGAGGCGGCGGGCGGCGAACTCAGCTCCAGCTGCCCGCCGGGCTCGATCGTGAGGGGCGAGCGCAGCGGCACGCTCCGCAGGGTGGCGTAGGCCGCTTCGAGTCGTTCGGGTGTGACGGGGAGCTGCGGCTGCCGCAGCTCGTGGACGAGCCATTCCACTTCGACCCCGAGGGTGCGGGGCGGCCCGGTCTTGAAGCAGATGCCCCTGACCAGGGCCTCCACCTCGGCTTCGGTGATGGCGTCGCGGTGCTCCGTACAGTCACCGCGATCGCTCTTCGAGTCGGACATGTCGGGATCCTCCTGAGATTCCACCATGCCACCGGCCCGGCCCACGCTGGGCCTGGACAGGCACCCGTCCACCCAAGACCCTTGAGCCGATTCGCACAAGGGTGCCCATCGGGACGTTCCGGATCGGTAACCTCCGTTTCCTTCCGCGCTCCCCGGCCGTTCCGGGCCCGGGAAACTCCGTTGCACCGCATCCCAGCATCACCCAGGATGCGTGCATGAGCACGACGGGGGAGACCGCGCGGGCCGCGGTCGCGGCGCCCACGGGGGTGGCGCCGTGAGCGCGCGCCTGCGCGGTGTGGCAGCGGAGACCGAACGGATCGTGGCGGCGGGGGCGTACCGCGCACCCGACGGCCGGGAGGTGCCGCTGGCGGCCGCCGTCGCGGCCGCCCGGGCGGGCACCCGGCTGTACGGACCCGGGCCGGTACCGGTGTCCGTGGCCGCGGACGCCGAGCCCGTCTTCGAGGTCACGGGTGAGAGCAGCACGGAGGCCGCCCGCCGGCTGGCCGACGCGCCGGTCGCCGTCCTGAACTTCGCCTCGGCCCGCAATCCGGGCGGCGGCTACCTGAACGGCGCCCAGGCCCAGGAGGAGGCCCTGTGCCGCGCCTCGGCGTTGTACACCTGCCTGCTCGAGGCCCGCGCGTTCTACGACCACCACCGCGCCCACCGCGACCCGTTCTACACCGATCGGGTGATTCACTCCCCGGCCGTGCCGGTGTTCCGCGACGACCGCGGCGCGCTTCTTCAGCGGCCGTGCCGTGCGGGGTTCCTCACGGCGGCCGCTCCGAACGCGGGTGTGGTACGGCGTACGGCCCCCGAGCGGGCCGGTGAACTGCCGGCCGCCCTCGCCCGGCGGGCCGAGCGTGTCCTGGAGACCGCCGCCGCCCAGGGGTACCGGCGGCTGGTGCTCGGCGCCTGGGGCTGCGGCGTGTTCCAGAACGACCCGGCACAGGTCGCCGAGGCCTTCCGGGCGCTGCTCGGAGCCGGTGGGCGGTTCGCGCGAACGTTCGAGCACGTGGTGTTCGGCATCCTGGACCGCACCCCGGGGTCCACCGTCCGGGAGGCCTTCGCGCGAGCGTTCCCGGAGCGCGCGCGTCCGCTCACCGGCCATGGACCGTCAGGTCGCCATTGAGGCACCGTCGGGTCACCGGCCAGGACCGTGAGGTCACCGGCCAGGGGTCGTCAGGTCCAGCCGTACCGCTCGTGCAGCCGCTGCCGGACGAGATTGAAGCGCATCCGGTCCAGCGCGCACGCCTCCCGGCGCATGCCGTCCTCGTGCAGCCTCAGTACGCGGTCCACGTCCACCCACGAGTCACGGCCCGAGCGGTCCCAGGGGCCGCCGCCGATCGCCACCCACTCACGGTCGCCGTCGTGCCGCTTGCTGGACAACTGGACGGCGAGGAAGGTGCCCGCCGTCTCCCGGGCGACCACCAGCACCGGCCGGTCCTTGCCGCGGCCGTCGTTCTCCTCGAACGGCACCCAGGTCCACACGATCTCGCCCGGGTCGGGGTCGCCGTCGTGGGCGGGAGAGTACTCGGTACGCACCCGGCCGGCCCCGCGCGGGTCGGCCTCGGTGGTGGCGTGGGGGCCGAAGCGCCCCGGGACGTTCTCATCGGTAGGCGTGCTCACGGAGAGCACCCTAGGGCCTGTCGTGAGCACGTCGGGACCGTGGGGCCCGCGCCGGGCGGGCTGCGGGCCACGGCGAACGGGATCGCGCGGCGGGGGAGTTCCCGGCCCGGGCCGCGGTGGAGTACATGATCGCCTGGGCCAGGCGCGCCAGGCGCGTCACGCGGGTGCGCCGCCGCGCGACTGGATCTGCATGCCGGGCCGGCGGCGGTGCACGGTCAGGTAGGCGAGGCCCGAGGCGCCGGCGGTGATGCTGCGCGTGGAGCCGTGCGGCAGCCACAGCAGGGCGCCCTCGGCGAGCGGCTCGGGTTCGTCACGGGCGCCCTTGCCGAGCACACCGTTCCCGGAGACGACCAGGACCAGCACGTCCAGGTTCGGCTCGGTGTGCGTGTCGACACGGGCACCCGGGGCGAGCCGGACGACGTTGGCGTCGAGCTGGCGTCCGCCCTCGGCCAGCTTCCACAGCACTCCCGACGGGACCGGCGGATCGGCGGCCAGGGCACGGGCGTCGCACAGGACGCGCGGGTCCGGCCCCGCGCTCCAGCCGGAACCGGTCTCGGACGACGGCGTCATGCGTACCCCTCGCTGTCTCGGCTTCCACGACCCACCCTACAATTACTCCAGGTAGGTTTCGTGAAAAATACGCGCAGGTGGAAGTGGGTGATCGGCCATGACCG
This sequence comes from Streptomyces sp. NPDC058145, assembly GCF_042884245.1. Classification (NCBI taxonomy): domain Bacteria; kingdom Bacillati; phylum Actinomycetota; class Actinomycetes; order Kitasatosporales; family Streptomycetaceae; genus Streptomyces; species Streptomyces sp. NPDC058145. The sequence goes on along the minus strand of NZ_JBHVUH010000007.1, from coordinate 27,096 downwards.
CACGACAGAGCCCGCGCCGCCAGGAGGTGCTGGACGTGCTGCGGGCCGCCCCGGCACCGCTCGGGGTGGCGGCGGTGGCCGAGCGGATGGGCGTCCACCCCAACACCGTGCGTTTCCACCTGGACGCGCTGGTGGCCGAGGGACTGGTCGAGAGCGGCACCCAGGCGCCCTCGGGGCCCGGCCGGCCCCGTACCGCCTACAGCGCGCGGCCCGGCATGGACCGCGGCGGTGGGCGCGGCTATCCGCTGCTGGCGAGGATGCTGCTCAGCCGCTGGGCGTCCGCCGACCCCGCCGAGGCGCGCGCGGAGGCGGTGGAGACCGGCCGGGCCTGGGGCCGGTTCCTGGTGGACCCGCTGCCGCCCTTCGAGCGGCCGACCGCCGAGCGCTCGGCGGCCCGGCTCGTCGGCCTGCTGGACGACATGGGCTTCGCCCCGCGACCGGAGGGCGCGCCCGGACCCGACGGGCCGCCGGCCCGGATCCGGTTGCGGCACTGTCCCTTCCTGGAACTCGCCGAGGAGTACGGCCGGTTGGTGTGCCCGCTCCATCTCGGCCTGATGCAGGGCGCGTTGACCGGGCTCGGCGCGCCGCTGACCGCCACCGTCCTGGAACCCTTCGCCGAACCCGACTCCTGCCTCGCCCACCTGGGCAGGGCGACCGCCGCAGAGCAGAGAGAGGCAACCCCCCGATGAACACCGCGTCGGCCGCCACCGCGAGTGCGGTGGTGTTCGTCTGGCTCGGAATGGTGCTGGCGATCTCCTTCCTGGAGGCGCCACTGAAGTTCCGCGCGCCGGGCGTGACCATACCCATCGGCCTGGGCATCGGCCGGCTCGTCTTCCGGGCCCTGAACGCGGTCGAGACCGCCCTGGCCGTGGTCGTGATCGCCGCCGTCGCCATGGGCGGCGCCACCGCCGGGGCCGTGGGGCTGACCGCGGCCGCCGCCGTACTGCTCGCCGCCCAGCTCGCCGTCGTCCGGCCGCGCCTCAACCGCAGGTCCGACCGGGTGCTCGCGGGCGAGGACCTGCCCCGCTCCCGCGGCCACCTCTGGTACGTGGCCCTGGAGTTGGCGAAGGTCGTGGCCCTGTTCGCCCTGGGCGTCGCGCTGCTCAGGGGATGACAGGGGCGACGCGGCGGCCGGGGCCCCTGGTGAGGGACCCCGGCCGCCGACGGCCCCGAGCGGGACCGCTAACCCTCCTGCTCCACCGGCACCTTCTGCGGCGCGGGCGGCACCGCCCCGTTGAGCGACGGTGAAGTGCCCTGCGTGCCGGGCCCGTTGGGGTTCATCGACGAGAGCAGCTGGCGGGCGAGGCCGAGGCCGGTGCCGCCCATGGTGAGCGCCTTGGCGAACAACTCGGCCATGCCGTCGGCACCGTTGAGCAGCACCATGTTGTCCACGTTGCCGAACGCGGACGCGCCCGCCTGGACGATCTCCGGCCAGTTCTCGGCGAGTTGCTGCGCGACGACGGCCTCCTGGTTCTCCGCCAGGGCGGCGGCCCGCGCCTTGATGGCCTCCGCCTCCGCGAGGCCCTTCGCCTTGGTCGCCTCCGCCTCGGCGAGACCCCTGGCCTGAGAGGCGGCGGCCTCCGCCTCACCGGTGGCCCGGGTCGCCGAGGCCGAGGCCGCGCCCCGGGTCTTGGTGGCCTCGGCCTCGGCACCCGCGGCCGTCTTGACCCGGGTGGCCTCGGCGGCCGCCGCGAGTTCAGTCTCCTTCGCCTTGGCCTGGGCCGCCGAGATCCGCGCGTCGCGCTCGGCCTCGGCCAGCGTCCGCTTCTCGTACGCCTGGGCGTCGGCCGGCTTGCGGACGTCCGCCTGGAGTTGCTGCTCGCGCCGGTGCGCCTCGAGTTCGGCGACCCGGGTCTCCTGGACGACGACCTCCTGCCGGGCGGCCGCGTCGGCGAGCGGACCGGCCTGGCGGGCCTTCGCCCCCGCCTTGTCCCGCTCGGCCTGGTAGCCGGCCTGCAGGATCTCGCTGTCCCGGGTGGCCTCCGCCATCCGGGCGAACGACTGCTGCTCCGCCTCGGTGGCCATCCGGTTGGCCTCGGCCTGCGCGATGCGCGCGTCCCGCTGCACCGCCGCCGCGTGCGGCATGGCCAGGTTCTGGATGTACCCGGTCGGGTCCTCGATCTCGTGGATCTGCAGCGAGTCGACGATCAGGCCGAGCTTCTCCATCTCCGTACCGCACGCCGCCCGGGTCTGGCCGGTCAGCTTCTCCCGGTCGCGGATCATGTCCTCGACGGTCAACCCACCCACGATGGAACGCAGATGACCTGCGAAGACGTTGTGCACCCGCTCCGACATCAGCCTCTGCTGGTCCAGGAAACGGCGGGCCGCGTTCGCGATCGACACGAAGTCGTCGCCCACCTTGAAGATGACCACGCCCCGCACCTTCAGCGGAATGCCCTGGTGGGTCACGCAGTCCACCTGCAGCTCGGTCTCGTTCAGATCCAGGGAGAGCTTGCGCACCGCCTGCACACCGGGCAGCACCAGCGTGCCGCGCCCGGTGACGATGCGGAATCCCATGCCCTCCTCGAGTCCCTCGGTGCGGTGCTTGGACCCGGAGATGACGAGCGCCTCGTTCGGCTCGGCGACCCGCCACATCATCTTGAACAACCCGATCAGCACGAGAACGGCAACGACGACCGCTCCCGCAACGACGCCGACGACCATCGGCATTCGCCCCCTTTGCATGGTGCCCTTTCGGCACCGAACGAAGGGAGTGTGCGCCCGCGGCGACGCACCGAGAAGACATCGGCGCGTCCTTGTCGCAATCTTGATGCATACGCCCCTCACCTGGGGCGCCGTACGCTCAACTGTCGTAGGCGGCGGTGACGTACACCGTCCTCGGCGGCAGGTGCTCCACCACCATCACCACCGTGCCCCGCTCCAGGCGGCCCGTGCCGTCGGCGGCGTACGCGAGGAAGTGCTCGGCGCCGCCGCGCACCCGGACGATCACCTCACCGACCAGACCGGGCCCGATCGTTCCCGTCACCCGTCCCATGAGCCCGACCATCGACGCGTCGTCCATGGTCACAGGGTACGGGCGGAACGCGCTTCCGCCTCCGGGCGGTTCGGGCCCGTCCGCCCGAACCGCTCGCGCGCGCCGGCCGTCAGGCCACCCGGGCGTCCGGCTCCGCCACCGGCGGCCACAGCTCGTGCCAGCGCAGCTCCGACTCCAGCTGGGCGGCGACGGAGACCAGCAGCGGCTCACTGGCGGCGGGCCCGAGCAACTGGGCGCCCACGGGCAGGCCCTGACCGACGAACCCGGCGGGCACGTTGACGCCGGGCCAGCCGAGGACGTTCCAGGGCCAGGCGTACGGACAGGCGGCGATCATGGCGCGGTCGGTGGCCAGCCCGCCGAGCCCCGAGAGGGCGCCGATCGCGGGCGGGGGAGCGGCCGTCGTCGGGGCGAGCAGCACGTCGTACGAGTCGAAGAAGGCGCCGATCCGCCGGTGCAGGACCGCCTCCGCGCGCCGGGCGGCCCGCAGCGGGGCGCCGCCGAGCAGCCGGCCCAGCCGGGCCGCGCCCCGGGTGCGCGGATCGAGCAGCGCCAGGTCGGGGGCCTCGCGGACGTAGTCGGCGATCCCTGCGGTGGCCCGCGGTACGAAGGCCAGCCCGATCTGCCCGTAAGGCGGGTCGGCCTCCTCCACGGTGTGCCCCAACGCGGCCAGTCTCTCCGCCAGTTCGAGGACGCGGGTCCGCACCTCGGGGCGCAGGCGGGCGGGTACGGCGGTGAACGGGGGCTTCAGCGACAGCGCGATGCGCAGCCGGCCGGGATCGCGGCCGACCGCCTCCGACACCGCGAGCGCCGGCGGCCGGTGCGGATCCCCGGCGTGGTTGCCGCTGGCCGCGTCCAGCAGCAGGGCCGCGTCGGCGACCGTGCGGGCCAGCGTGCCGTTCACCGTGATGCCGTGGAAGGCCTCGCCGCGCGGCCAGGTCGAGATGCGCCCGCGCTGTGGCTTGATCCCGATCAGATGGGTCCAGGAGGCCGGGATCCGCACCGATCCCGCGCCGTCCGAGCCGAGCGCGGCCGGTACCAGGCCGGCGGCGACCGCGGCCGCCGAGCCGCCGGACGAGCCGCCGGGCGTGTGTCCTGTGTGCCACGGGTTACGGGTCTCCCCGAACGCCGGCCCCTCGGTGAACGGCCACTGCCCCAGCTCACAGGTGTTGGTCTTGCCGACGATCACCGCCCCGGCAGCCCGCAGCCGCCGTACCGCCTCCCCGTCCGCCGCGGCCGGCGGGAACTCGCCCCGGCAGCCGAAGGCGGTGGGCTCGCCCGCCACGTCCATGTCGTCCTTGACCGCCACCGGCACCCCGAGCAGCGGGCGGCGCACTCCGGCCGCCAACTCCCGGTCGGCGGCGTCCGCTTCGGCGAGCGCGGCCTCGGCGCGCACCACCCGGAAGGCGTTCAGGGTCGGCCGGGTGGCCTCGATCCGGGCCAGGGCCAGCTCCACCAGCGAGCGCGAGGTCACCTCCCCGGCGGCGAGCGCGCGGGCGGACTCCGCGAGTCCTGCGGCACGGTCGGGCGTCATTGCGGGGCACCTCCGGGAGCCTGCGGACACGATGTCTACCGAACGGTAACCTCAGCACCGGGGCGGTCGTACAGCTTTCGCACAGGTGACATCCGGTCATCTTCGGGCGAGCGGGACGGGCCCGCGCACTGCCGGCGCGCCCTCAGCCGGCAAGCAGCCTGCGCAGCCACACGAGCCGGGCCGCCCGCGCCGCCCTGGACAGGGAGGCCTGCGGGGCGACTCCGTCGAAGCCGTGGAAGCCGCCGGGCCAGACGTGGAGTTCGGCCACGCCGCCGCAGCCCCAGATGCGGGAGGCGTAGTCGACGACCTCGTCGCGGAAGGTCTCCGCGGAGCCGACGTCGAGGAAGGCCGGGGGGAGGCCGGACAGGTCCGCCGCGCGGGCGGGCGCGGCGTAGGGGGAGACGCCGGGGCCGCCCCGGCGGTCGCCGAGCAGCGCCGTCCAGGCGGTGTCGTTGGCGGTGCGGTCCCAGACGCCGACGCCCGCCATCTGATGACTGGAGACCGTGTCGTTGCGGTCGTCGAGCATCGGGTACATCAGGAGCTGGCCGATGACCGGCGGGCCCTGGCGGTCGCGCAGCAGCAGGGCGAGCGCGGCGGTCAGGCCGCCGCCCGCGCTGGCCCCGGCGATCACGATCCGGTCCGGGTCGCCGCCGATCTCCTTGGCGTGCCCGGCCGTCCAGAGCAGGCCCGCGTACACGTCCTCGACCGGGGCCGGGTGCGGGTTCTCGGGCGCGAGGCGGTACTCGACCGAGACGACGACGGCGCCCAGTTCCCGTGCCCAGCTCAGCGGGGCCTCCACCCCGGCCCGGTTGTGGCCGAGGATCATGCCTCCGCCGTGCACGTGGTAGATCACCGGCAGCGGGGTGGCGGGGGCGGCGGCGGGGCGGCAGATGAGGAGGGAGACGTCCGGCGCGCCCCCGGGACCCGGCACCGAGCGGTCCTCCACCTCGAAGGCGCCGCCCATCGTGACGTCGAACAGTTCGGCCAGCTCCTTGCTCGCGCCCCGCCGGGCGCCGGGGATCTCGTCCGGGGTGAGGCCGGGCGGGACCGTGTCACCGGCCGGCTCCAGCACGGCGGCGAGCTCCGGATCGAACGGGGGCGGCGGGGACGGGGACTGGACCGGGGGCATGACTTCTCCTCACCTGACTCGGCGGGGCGCGTGCTGAGCGTCCCTGCGACACGTATGACCCGTACGCCTGTTTCGAGTCCTGGGTGTCCACCGGACGGCGGGTTCCCCTTCCGGGCCGCCCGACCACGCCAAGGGGCCGGAACCCAGCGGTTCCGGCCCCTTCGCGGGTACGTACGGCTCAGGCGGCCGCGACCTCGCCCACGGTGCCGTGCAGGCGGGCGACGACCTCGGTCAGCTGCGCGGCGACCTCGGCGTCGTCGACCGGGTGGGTCTCGGCGAAGCGGGTCACGGAGCCGGGGATGGACAGCTTGATGTCCTCGATCACCTTGCCGCCGGCGATGCCCGCGGCCTTGCGGGTGTCGTCCTGCGCCCACACGCCGCCGTACTGGCCGAAGGCGGTGCCGATCACGGCGACGGGCTTGCCGCCGAAGGCGCCGGCGCCGTACGGGCGGGACAGCCAGTCGATGGCGTTCTTCAGGACGGCCGGCATCGTGCCGTTGTACTCGGGGGAGAAGAGCAGGAAGGCGTCGGCGGCACCGGCGGCCTCACGCAGCGCGGCGGCGGGCGCCGGGACGTTGCCCTCGACGTCGATGTCCTCGTTGTAGAAGGGGACCTCGGCCAGGCCCTCGAAGAGCACGACCTCGGCGCCCTCGGGAGCGAGCTTGACGGCCGCCTCGGCGAGCTGACGGTTGTGCGAACCGGCGCGAAGGCTGCCGACGAGAGCGAGGATGCGAACAGACATGGGGGTACTCCAAAGGGGGCTGGAACATCGCCGTTAAGATCCGGACCGAGGTCCGCTTAGCTTTTCTATCAGGCTAACCGGACCGCGGTCCAGTTTTGTTCCCCATGCTTTACGCTGTCTTCATGTCCGCCGCCCTGCCTCCCTTCCCCAAGCCCCAGGAGCCTTACGACACGCCTCAACTGCTGGAGGTCGAGTCGGGTCCCGGCGAGCCCTGCCTGCGCGCCGACGCGGCCCGCAACCGGGCCCGGCTGCTGGAGGCCGCCGCCCGGCTGATCGCCGAGCACGGGGTCGCCGGGGTGACCATGGAGGCCGTGGCGGCGGCGGCCCAGGTGGGCAAGGGCACGGTGTTCCGCCGCTTCGGCGACCGCACCGGGCTGCTGACGGCACTGCTCGACCACTCGGGCAGGCGGCTCCAGGCCGACTTCCTCTGCGGACCCCCGCCGCTGGGCCCCGGCGCGCCGCCCCTCGAGCGGTTGCGGGCGTTCGGCGTGGCGGTGCTGTACCGCTCGGCCGAGCAGCTCGACCTCCAGCTCGCCGCCCAGCCGGAGCCGGACCGCCGGTTCTCCCACCCCGCGGTCCAGGCACTGCGCACGCACGTCACGATGCTGCTGCGGCAACTCGTGCCGGACGCCGACTGCGATCTGCTCTGCCTGACCCTGCTGGCGTACCTCGATCCCGCCCAGGTCCACCATCTGACCCGGCAGTGCGGGATGCCCATGGAGCGGCTGGAGGTCGGCTGGATCGACCTCGTGGCCCGGGTGACGGGCACGGAGCGGCCCGGCTGAGGCGCGCCCGGGCCGGGCGGGCCGGGACTGGATCAGCCGTCGTGGCCGGCGAACATCGCCAGCAGTCCGTGCGGCGCGTCGGCCCGGAACAGCGTCGCGCCGCCGCGCGCCGACTCCGCCGCTGACGCCTCGGCGCGCGGGAACATCCGCTCCTCGTAGGCGGCGAGCGCGGCCTCCGTGTCCCCGGGATGCGTGGCGATGGCGAGGCCCAGCTCGGCGCCGTCGAGCAGCGCCAGGTTGGCGCCCTCGCCGGCGAACGGCGACATCAGGTGCGCGGCGTCGCCGAGCAGGGTGACGCCGGGCGTCCGGGCCCAGCGGTGGCCGACCGGAAGGGCGTGGATCCGCCGCGGCACCAGCGCCCCGTCCGCCTCCGCCACCAGCGCCCGCAGGCTCTCGTGCCAGCCGTCGAACTCCTTCAGCACGGCCGCCTTCGCCGCCTCGGCGTCGGTGAAGTCGATCCCGTCGAGCCAGTCCTCCGGCGCCTCTACGGCGGCGTATATGTGCAGGCTGCCGTCGCTCTCACGGTGCCCGAGGAAGCCCCGGCCCGCGCCCAGCGCGAACAGCATGCCGCCGCCGACCACTCCCGCGGCCTCCAGATGCCGGGCATCGGCGTCCAGCAGGTCCGCCTCGACGAACGACACTCCGGTGTACGCGGGCCGCGCGGGGGAGAGCAGGTGGCGGACGCGGGACCAGGCGCCGTCCGCGCCGATCAGCAGACCGGTGGTGAAGGCGCCGCCGTCCGCGAGCGCCACCTCGTGCCGGCCGTCGCCGAGCCGGCGAGCGCCGGTCACCTGCGCGCCCCAGCGGAGGGTGCCCTCCGGCAGGGAGTCCAGCAGCAGGTCGCGCAGCTCGCCGCGGTCGATCTCGGGGCGCCCACCGGTGTCGTCGTCGGACTCCTCCAGGTGGACGGTGCCGTCCTGGCCGAGGACCCGCAGGGCCTGGCCGCCGGGGTGCACCCGGGTCAGGAACGCCTCGTGCAGCCCGGCCGCGCGCAGCGCCTCCTGGCCGGAGTCGTCGTGGATGTCGAGCATGCCGCCCTGTGTGCGCGCGGCCGGTGAGGCGTCCGCGTCGAAGACGGCCGCCTCGATGCCGTGCACATGCAGCACCCGGGCGAGCGCGAGGCCGCCGAGTCCGGCGCCGACGACGGCGACGGGGTGGTGGGGGATGGTCATGGTGGTCTCCTCAGGGGCTCGGGGTCAGTCGGGTACGGCGGTGCGCCGGATGCCGTCGATCAGCGCCCGGAAGGCCCAGGACATGCGGGCCTCCGGGGCGCCGGACAGCAGCTCCCCGGCGGACGCGGCGATGTGCGGATGGGTGTCCTCGGACGCCCCGCGAAGAGCGCTGTCCAGTGCCTGCCAGTCGCCGGGGGACTTCTCGCCGGCGTGCTCGGCGGCGGTCGCGGTGGCGTGCTGGAGGAGCAGGTCGACGCCCCAGGCGGCCCGGTCGCGCGGGACCCCGCCCTCGGCGAGCAGGGCGAGCAGCGTCTCGATCAGGTTCAGGTAGTGCGGGCCGCTCGGCCGGGCGGTCAGCGCCGAGCGGGCGAGGTCCGGGTGGTCCAGGAGCATCCGTGTGCAGTCGGTGAGCACCCGTTCCAGCCGCTCGCGCCAGCCGCCCCCGGACGGGGCGGATCCGACGGTGCCGAGCAGCTCGTCGAGGACGGCCGCGTGCAGCTCGTCGGTGTTGCGGACGTAGACGTACAGCGAGGCGGGACCGGTGTCGAGCTCCTGGGCCAGCCGCCGCATGGTCACCTTCCGCAGCCCTTCGGCCCGCAGGACCGCGACCGCGGCCGCGACGATGCCCTCCCGGCTGAGCGCCGGCTTGGCGGGGCGTTCTCGGCGGGAGCGGGGGGTTTCTGTCATGCCGTCACACTAACGAACATGTTCGCTGCGAACAAGTTCGTAACGAACATGTTCGTTGAGCCTGCCCTCGTCGTGCCGCGCGTTGGTCGAACGGTGAACGACGTTCCCCCGCCCGCACCCCCCATCCGGCCCCTCTGCCAAGATGCGGTCTGTCATGGTGCAGATACCGAACACGCCGCCGTCCGCGGTGCCCGCGCCGCACTCGGTCCCGACGAGTGCCGACGTGGCCCGGCTGGCGGGCGTCTCGCGCGCGACCGTCTCCTACGTCCTCAACAACACCAGTGCCGTCCGGATCAGCGAACCGACGCGCCGCCGCGTCCACGAAGCCGCCCGGGAACTGGGCTACGTGCCCCACGCGGCCGCCCGCAGCCTGCGAGCCGGACACAGCCGCATGGTCCTCATGCCCGCCCCGACGATCCCGGTGGGCCCCCTCTACAGCCGCTTCCTCACCGAACTGCAGTCCGCCCTCGGCCGCCTCGACTACACCGTCGTCCAGTACGGCAGCGTCGGCCTCCATGGCGACGAAGCCGCCCGCGCCTGGGCCGAGTTGCGTCCCGTCGCCGTCCTGGTGCCCGGCGCGGGGCTCGGCCCGCGGGGTGTCGCCGTGCTCAGGCGCTCCGGTGCCCGGGCCGTGGTGACCCTCGGTCCCGAGCGGGTCGAGGGCGCCCACGCCCTGCTCATGGACCACGAGGCCGTCGGCCACTGCGCCGGCGCCCATCTGCACGCCCGCGGGCGCCGCCGGATCGGCGTGATCGTCCCCGAGGAAACCGGCCTGGAGGCGTTCTCCCGGCCCCGGCTCGCCGGCGTCCGGCAGGCACTGCGCGGCACGGACGCGACCGTGACCGCGCTGCCGCTCGCGTACACGGAGCAGGCCGCCGCCCAACTGGCCGCCCGCTGGCGCGAGTCGGGCCTCGACGCGGTGTTCGCCTACAACGACGAGTACGCGATGCTGCTGATGCGCGCCCTCCAGGACGAGGGCGTCCGCATCCCCGAGGACGCGGCCGTGGTCGGCGCCGACGACCTGATGCTCGGCCGGCTGCTGCGCCCGCGGCTCAGCACCGTCCATGTCGAGCTGCCCTCCGGCCGGGACCTGGCGGAACTCGTCGACCGCGCGGTCCGCGAACCCGGCGGCGAGCCCGAGGTGCGCAGGGTGCTGGGCGCCTCCCTCGTCCCCCGCGAGTCCGGCTGACCGCGCCGCCGGCCCGGCCTCCCTCCCGTGCGGACGCGTACGGCCCGCGGCGCGACACGCGCCACGGGCCGTACCGGGACCGGCCGCCGGGGACTACTCGCCCTGCTGCTCCTGGGCCGCGATGCCCTTGCGGACCTCGTCCATGTCCAGCTTCCGGGCCTGCCCGATGACGTCCGTCAGCGCGGCCTCCGGCAGGGCGCCCGGCTGGGCGAAGATCGCGACCTGGTCCCGGACGATCATCAGGGTCGGGATCGACTGGATGCCGAACGCCTGCGCCAGCTCGGGCTGGGCCTCGGTGTCGACCTTGCCGAAGACCAGGTCCGGGTTCTCGCCGGCGGCCTTCTCGTACACCGGGGCGAACTGACGGCACGGCCCGCACCAGGACGCCCAGAAGTCGATGAGGACGAACTCGTTCTCGGTGACGGTCTGGTCGAAGTTCTCCTTGGTCAGCTCCACAGTGCTGCTCATGGCCTGGTTCCCTCTTCCTGGTGTGGGGTGTGCCGACGGCGGAAACACGGCGGTCCGGCCGCCTATTCCGCGAGTGTGCCGGGTGGACACGGGCGTGTCCCGCGCGCCTACCCGTGTGGCCTCCGTGCCAACCACCGACCAGACTGACCCCATGACGGAAACGGAATCCATCGCGTACGACGTCGTGGTGCTCGGGGCCGGGCCCGTGGGGGAGAACGTCGCCGACCGCACCCGTGCGGCCGGCCTCACCACCGCGGTCGTGGAGAGCGAGCTGGTCGGCGGCGAGTGTTCGTACTGGGCCTGCATGCCCAGCAAGGCGCTGCTCAGGCCGGTGATCGCCCAGGCGGACGCGCGCCGCCTGCCCGGACTGGAGCAGGCGGTCCAGGGCCCCCTCGACACGCCGGCCGTCCTCGCCCGGCGGGACGAATACACCTCGCACTGGCAGGACGACGGCCAGATCCGCTGGCTCGAGGGCACCGGCGCCGACCTGTACCGCGGCCAGGGCCGGCTGGCCGGCCCCCGCACGGTCACCGTGACCGGCCCCGACGGCACGGTCACCACGCTCACCGCCCGGCACGCCGTCGCCGTCTGCACCGGCACCAGCGCCCGGCTGCCCCACCTCCCGGGCCTGGACGGGGTCAAGCCGTGGACCAGCCGCGAGGCCACCAGCGCCAAGGCTGCTCCCGGCCGGCTGATCGTCGTCGGCGGCGGAGTCGTCGCCACCGAGATGGCCACCGCCTGGCAGGCCCTCGGTTCCCGGGTCACCCTGCTGGTGCGCGGCAAGGGCCTGCTGAGCCGGATGGAGCCGTTCGCCGGGGAACTGGTCGCCGACGCGCTCACCGAGGCGGGCGTGGACATCCGCACCGGTACCTCCGTCGAGTCCGTCTCCCGCGAGAACGGCACCGTCGTGGCCGTCACCGGAACCGGAGACCGCGTCGAGGCCGACGAGATCCTGTTCGCCACCGGGCGCGCCCCGCGGACCGAGGACATCGGCCTGGACACCGTCGGCCTGGAACCCGGCTCCTGGCTCGACGTCGACGACAGCCTCCGGGTCACCGGCACCGACTGGCTGTACGGGGTCGGCGACGTCAACCACCGTGCCCTCCTCACCCACCAGGGCAAGTACCAGGCCCGGATCGCGGGCGCCGCGATCGCCGCGCGTGCCGCGGGCGCGGAACCGCCGGACGAGCCCTGGGGCGCGCACGCGGCCACCGCCGACCACCACGCCGTACCCCAGGTCGTCTTCACCGACCCGGAGGCAGCCGCCGTCGGGCTCTCCCTGGCCGAGGCCGAACAGGCCGGTCACCGCGTCCGCGCCGTCGACGTCGAGCTCTCCTCGGTCGCGGGCGCCGGCCTGTACGGCGACGGCTACACGGGCCGCGCCCGCATGGTCGTCGACCTGGAGGAGGAGATCCTGCGCGGGGTCACCTTCGTCGGCCCCGGCGTCGGCGAACTCATCCACTCCGCGACCGTCGCGGTCGCCGGCCGGGTCCCGGTCGGCCGGCTCTGGCACGCCGTCCCGTCGTATCCGACGCTGAGCGAGGTGTGGCTGCGGCTGCTGGAGGCCTACCGGGACAACTGAGCCGCAGGTCAAGGCAGTTCGAAGCCCAGCGCCTCGGCCGCCGCCTGCGGTGCCGGCTGTGCCCACAGGGCCGCCACCGCCTCGTTCGTGGACAGCGAGCGCGGCTGCGCACGGTCGAGGTAGAGGACGCCGTCGAGGTGGTCCGTCTCGTGCTGGACGATACGGGCGGGCCAGCCGGTGAACACCTCGTCCAGCGCGCGGCCGTGCTCGTCCTCGCCGCGCAGCCGCACCTCGGCGTGCCGGGCCACCACGGCCTGCCAGCCCGGCACGCTCAGGCAGCCCTCGAAGAACGCGGCACGGGCGCTGCCCACCGGCTCGTACGACGGGTTGACCAGAACGCGGAACGGCTGCGGCACCCGGCCCCGGATCCGTGCCACCTCCTCCGGCACCGGCGCCGGGTCCTCGATGACCGCGATCCGCAGCGGAATCCCGACCTGCGGGGCGGCCAGGCCCACGCCGGGCGCCGCGTGCATGGTCAGCTTCAGCGCCTCGACGAAGCGGGCCAGCAGGGCGGGGCCGAGCTGGCCGTCGTAGCGCTCGGTGCCGCGCCTGAGGACCGGGCGGCCGGCCGCGACGACGGGCAAGGGGCCGCCGGCGGCGAGGAGTTCCTCGACCCGCTCGGCGAGCGGTGCCTGATCACTGGGAGGTGCCATCGCGTCAGAATGCCATGCTCATTCGTCTTTCGTGTGGCACAGGTCACCAACAACCCGGGGAACCCGGTGCTCTTCCGGCCCGACTACTGGACCGTCACCGCTGGAGAACCCGCCCCCCGAAAGAAGCCCGCCGATGTCCACCGCTCCCTCGCCCACCAGGGACGAGGCCCGCAACCCGGCCCCCGTCCCTGGCCGCTGGGCCCCGCTGCGTCCGCTCGTCCTGCGTCTGCACTTCTACGCCGGACTGCTCGTCGCCCCGTTCCTGCTGGTCGCCGCCGTCACCGGGCTGCTCTACGCGGGCTCCTTCCAGGCCGAGGAGATCATGTACCGCCATGAGCTGACGGTGCCGGCCGGCGAGCGGGAACTGCCCGTCTCCGCCCAGGTCGCCGCCGCCCGCGAGGCCCACCCCGAGGGCGCCGTCGCGGCGGTACGGCCCGCACCCGAGGCCGGATCGACCACCCGGGTGCTGCTCTCCGGCGTCAAGGGCGTGGATCCCGACCACACCCTCGCCGTGTTCGTGAACCCGTACACCGGCGAGATCCGCGGAGCGCTCGAACAGTACGGCTCGACCGGCGCCCTGCCGCTGCGCACCTGGATCGACGAACTCCACCGCGACCTGCACCTCGGCGCCACCGGCCGGCTCTACAGCGAACTCGCGGCAAGCTGGCTGTGGGTGATCGCGGGCGGCGGACTGGTGCTGTGGTTCTCCCGGCGGCGGGCGCTGCGCAGGCTGCGCGGCACCGGCGGCCGGCGCCGCACCCTCGGCCTGCACGGCACGGTCGGCGCATGGACCGCCGCCGGGTTCCTGTTCCTGTCGGCGACCGGCCTGACCTGGTCGACCTACGCCGGCGGCCACATCGGCGACCTGCGCACCTCGCTCGGCCAGGCGACGCCCACGCTGTCGGCGGCCGTGAGCGGCGGCGAGCACGCGGGCCACGGCGCGGCGACCGGCGCCGGCGGCACGGCGGAGCACGGCGTGGGCCTGGACCGGGTGCTCGCGGCGGCCCGGGCCGAGGGCCTGAGCGACCCGGTGGAGATCGTCCCGCCCGCCGACGCCGGCAGCGCGTACGTCGTCAAGCAGGTGCGGCGCGGCTGGCCCGAGAAGCAGGACTCCGTCGCCGTCGACCCCGCCACCGGCGAGGTCACCGACGAACTGCGCTTCGCCGACTACCCGGTGCTCGCCAAGCTGACCCGCTGGGGCATCGACCTGCACACCGGCGTCCTGTTCGGACTCGCCAACCAGCTCGCCCTCGCGCTGCTCGCCGTCGCCCTGATCCTGCTGATCGGGTGGGGCTACCGCATGTGGTGGCAGCGGGGTCGGGGCTCCGCCTTCGGCCGCCCGGTCCCGCGCGGCGCCTGGGGCCAGGTGTCGCCGTACGTCCTCGTACCGGCGCTGGCCGCGATCGCCGTCCTCGGCTACTTCGTGCCGCTGCTCGGCATCCCACTGGCCGCCTTCGTCGCCGTGGACGTGGTCCTCGGTGAGATCGCGCACCGACGTGGACGGCGCACGTACCGGAGCGCGCCCGGCGTGAGCTAGTGCTGTGGCCGGAAAGGTTCACCGGCTCGCGACGCCCTGCACGGCACCTCGCCGCGTTGTCGCATCACCCGGGTATATCCGGTACGCGGGTGATGCTCCGCCTTGCGAGGCACCGCACCGGACGCCGCGAGCTTCCCGGCAGACCTTCCCGGCCACAGCACTGGCGCGAAGGGCCCGGTTCCCGCACGGAACCGGGCCCATGGGCGGCGCCGTTCACTCCTCGGGGAAGTCGCCCGCGAGCGCCGCGGCGATCCGCAGATGCGGGGCCGCCTCGTCGTGCCGGGCCTGCCGCTGGAGCGTACGTCCCAGCATCAGCCGGGCGTAGTGCTCCACCGGGTCCCGCTCCACGATGATCCGCAGCTCGGCCTCCGCGCGGCGCAGCTGGGCCGAGTGGTAGTAGGCGCGGGCCAGCAGCAGCCGGGGCCCGGTCTGCTCCGGCACCTCCTCGATCAGCCCCGTCAGCATCCGCGCCGCGCCGGCGTAGTCCTCGGCGTCGAAGAACAACCGCGCGCGCTCCCAGCGCTCGGCCGGGGTGCCGTGGTCGTAGTACGTGGTCTCCACTCGCGTCTCCACTGATGACCTCCTCGGCGGCCACAACGGAACGCGATAGTTCAATATTCCACTATCTGTGATCCGCCGCCCGCCCGCGCGCGGCCCGGTGCGGGGGCGGGTGTCCCGCCACCGGACACCCGCCTCCTGCCGGATCCGGCATCCGGCCTCCTGCCGGACACCCGGCCGCCGGCCCGGCCGAGGTGGCCGCTCCCGCCATCGCCCGGGTGACAGGCGGTTGTGACGGGGCGCCGCGCACCACCGTCAGGGACGCGACCCCGCTCCCCGCACCACCGCCACCGGACAGTGCGCGTGGTGCAGCACGGCCTGGCTGACCGAGCCCAGCAGCAGGCCCGTGAAACCGCCCCGCCCGCGCGCGCCGACCACCAGCAACCGGGCGGAGCGGCTGGCCTCGATCAGCGCCTCCCGCGTGCCGCCGCGCACCACCTGATGCCGCACCGGCACGTCCGGATGCCGTTCCTGGCGGCCGGCGAGAGCCTCGGCGAGCAGCCGGTCCTCCTCCCCGGCCAGCGCGCCCGGCGGGTTCGCGTACGGCGCCGACGCGTCCTCCGGCGCGGGCAGCGGCGCGTTCCAGGTGGTCCAGGCGTGCAGACCCACCAGCTCGCTGCCCCGCAGCTCCGCCTCGGCGAAGGCGAAGTCCACGGCCGCCGCGCCCGCGGCCGAGCCGTCCACCCCCAGCACGACCGGGCCGTCGCCGCTCGGCTGCTCGCGCACCACGAGCACCGGGCAGTGGCCGTGCGCCGCCATGTGCACCGCCGTCGAACCGATCAGCAGGCCGACGAACCCGCCCATGCCCCGGGACCCGACGACCACCAGCTCCGCGTTCCGGGACTGCGCCTCCAGCACCGTCAGCGGTTCACCGGTCACCACCACGTGGTCGACGACGACCTCGGGTGCCGCCGCCCGGGCGCGCTCCACCGCCTCGGTCACCAGGCGGTCGACCATCTTCCGGACCCCGCCCTCCGACGGCCCCAACGGCGACGGACCCAGGGGTACGTGCATCGCGGGCCACAGGAACGCGTGCACCACCCGCAGCCCGGTCCCGGGCAGCCGTGCCTCCCGCGCCGCGGTGTCCACGGCGGCGAGGCTGGAGGCCGACCCGTCGGCACCGACGATCACCGGACCACTCATCGCCAGGTCTCCTCAATGTGGCGGACACCCGCGCGGGCGGCGCGGTCCCCGTCGCCGCTCAGGGGCGTGCCCACTGCCGGTCGTAGCGCGGGACCGTGGCGCCGCCGCCCGCCCGGACGGCCTCGACCACCGCCTGGTGCAGGTCCCGGCTCTCGGGCTGCGAGGAGCAGGGCACCGGACTACCGGTCAGCGTGTACCACAGGGAGGTGCCGGTGTACTGGACCTGTACGACGGCCTGCCTGGCGTCCCACGTGGTGTGCACGGTCAGATCGCCGGTGACGATCCCGGCCTCGTCGGTACGGACGCCTCCCGGCCCCGTGAAGACGCCCTGCGTCGTCCAAGATGTCTGGACCATGATTCCGGCCTCCCTCGTGAACGCGGGCGCGGCTCTTCCCTCGGCGGCCCGCCTCCGCACGGATCCAGTGTGTGCCCACTCCCGGCGGACGTCCTGTCGGGAGGCCCGTCACTTGAGGCCGCTGAGCATGACCCCGCGGATGTAGTACTTCTGCAGCAGCAGGAAGACGATCAGCACCGGCAGGATGCTCAGCACCAGGCCGGCCATGACGATGGGCATCGTGCGGGACGGGTCCACGTAGTCCTGCAGGAGCTGGATGCCGACGGGCAGGGTCATCACGTCCGGGTCGGCGGTCGAGACGAGCAGCGCCCAGATGTACTCGTTCCAGGCGTCCACGAAGGTCAGCAGCCCGAGCGTCACCACGACCGGCTTGGTCTGCGGCACCACGATCCGCCACCACACCGCGAACTCGCCGGCCCCGTCGATGCGTGCGGCCTCCAGCACCTCGTCCGGGATCGAGACCATGAACTGGCGCATCAGGAAGATCCCGAAGCCGTTGACGAGGAACGGCATGGTGAGCGCCACGATGCTGACGGTCAGGCCCGCCCCGCCGCGCCCGAACAGGTCGTTGCCGCCCGCCAGCGGCCAGTGCACCAGGATCAGGAAGTGCGGGATGAAGAAGAGGAACGGCGGGAACATCATCGTCGACAGCACGAGGCGGAAGACGAAGTCCCGGCCGGGAAAGCGGAGTTTGGCGAGCGCGTACCCGGCGAGCGACGAGGTGACCAGCACAGATCCGGTGATCACGGCGGTGGCGACGACGCTGTTGCGGAAGAGCACCGGCAGGTCGAGCTGCTCGACGGCCGCCCGGTAGTTGGACAGGTCGAACGCCTTCGGCAGGAACCGGTACGGCAGTGTGCCGGACTCGCCGGGTCCCTTGAAGGACGTCATCACCATGTCGAGGAACGGCACCATGGTGAGCACGGCGCCGCTCACCACCAGCAGATACGACAGCCACGGGAAACGGCGGCGGATCACGCGTCCTCCCCTTTGCGCCGGAAGAGCAGCAACTGCAGCAGGGTGACCGCGAGGACCACCAGGAACAGCACGAAGGCGGCGGCGCTCGCGATGCCCCAGTCGCCGTAGCTGAAGGCCTGCCGGTACATCTCCAGCGCGGCGACGGCGGTCGCGTCGCCCGGGCCGCCCTTCGTCATCACGATGATCAGCGCGAACGACTGCAGACCGGTCAGGAACTGGGTCACGCAGACGAACAGCAGGGACGGCCGCAGCAGCGGCAGGGTGATCCGGAGGAAGACGGTGACGGGCCCGGCGCCGTCGAGCGCGGCGGCCTCGTGGTACGACCCGGGGATGGACTTCAGACCGGCGGTCAGGACGAGGATCGCGGTGCCGACCGAGGCCCAGGCCTGGACGACCACGACCGAGGGCAGCGCGGTGCCGGGGTCCTGCAGGAACGCCACCGAGCCGATCCCGAGGGCGTTGAGTACACCGTTGACCAGCCCGCCCGGCTCGTACATGTACTTCCACACGTTGCCGACGGCGACGACGGTCGTGACGATCGGCAGGAAGTACAGGGTGCGCCACAGCCCCTGGAACCGCAGCTTGTCGATGCAGGTGGCGACGAGCACGGAACCGGTGAGCGCGAGCGCCACGGTGCCCAGCGCGTACAGCAGCGTGTTGGTGAGGACCGGCGTCAGGAACGTCGATCCGTCCGCGAAGAGGCCGGCGAAGTTGTCCACACCGACCGGTTCGATGTCGCCGAGGTCGAACCCGGTCCAGCGGGACATCGACAGCAGCAGCGCGAAACCGAGCGGCAGGAACAGGAAGACCGCGAAGAACAGCAGCGTCGGCGCCAGGAAGAGATAGGCGACGGCGGTCTGGCGGCGCCGGGCCCGCCCGCGGTGTCCGGCAGCGGTGGGTCCGGCGTGCCGGGTGTCCCGATCCGCCTGCCCGGCCGTCTCCGGCGCCAGCGTGTTCACCATGAGCGCGACACCTCCTGGTCGACCTGCCGGCGGGTGGTGCGCAGCGCCTCGTCGACCGACCGCTGACCGGTCCACAGCGCCTCGATGTTCTTGCGCAGCAGCGACTTGGCCTGCTGCGCGCCCGGCACGTTCGGCTCGGGCACCGCGTATGCCAGCGCCTCCAGGAACGGGCGCAGATTCGGATCGCCGCCCCCGCTCAGCAGGGTCCGCATGTCGTCGGCGCGGCCGGTCAGGGAGCCGACCGACACCTGCAGGGCGCTCATCCGAGTCGCCGCCGCACCCCTCCCGGCGCCCCGCACGCCCACCTTCTCGGTGTTGAGCCAGCGCAGGAACTCCCAGGCCTCGCGCGGGTGTTCGCTGGCCGCGTTGACGCCCAGCATGAAGCCGGTGGAGAGAGTGGCGCGCCTGCCGTCCGCCTCGGGCACCGGCACGGGCGCGACGCCGACGTCCCGGTAGCCGGCGCCCATCAGCTCCTTCAGGCTCCCGGTCCACCAGCCGGCGCTGATCACCATGGCCACCTGCCCGGACGGGAACGCCTTGTAGACGTTGACTCCGGGCGCGCTGGCGCCCGTGACGACGAGCCGCTGCTCCAGGCCGAACACGGCCCGGCCGGCCGCCGAGTCGATGGCGGTGCTCCGGCCGTCCGCGGAGACGAACCTGCCGCCGGCGGAGTTGAGCAGGGCGAGGGTCTGGCCGACGGTGGTGGAGTCGTCGTAGGTCGACAGGCCGAACCCCTGCACCAGCGTGTTCCCGTACCGGTCCCGCCGGGCGGTGCGGCGGGCCGCCTCCTCCAGCTCCCGCCAGGTGCCCGGCGGTCCGCCGAGGCCGGCCGCGCGCAGCAGCCGCTTGTTGTAGTAGAGCGCGTAGGTCTGCACCTCGGTGGGATAGCCGTAGACCTCGCCGCCCACCGACGCCGCGCGGACCGCCGCCTCGCCGTAGCCGCGTCCGATCTCCTCGGCGTGTTCGGGCGGTGCGGGCCGCAGGACGCCGGCCCGGACGAGCTGGCCGTTCCACAGGCAGTACGGGTGGAGGATGTCGGCGCCCTGGCCCGCGGCCTGCCGGACCATGAACGTGGTCAGCAGGTCCGTGAACTCCACCGCCTTGGTGCGCACCTTGACCCGGTCGTGCGTGGCGTTCCACTCGTCGACCGGGCCCTGCAGGGCCTGCTTCAGCTCCCCGCTCGCGTAGTGGGAGAGCAGGGTGAGCTCGATCGGGTCCCCGGGCCGGCCGGTGCCCCGGTGCGGGGCGGCGCACCCGGAGGCGAGCAGCGCCGAGGGGAGCGCGAGGGCGAAGTGGCGGCGGCTCAGCCCGCCCGCTGCCC
This sequence comes from Streptomyces sp. NPDC058145, assembly GCF_042884245.1. NCBI lineage: Bacteria > Bacillati > Actinomycetota > Actinomycetes > Kitasatosporales > Streptomycetaceae > Streptomyces > Streptomyces sp. NPDC058145. The sequence continues at coordinate 7,309 of NZ_JBHVUH010000007.1, read as the reverse complement.
CGGGGCGGCGGGCCGGTCTCATCGGGCGGCCTCCCGGCGCAGCACCCGGAACACGCGGGTGCCGCTGAAGCCGGCCTTGCGGTACAGATGGCCCGCCGGGGACCTGGCGCCGGTCCACAGGAACCACGCGGAGTGCGCGCGGCGCGCCCGCATCCGCTCCAGGACCAGGTGCAGCAGCACCTCGCCGAGTCCGGTGCCGCGCATCTCCTCCCGGACACCGATCGGGCCGAAGCGCTCGTCCACCGCGTCGAACGCCCCGTGCATCGCCCAGCCGGACATGCGCCCGGCGGGGTCCCGGGCGACGACGATCCGGTCGAGCGGCGTGCCCGCGGTCAGACACGCCCGGATCGTGCACGCCCAGTCCGGGCCGAAGTGGCCGCCGGCGAGCGCGAGGAGGTCCACCAGGTCGTCGTCGGACGGAGTGGTGAACCGGTGGCCGCGGGCGGTCAGTTCGCCCAGCCGGCGCGCGACGTCGTCGGGGAGGCGGTAGCCGACCAGGCCGCGGTGCATCGCCGTCGCCTCGTACAGCGTGCGGAACCCCAGGGATTCGAGCAGCGCGGCGGCCCGTGGATAGGCCTCGGCGTCCAGGCCGGGGAGGACGTAGTCGGGGGTGTACGAGGAGAAGTCCACCCGGGTGCGGCCGTGGCCGTGCAGCCAGTCCAGGGCGTCGGTCAGCAGCCGGCGGCCCAGGCCGCGCCCATGGGCGGCCGGGTCGATGAAGAAGAAAGGGATCCAGCCCTGCTCCGGCTCCAGATCGGTGCCGGCCAGCGGCGTCAGCCGGCGCACCGCGTAGGCGGCGCCCACGACACGGCCGCCGTCGACGGCGACCCGGAGCCCCTCCGGATCGAAGTTGGGGTCGAGCAGTACCAGGGAGCGGAAGCGGTCCGCGGTGATGGCGTCGGCGGGCGCGCTCCGGCGCCACGTCTCCACCAGCGGTGGTCCGTCACCGGCGCGGAAGCCCCGGATCGCGGTCCGTGAGGTCGTCGTGAGATCGGTCATCGCGGGGGCGTCCTTCCCGGTGTCAGGAGTAGAGCAGCACGTCGTCGCCGGCCCACCGGCCCGGCTCCGTCGGCGGATCGCACAGCGGCAGCGGGTCCTCGCCCGCGTCGACGGCGCGCCGCAGCCGGTCGGACCCCCACAGCAGGTCGATGAAGGGGCGGCGGCCGGTCCCCGGCGGACCGCCGTCCGGGTCACGCCAGGCGAAGTCGTCCGGGTACAGCCGGCGCAGCGTGGCGAGCATCGCGACGCCGGTGCGCACCGGAGCGAACGCCACGGGGTCGGTGAGGTGAAGCTGCACTCCGCGCAGTGTCCGTCCGGCGTGCTTGTTGAAGGCGGGCACGAACCGCAGATCACGGAAGCGCACGCCCGGCAGGGCGAGTTCGGCGAGCGCGGGCGCGAACCGCGCGTCGATGTACGGGGCCCCGACGATCTCGAACGGCTGCGTGGTGCCCCGGCCCTCCGAGAGGTTCGTGCCCTCGAACAGACAGGTGCCGGGATAGCAGGCGGCGGTCCGGGGGGTCGGGATGTTCGGCGACGGCGCGATCCACGGGAGCCCGGTGTCCTCCGCCCTCATGGCGCGCCGCCAGCCGGCCGCCTCGATCACCGTCAGGTGGGCCGCTCGGCCCGCCGCCCGTGGCACGGCCGAGACGTTGAGGAAGCGGGCCAGTTCACCGCAGGTCAGGCCGTGCCGGACGGGTACCGCCGCGCGCCCGACGAAGCCGGCCCACGCCGGGTCGAGCAGCGGACCCTCGCTGACGGTTCCGCCGAGGGGGTTGGGCCGGTCGGCGACCACGAACCGCACGCCCGTACGGGCCGCCGAGACCATCAGGTCGAACATGGTCCAGACATAGGTGTAGAACCTGGCCCCGATGTCCTGCAGGTCGTACACCAGGGCGTCCACGCGGCTGTCGCGCAGCAGTTCGTCGAGGCGTTCGCCCTCGCACCGGTAGGTGTCGTGGACCGGCAGTCCGGTGTCGGCGTCCTTGCCCGCGGCCTCGCTCTCGCCGGCCTGGCCGGTCCCGTGCAGCCCGTGCTCGGGACCGAACAGGGCGGCCAGCCGCGCGCCCGACTCCAGCAGCGCGGGCGCGGCTGGACGCAGATCGGGCAGCACACCGGTGTGGTTGGTCACCAGCCCGAGCCGACCGGGCCCGGCGAGCCCGGGCGACGCGTGCAGCCGTGCGATCCCGGTCGTCACCGCGACGCGGTCGTCCGTGCTCATCCCTGGGCCCCGTCTGCCGGTGACATCTCGAAACGATTGCCCGAAATCTACTGGTATGGCATGGAAATTAGCAATGATCTGTCACCGGGTCGCGCCGTCCCGTCCAGCGGTCCCACGTAGCAGGCCGCGCTGTTCTGCGACCTGGCCGTTGGGTCATCCTGTCTCCCATGGTCGGAGGAGTGGACGGGGGCACCGGCATGGAGGAGCGGTGGCGGCGGAGCGCTCCGGCCCGGTTGCCCCGCTGCGCATGACCGGTCTGCTGGACACCGAAGTGCCCGACACGCACGCCGGCCACGCCCTCGCCGTGCTGCGCGAAGCCCTGTACAACACGGCCCGGCACGCCGGGGCCACCACGGTGGAAGTGACCGCCGAGGTCTCCGAACGGGCGCTGCGGCTGACCGTCGCCGACAACGGCCGCGGCATCGCCCCGGCCGTCACCCGCCGCAGCGGCCGCGCGAACCTGCGCGGCCGCGCCGAGGAACTCGGCGGCACCTTCGACGTCACCGGCCGCGACCCGGCCGGGACGCTGCTGGCGTGGACGGTGCCCCTGCCGGCCCGCGCCGGGACCGCCCAGAAGCGCTGACCCGCCCGCGCGGCATCGCGCGTCGGCGGCGGAGCGGGGACCGAACGTCCCCGCGGCGAGGGCCTGATGGCACCGCGACGGGCGCCGCGCGGGCACCCCGCAGCTGACGGAACGGGTGCGGCGGCGGTTCCGGGAGCAGGCCTCCGGGCGCTGTGACCCGCTCGTACATCCGCCCCGGCGGCCCGCGTTGCAGGCGGGGCCGCCGGGGTACCTGCACGTCCGGCGCCGGGGCCGCCCGGCCCGCACGGCGGGACCAGTGGCCCCCTCCGGCCTCGAGCGCCGCACCGCAAGACTCGAGTTCGCATCCGAGAAGGAGGTCGAGCATGCCCCGCACCATCACCGCCGGCGTGGACGGTTCCCCCGGCTCCCTGGCCGCGGCCGACTGGGCCGCCCAGGAGGCTGGGCGCCGGGACGTCCCGCTGCGTGTCGTCCATGCCGCCCGGCAGTCCGCGGAGGAGGACAGCGCGCTGACCGAGGCCGTGGCGCGGATCGCGCGCCGCCACCCGGACCTGTCCGTCGACAGCGACCGTGTCGCCGCCGAGCCGGTCTCCGCGCTGCTCACGGCGGCCGAGGACGCCGAGCTGGTCGTACTCGGCTCACCCGGTGCGGGCGGCGTCGGCGGCCTGCTGGGCGGGTCCGTAGCGCTCGCCGTCGTGGCACGGAGCCGGCGGCCCGTCGTCCTCGTCCCGGGCGGACACCGGCCGGACCATGACCGGCCGGACCATGACCGGCCCGGCGCTCCCGGCGCGACCGCGACCCCCGACGTCGTCGTGGGCCTGGAGCTGACGGACCCGCACGACGTGGTGCTTGAGTTCGCGTTCGACGCCGCCAACCGCCGCGCTGCGGGGCTGCGGGTGGTCCACGGCCGGCGGGAACCGGACGCCGACGACCGGGGCTGTGACGCCGGCGCCGTGCCGGGGGCCGAGATGACCGCGGTGACGGGCGGGCACATCCTGCCGGACGTACTGCGGCCCTGGCAGGAGAAGTTCCCCGGGGTCGAGGTCGCCGAGCAGGCCGTGATCGGCACGGCCGGGACCCATCTCGCCGAGGCCTCCGGTGACGCGGCCCTGGTCGTGGTCGGCCACGCCGGACGCCGGACGCCCCTCGGCGCCGCCGTCGGGCCGGTCACCCAGGCGCTGCTGCAGCAGGGCTCGGCACCGGTGGCGGTGGTCCCGCACGGCTGAGCCCATGTGGGAAGGGCCCGCCGGCTTCGGTCGCGGGCCCTTCCCACGTGTCCGGCGGACGGCCGGGGCGCCCTCAGACGTCCTCAGACGCCGTCCGCGTCTCCGGCGTGGCCGGCACCGGACGTGCCGCCGTCACCGGCGGTGAGAGGGTAGTCGGCCGTGAGCCGGATACCGGTGACCAGATCGGGGCCGATGCGCACGGCGTGGTCCATGGTGTGCCCCATCCAGGGCACCAGCAGCGCCTGGTAGCGGGCCAGTTCGGCGGGATCGGTCACCAGCCGGGCGTAACCGGTGGCCACCACGCTCCAGCCGAGGTGGGTGTCCGGGTCGATGACGTCGGCCTCGTAGGCGACGACGACACCGGCGCCGTCGGCCTCCTGGGCGCGCGCGGTCAGGGCCGCGCCGTCGTGGGTGCGGATGACGATGTCGCCGCCGTCCAGGACGTGGTTCACCGGGCGCACCGTCGGCAGCGCGTGCCGGGTGAAGACGATCCGGCCGAAGGGGACGCTGGCCAGCAGCCGCAGGGCCTCGTCGCGGTCCAGCTCGATGCTCCGGCGCGGCCCGGGAGAAAGGGAGGGGACCTTGCCGGTGGTCGTGGCGGGCTTCCGTGCGGTCTCGTTGGTCACTGCCGTGTGTCTCTGGTCGAGGGCCGGGAGGTGAACGGGCGGCCGTTCGCGGCGGGACGCCTGAGCGCACGCCGCGGACGGATGCCATCACCTCATTGGAATCGTGCGGGAACCTCTCACGCCAGGGCCGTTCGGCCCCCGTCCGCGCGGCGTGTGCCCTTGTGCAGTCAAGTGCTCGGCCCCTTATCGACCGCCGGTGGCGGCAACGGAGTTCCGCGCGGGCCGTCCCGGGCCCGGGGCCGTCGAGTCCCCCGGGCGGGCCGAAGGTCCCGCCGCCCCGGGCCGCCGGGTCACCGGGTGGCTGCCGTGTCCGGGCCGGGTGCGGGAGACTGGGGGAGGGCCGGGACCCTGCCGGTCCCGGCCCGCGACGACGAGGTACCCCGGAACAACAGGAGGCGATCGATGGCGGACAGCGAGCGGCCCGGCCCCGGCGACCCGATCCGGGTCTTCCTGATGGACGACCACGAGGTGGTACGGCGTGGCGTGCGCGACCTGCTGACCGACGAGCCGGACATCGAGGTCGTCGGCGAGGCCGGCACGGCGGAGCAGGCCCTGGTACGCGTCCCCGCGCTGCGTCCGCAGGTCGCGGTGCTGGATGTCCGGCTGCCCGACGGTGACGGTGTGAGCGTGTGCCGGGAGTTGCGCTCGCGCATGCCCGAGCTGGCCTGCCTCATGCTGACGTCCTTCGACGACGAGGAGGCCCTGCTGGACGCCATCATGGCGGGTGCCTCCGGTTACGTCCTCAAGCAGATCCAGGGCTCGGACCTGGTGTCCGCCGTACGCACCGTGGCCCGTGGTCAGTCCCTGCTCGACCCGAGCGCCACCGCCAGGCTGATGGCCCGGCTGCGCGGCGGTCAGGAGCCGGAGGAGGAGCCGGACGAGCTGCCCGGTCTGACCGACCGCGAACGGGAGATCCTGGCCCTGATCGGCGAGGGGTTGACGAACCGTCAGATCGGCCAGCGGCTGTACCTCGCCGAGAAGACGGTGAAGAACCACATCTCCCGGCTGCTCGCCAAACTCGGCGTGGAGCGTCGCGTCCAGGCCGCCGTGATCGCCACCCAGATCCAGGACAGGCGGGGGCGGGAGGGGCGCTGACCGTACAACGTCCCCCCAGGAGAGGGACGTTCGGCCCGCGGAGGGAGACCTTCGGCATCCGGCGCGGCGCCACGCACCCGGCCAGAGTGAGTGTCGTCAGGAAACGACGAGCCGGACATTCCCGAAGGGACCACCACCATGGCCGTGCACGAGCACTCTCACCGGAGCCCGGGCTTCCACCTGTCGGCCCTCCGCCGGCACTGGGCCCGCTCCCTCGCCGCCGGATCCGGCGTGTCGGCACGCGCCGTCCCGCACACCGCGCGGGAGTTCGCCCTGGCGTCGCTGCGGCTGCTGACCGGGTTCGTGTTCCTGTGGGCGTTCCTGGACAAGGTCTTCGGGCTCGGTTACGCCACCGCCTCCGGGAAGGGCTGGATCGACGGCGGGTCCCCGACGAAGGGGTTCCTGAGTTCCGTGGCCGCCGGGCCGATGGAGTCGACGTTCCACGCGTGGGCCGGGGCCGGCTGGGCGGACTGGCTGTTCATGGTCGGTCTGCTGGGCATCGGGGCGGCCGTCGTCGCGGGAGTGGCGCTGCGGCCGGCCGCGCTGGCGGGGACGGCGATGATGGCGCTGATGTGGCTGGCCGAGTGGCCGCCGGCCAAGCAACTGTCGGACGGGTCGCCGAGCATGTCGACCAACCCGTTCGCCGACTACCACGTGATCTACGCCGTGGCACTGATCGCCGTGGCGGCCGCCGGCGCGGGCACCACCTGGGGTCTGGGCCGGCTGTGGGCCCGGCTCCCCGTCGTCCGCGATCACGCCTGGCTGCGCTGACTCCCACGCCGGGACGGCTCCCCAGCGGGACCGCCCCGGCGACCGGCCACCAGGGCCCATCGGCCCGCCCGAGGGACCGGCGGCCCGCCCGAGGGACCGGCGGCCCCTGCCACGACAGACCCCCCGCGGACAACGCTGGACTCGGGACCGAAGGGTCCCCGATCCGGGAAGTGGATCGTCGAGGTCCTGCGGACGGTCGTACGGGAGAAGCCGGGCACCGCGCTGGTGCGGGCCGCGTTCGGCGCGAGCCTGCTCGTCGTGGGCCGCCACCTCACCGGCCGGCCGGCGATCGTGCGTACGGGCCCCGTCACCCTCGCCGCGATACGCCATGTCGGCTGCCCCGTGGCCGTCGTACCGCACCACTGAGCGGCCGGCCGGCCACATGGACGCCGCCGGTCATCGGGTGAGGGGGTCAGACCCGGACGCCGAACATGAACGGTCCGCCGATGGTGTCCATCGACTCGTACCGTACGACCGTGCCGGTGCGAGGGGCGTGCAGCACCTGGCCGTTGCCGGCGTAGAGGCCGACGTGGTGCAGGTCGTTGAAGAAGAAGACCAGGTCGCCGACCTGGAGCTGGCCGCGGGTGAGGCGGGTGCCGATGCCGGACTGGGCCTCGGAGGTGCGGGGTATGGAGACGCCGGCCTGGGCGTAGGCCCAGGAGGTCAGGCCCGAGCAGTCGTAGGAGGAGGGGCCGGTCGCGCCGTAGACGTAGGGCGTGCCTATCTTGCTCTGCGCTGCGGAGAAGGCCGCGGCGGCCCGGCCGGAGGCGGAGGAGTCGTTGCCGAGGTCCACCCGGTCGCTGGAGGAGCGGTTGGCGCGCTGCTGCTCGGC
>NZ_JBHVUH010000006.1:282892-476238 GCF_042884245.1 Streptomyces sp. NPDC058145 | reverse complement strand
ATCGAGACGGCCGCGCCCTTCCCGCCGCCCAGCCCCACACCCGACCAGCCCGTCGACATGAAGCCCGTACCCGTCGACTTCCCCGGCCCCCAACTGCTCGCCCAGGGCGCCACCGTGGTCGTCACCGGTCACGACCCGGGCGAACGCCGCGTCACGGCCGCGTACCAGCACCACCGGTAGGAGGGACAGCACCCAGTTCCGTCAGCGCGATCTGGGTCTCCAGCCGGGCCGGCGGGCCGCCGAAGCACAGGTGGATGCCGCTGCCGAAGCCGAGGTGCTGGTTGTCCCGGCGATCGGGGTCGAAGCGGCGGGATCGTGGAAGCGGTCCGGGTCTACGCCGCCTCGACCGGCCCCGGCTCGTCGCCGACCCACCGCCGTAGCGCCGCAGCCCCATCCTTCGCGGTCCGATGCACCTGCGCGTCAACCAGGGCAACGGTGGATGACGGGCCCCTGGGCCGTTAGGCCGGATTCCGAACCGGCGCGGCCAGGCCCGACGCTTCAGCATGCGATCTCGGCCCAGATCGTCTTCCCCTGAGCATGGTGGCGTGTCCCCCAGCGATCGGCGAACTGTGCGACAAGCAGGAGGCCGCGGCCGCCTTCGTCCAAGGTGCGGGCACGCCGCAGGTGCGGGGCGGTGCTGTTGCTGTCGGAGACCTCACAGATGAGCGCGGCGTCGCGAATCAGACGCAACTGGACGGGCGGCTGTCCATAGCGGATGGCATTGGTGACCAATTCGCTGATCACCAGTTCCGCGGTGAACGCAACCTCGGAAAGCCGCCACGCCGCGAGCCGAGCCTGAACGTCCGCACGAGTTCCAGCCACCGCGGCAGGGTCGGACGGCACATCCCACGTGGCGACCTTCCTGGCGTCCAGGACATGGGTACGGGCGACCAGGAGAGCGACATCGTCCCGCGGCTGTGCGGGGAGCAAGGACTGGATCAGGTCCTCGCAGACGGCCTCCGGCGAGTGCACGGGCTGCTCCAGACGCCGGCGCAGCAGCGAGAGGCCTGTGTCGAGGTCACGTCGGGTTCCCTCGACGAGACCGTCGGTGTAGAGCGCGAGAAGGCTGCCTTCGGGAACCTGCCACTCGGCCGTTTCGAAGGGCAGCCCTCCCACGCCCAGTGGAGGCCCTGGGGACACGTCGATGAAGTTCGCCGTGCCGTCAGGCGTGACCATGGCTGGAGGCGGATGCCCCGCACTGGCAGCCGTGCAGCGCCGTTCAATCGGGTCGTAGACCACGTACAGGCACGTGGCAATGAGATCGGTGGAGATGTCGAGATCGGTCTCGGCCCCGATGTCCGCGTCGGGGTCCTCCTCTGTCGCCAGGTGCGTGACAAGGTCGTCGAGGTGGGTCAGGAGTTCGTCGGTGGGAAGGTCGACATCAGCCAGGGTGCGCACCGCAGTCCGCAGTCGGCCCATGGTGGCGGAGGCCCGCAGACCGTGGCCCACGACATCCCCCACCACCAGTGCGACCCGCGCGCCCGACAGGGGGATCACATCGAACCAGTCGCCCCCCAGCCCTGCCCGGGTCCGGGCCGGAAGGTAGCGATACGCCGGCTCGACCGCTTCCTGCGCGCCGAACCGACGTGGAAGCAGGCTGCGCTGCAGGGCCAGGGCGGTGGTGCGTGCGAGGGTGTAACGGCGTGCGTTGTCCACGGCCACAGCGGCGCGCGCACCGATCTCCTCCGCGAGGAGCAGGTCGTCGTCCTGAAAGGGCTCCTCACGCCGGTGGCGCACGAAGATGGCCACACCGAGCGTCAGGTCACGGGCGCGCAGAGGGACCACCATGATCGAGTGGATTCCGAACGTCCGGACCACCCCTGACCGGCGCGGATCGGCCTCCTGCCAGTCCTTGATCGCTTCGTCCGAAGTGAGATGAAGCGTGGGTCGACCGGTGACCAGACAACGCACGGGCGGCGTGGAACGCGGGTACTGATCCACGTCTCCAGGCCGGATCAATGCCTCGGGCACGCCAGGGAGCACGGACTGTTGCGCGGCGCGACGCAGGGCAACGGAGTCGGTGCCGCAAGGTCTCGGCTCGACACCCCGGAACAGCGAATCGAGCAGGTCGACGGTGACGAAGTCGGCGAGCCGGTCCACAGCGATATCGGCCATCTCCTGCGCTGTCCGCATCACGTCGAGGGTGCTGCCCACCTGCGTGCTGACATCGTTGAGCAGGGCGAGCCGCTCGCGGGCCAAGTGTTGCTCGGTGACGTCGAGCGCGGTCAGTTGCACACGTCCCACCTGTCCGGCCGGAGACTTGAGCGGGGACACGGTGATGCACCAGACCCTCTCCCGTGCCGAGGGCCGCGCTCTGCCACGCACGTGGAACTGCTCGGGCCTACCCGTCTTGAACGCACGGCGCATGCCTTCCTCAACCCTGTGGCAGATATGAGGCGGCATGATCTCGGTGACCCGCTGACCACGCACTTGATCTTCCGAGAGAGCCAGCTCGCGCATGGCGCCGGCACTCGTTCTCAGGGCCCGCAGCTCGGAGTCGAACACCATCAGGGGCAGATGACACTGCGCGAACGCTTCCTCTGTTGTCGTCGTCCCACGCAGCTCTGGGCCGTCCGCCGCGGTCGCGACCAACAACTGTTGCGCATTGCCTTCGCCGTCGACCGATGGAAAGGCACGCAGCCACACCTCGACGCGTCGGCCGTCCCGATGGCGGAGCGAGGCGGTGCCGCTCCGGCCGTCGAGAACCGCAGAGAGACCGTCCTCGGCATTCGGATCCAGCCCGAGCAGACGGGCCGCCGGGCGCCCAACGACGTCGCGATAGGAGTAGCCGAGCAGCCGCTCGGCGCCTGTACTCCACCCCGTGACGATCCCTCGTCCGTCCACGACGGCTGTGGCTGACGCCGCCGGGTCGGAGAGCACGCCGGGGCCATCACCCGTTGTGGCACCGTGCATTTCGATCATCGCCCATCCAGCACGGAAAGCCGGAGCTGCGAAGACGCCACCCCGACTGTGGGGTACCGCGAGTTTCCTCTACCCCACTTCTACCGTTCCCGGCTCTCGCCCGCAGGTCGGTGCAGTTCAGGCGCTCCGCACCAGAGGCAGCAACTTCTGGCCGGTCGGGCCGACTTGCATGGCCGTATCCAGCTGCGGACAGTTCTCCCGGCAAAGAGACCCGGCCGCCCGCCCTGGCCGGCACGTGGCCTCGAGGACTCGTCCAGGCGGGGAAGGGGCTCAACAGCAGCGATCCCGTCCTCGCTCGCCCCCGCCGGCCCCAGATGGACGTGTCCATCTGGGGCCGTATGGACACACGGGTAAATTCGGCTCCACGGTCGTGACATGGGGACGCGTACGCGGAACGTCACCGACAGCCATCTCCCCTGTGGATCGCGGCGCTCAGGCACAGGTCAGTGGCCACATGATTCATCGCTCTTTTAGCCGCACAGTACTTTCGTCCGCGCCGACCCTGGTCGCGTCCGGCGCGTGGTCCCGCTGGGTCTCGGTCAGCGGCAGTGTGCGTTTTCGCGGATGCGTGAGCCTGTTCGGCCGCTCGTGGTGGGCGGACGGAATCGGTGGCTGAAGTCGAGGGCGATGTTCAGCGCGAGAAGGTTCTTTCCGCTGCCGGTCCGGGCGCGCAGCAGGATGCGGTGCTCGGCGACCGGAACCGTCTCGGGAAGACGGAGGCTCCACGTCTGCTGCCACGGCCCCGGGGGCGGGGCGAGGTCACCCGACAGCCTCGCGCCCAGGCTCTTGAGCAGGTCGGGCAGTGCGTAGGTCTTGTCGAGCATCTTCACCGGCCCGAATTTCATGATCACGTTGCAGGTGGCGCGGGTCAGGTCGACGGACTCTTTGAGGTGGCCGTTCATGTCCCAGCGGACCTGGTGTCCAAGCCACGGTGAAGCCGGGGTCAGCGTGATGGCGAGGCTGTCCAGGAGGTGGGTGTCGTCGCTGACGTCTTCCACGAGGCGGATGCTCATGTCACTCCTCATCCGTTCGCGGGTCGGGGGAACGCCGGGTGGACAGCCGGGCGGCGGTGTGGGGGCGCGTACCGGCAGACGGGAATCCCCAGGTGGGCCGACTGGGGGGGAAAGCGCGGCCACACGGATTTCCGGATGCTGCGGGCCTGGTGTTCCGCTCTGCCAGGGTGTGCAGGAGGTGGTTGTCGGAGAATGGTCCAAACTGGAACCCCGGCCCGATTCCGGCGGGCCGGGGTTCCACGCTGTGCGGTCGGCCGCGGACTAGTCCTCGTCGTGGTGGCGCTTGATCACCCGGAAGCTGGCCACGACACCCTTGTCGATGTCGATGCCCTCGACGTGTCCCGGGCGTACGCCGTAGCTGGAGCTGTGGGGTCCGACGGTGGCGACGGGGGCCCCGTTGTCGCAGACGGCCCCGCGGAAGACCTCGACGGTCTTGCGGCTTTCGTTGCGGATGTTCAGGCTCTTCGCGCCCAGGCCGCTGACCACGGTGATGCAGTCGCCGGGGCGGGTGGAGTACGACCGCTCGTTGATCTGGATACGGCCTTCGTCCTCGCCCCGGTGTCCGTTGTTGTCGTTGTCCTCGTTGCCCTCGTTGCCCTTGCTGTTGTTGCCCTCGTTGCCCTTGCTGTTGTTGTTCTGTCCGCTGCTACCGCCGTGGGGTGCGGCAGTGACCGGGGCCTGCTCGGGAGCGGGAGCGGAGGCGGCGGAGGCGTAGGTGATGCCGGTGGCGGTCAGAGCGGCGGCGGCCGAAACAGCGGCGGTGACCAGGGTAGAACGAAGCTGCATGTCGCTATCTCCTGTCTGGGGATGCCGGCCCGTCAGCCGACTCGTCAACGAACATACCCAGAGCTGTCATACCGGTCATATCGGATGTCGGCCGCAGGGCTCCAAACAGGGCATTTACGGCACCTTCACAACATCTGACAAAACGTCACAACAGGTGCGTTAAAAGCAGATTGACATACTATTAGTGCATATAGGTGGATCTTTGACGGTGACTCACCGCTGAGCTTCGGCGCGTCGTTGCGGACCCGGCGAGGTGGGCCGTGTTAATGGCTCGCCGTGCCTGAGCCCGCTGCTCGCGCCACTCACAGACGTGCCGTGTGCCGTCACTGACCCAGGTCACGAGGACTGGCGGTGTCGGCACGGCGTGGCGACGGGACGCGCCCGGCGGCTCCTGCGACACGGGGGGGGGGACGCTGGACGGGAAGAAACCCGTCGCCATGGACGGCGGATACCTCCACAGTCTCCGAGTAGCGGCAAGGTGCGAAGCAGACGGCAACGAGCCCCCTCCCGGATCGGGAGGGGGCTCAGCGCGCGCGATCGTCAGATCCACTCCACCGTGGAGACGACCTGCCAGTCACGTCTTGGATCCGGCAGCGGCGGCCGGAAGGTGACCGGCGGGGCCAACGGGCAACGAGAGGAAACGAGCGTGGCCGACGCAGCCGCCACCTCCTCCTCGCTCACCTCACCTCTTCGCATGCCTGGCAGACGGGGTCTGCCGAGTGGGGTGTCTAGCGCAAGATCAGGAAAGTCACTACCATGCGCACGATCCGGCCACAGTCGGGTCGGTCAGGTGATCTTCCCTGGAAGAGCCGGAGCACGTTCAGCGGCGAGAGTCCCATCACCTCCAGGAGGGAATGGTGTCGCAGCCCCTAGAGCTCTCAAGTCACCTCACTGGCTGGTTTCCATCGGCCACCCACTACAGTGCGTGGCCGATCCGGTTGAGCACCGTTGATCCCTCAGGGGGAAGTAGTTCACGCCGCGACAGGGAGATCCAGTGAAAGACGTCGGGTCGGTGCGTACTACCGCCTTTCGGGAAGATGAGCCCGATTCCGGCGCCTTCCAGGCCAGCGCGAGCAGCGTGCAGGCGGGCTTCTACTGCTGGGAGATCGCCACAGGCGAGGTGAGCTGCGATCCGCTCACACTCGCGCTGCACAGCATGCCCGAGAACGGCCCGTCGGACATCTCGAGCTTCCTGGCCTCCGTGCACGAGTCCGATCTGGCCGATGTGCGCCATGCCTTGGGTGTGATAGCGGAATCCTGTGGCAACTACCAGATCGAGTACCGCGTCACTTCCAAGGACGGCCGGCATCGGTCCCTGGAAGCCCGGGGCCGCGTCCTGCCCGACGCCGACGGGCTACCGGCCCGCATGGTCGGAGTGGTCATGGACACCACGGCCGTCCATGAACGCCACGAGGCGGAGAAGCGGCGGTTGTACGAGCGCGCCACCCGTGACCGCTGGATGCGGGAGCTGACCTCGGCTCTGGCCGCCGCGGTGACGGTCAAGGACATCATGACCGCCGCACAGGCCGGATTGCGTACCTTCGGAGCGGGCGCACTGGCGGTGATCGCCCCGGAAGGGAACCGGTTGACCGTCGTCGCCTCGTGCGCCGACGACGAGCAGAATGAGGACTCCCTTCGAGTCCTCGACGCCACAGCCCGCACACTCGTGGAGGAGTCACTCGACCGTAGGGCGCCCGTTCTCATCGGCTCCGCGGACGCACTGATCGCCGGTCATCCGCACCTGGCGCCGCTCGGGCGATCGTCCCCGCAGGCGTGGGCGGCACTGCCGGTCACGGACTCGCGCGGCCGCGTCAGTTCCTGTCTCGTCAGTTTTCCCGAGCAGCAGGAATTCCTGCCTGAGGAGCGGGCCCTCCTGGTCGCCGCCACGGGACTGCTCGCCCAGTCACTGGAGCGAGCCGGCATGTACGAGTCGGAACACGCACTCGCCACCGAGCTTCAGCGTGGCATGCTGCCGCGCGGGCCGCTCACGGTGCCGGGTGTGACCATCGCCGCCCGCTACCAGGCCGCGACCTCCGGCATGTGGATCGGTGGCGACTGGTACGACGCCATCAGCCTGCCCGACGGCGGCGTGGCTCTGGTCATAGGAGATGTGCAGGGCCACAGCGTTCACGCCGCGTCCCTCATGGGGCGGCTGCGTACGGCCGTGCACGCCTACGCGAACGAAGGGCACTCGCCCGCGGCCGTCTTGGAACGCACCAACCGCCTGCTGGCCGAACTGAACACCGACCCGGACAGGGCCCTGTTCGCCACATGCTGCTACATAGCACTCAACCCCTTTGACGGAACGCTCCGGGTGTGCCGGGCGGGTCATCCTGCTCCAGCGCTGATCCCGCCCCGCGAGGCGCCGCGCCTCCTGGACGTCCCCGGCGGCCTCCCTCTCGGAATCGACCGGGAGCAGCGGTACCCCACCACTCGCCTGCGCATCGCTCCGGGCAGCGTGCTCGCGCTGACCACCGACGGCCTGCTCGAGGCCGTGAACAAGGACATCGATCAGGGCACCGAGAGGTTTCTCCGGGGTCTGCGAGGCGCTCCCACGGCGGACCTGGAGACCCTTGTCGACGACCTCCTCGACGGTACGCAGAAAGCTCACAGCTTGGGCGACGACGTCGCTCTGCTCTTGGCTCGTCTAGATCGGCCCGGCCACCGCAACTGACCCGGTCGAGACCCACCTGTTGCCAACGGAGCTGGACGGCTTGCTACTTGTGTCAGCCGCCAACCGATTTTCGCCGGGTCTGCGATGCCGCCCCGCGCTGGTCGATGAGCGCTGACCGGAACAAGACCTCTGTCGAACGCCGTCAGCAGGCAGGGTAACTTACGCCGGTGGCTGGGACTGCCTGGTCATGCCGCAGCGGCAAGGTCGCTGGATGTCGCGAATGGCAGAGAATTACCGAGAAGCGAGCTGACGTATGGACAAATTCCGGATTCCGGACCTCTACATCCCCGTACAGGCAGCGCTCAATCCGGGACTACAGGAGGCCACGGCGGCCGCTGAGGCGTGGCTGGACGAGTTCGGTCTGGTGCCCACCGAGGAGGCACGTCGGCACGTACACCGCACCCGCGTGGACCGGCTCACCGCGTGGCTGTGCCCGAACGCCTCAGGGGATGCGCTGACGCTGATCACCCAGTGGAACGCATGGCTGTTCCAGTTGGACGACCAGTTCGACGACGACCCGGTGCGCGGTTACCAACCCGAGCGGTGGCGGGAGGCGTTCGGGCCACTGTTCGCCGTCTTCGACGGAACCGTTGCCGCCGGGCGATTGGCGCGCTCCCTGGCCGATCTGTGGCGCCGTACGGCGGCTGTCCGTTCTTCCGCATGGCAGCGACGATTTATCCCCCACCTGCTGTGGTATTTCGACAGTTACCGGGCCGATATGATTCATCGGGAGGAAGGGCGCGTACCCGGCCTACAGCAATATCTCACCCACCGCCGCGCCTCGTTCGCGTTCGACGCCGTTCTGGACCTGATGGAAATCGGTACCGGTGTAGACCTGCCCGACCAACTGCATGCGAACCCGGCCTTCGCGGACATGCGAGAGGCGGTGATCTATGCGAATGCCTGCATCAACGATCTCTACTCACTACCCAAAGAACTCGCGCATGACTATGCGTTCAACGCCGTCACGGTGATCTGCCATCATCACCGGTGCAGCCTCCAGGAGGCGGTGGAGCGAGTAGCAGTGATGCAGGCTGGATACATCCAGCGCATCCTCGATCTCGAACAGGTCCTGCCCGAACGGCTGACGCGTTCCGGCCTCGTCGATGAGGTCGTTGACGAGGCGCTGCGCTGCGTCAGGGACTTCCACGCGCTCACCGCCGGGAACGTCGCCTGGTCGAAGGAGACCGGGCGGTATGCCGAGATAGAAGCCAAACCGACCTACCTGGCGGACTTGTTCATTCCGTAGGAAGCGCCGGTCACCCTGCGGCCGCTGCAAAGGGCGCGCGGGGCACGCCGCGCCGAGACATCGGCCGGCTGGAAAAATTTCCGCGCACGCCTCTTGACCACTCATACCTACCGGTCAGTACGCTCACGCCACCCTCGATGACACCGGTGTCCTCTCCCCCGTGCGGCCACGGCGAGCCGGCCCCTCGGCATGCCGTCGCACGCCTGTAGGCACAACTCCCGCGACCCGGGAAACGCCCCCGCGCTGTCCTTTGTCAGAACGCGCCGTCGAGCGCTGCCCCGAACCCCACCGGGAGTCCATCGTGAACAAAACCCTTGCCGGCGCAGCCGTCGCCGCGGCCGGCGCCCTCCTCGCCGTACAAGCCGCCCTTCCCGCCCAGGCAGCGAGCGGCTCCACCTTCAACTCGACCAGCAATCCCGTCCTGTTCGTGCACGGCTACACCGGTGACGCCAGTAACTGGAACACCATGGCGGGCCGCTTCAGAACCGACGGCTGGCCGTCCACCTACCTCGACCAGTGGTCCTACGACTGGCGCCAGTCGAACGCCACGACCGCCCAGCAGCTTTCCACCGAGGTCGACCGCCTCCTCACGGCCACCGGCGCCACCAAGGTCGACATCGTCAGCCACTCCATGGGCGGGCTCTCCTCGCGCTACTACCTCAAGAACCTCGGCGGGACCTCCAAGGTCGACGCCTGGGTGTCACTGGGCGGACCGAACCACGGCACCGACAGCGCCAACAGCTGCTTCGACACCTCCTGCACCGAGATGCGTATCGGCTCCAGCTTCCTCGCCGCCCTCAACTCCGGCGACGAGACACCGGGCTCACCCCGATACGCCACCTGGTGGTCGCCCTGCGACACGGTGATCAACCCGGACAGCTCCGTCTCCCTGACCGGCGCCGCCAACACCAAGACCGCCTGCCTCAGCCACACGGGCCTGTTCACCGACGCGACGGTCTACGCCCAGACCCGGGACATGATCAACAACTGACCGCTCCCACCAGCCGGTAGGGGGCGCTCACTGCGGCCCCTACCACCGTCTCCAGCCCGGCCGTAACGTCCACCCGCGCCACGGTGACCGCGAACAGCTCGCGGTCTTCGCCCAAGGGCTCGCAGCCATCCCCGAGGTGGTCCAGACGGAGCGACTGTTGGGCACCCCCGGTTACCTGCTGCGCGTGGTGACCGCGCTTTCGACCAGGACGCTCGGGCAGCGGCGCCTGGTTGACCACCGCGAAGATCGTGACGCCGCAGTCATGGGACATGGCGGGCCGAATGATCGCGCGAGCGCCGCGGTACTCGGCCGCCGGCCGCAGCCGCTGCTCTGCGGCATGTCGGGGACGCGTCAGGGCCCGTCGTGCGTTGCGGATGGTGACTGGAGTGGTCGGCCACCCAGCCTGGGCCGGTCGAGACGGCGTAGCCAGCTCGGTCAGCACTCGATCGAGTGCCTCGCCCACCTCAGTGGGTGTGACCACTCGAAGCCGACGTCGGCGCAGCGTTCTTGACCGTCAGCGGCAGCAGCTTCTTGCCCGTCGGGCCGATCTGGACGCTCGTGTCCATCTGCGGGCAGACGCCAACGACTCCAAAACTGCGCCCGGTGCCCGGCCCGGCCCCGCCGCTCCAATGCCGCATCACGCAACGAGAGACGCACCGGCTGAGAATGCCGCACGGCCATGCGCGCCGGACGCTCGACACATGTCCGACGTCACGTCTGCCGGCGCCACAGCCGACGACCTTCCCGCAACGGCCGAAGGCCTGGTGCTCACGCACTTCCTCACGGAGCACGCGCGCGAGGCGGGACACCCTTTCCAGCCCACTTCGGGGACAAGGCCCTGGGGACTGGGAGCGGCAGCTCCACTGACCGCGCTCGATCGTCGGACTTTACGGACCGGGAGTCAGATCCGCCGGACCACGTCCGTGATGCCTCCGGGGCACGCGAGCGTCGCGATGTCCCATCCGGCGCGTCCGGCCCCGGCCCGGTAGGCGCTTTCATAGAAGGCGAGGACGGCGGCACGGGGATCGGTCTCGACGCGGGCCGCGTCGTAGCGCAGCACGGCCAGGTGGTTGTCGCCGCGCGTGACCCACCGCGCGGACGCGGGGCCGAGCGGCTCCCCGGCCAGGCCGGCGGGCTCGGGGGCGGTATAGGAGTAGAAGGCGGGCTCGGTGAAGGTGTCGTCGCCGAACCAGAAGCCGAAGCTGATCACTTCCCTGGAGTACGCCTCCCGGGTAACCGGGTCGGCCTGCCGCGGCTGGTCGATCTGTCGCCCGGAGAACCGGCTGTGGGCGATGTCGAAGGTGTGCCAGAAGTGGTGCACCGGGCTGCTCTTTCCCGAGTAGCCCGCCGCGAACTCCTCCAGCACGGACGCCACCTGGCTCAGGACCCGCCAGTAGCGGTTGGCGGCCAGCGGATCGTAGGTCGCGTGCTCGGTGTCCTGGGCGAACGGCCGGCCGGCGTCGGGCAGGTCGAAGGGCCTGGGAATGGCGATGTCCACCCGGACGCCCAGCGCGGTCAGAGCGGCCAGGGTCGCGTCGTGGAAGGACGCGACGGACTGGCCCGGAAGCGGGAAGGACCGCTCTTCGCCGTCCAGCGTCGCGACGATGAGCCGGTGGTCGACGAAGTCGAAGTCGATCGTGAAGATCGGATTCCCGTCGAGCTGACCCATCGGACGCGTGGTGATGCCCCGCCCCGTGACATGGAACGGGACGTTCCACCAGTGGTTGCGCCGGGCGCTCGCCGCCAGGCGGATCTTGCCGACGACCTGTTCGAAGCGGTGCAGGGTCTCCTTGGTGTCCCGCCACTCCGTCAACGGCATCGGTGGGAAAAGCTCCGTCACGGTTCCATGATGACCTCGTGGGCGGTGTCCGGCACCCGCGCCGGTGGCCGGAGGCATCGCCGCACCGGAGCTGCGGCACCGACAGCGCGCCCGCGCCGAGGACCGCGTCCGCGCCGCTCGCGCCACCGGCCTACGCGACCTCCCGCTCCAGGACGCCGCCCTGCCTCCCGAAAGCGGAAGGGCCCCTGCGTCCCCTGCTGCGCACGAGGCCCGACCAGCTACTTGTCGACCACAGTCAAAGGCAGGAGCTTCTTGCCCGTCGGGCCGATCTGGATGCTCGTGTCCATCTGCGGGCAGACGCCGCAGTCGAAGCAAGGCGTCCAGCGGCAGTCCTCGACCTCGGTCTCGTCGAGGGCGTCCTGCCAGTCCTCCCAGAGCCAGTCCTTGTCCAGGCCGGAGTCGAGGTGGTCCCACGGGAGGACCTCCTCGTAGGTGCGCTCGCGGGTGGTGTACCAGTCGACGTCCACGCCGAAGGGGACGAGGGCCTTGTCCGCGCACGCCATCCAGCGGTCGTAGGAGAAGTGCTCGCGCCAGCCGTCGAAGCGGCCGCCGTCCTCGTAGACCGCGCGGATGACGGCGCCGATGCGGCGGTCGCCGCGGGAGAGCAGGCCCTCCACGATGCCGGGCTTGCCGTCGTGGTAGCGGAAACCGATCGAGCGGCCGTACTTCTTGTCGCCGCGGATCTTGTCGCGGAGCTTCTCGAGGCGGGCGTCGGTCTCCTCGGCGGAGAGCTGGGGCGCCCACTGGAAGGGGGTGTGGGGCTTCGGGACGAAGCCGCCGATCGAGACGGTGCAGCGGATGTCGTTCGACCGGGAGACCTCGCGGCCCTTCTGGATCACGTGGGTCGCCATGTCGGCGATCTGCAGGACGTCGTCGTCGGTCTCCGTCGGCAGGCCGCACATGAAGTACAGCTTCACCTGGCGCCAGCCGTTGCCGTAGGCCGTGGAGACGGTCCTGATCAGGTCCTCTTCCGAGACCATCTTGTTGATGACCTTGCGGATGCGCTCCGAGCCGCCCTCGGGGGCGAAGGTGAGACCGGAGCGGCGGCCGTTGCGGGTCAGCTCGTTCGCCAGGTCGATGTTGAAGGCGTCGACACGGGTGGAGGGCAGCGACAGGCCGATCTTGTCTTCCTGGTACCGGTCGGCCAGGCCCTGGGCGATGTCACCGATCTCCGAGTGGTCCGCCGAGGACAGGGAGAGGAGGCCGACCTCCTCGAAGCCCGTCGCCTTGAGACCCTTGTCGACCATGTCGCCGATGCCGGTGATCGAACGCTCGCGCACCGGGCGGGTGATCATGCCGGCCTGGCAGAAGCGGCAGCCACGGGTGCAGCCGCGGAAGATCTCGACCGACATCCGCTCGTGGACCGTCTCGGCGAGCGGGACCAGGGGCTGCTTGGGGTAGGGCCACTCGTCCAGGTCCATGACCGTGTGCTTGGAGACGCGCCACGGGACGCCGGACCTGTTGGGGACGACACGCCCGATACGGCCGTCGGGGAGGTACTCGACGTCGTAGAACGCGGGAATGTAGACGCCGCCCGTCTTCGCCAGGCGGAGGAGGACCTCCTCGCGGCCGCCGGGGCGGCCCTCCGCCTTCCACTCGCGGATGATGCGGGTCATGTCGAGGACGGCCTGCTCGCCGTCGCCGATGACCGCCGCGTCGATGAAGTCGGCGATCGGCTCCGGGTTGAAGGCCGCGTGGCCGCCGGCCAGGACGATCGGGTCGTCCAGCCCCCGGTCCTTCGACTCCAGGGGGATTCCGGCCAGGTTCAGCGCCGTCAGCATGTTCGTGTAGCCCAGCTCCGTGGAGAAGCTGAGGCCGAACACGTCGAAGGACTTCACCGGGCGGTGGGTGTCCACGGTGAACTGCGGGACGCCGTGCTCACGCATCAGCGCCTCGAGGTCCGGCCACACGCTGTAGGTGCGCTCGGCGAGGACGCCCTCCTGCTCGTTGAGGACCTCGTAGAGGATCATGACGCCCTGGTTGGGCAGTCCGACCTCGTAGGCGTCCGGGTACATGAGCGCCCAGCGGACGTCGCACTCGTCCCAGTTCTTGACGGTGGAGTTGAGCTCTCCGCCGACGTACTGGATCGGCTTCTGCACGTGGGGGAGCAGAGCTTCGAGCTGCGGGAAAACCGACTCGACAGGCATCTCGCAAACCTTCATGAGCTGACAGGGGTGACCATTCAGCGTAACCCGCCCGGAGGGCTCCCCCGTACGCTCAGACGGACGCCCCCGACTTGATCTTCGCCCACAGGCCAGGCAGCTCGGCCTCGGCCGCTGCCGCCCGCTGCTCCTCCCGGCCGTACAGCAGGCCGTAGGTGAAGGTGCTCTCCCCCGCCGCGTGGGCGACCGCGGCGAACTCGCGCAGGGCGTGGCGGGCCATGACGCTGTCCTGGTGGTCGCCCAGCAGGGACGTGAGGGACTTCATCGACTTGGCCAGGGAGGTGGCCGGGGCACCGAGGGCGGGGATGGCTGCTTCGGCGGCGTAGCGGGTGCGCTTGGCCTTCTTGCGGGCCTCGTGCAGGGCGACGTCGCGTTCCCGGCCGGGTGGCAGGTCGAGCGCGTGGGTGATCAGGCGGGTGACCTTGGCGAGGTCCTTGCGTACGGCCTTGGCGAGCACCTTCGCGGGCTTCCTGGCGGCCTTCTCGCGCAGTGGCGGGTCGGCGAGGAGGGAGTCGAGGGTGTCGAGCAGGGCCTGGTGGCGGGTGGAGTCGAGGATGGCGATGAGGTGGCCGCGGGTGCTGCCGTGCCGGGCGGCGGCCCAGGAGGCGACCCGCTGGGGCACGGGGCCGAGGACCAGCTCGGACGGGAGTTCGTCCAGGGCGGTGGTGAGGCGCTCCGCCAGGACTTCCTGGTCGCGGTCGGCGCCCAGCTCGCCGGCCAGCCATTTCAGCTCGGCGGCGACCGGGGTGGTGACGGCGGGGTCGAGGACCGTGCCGAAGGTGCGGAAGGTGCTGCGCATACGACGGGTCGCGACCCGCATCCGGTGCACGGAGTCCGGGATGTCCCGGCGGACGGCGGGGTCGCGGTCGAGGATCTCGTCGCGTTGTTCGCGCAGGTAGGCGAGGACGTGGTCGCCGGCGGTCACGGGCGGTGCGGGCTTGGCGGACCGGGTTCGGGTGCCGCCGGTCTGCTCCAGCGCCCGGGCCAGCTTGGACGGTGAGGTGGACGGCCGTACGCCCGCCTTGCGCAGGCGTTTGTCGACCTTGTCGAGGAGGGCCGGATCGGCGTCGTCGGCCAGTTCCACCTCGATCTCGGTCCACCGGGTGGTGCCGCCGGCCCGGTTGAGCCGTTCGGCGGTGACCGTGTCGACGCTGGCCTCGGCCAGCAGTGTGCCGTCGGCGTCGACCAGGTGGTGTACGTCGCGGGCGGAACGGAGCCGGACGACGGGGACCAGTTCGGCGCCCCGGACCCGGGAGCGGACCAGGGCGGCGAGTTCGTCGGGGACGGTGTCGGACAGCGGTGCCCTGATCTCGTCGCGGACGCCGGGGGCGACCGGGAATTTCAGGTGCCAGCCGGCGTCCGAGCCACCGGTGCGTCGGCGCAGGGTGAGTGAGGCGGCGGCCAGGCGTTCGTCGGCGGTGTCGTAGTAGGTGGCGTCCAGCTCGACCATGCCCTTGCCGAGGACGTCCGCCACCTTGCCGGCGCCCGTCAGGTCGGGCAGCCCGCTCTCATCGGATTCGTACTTGCGCTCGATCTCGCGTTTCGTATCCGCCATGAACAGAATCTAGCCGCGATGGGCCTGCTCAGTCCCCTTTCGTACGGTCGGATTCACGCGGACATCGGACGTTGCACCTTGATGGACTGCAGGAGGCCGACGGCGATCCACACCGCGAACATCGACGTGCCGCCGTAGGACACGAAGGGCAGGGGCAGGCCCGTGACGGGCATGATGCCGAGGGTCATGCCGATGTTCTCGAAGGACTGGAAGGCGAACCAGGCGATGATGCCGGCGGCGACGATCGTGCCGTACAGCTCGGTGGAGTCGCGGGCGATGCGGCAGGCGCGCCACAGCAGGATGCCGAGGAGGAGGATTATCAGTCCGGCACCGACGAAGCCGAGTTCCTCGCCCGCGACCGTGAAGACGAAGTCCGTCTGCTGTTCGGGGACGAACTGTCCGGTGGTCTGCGAGCCGTGGAAGAGACCGGCGCCGGTGAGGCCGCCGGAGCCGATGGCGATGCGGGCCTGGTTGGTGTTGTAGCCGACGCCGGCCGGGTCGAGGTCCGGGTTGGCGAAGGCGGCGAAGCGGGCGATCTGGTACTCGTCCAGGATGTGCAGCTGCCAGACGGCGATCGCGCCGACGGTGCCGGCGGTGATCAGGCCGAAGACCCAGCGGTTGGAGGCGCCGGAGGCGAGCAGCACGCCGAGGATGATGACCACCATGACCATGACCGATCCGAGGTCGGGCATGAGCAGCACGATGAGGATGGGTACGGCGGCCAGGCCCAGGGACTGCAGGACCGTGCGGTGGTCGGGGTGCTTCTTGTCCCCGGCGTCGACGCGGGCCGAGAGCAGCATGGCCATGCCCAGGATGATCGTGATCTTCACGAACTCCGAGGGCTGCAGCGAGAAGCCGCCGCCGAACACGATCCAGGAGTGGGCGCCGTTGACGGTGGAGCCCAGCGGGGTCAGCACGGCGAGGATGCCGAAGACCGACAGGCCGTAGAGGATCGGCACGGCGTTGCGCAGGGCGCGGTGGCCGAGCCAGAGCGTGCCGATCATCAGGGTGAGCCCGATGCCGGTGTTCATGAGGTGCCGGAGCAGGAAGTAGTACGGGTCGCCCTGGTTGATCTCGGTGCGGTTGCGGGTGGCCGAGTAGACCAGCAGGGAGCCGATCGCCGAGAGGGCGAGGGCCGACAGCAGTATCGGCCAGTCGAGCCGGCGGGCCAGTGAGTCGCGGGCGAAGAGCCTGGTCCAGCCGGCCCGCTCGGGCCCGTAACCGGAGACGGAGAAGCTGTTGGCGCTGGTCATGTGAGCATCCTCCGGCTGCCCCTCCTGCGGTGGCGCCTGCGGGTGTCGCGGTTGCCCGTGGTGGGCGAGGGCGTGGTGGCCGGGGTCTGCTGGCCGTCGTCGTTGCTGGGGTTGTCCTGCTGGGAGGCCTCGACGTCCTTGGCCGGGTCGCCGGCGACCTTCGGAGAGGCGATGGTGCCGTCGGGGCGGACCTTGGGCAGGCTCTTCTGCGGCTCGGGCAGCAGGGCCTTCTTCCGGTCGACGGAGCCGTCGCCCTTGACGCCGTAGAGCGCGCTGTAGATGTTGCGCACGGCCTCACCGGAGGCTCCGGAACCCGTACCGGCCTGGGCGATCGTCATGATCACCGTGTAGTCCTTGGAGTAGGTGGCGAGCCAGGACGTGGTCTGCTTGCCGTAGACCTCGGCGGTACCGGTCTTGGCGTGCAGCGGGATCTCGTTCTGCGGCCAGCCGCCGAACTTCCAGGCGGCGGTACCGCGGGTGACGACGCCGGCGAAGGCGTCGTCCATGCCCTTGAGGGTGGCCTTGGTGACCGGCAGCCTGCGGTTCTTCTTCGGCTTGATCTCCGTGACCTTCTTGCCGTCGGCGCTGATGATCGCCTTGCCGATGGTCGGCTGGTACATGGTGCCGCCGTTGGCGACGGCGCCGTAGATCGCGGCCTCCTGGATGGGGGTGACCAGGGTGTCACCCTGTCCGATGGAGTAGTTGATCGAGTCGCCCTCGCGCATCCTGTTGCCCTCGAGGCAGTTCTCGTACGCGATCTTCTCGACGTAGCTGCCGTCCTTCTTGCCGGACTTGCACCAGGCGTCCTTGTTGGCCTTCCAGTAGTCCAGCTTCCACTGGCGGTCCGGGACGCGTCCGGTGACCTCGTTGGGGAGGTCGACGCCGGTCTCCTTGCCGAGGCCGAACTGGTGGGCGGTCTTGTAGAAGTAGTCCTTGGGCTTGCCCTTCTTGGGGTTGATGCCGCCGTCGCGCTTCCACTCCCGGTCGGCGAGACCGTAGAAGACGGTGTCGCAGGAGACCTCGAGGGCGCGGCCGAGGGAGATGGGGCCGAAGTTCTCGCCCTCGAAGTTCTTGAAGACCTGGCTGCCGACGGAGTAGGAGCTGGTGCAGGGGTAGCGGCCGTCGAAGGGGTAGCCGGCCTCGACCGCGGCGGCCGTGGAGACCACCTTGAAGGTCGAGCCGGGCGCGGCCTGGCCCTGGATGGCCCGGTTGAGCAGCGGGTAGTCGGAGTTCTTGCCGGTGAGGGCCTTGTAGTCCTTGGCGGAGATGCCGCCGACCCAGACGTTCGGGTCGTAGGTCGGGGCGGAGGCCATGGCGACTATCCGGCCGGTCTTGGCCTCCATGACCACGACGGCACCGGAGTCCGCCTTGTAGTTCTCGCCGGTGATCTTGTCGTACTGCTGGCGGGCGACCTTCATCGCCTTGTCCAGTTCGTACTCGGCGACCCGCTGCACCCGGGAGTCGATGCTGGTGACCAGGTTGGAGCCGGACTCGGCCGCGTCGGACTGGGCCTTGCCGATGACCCGGCCGAGGTTGTCCACCTCGTAGCGGGTGACGCCGGCCTTGCCGCGCAGCGCCTTGTCGTACTGGCGCTCGAGGCCGGAGCGGCCGACCATGTCGGAGCGCAGGTAGGGCGAGTCGGTGTCCTTGGCCTTCTGGATCTCCTCGTCGGTGACCGGCGAGAGGTAGCCGAGGACCTGGGAGGTGTTGGACTTGCCCGGGCCCGGGTAGCGGCGCACGGCCTCCGGCTCGGCGGTGATGCCGGGGAAGTCCTCGGCGCGCTCCCGGATCTGCAGGGCCTGCTTGGCGGTGGCCTCGTCGGTGATCGGGATCGGCTGGTAGGGCGAGCCGTTCCAGCAGGGCTGCGGGGTCTCGGCGTCGCACAGCCGGACCTTGCGCATGACGTCGGCGGGCTTCATGCCGAGGACGCCGGCCAGCTTGGTGAGGACGGCCTTGCCGTCGTCCGCCTGCTTGAGCAGATCGGTGCGGGAGGCGGAGACGACCAGGCGGGTCTCGTTGTCCGCGAGCGGCACGCCCCGGGCGTCGAGGATGTCGCCGCGCACGGCGGGATCGACGACCTGCTGGACGTGGTTGCCGGAGGCTTCCTTCTGGTACGCGGCGCCCTCACGGATCTGCAGGTACCACAGGCGGCCGCCGAGGGTGCCGAGGAGGGAGAGGACGAGGATCTGGATGACTACGAGACGGATCTGGACCCGTGGGGTCCGTCCGGTCTCGGGAATGTTGGTCACTGCGGCTGCCTCCCCCTCTCAGTGCGCTGACGTGTGTGCGCTGACGAATGATGAACGATCCGCCTGTGCGGCGCCGTTCCGCCGCGATTGCCCCGTTCGGGTGAACTCTGGTGCGTTCACAGCCGCTTGACCCCCTTGATGCGGCCGACCCTGGTGGAGCGGGTGCGGGCCTTGGCCTTCAGGGCGCCGAGGCCGCTCTGACCGCCGACGCGCAGACCGGTGCCGGAGGAGAGCCAGCCGGAGGAGATGTCGCCGGCCTTGGCGGCGGGACTGGTCTCGGCGAGCGGGTCGTTGTCGGAGCGGCGGGCCAGCCACATGATCGCGGGGACCACGAAGGGGGCCAGCAGCAGGTCGTACAGGGCGGCCGAGAACAGCAGGCCGGGCAGGCCGACATGGCGGGCGGCGGTGTCACCGACCAGGGCGCCGACGCCCGCGTACAGCAGGGTGGAGCCGATGGCGGCGGCGACCACGACGGCCATCGGGCCGGTGACGGACTTCAGCCGGCCGTTCTCCGGCTTGATGAGCCCGGCGAAGTAGCCGATGACGCACAGCACCAGGGCGTAGCGGCCGGCCGCGTGGTCGGCGGGCGGGGCGAGGTCGGCGAGCAGTCCGGCGCCGAAGCCGACGAGGGCGCCGCCGACGTGGCCGTACACCATGGCGAGGCCGAGGACGGTGAGCAGGAGCAGGTCGGGGACGGCACCCGGCAGGTGCAGGCGGGCGAGGACGCTCACCTGGATCACCAGGGCGACGACGACCAGCGCGATCGAGAGCAGGATCCGGTTGAAACGCATGGGGATTCAGCTCCTACTGCTGCTCGGTGGTGTCGGGCGCGCCGGCCGAGGGGCTGACCGTGACGGTCACCGTCGGCGTCGGTGTCGGCTTGGGCTTGGTCGGCAGGACCTCGTCACGCGGGTCCCGCTTCGGGCCCTGGACGACCACGCCGACGACGTCGAGCTTGGTGAAGCCGACGTACGGCGTGACGTAGAGGGTGCGGGTGAGCCCGCCGCCGGAGGGGTCGATCCGGGAGACCACGCCGACCGGGACGCCGGGCACGAAGGGCTTGTCGGCCTGGGAGCCGAAGGTGACGAGCCGGTCGCCCTTCTTCACCTCGGCCTTGCCGTTGAGGAGTTCCACCCGCAGCGGGCGGTCGCCCTGGCCGGAGGCGAAGCCGAGTTCGTCACTGTTCTCCATGCGGGTGCCGACGGTGAAGTCGGGGTCGTTGGCGAGCAGCACGGTGGCGGTGTCCGGGCCGACGGTGGTGACCCGGCCGACGAGTCCGTCGCCGTTCAGCACGGTCATGTCCCGCTGGATGCCGTCGTTGGCGCCCGCGTCGATGGTGATGGTCCAGGAGAAGCCCTGCGCCGACCCTATGGCGATGACCTGGGCGCCCTTGATGCCGTACTGGCCCTCGCCGGCGATCTTCAGCATCTTGTCGAGCTGGTTCAGGCGGCTGCGGTTGCGGTCGTCGCTGCCGAGCTTCGCCTTGAGGGCCGCGTTCTCCTTCTCCAGCGTGGCGAGCCGGTCGTGGCGGGTACCGGAGTCACGGACGGCGGAGACGGCGTCGCCGACCGGGTCGACCGCGGAGGACAACCCGTTCTCGATCGGGCCGAACGCCGCGGCGGCGGCCTGCCGGGCGCCGTCGACGGGGGAGTTCCGGCCCCCTCGGATGTCCACCGTGATCAGCGCGAACGCGATGGCGATCAGCAGGACCAGGAGCAGCCGGCTCTCTTTCGTGTCCCTCACGTGCGGCGGCCGTGCCCTTCCTCGAGTGGAATTCGGAGACCCCCGGCAGTGCGCGAACCGTGAAGCGCAAACCCTGGGGGCCCATTTGCGGGAGCTTGTGCCTCTATGTCAACGAGCCGCCGTACGAGAGGGAATCGTCTCGTACGGCGGATCCGAGGAGCCGCCTCAACGGCGGGGCTGGGCGTCCAGTACCTGCTGGAGCGCCTCGAACTCCTCGACGCACTTGCCGGAACCGAGCGCCACGCTGTCCAGCGGGTCCTCGGCGATGTGGATCGGCATTCCGGTCTCGCGCCGCAGCCGCTCGTCCAGGCCGCGCAGCAGGGCGCCGCCGCCGGTCAGCACGATTCCCCGGTCCATGATGTCGCCGGACAGCTCCGGCGGGCACTTGTCGAGGGTCGTCTTGACGGCGTCGACGATGGCGTTGACCGGCTCCTCGATGGCCTTGCGGACCTCGGCGGCGGAGATGACCACGGTCTTCGGCAGCCCGGAGACCAGGTCGCGGCCGCGCACCTCGGTGTGTTCCTCGGCGTCGAGTTCGTACGCCGAACCGATCGTGATCTTGATCTGCTCGGCCGTGCGCTCGCCCAGCAGCAGGCTGTACTCCTTCTTGATGTACTGGATGATCGCGTTGTCCAGTTCGTCGCCCGCGACACGGATGGACTGCGCGGTGACGATGCCGCCGAGCGAGATGACCGCGACCTCCGTGGTGCCGCCGCCGATGTCCACGACCATGTTGCCGGTGGCCTCGTGGACCGGCAGACCGGAACCGATGGCGGCCGCCATGGGCTCCTCGATGATGTGCACCTGGCGGGCGCCGGCCTGGGAGGACGCCTCGATGACGGCGCGGCGCTCGACGCCCGTGATGCCCGAGGGCACACAGACCACGACCCGCGGACGGGCGAGATACCGCCGCTTGTGGATCTTCAGGATGAAGTAGCGCAGCATCCGCTCGGTGATCTCGAAGTCGGCGATCACGCCGTCCTTCAGCGGACGTACGGCGACGATGTTGCCCGGTGTGCGGCCGATCATCTTCTTCGCTTCGGCACCGACCGCGAGGATGCCACCGGTGTTGGTGTTGATGGCGACGACGGACGGCTCGTTGAGGACGATGCCGCGACCCCTGACGTACACCAGCGTGTTGGCGGTCCCGAGGTCGACAGCCATGTCACGGCCGATGAACGACATTGAGTTCCCCATCCGGATTCATCTGGCCTTCCTGGGCTTTTGAGGGCATATCAGGTCGGCGAGGCGGGTGCTGTGACGTGAAGGCTTCCATCGTAAACGCGCCTGCACGAACACTGCGCGAGGGTCTCCGCCATTGTCATCAGATGGCGCGCCGCCTCGCTTCTGGAGACGGCCCATCGGGGGCACACGTTCCCCCGATCGGCGACGCATATGCCGAAGGACGGCCGAAAAGGTGCGGCCGTCCCAGGTCAGGACTCCGAGCGGACCTGACGCCCCCTCAGAAAAATTCGCGGAAATTCGGCCAGGTGGCGGCTCAGGCGCGGCCCGGGAAGAAGATCTTCACCTCGCGCTCGGCGGACTCCTCCGAGTCGGACGCGTGGATCAGGTTCTCCCGGACGATCACGCCGTAGTCGCCCCGGATGGAGCCGGGCGCGGCGGCGATCGGGTCGGTCGGGCCGGCCAGCGCGCGCAGCCCCTCGATGACGCGCTCGCCCTCGACGATCAGCGCCACGACCGGGCCGGAGGCCATGAACTCCACCAGCGGCTCGTAGAAGGGCTTGCCCTTGTGCTCGCCGTAGTGCCGCTCCAGCGTGTCCTGGTCCAGGGTGCGCAGCTCCAGCGCGGTGATCTGCCAGCCGGCCTTGCGCTCGATACGGCTGATGATCTCGCCGGTCAGGCCGCGACGGACGGCGTCGGGCTTGAGGAGGACGAGGGTGCGCTGGCTCACGGGGGGCTCCTTACGACTGACATGTGCGGTGGAACGAGGTTACAGGGCGTGTCCTCGCCGCCGTTACGCAGCGTCAGGTTGTAGAGGGGCCGGGGTCCGCGGACTCCCCCTGCGTCGCGAACCGGGCCTTCGCCTCGTCGACCTTCCGTCCGTAGTGGACCGACGCCCACCACAGGGCGGCGAACACCGCGCCCATGAAGTACATCGTCGGGACGAAGACGCCGGAGGCGATCAGGGCGAGCTGCAGCGCCCAGCCGAGGGCGACGCCGCCCGGCCGGGTCACCATGCCGCACAGCAGCACGCACAGGACCATGGCGATGCCGCTGACCAGCCACACCGTGGACGCGGACAGGTCCGGGTCCTTCATGGCCACGAGACCGGCGAACCCGATGACGAAGAACTCGCCGATCAGCGTCGATGAACAGAGCGTACGCACGACGGACTCCTCAGCCCTTTCCCAGGAGCAGGCGGGCCTCGCCCACCGTGATGACCGAGCCGGTGACCAGCACCCCACCGCCCGCGAACTCGCCCTCCTCCTCGGCCAGCGTGATCGCGGCATCCAGGGCCTCGGGCAGCTGCGGCTCGACCTGGACGCGGTCCTCGCCGAACACCTCGACGGCGATCGCGGCCAGCTCGTCCGCGTCCATGGCGCGGTGGCTGGAGTTCTGGGTGACGACGACCTCGGCGAAGATCGGCTCGAAGGCCTCCAGCAGCCCGCGCACGTTCTTGTCGCCGCTCGCTCCGACCACGCCGATCAGCCGGCTGAAGTCGAACGCCTCCCGCACGGCCTCGGCGGCGGCCTCGGCGCCCGGCGGGTTGTGGGCGGCGTCCAGGACGACGGTGGGAGAGCGCCGCACGATCTCCAGGCGCCCCGGCGAGGAGACGGCCGCGAAGGCCTTGCGCACCGTGCCGATGTCCAGCAGCTCCGCGCGCTGCGCGCCGACCCCGAAGAACGCCTCCACGGCGGCGAGCGCGACGGCCGCGTTGTGCGCCTGGTGGGCGCCGTGCAGCGGGAGGTAGACCTCCTCGTACTCGCCGCCCAGCCCACGCAGGGTGAGCAACTGCCCGCCGACGGCGATCTGCCGGGCGGTCACGCCGAACTCCAGACCCTCGCGGGCCACGGTGGCGTCGACCTCGACGGCCTTCTTCAGCAGTACCTGCGCCGCGTCCACCGGCTGCTGCGCCAGGATCACGGTCGCGCCCTGCTTGATGACGCCGCCCTTCTCCCCCGCGATCTCCCCCGGCGTGTCACCGAGCCGGTCGGTGTGGTCGAGGCCGATGGGGGTGATCACGGCGACGTCGCCGTCGATCACGTTGGTGGCGTCCCAGGAGCCGCCCATGCCCACTTCCACGACGGCCACGTCGACCGGCGCGTCCGCGAAGGCCGCGTAGGCCATGCCGGTGAGCACCTCGAAGAAGGACAGCCGGTACTCCTGCGAGACGTCGACCATCTCGATGTACGGCTTGATGTCCTGGTACGTCTCGATGAACCGCTCGGCGGAGATCGGCGCGCCGTCCAGGCTGATCCGCTCGGTGATCGACTGCACGTGCGGGCTGGTGTAGCGGCCGGTGCGCAGCTCGAAGGCGCCGAGCAGGGCCTCGATCATGCGCGCCGTGGAGGTCTTGCCGTTGGTCCCGGTGATGTGGATCGAGGGGTACGAGCGCTGCGGCTCGCCGAGGAGGTCCATCAGCGCGGCGATCCGGCTGACGGAGGGCTCCAGCTTGGTCTCGCCCCAGCGGGTGGCCAGCTCCGTCTCGACCTCGCGCAGGGCCCTGTCGACCTCGGGGTCCTCCGGCCGGGCCGGTACGTCGGCCTCGGGCGGGCCCCCCTGGGTGCGCAGGGTGCGGCTGCCGGCCTCGATCACGGCGAGGTCGGGGTCGCGGGTGGTCTCGGCCTCGATGATCTCGTCGAAGCCGTCGAGGGGGTCGGGGGTGTCGCTGGTGCCGGGGTGGTCGCTCACGGTGCCAGTCTACGGAGGCCCGGTGACATGGGTGGGCGAAGGCCCCCGGAGCTGTGGAGTTCCGAGGGCCTTCGGCTGCCGTTCACGCGGGCCGGCGCGGGTGCGCCGGCCGCGTCCCTACGCCTGCGGGAGCCTGTCCAGCTGGGCCTGGATGCGGGTGATGTCCTCTTCGGCCTTGGCGAGGCGGGTGCGGATCTTGTCGACCACGTTCTCCGGGGCCTTCGCCAGGAACGCCTCGTTGCCGAGCTTGGCGGTGGACTGGGCCTTCTCCTTCTCGGCGGCGGCCAGGTCCTTCGCCAGGCGCTTGCGCTCGGCGGCCACGTCGATGGTGCCGGAGAGGTCGAGGGCGACCTCGGCGCCGGCGACCGGCAGGGTGGCCGTGGCCGTGAAGGACTCGCCCTCCGGCTGCAGGCGCAGCAACTGGCGGATGGCGGCCTCGTGCGGGGCCAGCGCCGTACCGTCCAGGGTCAGCCGGGCCGGGACCCGCTGGCCCGGCTGGAGGCCCTGGTCGGCGCGGAAGCGGCGGACCTCGGTGATGACGGACTGCAGGGTCTCGATCTCCCGCTCGGCGCCGGCGTCCCGGAAGCCACTGTCGGCCGGCCACTCGGCGATGACGACCGACTCGCCCCCCGTGAGCGTGGTCCACAGGGTCTCCGTGACGAACGGGACGACCGGGTGCAGCAGCCTGAGCGTGACGTCGAGGACCTCGCCCAGGACGCGCTGGGAGACCTCGGCCGCCTCGCCGCCCGCCTGGAACGTCGTCTTGGACAGCTCGACGTACCAGTCGAAGACCTCGTCCCACGCGAAGTGGAAGAGGGCGTCGGACAGCTTGGCGAACTGGAAGTCGTCGTAGAACGCGTCGACTTCGGCGACGGCCGAGTTGAGCCGGGAAAGGATCCAGCGGTCGGTGGCGGACATCTTCGCCGGGTCCGGCAGCGGGCCGTCCACCGTCGCGCCGTTCATCAGCGCGAAGCGGGTGGCGTTCCAGATCTTGTTGGCGAAGTTGCGGGAGCCCTGGACCCAGTCCTCGCCGATGGGCACGTCGACACCGGGGTTGGCGCCGCGGGCGAGGGTGAACCGGAGGGCGTCGGAGCCGTACTTGTCCATCCAGTCCAGCGGGTTGACCGCGTTGCCGAAGGACTTCGACATCTTCTTGCCGAACTGGTCGCGGACCATGCCGTGCAGGGCGATGGTGTGGAACGGCGGGGTGCCGTCCATCGCGTAGAGGCCGAACATCATCATCCGGGCGACCCAGAAGAAGAGGATGTCGTAGCCGGTGACCAGGACGGAGTTCGGGTAGAACTTCGCGAGGCTCTCGGTCTGTTCGGGCCAGCCGAGGGTGGAGAACGGCCACAGGCCGGAGGAGAACCAGGTGTCGAGGACGTCGGTGTCCTGCTTCCAGCCCTCCGCCTCGGTGCCGGGCGGCTGCTCGTCGGGGCCGACGCAGACGACCTCGCCGTTCGGGCCGTACCAGACCGGGATGCGGTGGCCCCACCACAGCTGCCGAGAGATGCACCAGTCGTGGAGGTTGTCGACCCAGTCGAAGTACCGCTTCTCCATCTCCTGCGGATGGATCTTGACCTTGCCGTCGCGGACGGCGTCACCGGCGGCCTTGGCCAGCGGGCCGACCTTGACCCACCACTGCATGGACAGGCGCGGCTCGATGGTGGTCTTGCAGCGCGAGCAGTGGCCGACGGAGTGGGCGTAGGGGCGCTTCTCGGCGACGATCCGGCCCTCGGCGCGCAGTGCGGCGACGATGGCGGAGCGGGCCTCGAGGCGGTCCAGGCCCTGGAAGGGGCCGTGCGCGGTGATGACGGCGTGCTCGTCCATCACGGTGAGGGACGGCAGGTCGTGCCGCTGGCCGATCTCGAAGTCGTTCGGGTCGTGGGCCGGGGTGACCTTGACGGCGCCGGTGCCGAATTCGGGGTCGACGTGCTCGTCCGCGACGACCGGGATGGATCGGTCGGTCAGCGGGAGCCTGATGAGCTTGCCGACGAGGTGCTTGTAGCGCTCATCGTCGGGGTGGACGGCGACGGCGGTGTCGCCGAGCATGGTCTCGGCACGGGTGGTGGCGACGACGATGGTGTCGTCCCCCTCCCCGTACTTCATGGAGACCAGCTCGCCGTCGTCGTCCTGGTACTCGACCTCGATGTCGGAGATGGCCGTCAGGCACCGGGGGCACCAGTTGATGATGCGCTCGGCGCGGTAGATCAGCTCGTCGTCGTAGAGCCGCTTGAAGATGGTCTGGACGGCCTGCGAGAGGCCCTCGTCCATGGTGAAGCGCTCACGCGACCAGGCGACGCCGTCACCGAGGCGGCGCATCTGGCCGGAGATCTGGCCGCCGGACTCGCCCTTCCACTGCCAGACGCGCTCGACGAAGGCCTCGCGGCCGAGGTCGTGGCGGGACTTGCCCTCCTTGCCCAGCTCGCGCTCGACGACGTTCTGGGTGGCGATACCGGCGTGGTCCATGCCCGGCTGCCACAGCGTCTCGAAGCCCTGCATGCGCTTGCGGCGGGTCAGGGCGTCGATGAGCGTGTGCTCGAAGGCGTGGCCCAGGTGGAGGCTGCCGGTGACGTTCGGCGGCGGGATGACGACGGTGAACGGCGGCTTGTCGCTCTTCGCGTCCGCCTCGAAGTAACCGCGCTCTACCCAGCGCTCGTACAGCGGCCCCTCTACATCGGCCGGCGCGTACTGGGTCGGCAGTTCGGAGTCGGGCGCGGGTGGCTGCTGCTGAGCGTTCTCGGTCACGGGGGTCAGTTTAGGGGTGTCACGGGGTGGTCCCGAAACGCGTTTGTTCTGTAACGGTGCGGCCCCCGGTGCCGTGTGCCCCCGGCGCCTGGGCCAGGATGTCAGGGACACATAAGCATCTGAGGGGGAGCCCAGAAATGAGCCACAACCAGCCGGGCCCGTACGGCCAGCAGCCGCCCTACGGCCAGCCGGGGCAGCCTGGTCCCTACGGCCAGCCGGGTCCCTACGGCCAGCAGCCGCAGGCGCCCCAGCCCGGCTACGGCTACCCCCAGCAGACTCCCCCGGCCGCGCCGCAGCCCGGGTACGGCTACCCGCAGCAGGGCGGTGTGCCGCAGCAGCCCAACCCGTACGGCCAGCAGCCGGGCGCCTACCCCCAGCAGCCCTACGGCGTCCCGCAGCCGCCGGCCCCGGGCGGCGGCAAGAAGAAGACGGGCCTGATCATCGGCGCGGTGGCCGTCGTCGCGGCGATCGCGGTGGGCGCGTACTTCGTGCTGGGCGGCAGCGGCGGCTCGGACGTCGCGGACGACGGCCCCCACAAGCTGACGACGCCGGCGACGGTGCTGGGCGAGTACAAGAAGTCCGCCGCCCAGGACAGCGGCGGCTTCGACGAGAACGACGTCAAGGACGCCGAGAAGCACGGCGTGAAGAACGCCAAGGACGTGCACGCCGGCTACCAGTCCGGAGACAAGAGCAACCCGCTCGCCGGCAAAGTCATCAACTTCATGGGCGTGTACGGCGACATCGAGGACCCCGAAGCCGTCGTCGACGGCATGTTCGCCGAGATGAAGAAGAGCGCCACGAAGGACGGGAAAGAGAGCGAGGTCGTCGGCAGCCCGCAGTCCTTCTCGCCCAGCGGGCTGGACGGCGCGATCCTCAAGTGCCAGGAGATCAAGTACAAGAGCGACTCGTCCACCGGTTCCTCGTCCGGCGGGCCCAGCGCCGTCAGCATGCCGGTCTGCATCTGGGGCGACCACAGCACGATGGGCGCCATCATCAGCCTTGAAATGGCCGACGCGATGGCGGGCAAGGGTGCCGACCTCGCGGGTGCCGCGGAGCTGACCGCCAAGTTCCGCAAGGAGGTTCGCGTCCCGGCCTGACGCGTGCCACGGCAGGACATACGAAGGGGCCCCGGTCACCCGACCGGGGCCCCTTCGTATGTCCTGCCGTGGCGGCTACGCCGTCTTCTGCTCGCCCGTTCCCCGGCCGCGGGCGTCCCGCGGGATCAGGGTCGGGTTGACGTTGGAGTGGACGACGTCGGCCGTGATGACGACTCGGGCGACGTCCTTGCGGGACGGGACCTCGTACATCACCGACATGAGGACCTCCTCCATGATGGCGCGCAGGCCGCGGGCGCCGGTCTGGCGGAGGATGGCCTGGTCGGCGATGGCCTCCAGGGCCTCGCGCTCGAAGTCCAGCTCCACGCCGTCGAGTTCGAAGAGGCGCTGGTACTGCTTGACCAGGGCGTTGCGGGGCTCGACCAGGATCTGGAGCAGGGCCTCGCGGTCCAGGTTGTGCACCGAGGTGATCACCGGCAGGCGGCCGATGAACTCGGGGATCATGCCGAACTTGACCAGGTCCTCGGGCATGACGTCCTCGAACTGGTCCTTGGCCTCCAGCTCGCGCTTGGAGTGGATGGTGGCGCCGAAGCCGATGCCCTTGGCGCCCGCCCGGGATTCGATGATCTTCTCCAGGCCGGCGAAGGCACCGCCCACGATGAACAGGACGTTCGTCGTGTCGATCTGGATGAACTCCTGGTGCGGGTGCTTGCGGCCGCCCTGCGGCGGGACCGAGGCCGTGGTGCCCTCGAGGATCTTCAGCAGGGCCTGCTGGACGCCCTCGCCGGAGACGTCGCGGGTGATCGACGGGTTCTCGCTCTTGCGGGCCACCTTGTCGATCTCGTCGATGTAGATGATCCCGGTCTCGGCCTTCTTGACGTCGTAGTCGGCCGCCTGGATCAGCTTGAGGAGGATGTTCTCCACGTCCTCGCCGACGTAGCCCGCCTCGGTCAGCGCCGTCGCGTCGGCGATCGCGAAGGGGACGTTCAGCATGCGGGCCAGGGTCTGCGCGAGGAGCGTCTTGCCCGAGCCGGTGGGGCCGAGCAGGAGGATGTTGGACTTCGCCAGCTCGATGGCGTCGTCACGGCTCTGGGCGCCGCCGCTCTCGCCCGCCTGGACCCGCTTGTAGTGGTTGTACACCGCGACCGAGAGGGCCTTCTTGGCGGCCTCCTGGCCGACCACGTAGCCCTCGAGGAACTCGTAGATCTCGCGGGGCTTGGGCAGCTCCTCCCAGCGCACCTCGCTGGTCTCCGCGAGCTCCTCCTCGATGATCTCGTTGCAGAGATCGATGCACTCGTCGCAGATGTACACACCGGGCCCTGCGATGAGCTTCTTGACCTGCTTCTGGCTCTTGCCGCAGAACGAGCACTTGAGCAGATCGCCGCCGTCACCGATGCGTGCCACGGTGTGCTTCCCCTTCGCCTGGGAGACGACTGGACGCTTTCGAATCCAGCGGCTCCTGGTGCTGCCTTATGTCCGACGGTACCTTGCCGGGCCCCGTGTTCGGGTCCCCCTTGGCAGGGTTCACTTTGACGTGAATCCTGCCAAGGGGGCCTGAGCGTACGCCGCCTCGGGTCAGCGGACCGATTCGTTGTTCATCTTCCGGGTGGAGATGATCTGGTCGACGATGCCGTACTCGAGCGCTTCCTCGGCCGTGAGGATCTTGTCGCGCTCGATGTCCTCGCGGACCTGCTCGAGCGGCCGGTTGGAGTGCTTGGCCAGCATGTTCTCCAGCTGCTCACGCATCCGGGTGAACTCGTTGGCGATGATCTCCAGGTCGGAGAGCTGGCCGCGGCCGGTGGAGCCGGCCGGCTGGTGGATCAGCACGCGCGAGTTCGGCAGCGCCATGCGCTTGCCCGGGGTGCCGGCGGCGAGCAGGATGGCCGCGGCGGAGGCGGCCTGGCCCATGCACACCGTCTGGATGTCCGGCTTCACGAACTGCATGGTGTCGTAGATGGCCGTGAGGGCCGTCATGTCGCCACCGGGGCTGTTGATGTAGATCGAGATGTCCCGGTCGGGGTCCATCGACTCCAGGCACAGGAGCTGCGCCATGACGTCGTTGGCGGAGGCGTCGTCGATCTGGACGCCCAGGAAGATCACGCGCTCCTCGAAGAGCTTCGCGTACGGGTCGTACTCGCGGACGCCCTGGGAGGTGCGCTCGACGAAGCGCGGGATGACATAGCGGTTGTCGGGCCGGGGCCCTTCGTACATGCCGCTGGCGGCGCCGGGGAAGTTGCTCATGAGGGTGTTCACCGTCCTGGTGGCGTTCGGGGGGCTGGTGTCTCGGCGGTGTGTGGCGTGGCCGGGCCGGTCAGGCACCGGTGCCGCCGCCTCCCGGAACACCCGAGGCGTTCCTGATGATCTCGTCGATGAGACCGTACTCCTTGGCCTCTTCCGGGGTGAACCAGCGGTCGCGGTCGGCGTCGCGGAGGATCGTCTCGACCGACTGGCCGGAGTGGAGCGCGGTCAGCTCGGTCATCGTCTTCTTGGTGCGCAGCAGGTACTGGGCCTGGATCTTGATGTCCGAGACCGTACCGCCCAGGCCCGCGGAGCCCTGGTGCATCATGATGTCCGTGTGCGGCAGGGCGAAGCGCTTGCCCGCGGTGCCGCCGGTGAGCAGGAACTGGCCCATCGAGGCCGCCATGCCCATGCCGATCGTGACCACGTCGTTCGGGATGAACTGCATGGTGTCGTAGATCGCCATGCCGGCCGTCACCGAGCCGCCGGGGCTGTTGATGTAGAGGTAGATGTCCTTGTCGGGGTCCGCGGCGAGGAGCAGCAGCTGTGCGGTGATCTTGTTGGCGATGTCGTCGTCGACCTGCTGACCGAGGAAGATGATCCGCTCGTTGAGCAGCCGGTTGTAGACCTGGTCGCCGAGGCCACCACCGATGGAAGGCTCGCCGGCGGCGGAGGGCATCAGATTCGTCACGTATCCACCTGCTCGTCTTACGACGGCGCCGGGCCGTCTCACGTCGTCCTGCCGGAGGCTTGACTGGGGGTTTCAGGAGACTCCCCTGCCCCCGTATTCAAGGACCCTAACGCTCAGGTCCCCTCGGGGAATCCCGGAGATGACAGTGTTCGCCGGGGGCGTAGCGGCCGCGCCGCGGGGCCGGGCGCGGATCCGGGGGCCGAACGGCGCGGGCCCCCGGGGAAGCACACTCCCCGGGGGCCCGTCCTACGCGCTTCAGAGGCGCCGTGGGGGCGCTCAGCCCTCGGCGTTCTCCTCGGAGGTCTCCGACGCCTCGGCGGCCTCGGTCTCCTCCTCCTCGTCGTCCAGGTCGACGACCTCGCCGTTGGTGTCCTTCACCGTGGCGGCCTCGACCACGACGGCCAGGGCCTTGCCGCGGGCGACCTCGCCGACCAGGAGCGGAACCTGGCCGCCCTCGACGACTGCCTGGGCGAACTGGTCGGGGGACATGCCGGAGGAGGCCGCACGCCGCATGAGGTGCTCGGTGAGCTCCTCCTGGTTGACGTTGAGGTTCTCCTTCTTGACCAGCTCGTCGAGGACGAACTGGGTCTTGATGCCCTTGACCGCGGCGTCGCGGGTCTCGGCCTCGAACTCCTCGGCGGTCTTGCCCTGGATCTCCAGGTACTTGTCGAGGTCCAGGCCCATCTGGCCGAGCTGGTGGTGCTCCAGGTTGTGCTTGCGGGTGTTGATCTCGTCCTCGAGCAGCTTCTCGGGGACCGGGACCTCGACCAGCTCGAGGAGCTTCTCCAGGACGCGCTCCTGGGCCTGGGTGGCCTGGTCGTACTGCTTCATGTTGGCCAGGCGCTTGCGGCTGTCGGCCTTCAGCTCGTCCAGGGTGTCGAACTCGGAGGCGAGCTGCGCGAACTCGTCGTCCAGCTCGGGCAGTTCACGGGCGGCGACCTGGGTGACCTTGACGGTGACCTCGGCCTCCTTGCCCGCGGCGGAGCCGCCCTTCAGCTCGGAGGTGAAGGTGCCCTCCTCGCCGGCGGACAGGCCCTTGACGGCGTCGTCGATGCCGTCCAGCAGCTCGCCGGAGCCGATGGTGTACGAGACACCGTCGGCGATGCCGTCCTCGAGGACCTCGCCGTCGACCTTGGCCTGCAGGTCGATGGTGACGACGTCGCCGTCCTCGGCGGCGCGCTCCACCGGGGAGGTGGAGGCGAAGCGCTCGCGGAGCTGCTCGACGGACTTCTCGAGGTCCTCGTCGGTGACCTCGACGGCGTCGACCTCGACCTCGATGCCGGAGTAGTCCGGGATCTCCAGGGCCGGGCGGACGTCGACCTCGGCGGTGAAGTTCAGCGTCTCGCCGTCCTTCAGGTCGGTGATGTCGACCTCGGGCTGGCCCAGCGGGCTGAGCTCGGCCTCGTTGACCGCCTCGGTGTAGAACTTCGGAAGCGCGTCGTTGACGGCCTCTTCCAGCACCGCACCGCGGCCGAACCGCTGGTCGATGACGCGGGCCGGGATCTTGCCCTTACGGAAGCCCTTCACCGTGACCTGCTGGTTGATCTTCTTGTACGCCGCGTCGAGGCTGTCCTTGAGCTCCTCGAAGGGCACCTCGACAGTGAGCCGAACCCGGGTCGGGTTCAGGGTCTCCACGGCGCTCTTCACGGTTCGGTCTCCTTGGGGCTGACTTCTTGGTTTCTGCCGGAGCCGGACTGGTCCGGCGGATTTCGCCGCCCGGAGGAGTTCGTAGGCCGAGTGGGCCGGGACACACGGGCGCGCAGCTTGCATAGTAACCGCAGCCGGTCAGCGCCCCAAAAGGCGATCATCAGGATGCCGTGAGCCGGTGGTCGGGGTGGCGGGATTTGAACCCACGGCCTTCCGCTCCCAAAGCGGACGCGCTACCAAGCTGCGCCACACCCCGTCTGGTGCGACACGTAGGGTACATGCCCCGGCCGATTCCGTCGGCCGGTTTCACCTGCGCCGCGCATACGACATCGCCGCAGTCCAACACGTTGGCCTCCGCGGCGGGCGACCCGCTACGATGCTCTGCAGTGCCACGGTCGCAGACCGGTGGCACGTTGTCGCGGGCGTAGCTCAATGGTAGAGCCCTAGTCTTCCAAACTAGCTACGCGGGTTCGATTCCCGTCGCCCGCTCCACACGGCGAAGGCCCAGGTAGGCAGTAAATTCACTGCCCCTGGGCCTTCGACCGTTTTCCGAGCTGTTCAGCCCTGCATGTACCCCGCGTGCCCCTCCGGCCTGGGACGCGAGCGTGTTGCCGGTGTGTGCGGCGACAAGCGGCAGGATCGAGCGCGGAATGGCCACGGACCACTTGCCCGCCTCGCTCTTGGGCGCCTTGTAAATCCGCTTGCCGCTGTTCAGTTCGGACACCGAGCCGCGCACCCGGATCCTGCCCGCCTCCAGGTCGACGTCCCGCCGGCGCAGTGCCACCAACTCGCCCCAGCGCAGGGCGCAGAAGTCCCCGAGCCCGGAAAACATTGGTCGGCCATTGCCTGCCCGCGGATATCCTGCCTCGTCCTGAACAGGCCCGGGAGGTCCGCACCATGAGCAGCACCACGTCGTCCTTTCCCGAGCGGATCGAGCTCTCGGGGGAGGGTCTCGTCCTCCGCGACTGGACGGAGGCGGACCTGGTCGCGATGCCGGAGCTGTTCGACCACCCCGACATCGCGTACTGGACACCGATGGTCTCCCCCTTCGACGAAGCGGCCGCCCGCGCACGGTTGGACCGGGACCGGCAGCTGCGGGCGGACGGCACGACGATCCTGCTCGCCATCACCGTCGACGGCGGCGCGCCGCTCGGTGAGGTGATGCTGCGCCGCGCCTCCGAGAGCACGGAACTCGGCTACGCGATCGGCCCAGCGCACCGCGGCCAGGGGCTGGCGGCGCGGGCGGTGCGGGTGATGGCCGCGTACGCCTTCGAGCACCTGGGCGCGAGGCAGGTGATCCTGGAGCTGGAGGCCGAGAACGCTGCCAGCGTCGCCGTGGCCACCAAGGCGGGCTTCGGACTGCTCGACGTGCCACTGATCACGGGTGAGGAGAAGGGGCGGCCCTACGCCCTGCAGACGTGGGGTCTCAACCGCCCGTGACCCTCTGTCTCCACCAGGCTGTCATGGGGGGACATCAATGGCTGACACCAACAGGGACGAACAACGGCGGTCGAGGCCGGCCCTCGGCGCACAGCAAGGCCAGGTACAGGCAGGGGTAGCCCGCGTCGGCGGCCTCGCGTGATCGACCTGACAAGGATGAGGCCACAGGTCCAAGTCCTGTTGGCCCCACATACGAGAAGACCCCCGGTCCACTGGGACCGGGGGTCTTTTGCCACCCACTGCGTCAGGTGAGGGTTTGATGCGGGCTGATCAGGAGCAGGGCGACGTCGTCGCTGCGGGGTGCGGATCGCTGAGCACGGATGATCAGACTGTCGGCCAGGGCGTCCATGGACTGGTCGCGGGTGTGTGCGAGCCGGTCGGCGAGGGCGGTGATCGCGTCCTCGATGTCCGTACCCGCTGCTTCGACCAGTCCGTCGGTGTACAGGGCGAGCACGGCGCCGGGTGGCAGCGGTAGCTCCGTCGTGGGGTAGTCGGCGGCGGGGTCGATGCCGAGAAGGAGCCCGGGCTGCGGCTGAAGAATCTCGGTGTGGCCGTCCGGGTGACGCAGGATCGGCGGGAGGTGCCCTGCGGTGGCCATACAGGCCCGATGGCGGGCGAGGTCGAGGGCGACGTAGAGGCAGCTGGTGAACAGGCCCGCATCAAGGTCGGTGAGTAGACGGTTCGCCCCGGCCAGGACCTCGCCGGGCGGGGCGCCGGCACCGGCGTGGACGGCGGTGCGGACCTGACCCATGAGAGTGGCGGCCTTCACGTTGTGTCCCTGGACGTCACCGATGGCCGCGACGGCCGCCGTCTTGCCGAGGCGGATGAGGTCGTAGAAGTCGCCCCCGACCTCTATGCCGTAGCCGGCGGGAAGGTAGCGGGCGGCCACGTCGAGGCCGGGTATGCAAGGCAGCGTGCGCGGCAGGAGGCTGGCCTGGAGGTCGTGGGCGAGCTGCTGTTTGGCGTCGTAGAGACGGGCGCGGTCCAGTGCCTGTGCGATCAGTCCGGCGGTCGCGGTGAGGACGGAGCGCTCCTCGGAGGGGAAGGTGCGCGGCCGGTCGAAGGCGAGGACCAGCGAGCCGACCGGGCGGCCGGAGACGATCAGCGGCAGGAACGCCCAGGCGGCCATCGCGTCCTGCAGGACGGCGGGCGGGTAGGCCCGTGCGAGGTCGGCGAAGGTGCCGAAGAAGCTCGGGACACCCGTCGTCAAGACGTGCACCGCAGGGGCGTCCGAGGTGAGCGGGACCGCGTCGAAACGGTCCATGAGTTCCGCGGAGCAGCCGTCGTATCCGATGATCCGCAGCCTGCCTTCCTCAGCGGCCATCAGAGCGAGGGCCTGACCGCCGAAGGCGGGTAGCACCTGGTCGGCAACACTTGCGACGACGTCCTGCACGCCGACCGCTTCGGTGAGCGTGGCAGCCAGGTGCATCAGCTGATACAGGGCGGTGGCCCGGCCGGGGTCGGTGGCGGGTGCGGGGTGCAGGAGCTGCGGAGGTGGCACGGCATCCGACGCGGAAGCGGGCACGATGCGCGCGCTGATGCCGGACGCGTCCGGATACAGGTGGAACTGCAGCCACTGGTCCGGGGGGCGCCGGGCGGTGAATGACGTCGGCCGGTGACTGAGCACCGCCGCCCGGTAGCGGTCCTCGGCGACCGGGTTGTCCAGCCACGCGAGCGCCTCCCAGGGGCGGGCACCCAGCAGGTCGGCGATGTCTACGCCGAGGAGCTCTGCCGCGGCGGTGGTGAGGAAGGTGATCCGGCCGTCCGTGTCGAGCGCGCAGCAGCCGCTGGGTAGGCGCTCGGTGAAGTCGACAGCGGCCTGGGCTTCGGCCGGGCCGGCGGTGCGGTTGCGCGGGGCGGGCAGGATTCGTGGCTCGGGCCCGGTCAGTACGTGGCCGCTCTCGGCGGCCTCCTGGAGGATCGGGCGCAGGCTGCGGCAGGTGTCGCTGATCACCCGACGCTCATGAGGGCTCAGCGTGGGAGGGTGCGCGCTGGACCAGTGCAGCACCAGGCCGCCCCACGCCCACGAATCGGTGCCGATCGGAGCGGCGGCCATGGCGAAGGGATGCGGCAGGACAAGTGCCAGCTGCGGGTAGCGGCGCGCCAGCTCCTCCTGGCTGCCGATCCATACCAAACCTCGCTGCCGCACCGCATCACTCACTGGGGTCGCGGCGGGCAGTGGGACTCGTGCCCAGGGCGCAGCGATTCGTTTGGAGATTCCGCTCAGCACCGCGAGCTGCAGTACCTGCCCGTCCGGGGACAGTACGTAGACCCCGCCGGCGTAGGCACCGGTCTCCCGCGCGCACCGGCCGAGGACAGGTTCCAGTACGCCAGGGCCGGACCCCGGGGAGCGAGCGTCAGCGGCTGTGTCGCACACGCTTCACCTCCCCGTGAAGCGCCAACCGGCGACCCGTCTTTCTGTCCGCCGTTGCTGGACGCCATTGTCCGGGCTGTGACCCGGGATCGCGTCGAGCGCCCCATGGGTTCTGATCGGCAGGTACCGTCCCGCGCAGCAGCTGTGTCCAGCGTGCATCTGCCAGTGGCGTCGGACAGCGTCGGCACCGGCAGCGACGAGAGGGCGGTCCCGGGAGCCCGATACCGGACCGGCCGTACCTGACGTCACCCATATACGGACAATACGTCCACTGCCGTCGGACGGCAGTG
The DNA here is from genome assembly GCF_042884245.1 of Streptomyces sp. NPDC058145. Lineage (NCBI taxonomy): Bacteria > Bacillati > Actinomycetota > Actinomycetes > Kitasatosporales > Streptomycetaceae > Streptomyces > Streptomyces sp. NPDC058145. Next base: position 439,445 of record NZ_JBHVUH010000006.1, on the reverse strand, counting down.
GACCAATCGAGCCCTGATCGACTCCTCGCCCGCCCCCGATCGTCACGGCCGGGTGGGGCGGGGGTCAGAAGCTGATCTGGTTGATCGTCTCCGCTATCGAGTTCATGAAGCGGTTGATCGACGGCGCCATGCCCGTCGAGGCGAGGAAGAAGCCGAAGAGGACGGCGACGATGGCCGGGCCGGCCTTGATGCTCCCCCCTCGGATCAGCACCACAAGGATGATCGCCAACAGCAGCACCACGGACAGTGAAATGGCCACAACTGATCACACCTTCGGTCGGTCCGCTCTCCCGGCCCTGGGATGCGGCCCCGCGCAACCCAGCCAGAACCATCGTGCCACCAACCCGGCCCTTGTATGCGGGTCGTGACACAACGTCGGGTGCCGGTCCGGCCCCCGAGAGACCCCGCACAGTAATTCGACGGGCACACCGGCACCTGCGGCACAGGGAATTGCGCAGCTTGGTTTCCATGTCCACACATCATGTGCGCAGGTAATTCGAATTGATGACACAGAGGCAACGTATGCCCGAATTAGTCAGGATGAATCGGGACATCAGGGGTGAACGGGGGTACCGCTGTGCCCACCATCACGTGGACAGGGTAGGCAAGTTATGTAAATCAGGGGGTACCCGAACGTGATAACCAGGAATAACAGGCGGGGTTTTACGGAATCCCACAGTCGACGCTAGGGTGCCTGAGATGTTTGAAGCCGCCTCGTCCCCCGGCCAGAACCGCAGACCACTCCCCCCGGCACAGTCGCCGGCCGACGGAGTGCCTCGTCCGCGTACCCCGATGAGCGAGCAGAAGGGGCGGACGACGGTGGACAGACCGGGCAAAGAGCGCGACTCGTTCTTCGACAACGCGAAGTACCTGGCCATCGTGCTGGTCGCGATGGGTCACGCCTGGGAGCCGCTGAAGGGCGACAGCCGCATCCTGGAAGGCCTCTACACGGTCGTGTACACCTTCCACATGCCGGCGTTCATCATCATCTCCGGCTTCTTCTCCCGCAGTTTCGACATGCGCCCGGACCGGCTGAAGCGGCTGATCACCGGTGTGGCCGTGCCGTACGTCCTCTTCGAGACGGCGTACCCGCTCTTCAAGAACGTCGTCGACCACTCCAACGAGGAGATCAGTCTCCTCGATCCCTGGTATCTGACCTGGTTCCTGGTCGCCCTGTTCGTCTGGCGGCTCACCACGCCCGTGTGGAAGCTGGTTCGCTGGCCGCTCCCGGTGGCCATCGGCATCGCCATGCTGGCCAGCGTCACCCCGAACATCGGTGACGACCTCGACCTCCAGCGCGTGATGCAGTTCCTGCCGTACTTCGTGCTCGGCCTGTGCATGAAGCCCGAGCACTTCCACATGGTGCGCCGGCGCTGGGTGCGGATCGCCTCGGTGCCGGTGTTCGCGGTCGCGCTGGCGTTCGGCTGGTGGGCGGTGCCGCGCATGAACACGGCGTGGTTCTACCACCGTGACTCCGCGCAGGAGCTGGGCGCGCCGTGGTGGATCGGCCCGGTGATGGTGCTCGCGATGATGGGCTGCTCGCTGCTGCTGACGGCGTGCTTCTTCGCCTGGGTGCCGCGCCGCAGGATGTGGTTCACGGCCCTGGGCGCGGGCACCCTGTACGGCTACCTGCTGCACGGCTTCCTGGTGAAGTTCGCCGACTACCGGGGCTGGTTCGACCACTCCGTGCTGCACCACCCGCTCGGCGAGATCCTGGTCACCGTCGTCGCGGCCACCGTCGTCACGCTGCTGTGCACCGCTCCGGTGCGGCGGACGTTCCGGTTCGCGATGGAGCCGAAGATGGCCTGGGCGTTCAAGCAGGACGCGGCCGAACTGGCCCGCGAACGTCAGCAGAAGGAGCGCGAGCGCGAGAAGGTCAGCGCCTAGCCTCCCCTCTCAGCACCCGGCCTCACCCTGGCCGAGACCGAGAAGTGCCCGCATCCGCGCGTACTTCTCGGTCAGTCGTTTCCGGGTCGGTTCGTCCAGGACCGCCAGCCGGGCCGGGTCGGCGTTGTGCGCCAGGTCGGCCTCCTTCACCAGCAGCGCGCCCGGGGTGGCGAGGATGCGCCGCGCGTACGCCCCGGGTTCCTCACCGGCCCGCTTGGTGACGGCGCGCACGACGGCCCTGGTGCGCTCCGTCAGGGCGGCGCCCTCGAGCCACTCCTCGCTCAGCGCGCCGTCCTCCACGGCGTCGTGCAGCCAGGCCGCCGCGATCTGTTCGGCGTCCCCGCCCCGGGCCCGTACCCCTTCGGCGACGGCCGCGAGGTGTTCGGCGTACGGCCGCCCCGCCTTGTCGGTCTGTCCTTCGTGCGCGGCCCGCGCGAGGCTCTCGACCTCGTCGGGGCCGAGTGGCGTCCCGTTCATCGCCCCAGTGTCCCCGGTGCGCGGGGCGTCCGGTACCCGGGTCAGCGGGGAGCCGACGTGGCCTGGCGGCAGATCAGCAGCAGGGCCCGGTCGTCGTTGACGTCCTTGGCGACCGCCTCGATGAGGTGCCAGGCGGCGCCGTGGAAGCCGCCGGCGACATAGCGGTCGGCCTCGCCGGTGAGGCGGTCGATGCCCTCGACGATGTCCCGGTCGGAGGTCTCCACCAGGCCGTCCGTGAAGAGCATGAGCACGTCGCCGGGCCGCAGCGAGCCCTTCGTGGAGTCGAACTGGGCGCCGTCGTACACCCCGAGCAGCGGTCCCTCGGCGGCCTTCTCCTCCCAGCGGCCGCTGCCCGCGCTGAGCTGGAGGCCCGGCGGGTGCCCCGCGGAGTACAGCTCGTAGTCGCCGGAGTCCAGGTCCAGGACCAGGTGGATGGAGGTGGCGAAGCCCTCGTCCCAGTCCTGGCGGAGCAGGTAGCCGTTGGCCGCCGGGAGGAAGGCGTGCGGCGGCAGGGAGCCGAGCAGGCCGCCGAAGGCGCCGGACAGCAGCAGGGCGCGCGATCCGGCGTCCATGCCCTTGCCGGAGACGTCCGTGAGGACGACCTCGAGGGTGCGGCCCCCGTTGGTGCGGGCCGCGACCACGAAGTCGCCCGAGAAGGACTGGCCGCCCGCCGGGCGCAGCGCCATCTCGTGGTGCCAGCCCTGCGGCAGCTTCGGCAGCGTGCTCTGCACCCGGATCCGCTCGCGCAGGTCGAACAGCATGGTGCCGCCGCGCCGCCAGGGCACGCCGACCCGGCTGCGGAACTGGGCGGTGAGCAACCCGAAGGCGCCGCACGCGGCGACCACCAGGACCACGCCCGGGGTGACCCGCGAGGGCCCCTCGGTGTACGGGCCGAGCCGCACCGACTCCACGATCAGCGCGGTGGCCGCGGCGGCGTACAGGCCGAGCAGGCTGGCCGGACGCAGCAGCAGGCCGCCCGCGACGATGGGCAGCACCAGCGCGCCCGGCGAGAACCACACCGAGTTGCCGAGTGTCAGGGCCGCGAGGACGGGAATGGTGAGCAGCAGGCCGACGAGCGCGATCCAGTCCGAGCCGTCGCCGCGGAAGTAGTCCACGGCGCTTCTGCGCAGGCCGACGCGGACCCGGTGCCACTGCATCTTCCACCGGGCCGTGAACGTCTCGGCCTTCGAACGCCGCTCTCGTCCTGCTGCCATCAGTTCGGGACCCTATCCATCGGACCAGCCACTTGGCACGGGAGGTCCCACTTGTCCCCCGTGCGAGGCTCCGCTTCGCGGTTCGACTTCACAGTGAACGGCACGCGGCGCCTTCGCGCCGCCGCCTGGGAGAAATTCGCTGGCTCGTCCCGGGACGCGCTGATAGGCATGGCTCATGGCGACCGAGCGTGTGACCGAGCTGACAGTGCTGCGCCCCGAGCAGTGGGACGGGTGGTTCGATCACCTGATCCGTGCCTTCGGCGGGGGTGAGGCCTCCGCGGAGGAACGCGAACTGGATCGGTCGGTCACCGAGTTCGACCGTTCCCTGGCCGCCCGGGACGGGGACACGCTCGTGGGGACGGCCGGGGCCTTCAGCTTCCGGATGACGGTGCCCGGCGGCTCCCAGGTGCCCACCGCGGGCGTCACCATGGTGAGCGTGTCCGCCACGCACCGGCGGCGCGGGGTGCTGACCTCGATGATGCGGCGCCAGCTCGACGACGTGCGCGCGCTCGGTGAGCCGCTGGCGGCGCTGACCGCCTCCGAGCCGGCGATCTACGGCCGGTTCGGGTACGGCGCGGCGACCTTCCAGTTGCACGCGGAGATCGACACGAGCCGGGTGGCCCTGGCCCCGGTCGCCGGCGCCGGGGACGTACGGCTGCGGTACGCGCAGCCCGCCCAGGCGCTGGCCGAGTGCGAGGCGGTGTACGCGGCGCTGGTGCCCCGCAGGCCCGGGATGCTGGCCCGGCAGCCGGGCTGGGAGCAGGCCGGTCTGGTCGACCCGGCGGGCAACCGGGACGGCGCGTCGGCGCTGCAGTGCGTGGTGGCCGAGCGGGACGGCGCGGTCACCGGGTTCGCCCGGTTCCGCACCAAGCTCGGCTGGGGTCCGAGCGGGCACGACGGCACGGTGACGCTGGAGGACCTGGCCGCGCTGGACCCGGCGACCGACGCGGCGCTGTGGCGCTTCCTGTTCGACATCGACCTGATGACGACCCTGAACGTGCGCGGGCGACCGGTCGACGACGCCTGGCAGTACCTGGTCTCCGACATCCGGCGCTGCCGGCCGCGCTTCCGGGACGCGTGCCATCTCCGTCTCGTCGAGGTCGGTGCGGCGCTGTCGACCCGTACCTACCAGGCGCCGGTGGACGTCGTGTTCGAGGTGGAGGACGCCTTCTGCCCCTGGAACACGGGGCGTTGGCGGCTGACCGGCGACGCGAAGGGCGCGTCCTGCGAGCGCGCCCGGGACGCCGCCGACCTGGAGCTGTCCGTACGGGAGTTGGGGACGGCGTACCTGGGCGGGGTGTCGCTGCTGTCGCTGGCGGCGGCCGGCCGGGTGCGGGAACTGCGGCCGGGGGCGCTGGCGGAGGCGTCGGTGGCGTTCGGCTCGCCGGTGGTGCCGTGGCTGCCGCACGGCTTCTGATGCGGCGGGGCTGATCCGGCAGGGCCGGTCCCGCGCCGTCTCTGTGCCCGCCGGGCCGGTCTCGCACGGCCTCTGTGCCCGCCGAGCCGGTCCCGCACGGTCTCCGCGCCCGCCGGAGCGGTCCCCCACGGTCTCTGCGCACGCCGGAGCGGTCCCCCACGGTCTCTGCGCCCGCCGGTTCCCCACGGTCAGGGTTTCTGGCAGGTGGGGCACCAGAAGAGGTTGCGGGCGGCCAGGCCGGCGGTGCGGATGCCGGTGCCGCAGATGAGGCAGGGCTGGGTGGCCCGGCGGTAGACGTACACCTCGCCGCCGTGGTCGTCCACGCGGGGCGGGCGGCCCATGGCCTCGGGGGTGTGCTCGGGGCGGACGGTGTCGATGCGGTTGTCGCGCACGCCCTCGCGCATGAGCGCGACCAGGTCGGCCCAGATCGCCTCCCACTCGGCCGGGGTGAGGTCCCGGCCCGCGCGGTAGGGGTCGATGCCGTGCCGGAAGAGGACCTCGGCCCGGTACACGTTGCCGACACCGGCGATGACCTTCTGGTCCATCAGCAGCGCGGCGACGGTCGTACGGCTGCGGGAGATCCTGCGGTACGCGGCACCCGGGTCGGCGTCCGTGCGAAGCGGGTCGGGGCCGAGGCGGTCGTGTACCGCCCGCTTCTCGGCGTCGGTGATGAGCGCGCAGGTGGTGGGGCCGCGCAGGTCGACGTACGCGGTGTCGGCGGCCAGCCGGAGCCGGACGGTGTCCGTGGGCGGGGGCGCGGGGGCCGGACCGAAGGCGACCTTGCCGAAGAGGCCGAGGTGGATGTGGACCCAGTCCGTGTCCCGGAACCGGAGGAAGAGGTGCTTGCCGTGGGCCTCGGTGCCGGTCAGAAGGGCACCGTCCAGCAGGTCCGCCGCGTCGGAGAACTTGCCCTGGGGGCTGGTCACCCGAGGGGTGGTGCCCTGGAAGCGCTCGGCGTAGTCCTGGGCCAGCCGGTGGATGGTGTGCCCTTCTGGCACGGCTGAGGTGTCCTTTCCTGCCGCTTCCCGCCGGTCCGTCCCGGCCGGTGGAGAGGCGACGAGGGCCCGGTACCGGTCCGGGCCCTCGTGGGCGCTACTGCTGCGGGTGGTGGGCCGGGATCGGGGGCAGGTCGCCGGTCGTCTCGTAGGCGGCGAGCATGTCGATGCGGCGGATGTGACGCTCGTCACCGGAGAACGGGGTGTTGAGGAACACCTCGACGAACTTCGTCGCCTCCTCCGTGCTGTGCATGCGCGCGCCGACCGCCACGACGTTGGCGTCGTTGTGCTGGCGGCCGAGCCCGGCCGTCTCCTCGCTCCAGGCCAGCGCCGCGCGCACGCCCTTCACCTTGTTCGCGGCGATCTGCTCTCCGTTGCCGGAGCCGCCGATCACGATGCCGAGCGCGTCGGGGTCGGCGGCTGTCCGCTCGGCCGCGCGCAGGCAGAAGGGCGGGTAGTCGTCCTGGGCGTCGTAGATGTGGGGCCCGCAGTCGACGGGCTCGTGCCCCGCCGCCTTGAGCCAGTCGACGAGGTGGTTCTTGAGTTCGTAGCCCGCATGGTCGGAGCCGAGATACACGCGCATGGGACGAGTGTGACACGCCGGTTTCAGGGCAGCAGCCGCGGGTGTGACATCGGCGGAATGTGAATCCTGCCATAGATCCTCAAGGGAACCTCAAGTAACAATCTGGATTCAGAGGTTCCTGAATCCGTTCACCTCGGATTCACTGGACCGGCTCGTACACCGCTCGTGCGGGCAGCTCCACCTGGCGTAAAGGAAATCCGTCCATGACCCCTGGTTCGGGCCTTCAAGCAGGACTGAAAAACCGCCACCTGACGATGATCGCGATCGGTGGCGTCATCGGAGCCGGCCTCTTCGTCGGCTCCAGTTCCGGTATCGCTACCGCGGGACCGGGCATCCTTCTGTCGTACGCCCTCGTCGGCACGCTCGTGGTGCTGGTGATGCGCATGCTCGGCGAGATGTCCGCCGCCAACCCCACCTCCGGTTCGTTCTCCGCGCACGCCGACCGTGCGCTGGGACCCTGGGCCGGTTTCTCCATCGGCTGGCTCTACTGGTTCTTCTGGGTCGTCGTGCTGGCCGTGGAGGCCACCGCCGGCGCGAAGATCCTCGAGGGCTGGATCCCGGCCGTGCCGCAATGGGGCTGGGCGCTCATCGTGATGGCCGTCCTGACCGCGACCAACCTGATCTCGGTCGGCTCCTACGGCGAGTTCGAGTTCTGGTTCGCCGGCATCAAGGTCGTGGCGATCGGCGCGTTCATCGTCGTCGGCCTGCTGGCCGTGTTCGGCGTGCTGCCGGGCGCGCACACCGACAAGGCGAGTTTCGCCAACCTCACCTCGCACGGCGGCTTCCTGCCGCACGGCCCCGGCGCGATCCTCACGGGTGTGCTGCTGGTCGTCTTCTCCTTCATGGGAAGCGAGATCGCGACCCTGGCGGCCGGCGAGTCGGAGGACCCGCAGCGCGCCGTCACCAAGTCCACCAACAGCATCATCTGGCGTATCGGAGTCTTCTACCTGGGCTCGATCCTGATCGTCGTCACCCTGCTGCCGTGGGACGACCCGGCCATCCAGAAGGACGGCTCGTACGTCGCCGCCCTGGGCTCCCTGGGCATCCCGCACGCCGGCCAGATCATGAACTTCATCGTGCTGACGTCGGTGCTGTCCTGCCTGAACTCGGGTCTGTACACGGCCTCCCGGATGGCGTTCTCGCTCGGCCAGCGCGGTGACGCGCCCAAGGCGTTCGCGCGGACCACGTCCCGCGGTGTGCCGCGGACCGCGATCCTCGTGTCCGTGCTCTTCGGCTTCGCCGCCGTCTTCTTCAACTACAAGTTCCCGGACACGGTCTTCCTCTTCCTGGTCAACTCCAGTGGTGCGGTCGCCCTGTTCGTGTGGCTGGTGATCTGCTTCTCGCAGCTGCGCATGCGGCGGATCATCCAGCGGGAGGCGCCGGAGAAGCTCGTCGTGAAGATGTGGCTGTACCCGTACCTGACCTGGGCGACGGCTGCGCTGATCGTGGGCGTCTTCTGCTACATGCTGACCGACACCCAGGGTGAGAGCAGCGGCCGGACGACCGTGGAGCTGTCCCTGCTGGTGGCCGCCCTCGTGATCGCGGCCTCTCTGATCAAGCAGAAGGTCGCGGGCCGCCGGCCGGCTCCGGCCGTGGAGGACGCGGCGGAGAAGGTGTCCGTCGGCTGACCACACCCGGCCCACCGCCATGACGAAGGGGAGGGAGTCCCATGGGACTCCCTCCCCTTCGTCGTTCGTACGCCCGGCTGGGGCGGGGGTGTCAGCGCCTGCCCGTGAGCTTCCAGGCGGCGGGCAGAGCGCCCATGGCCAGGGCCGCCTTCAGGGCGTCGCCGATCAGGAACGGGGTGAGGCCGGCGGCGACGGCCTGGGAGAAGGACAGGTGGGCGGCCAGGGCCAGGTACGGCACGCCGACCGCGTAGATGATCGCCTCCCCGAGGACCATCGCGCCCGCCATGCGCAGCGGGGAGCGGTCGGCGCCGCGACGGGCCAGGGCGCCGACGGCGGCGGAGGCGAGCAGCATGCCGAGGACGTAACCGAAGGAGACGGCGCCCGCGCCGGAGCCGCCCTCCGCGAACCACGGCAGGCCGGCCACGCCCGCGAGCACGTACAGGGCGAGGGAGAGGAAGCCGCGGCGGGCGCCGAGGGCGGTGCCGACGAGCAGCGCGGCGAAGGTCTGACCGGTCACCGGCACCGGGGAGCCGGGCACGGGCACCGAGAGCTGGGCCGCGAGGCCGGTGAGCACGGCACCGCCGAGCACCAGCGCGATGTCGCGGGTCCGCGAAGCGGGCAGCAGGTCGGCGAGGACTTCACCGGGGCGGACGGTTGCGGTGGCGGTGCTCATGGGGACTCCGCGTGGGGCGAGGGCAGATGGGACACCGTGACGCTATCCCGGCGGCCTCGCGGTGATCACCGTCAGCGCTCGACAAAGGGGGGAACGAGGGCTTTATGGGCTCCCGACAAAAGGTGGCGGTTACACCCGGTACGGCGTGACAACGGTCACTGAGGCGGGGATGCGCAGCCCACTCGGGGGCCGCCGACGGGACTGTGGAACCTCGCCAATGAACCCTAGTGGACTGGTCGGATTCCCCCTTCCTGCCCTACGCTTCCGGCATGGTTGCCCAGGCCCGGTACTTCACGTCGCGTCGCTATGTCGACCTGCGACGGCAGGGCACGGCCACCTGTCGCCGTCCGGGGTAGGGGCGCACCCCGGCGCGCCCTCGCCCTCCGAGACGTGTCGGCCCCGTTCCCGAGGACGGTCCTCCATGCCCCGTACCGCGGCATCCACCCTTGTCTCCCCCGTTCCCCGTGCCGCCGACAGCGACCGGCGGCGCACGAGCGCCAGTGTCGTGCTGCGGTCCGTGCTGGAGCACGGGCCGGTGGCGCGCAGCACCGTCGCCCGGCTGACCGGGCTGTCCCCCGCGGCCGTGACCGAGCACTGCGCCCGGCTGGCCGGACTCGGGCTGCTCCGCGAGGAGCCCGCGCCGCGCCGCTCGAACGGCGTGGGCCGGCCGCACGTCCCCGTCGACCTCGACACCGGGCGGTTCGTGGTCGGCGGGGTGCACGTGGCCGTGCCGTACACCACCGTCGCACTGCTCGATCTGCGCGGCCGGGTGGTCGCCCGGCACGAGCTGAAGCACGAACGGCCGGACCCGGAACGGGTGCTGGCCCGCGCCGCTGACGGGCTCGCGGCGCTGCTCGCGCGGGCGCCGGACCGCCGCTCGCTGGGGATCGGTGTCGCCGCCGGCGGCTGGGTGGACCGGGAGTCGGGCACCGTCGTCGAGCACGAACTGCTGGGCTGGCGTGAGGTGCCGGTGCGGGAGCTGCTCGAGGACCGCACCGGCCTGCCCGTCCACGTCGACGGGCACGCGCGGGCGCTGGTGAGCGGTGAGCGGCTGTTCGGGCGGGCCCGGGGCAGCCGGAGCGTGCTGCACCTGTTCGTCGGCAACATGGTCGACGCGGCGTTCGCCACCAACGACGAGGTGCACCACGGGCCCCGCTCGCAGGCCGGTGCGATCGCCCACCTTCCGGTGCCCGGCGGCACCGAGCCGTGCGTCTGCGGCCGTACGGGGTGCCTGCAGGCCGAGTTGAGCGAGCGGACGCTGTGCCGACGGGCCCGGGCGGCCGGGGTGACCGACTCGGGCAATCCCATGCACGTGGTGGCCGCGGCGGCGGCTGGTGACGCGGTGGCCCGGCGGCTGCTGGTGGAGCGGGCGCGGGCGACGGGCCGGGCGGCCGGGCTGCTGCTGGACGTGCTCAACCCGGAGACGGTCGTGGTGACCGAGGTGGGTGCGATGCGCTTCGACGACTGCCTGACCGCGCTGCGGGAAGCGGCCGGGAAACGACGCGCGGCGTCCGTGCTGCCGACGAGTTTCCCCGATTCGGTACTCGCGGTGGCGGGTGGCTCGGTGATGCTGGACGTGCTGTTCCGGGATCCGCTGGGCGCTTCACCTGAGGCTATTTAATTCAGAAACTCGGAATGTTGACAGGGGGCGGCGATGGCGGCGAACATGCTGGTCATGAACTCGCTCACGAGCTGTCGCACCCTCTGTTGCTGACATGTTGCCGCGCATGAAGCGCGCGTTTCCGTCTGCGTGAGTTCTCTTTCCCCAAGCTCTCCCATGAGCTTTTCCTCCGGCTTTCCGCCGGGAATTCCGGCTGCCTTACGGCCTGCCTTTCCGCTTTGCGTACCCAGGGAGTCCTCCCATGTCTGCTCCGCCTGTCACCGGTCTCGACCGCCGCCTGTTCCTGACCTCCGTGCTCGGCGCGTCCGCCGCCGTCGCGGGTCTCGGCGGCTGCGCGGGCGGCAGCGCCGCCGCCGGCACCGAGGGCGCCCTCACCCGCCCCCTCGCCGCCAAGGTCCCGGCCGGCACCAGCCTGAAGATCTCCTCCTACCAGAACACCCAGCAGCTCCAGTTCAAGCTGGCCAAGCTGCCCGCGCTGCCGTTCGAGGTGTCCGACTGGCTGAACATCGGGGCCGGTCCGGACGTCATCAACGCCTTCCGCGCCAAGTCCCTCGACCTCGCCAACAACGCGGGCATCCCGCCGATCCAGGCGCACTACCAGGGCTTCGACGCGAAGATCGTGGCGATCAACGTGACCCGCAAGCCCAACTACCTCTTCGCCACCAAGCCCGGCAGCGACATCCGCACGGCCGAGGACTTCCGCGGCAGGAAGCTCGCCTTCTCGCAGGGCCAGGCCCAGGGCGTCGTGCTGCTGCGGGCGCTGAAGAAGGCAGGCCTGAAGTACGACCAGGTGACGCTGGTCCCGCTGACCAGCAACCAGTTCCTGACCGCCCTGCAGTCCGGCCAGGTCGACGTGGCCCCGCTCGGCAACAGCCAGGCACCCGCCTATCTCAAGCAGTACGGGAGCAGGGGCGCCCGTGTCATCAAGACCGACGTCGTCGACCTGCTCAACCTGCTGTGGGCACCGCGGTCCGTGCTCGCCGACCCGGCGAAGGCCGCCGCGGTCGCCGCGTACATCCCGCACTGGGCCAAGGGCCAGGTGTGGCAGTACGAACACCCGGACGTGTGGGACGAGGAGTTCTACGTCAAGACGCAGAACCTGACTCTCGACCAGGCGAAGGCCGTCACCGCGCTCGCCAACAAGCCGCTGTTCCCGCCGAGCTGGGACGAGGCGATCAGGTGGGAGCAGGAGACGGCCGATCTGCTCGCCGAGGGCGGGTTCGTGAAGAAGTTCGACGTCTCCTCGCTCTTCGACCACCGCTTCGAGGCCATCGCTGCCAGGGCCGTACCGGCGGAGTACCGGAGGTGAGCGCCGTGACCACGACCACGACCGCCGTGGTGGCACCGGCCGCCCCGGAACTGCCCCAGGTCCGCCGGCGCCGGCGGCTCTCCCCCGGGCGCCGGCTGCCCGCCGCCCGGCTCGCCGGGCCGCTCGCCGTCCTCGCCCTGTGGGCCGTCGCCTCGGCCGCGGGCGCGCTCGACCCGGGCGCGATACCGGCGCCCTGGACGGTGCTGAGGACCGCCGGCCACCTGTGGACCGACGGCACGCTGCCCACGGACGTGCTCACCTCGCTCAGGCGGGCCGCCTACGGCTTCGCGATCGGCCTGACCGCCGGCGTGCTGCTCGCGCTGGTCGCCGGGCTCAGCCGGGCCGGGGAAGCGCTGATCGACGGGACCGTGCAGCTCAACCGGGCGATCCCGACCCTGGGTCTGATCCCGCTGTTCATCCTCTGGCTGGGCATCGGCGAGACCTTCAAGATCGCCATCATCGCGATCGTCGTCTACATCCCCATCTATCTGAACACGCACGCCGCGCTGTCCGGCATCGACACCCGGTTCGTCGAACTCGCCGAGGTGCAGGGCCTGTCGAGGCTCGCCTTCGTCCGGCGGGTGGTGATCCCCGGGGCGCTGCCCGGATTCTTCGTGGGACTCCGGCTCGGCGTCACCGGCTCCTGGCTGGGCCTGGTGGTCCTGGAGCAGATCAACGCCACCAGCGGCCTCGGCTACCTGATGTTCCAGGCGCAGAACTACGGCCAGAGCGACGTCATCCTGGTCGGCCTGCTGATCTACGGCGTCTTCGGCCTGATCTCCGACAGCGTGGTCCGTCTCGTCGAACGGAGGGTGCTGTCGTGGCGCCGCACACTGAGCAGCTGACCCGGCCCGCGGTACGACTGCGCGGCCTGACCCGGTCGTTCGGCGGCCGTACCGTCCTCGACAACATCGATCTCGATCTGCCCGCCGGCCAGTTCACGGCCCTGCTCGGGCACAGCGGCTCGGGCAAGTCGACCCTGCTGCGGGCCGTCGCCGGACTCGATCACGGAGTCGCCGGGAACGGGCAACTCAGCGCCCCGGAACGGGTGTCGGTGGTCTTCCAGGACTCCCGGCTGCTGCCCTGGGCCAGAGTGCTGGACAACGTCCTGCTCGGCACCGAGGGCAAGGACGCGGAACAGCGCGGCCGGGCCGCCCTGGCGGAGGTGGGACTCGGCGGCCGCGAGCGGGCCTGGCCGGGCGAGCTGTCCGGCGGCGAGGCACAGCGCGCCGCGCTCGCCCGCTCCCTGGTCCGCGAGCCCGAACTGCTGCTGGCGGACGAGCCGTTCGGGGCGCTGGACGCGCTGACCCGGATCCGGATGCACAACCTGCTGCGCGAGCTGTGGAAGCGGCACCGGCCCTCGGTGCTGCTCGTCACCCACGACGTGGACGAGGCGATCGTGCTCGCCGACCGGGTCCTCGTCCTGGACCGGGGCCGGATCGGCCTCGACCTGACCATCGACCGTCCCCACCCGCGCTCCTACCGGGAGCCGGTGCTGGGCGAGTACCGCGAGCGGCTGCTGGCCGCGCTCGGTGTCACGGAGGACCACGAGTGACCACGAGACAGCTTCACCTCAACGCGTTCCTGATGAACACCGGCCACCACGAGGCGTCGTGGCGGCTGCCGGAGAGCGACCCGTACGCGCACGTCGACCTCGCCCACTACGTGAGGCTGGCCCGGATCGCCGAGCGCGGCACCTTCGACTCGCTCTTCCTCGCCGACGGCCCGCAGCTGTGGAGCAACCTCGCCCAGCGCCCGGCCGGCGCCCTGGAACCGCTCACCCTGCTCACCGCGCTGGCGACGGCCACCGAGCACATCGGGCTGATCGCCACCGCCTCCACCTCCTACAACTCCCCCTACAACCTGGCCCGCAGGTTCGCCTCGCTGGACATCGTCAGCGGCGGCCGGGCCGGCTGGAACATCGTCACCACGGCAGGCCGGGAGGCCGCCCGCAACTTCGGTCTGGACGCCGAACCCGCGCACGCCGAGCGGTACGCCCGCGCGGCCGAGTTCCTCGAGGTGTCCCTCAAGCTCTGGGACAGCTGGGAGGACGACGCGATCGTCGCCGACAAGGCGGCCGGCGTCTGGGGCGACGACGGCAAGATCCACCCGCCCCGGCACAAGGGAACGTACTTCGGCGTCGAGGGCGCCCTCAACGTGCCGCGTTCCCCGCAGGGCTACCCGCTGCTGGTGCAGGCCGGCTCCTCCGAGGACGGCAAGGCCTTCGCCGCCCGGTACGCGGAGGCGGTGTTCACCGCCCAGCAGACCCTCGCGGACGCCCAGGCCTTCTACGCCGACCTCAAGTCCCGTACGGCCGGGGCGGGCCGGAACCCCGAGCACATCAAGGTGCTGCCCGGCATCGTCCCGGTGCTCGGCTCGACCGAGGCCGAGGCGCGGGCCGGCGAGCAGGTGCTGGAGGACCACATCGTCCCCGAGCACGGCCGGGCCCGGCTGGAGAACCTGCTGCACCTGGAGCCCGGCACCCTCGACCTGGACCGGCGACTGCCCGAGGACCTGCCGCCGGAGACCGCCATCGAGGGCGCCAAGAGCCGCTACACCCTCGTGGTGGAGCTGGCCCGGCGCGAGCGGCTGACCGTACGCCGGCTCATCGGACGGCTCGGCGGCGGACGCGGGCACCTCACCTTCGCCGGGACGCCCGAGCAGGTCGCCGGCCAGATAGAGACCTGGTTCACCCAGGGCGCCGCCGACGGCTTCAACATCATGCCCGCCGTACTGCCCTCCGGTCTGGAGGCCTTCGTCGAGCACGTCGTGCCGATCCTGCGCAAGCGCGGCCTGCTGCGCACGGAGTACGACGGCCGCCCCCGCCAAACCCTGCGGGAGCGCTACGGCCTGCCCCGCCCCGCCAACCAGTACCTCACACCCGCCTCCGTCTGAAAGGACCACCGAACATGTCACTCGAGATCACCAAGGTCACCGCTCGCATCGGCGCCCGGGTCTCCGGCGTCGACATCTCCCGGCCGCTCGCCCCGGAGCAGGTCGCCGGCATCCGCGAGGCGCTGAACGCCCACAAGGCGCTCGTCTTCGACGACGTGCACCTGGACGACGCCGGCCAGCAGGCCTTCGTCCGCCACCTCGGCGACCTCACCACCGCCCATCCGACGGTCGGCGCCGTCGACGGCTCCCCGAACGTGCTGCCCGTGGACAGCGAGCGGGGCCGCGCCAACCACTGGCACACCGACGTCACCTTCGTCCTCAACCCACCGCAGGCCAGCACACTGCGCTCGATCACCGTCCCGCCGTACGGCGGCGAGACCCTGATCGCGAACGCGGCGGCCGCCTACCGGGATCTGCCCGAGCCGCTGCGCCGGCTCGCCGACACCCTGTGGGCCGAGCACACCAACGACTACGACTACGCGGTGCCGGACGAGGCGATCGACGAGGAGAAGGCCGCCCAGCGCGCCCGGTTCACGTCGATCAAGTACCGCACCGCCCATCCGGTGGTCCGCGTCCATCCGCTGACCGGTGAGCGCGGGCTGTTCATCGGCGGGTTCGCGCAGCGGATCGTGGGGCTGTCGGTGGGTGAGTCCCGCAAGATCCTCGACGTGCTGCAGGCGTACGTCACCCGCCCGGAGAACGTGCTGCGCCACCGCTGGTCGCCGAACCAGCTCGTCCTCTTCGACAACCGCATCACCCAGCACTACGCCATCGACAACTACGACGGGCGGCCGCGCCGGCTGCACCGGGTGACCGCCGCCGGTGACGTCCCGGTCGGTGTCGAGGGCAAGGAGAGCTACTCGATCGAGGGTGACGCCTCGCACTACACCCCGCTCGCCGCGTAACCGGAGTCTCACCCTTCGTACAGCGCGCGTCCGGATGCTGGGCGGCCCCTTCGCGTGAGCGAACGGGCCGCCCAGACTGGCCGGGTTTTTGCCCGCCGATGACTGGACGAGCCGCGCCCATGCCCCACAGCACCCTCGAGACGCCACCGCGGCAGCGGTCCGGCGACTCCCTCTCCCACGGTCTCAAGCAGCGCCACCTGTCGATGATCGCCCTCGGCGGAGTGATCGGCGCCGGCCTGTTCGTCGGCTCCGGCGCCGGTATCGCGGCCGCCGGACCCTCCATCGTCGTCGCGTACGCGATCTCCGGCGTGCTGGTGATGCTGGTGATGCGGATGCTCGGCGAGATGTCGGCCGCCTACCCGTCCTCGGGATCGTTCTCCGCCCACGCCGAGCGGGCCATCGGCCCGTGGGCCGGGTTCGCCGCCGGCTGGTCCTTCTGGGTGCTGCTGTGCACTGCGGTGGGCCTGGAGGGCATCGGCGCGGCGAACATCGTGCAGGGCTGGCTGCCGAACACCCCGCAGTGGGCCTGGGTGGCCCTGTTCATGCTGGTGTTCTGCGGTGCGAACCTCGCGGCCGTGAAGAACTTCGGCGAGTTCGAGTTCTGGTTCGCGGCGCTGAAGGTCGGCGCGATCGGCCTGTTCCTGGTCCTCGGCGGGCTGGCCCTCGCGGGCGTCCTGCCCGGCACCCACTCCCCCGGCACCTCGCACCTCGGCGACTTCCTGCCGAACGGCAGCGAGGGCCTGGTGGTCGGCCTGCTGGCCTCGGTCTTCGCCTACGGCGGACTGGAGACGGTCACCATCGCGGCGGCCGAGTCACAGGACCCGGTCAAGGGCGTGGCGAGCGCGGTGCGCACCGCGATGTGGCGGATCGCCCTGTTCTACATCGGCTCGATGGCGGTCATCGTGGCCCTGGTCCCGTGGAACGCCAAGTCGGTCGTGACGGACGGCCCGTACGTCGCCGCCCTGCGGGAGATCGGCCTCCCCGGCGCCGACCAGGTGATGAACGTGGTCATCCTGGTGGCCCTGCTGTCGGCGATGAACGCCAACATCTACGGCTCCTCGCGCATCGCCTACTCGCTGGTCGAGCGCGGCCAGGGCCCGAAGGTGCTGGCGAAGGTCTCCGGCGGGGTGCCGCGGATCGCCGTCCTCGTCTCGTCGGTCGTCGGCTTCGGGTGCGTGCTGCTCAGCTACTGGCGGCCGGACGACGTCTTCGCCTGGCTGCTGAACATGATCGGCGCGGTGATCCTGGTCGTCTGGATCTTCATCGCGGTCTCCCAGCTGCTGCTGCGCCGCCGCATCGAGTGGGAGGCGCCCGAGAAGCTGGTCGTGCGGATGTGGGCGTTCCCGTACCTCACCTGGGTCGCCCTGGCCGGCATGGCGGCGATCTTCGTCCTCATGGCCCGGGAGCCGGACACCCGCCTGCAGCTGCTGTCGACCGGCGGCATGACGCTGTTCCTCGCGGCCGTGGGCTACGCCTGGCAGCGGACCCGCGCCAGGAGCTGACCCGGCCCCGCCCCGGTTCCACCCCGAAGGCTGGCCGGCTGATCGTGGAGCAGGTCTACGACCATCAGGGCAACGTCGGCCAGGGCTCGACCCGATCCTCGTCTTCGACGCCTGGGAGCACGCCTTCTACCTGCAGTACCGCAACCAGAAGGTGGACTTCGTCGAGGCCATGTGGCAGGTCGTGAACTGGCAGGACGTGGCGAGGCGCTACACGGCCGCCAGGTCCCGCGCGGACGTGCTGCCGCTCGCCCCGTGAGAACGTCCTGCCTCGTGATCGTCTTCTCACCCTTCACGGCGGCAGGCGGATGAGGGAGGGCCCCCGCGAGGACAGGACTCGCGGGGGCCCTCCGGCTGTGCGCAGGCTCTACAGGTTGCTGAAGTCCGGGCCCTTGGTGCGGGTCCGCTTGATCTCGTAGAAGCCGGGGACGGAGGCGACCGCGAGGGTGCCGTCCCACAGGCGGGCCGCCTCCTCGCCCTTGGGGGCGGGGGTGACGACCGGGCCGAAGAAGGCGATCTGCTCGCCGTCGGGGCCCGGCACCGCGATGACCGGGGTGCCGACGTCCTGGCCGACCTTCTCGATGCCCTCCTTGTGGGAGGCGCGCAGCTCGGCGTCGAACTCGAAGTCCTGCTGCTCGGCGTACTCGATCAGATCGGCGGGCAGGCCGACGTCCGCGAGCGCGCCCGCGACGGCCTCCAGGGTGGGGCCCTCGCCGTTGTTGTGGATGCGGGTGCCGAGCGCGGTGTAGAGCGGGCCGAGGATGTCCGCCCCGTGCTTCTGCCAGGCGGCGGTGACCACGCGCACCGGCTGCCAGGCCTTGGTGGCGAGCATGTCCCGGTAGTCCTCGGGCAGCTCGTCCAGCCGGTTCTCGTTGAGGACGGCGAGGCTCATGATGTGCCAGCTGATCTCGATGTCCCGGACCTTCTCGACCTCCAGCACCCAGCGGGAGGTCATCCAGGCCCAGGGGCACAGCGGGTCGAACCAGAAGTCCACGGGGGTCTTGCCGGAGGGGGTCGCGGTCTCGGACATGCTTCTCCTCAGCGAAGGTCTTTTGAAGCGGCAACAGCCCCACCGCTCCCGCCATTCCCGCACCGGCCGTGTCGAGGGGTTTCCCTGATGTGCCGTGTCAGGTGCGCATGGCAGGATCGGTCCTGTTGTGAGGTGTCCAAGCGACCACAAGGGAGTGCCACGACGTGCCCGGTGAGAATCTGACCCGCGACGAGGCCCGGGAGCGGGCCGCCCTGCTGTCGGTGGACGGCTACGAGGTGGCGCTGGATCTGCGGTCCGCCGTCGGGGACGGGGGCGCCGAGCCGCGCACCTTCCGTTCCGTGACGGTGATCAGGTTCCGCTGCGACGAGCCGGGCGCGTCGAGCTTCGCCGACCTGATCGCGCCGAGCGTTACCTCGATCACGCTCAACGGGAAGGACCTGGACCCCGGCGCGGTCTTCGACGGCTCCCGGATCCTGCTGGAGGACCTGGCCGCCGAGAACGAGCTGACGGTCCACGCCCAGTGCGCCTACTCCCGCACCGGTGAGGGCATGCACCGCTTCGTCGACCCCGAGGACGGCGAGGTCTACCTCTACACCCAGTACGAGCCGGCCGACGCCCGCCGGGTCTACGCCAACTTCGAGCAGCCGGACCTGAAGGCGCCGTACCGCTTCGAGGTGCGGGCGCCCGAGGGCTGGACGGTGTGGAGCAACGGCGCCGGTGAACTCAAGGACGGCGTCTGGCGGTTCGCGGAGACCAAGCCGATCTCGACGTACATCACCTGCGTGGTGGCGGGGCCGTACCACCATGTGACGGACCACTACGAGCGGGTCTTCGAGGACGGCACGAAGCTGGAGATCCCGCTGGGCGCGATGTGCCGCAAGGGGCTCGCCCCGCACTTCGACGCCGAGGACGTCTTCCTGGTCACCAAGCAGGGCCTGGACTTCTTCCACGACCACTTCGACTACCCGTACCCGTTCGGGAAGTACGACCAGGCCTTCGTCCCCGAGTACAACCTGGGGGCGATGGAGAACCCGGGTCTGGTGACCTTCCGCGAGGAGTACATCTTCCGCGGCAAGGTGACGCAGGCGTCGTACGAGGCGCGGGCCAACGTGATCCTGCACGAGATGGCCCACATGTGGTTCGGCGACCTGGTCACCATGGAGTGGTGGGACGACCTGTGGCTGAAGGAGTCCTTCGCGGACTTCATGGGCACGTTCGTGAACGTCGGCGCGACCCGCTTCACCGACGCCTGGATCACCTTCGCCAACCGCCGCAAGGCCTGGGCCTACCGCGCGGACCAGCTGCCCTCCACGCACCCGATCACTGCGGACATCCGCGACCTGCAGGACGCCAAGCTCAACTTCGACGGCATCACCTACGCCAAGGGCGCCTCCGTGCTCAAGCAGCTGGTGGCGTACGTCGGCCAGGACGCCTTCCTCGAGGGTGCCCGCCGCTACTTCAAGCGCAACGCCTACGGCAACACCCGCCTCGGCGACCTGCTGTCGGTGCTGGCGGAGACCAGCGGCCGGGACATGACGGTGTGGGCCCGGTCCTGGCTGCAGACGGCCGGCGTCAACTCACTGATCCCGCAGGTGCTGCTGGACACCGAGGGCGGCCGGATCGCCGAGCTGGCCGTGGTCCAGGAGGCGCCCGAGGCGTACCCGGAGCTGCGTCCGCACCGGGTCGCGGTGGGCCTGTACCGGCGTACGCCCGAGGGCGCGCTGGAGCGGTACGCGCGCGTGGAGACGGACGTCGAGGGACCGCGTACGGTCGTGGCGGAGCTGGCCGGTGCCGAGGCGCCGGAGCTGGTGCTGGTCAACGACGACGACCTGACGTACTGCAAGGTCCGCTTCGACGAGACCTCGCTGGCCACCCTGCGCGAGCACCTGGGGGCGCTCACCGACCCGCTGGCCCGCGCCCTGTGCTGGTCGGCGCTGTGGAACCTCACCCGGGACGCCCTGCTGCCGGCCCGGGACTTCATCGGCCTGGTGCTGCGGTTCGCGGGCCGCGAGTCCGACATCGGCGTGCTGCAGATGCTGCACGCCTGGGCCAACTCGGCGCTGGTGCACTACGCGGCGCCGGCGTGGCGGGCGACCGGCGAGCGGCTGGTGGCCGAGGGGGCGCTGCGCGAGCTGCGGGCGGCCGAGCCGGGCGGTGAGCACCAGCTCGCCTGGGCGCGCTTCTTCGCCACGGTGACCTCGGCGGAGGCCGACCTCGCCCTGCTGAAGGGCCTGCTGGACGGCACGGAGACGGTCGACGGTCTGGCGGTGGACCAGGAGCTGCGCTGGGCGTTCCTGGAGCCGCTGGCGGCGCACGGGGTGGCGGACGAGGCGGTGCTGGCGGCCGAACTGGCCCGTGACGACACGGCGTCCGGCAAGCGGCACCAGGTCCGCTGTCTGGCGGCCCGCCCGTCGGCGGCGGTGAAGGCGCAGGCCTGGGCGCGGGTGGTGGAGTCCGACGCGCTGTCCAACGCGCTCGTGGAGGCGACCATCGCGGGCTTCGGCCTGCCCTCGCAGCGGGAGCTGACCGCGCCGTACGCGGAGAAGTACTTCGCGGTGATCGAGCGGGTGTGGCGGGAGCGGTCGATCCAGATCGGCATGGACGTCGTGCGCGGTCTGTACCCCTCCTACCAGGACCGGCCGGAGACGCTGGCGGCGACCGACGCCTGGCTCGAGGCGCACGCGGACGCGGCCCCGGCGCTGCGCCGGCTGGTGCTGGAGGCACGGGACGACCTGGCGCGGGCACTGCGCGGACAGGAGTGCGACGCGGCGGCGGCCGGCCGATGACCCTTGGCCACGGATTCCGCTTTCGGTGACCGTTACGGAATTCAGTCAATAGCAGCCGTAACCCCTGGTCCGCACCCGATCGGACCAGGGGTTTCCGGTCCCTACTCGGCATCCGAACACTCGTCCTTTAATACCGCGTTGTCCGCATTCCTCGACGAGCGTGTAACAGCGGTTACAGGGGGGACGAAGCGCGGGAACGTCGACGCCATGACGCACGACACCCCGCTCTCCCCCCGCACCCTGCGCCACCTCCCCGACGTCCACCGGCGCATCATGACGGCCGCTCAGCTCCGCGCCCACGGGGTCTCCACGGCCGAGCTGAACGAGCAGTGCCGCCCCGGCGGCACCTGGCAACTGCTGCTGCCGAACGTGGTCCTGCTCCACCCCGGCCCGCCGACCAGCGAGGAGCGGCTGCACGGCGCGCTGCTGTACGCGGCGCGGGAATCGGCGCCGGGCGTCCCCACGCAGCCCACGGCCGGCGACCCGCACCGCCCGGTCTACCCGGAGACGGTGATCACGGGTCTGGCGGCGCTCACCCTGCACGGCTTCGCCTCCACCCCGCCACTGCTCTCCCTGGACCGTGTCGACGTCCTGGTCCCGCGGCTGCGCCGGCTGCGCACCACGGGCTACGTCCGCGTCCTGCGCGTCCCGGACCTGCCCACGCCCGTGGCGGTGACGGGCCTGCCGGTGGCGCCGGTACCGCGCGCGCTGGCGGACGCGGTGGCGGGACTGGCGGACGCGGGCGCGGTACGCCGGCTGCTGACCGAGGCGGTGCGCGACGGCCACTGCGAACCCGCGGCTGTGGTGCGCGAACTGACCCGGGCGAAGCTGCTGAACCGCCCGCACGTGGTGGGCGCGGTGGACTCGCTGGTGGCCGAGGGCCGGGCGGTCGCGGAGGACAGGCTGTACCGGATGGTCGGCGAGCACGGGCTGCCCGACCCGGTCTGGAACGTGGATCTGCGCCTGCCCGGCGGACCCCACCTCGGCGGCCTGGACGCGTACTGGCCCGAGCATGCGGTCGCGGTGGAGCTCGACAACCGCGCGCCCCGGCAGGACGAGGACGCCATGTGGTCGGAGTACGCGCGCAAGCGGGAGCATCTGGAGCGGCTGGGGATCACGGTCGTCCACATCACTCCCCGCAGGCTCAGGGAGTCCATGGAGCAGCAGGCGGCGGTGGTACGGACGGCCCTGATGGCGTCCGGCGACCGCGATCCGGCCGCGTACGTCGTGGTGCTGCCCCGGTAGTGAGGACCGGCCAGGGCCGGCAACGAACGGCACGACGAGGGGCCACCGGACCTGAACACCGGTGGCCCCTCCTGGTGTCGTCCTCTCCGGGTCGGTTCTCCGCCGCGGTCCCGGGGGCGTCGTGGTGGACGTGCTCCGTTCGTCCCGGCACGTCCGGCTTCCGGGAAGGCCGGTCAGCGCGGAGGACTAACCACCGCAGAACTCCTTCTCGGTCACGGCGTCGGTGCCGCCCACCCAGTCGCCGTTGAAGTTGAGCGCGAGGGAGTGCCGGCCGTCGGCCGTGGTCACCGCCGAGGAGGCGGAGCCGTGGATGCCGCCGTCGTGGCCCCAGACATGGACGCCGCAGCTCAGCCTGGTGTCCATCAGGCCCAGTCCGTAACCGGCGTTGGGGGAACCGTCGATCGGCACGGTGGTCTTCATCTCCTTGAGCTGCCGGGGCGGGAGCAGCTTCCCGCTCAGCAGGGCGGAGTAGAAGCGGTCGAGATCCGCCGAGTCGGAGATCATCTCGCCGGCCGCGGAGGCGATGGAGGGGTTGAGCTCGGTGACGTCGTAGGTCGGGCCCGTCGACGGCAGGGCGAGCTTGGAGTAGGCCCGGCTGCTGGGCCGGGGAACGGTGACCCGGGTACCGGGCAGCGAGGTGGCGGTGAGCCGCAGCGGTCGGATGACGCGCCTTGCGATCTCGGCGGCGTACGAGTGGCCCGTCACCTTCTCGATCACCATGCCGGCGACGACGTAGTTGGTGTTGGAGTACTTCCAGGACGTGCCCGGCGCGAAGTCCGGCTCGTGCCGCATGGCGATCTCCACCAGGTCCCGCGGGGAGAGCGTGTCGAAGCGGTGCCGGAAGAAGCCGTCCCTGAGGAAGTAGGCGCGGACGAAGTCGGCGTCGGAGGTGTAGTTGTAGATGCCGCTGGTGTGGTTCAGCAGTTGCCGGACGGTGATCCCGCGGCCGTCGTGGCCGTGGCCCCGCAGCAGGCCGGGCAGCCAGGTGTCCACGGTGTCGTCCAGGGTGAGCCGGCCCTCCGCCTCCAACTGGAGCAGGACGGTGGCGACGAAGGTCTTGGTGATGCTGCCGACCCGGTAGCGGTCGGCCGCCGAGCGCGGCGCGCCCGTGACGATGTCGCCCACGCCCGCGGTCGCCGACCAGGTGCCTCGGGTGTCCTTCGCGGTGACGGTCACCCCGGGCACACCGGCCGCGACCGCCGCCTCGATGGCCCGGCGGGTGGCCGGGTGGCCGCCGGCGTCGCGGCCGCCCGCGACGGGACCGGCCGCGACGGCCGGGCCCGCCAGGGCCGCCGACAGGAGCAGGGCGGTGGTGCCCACCAGGGCGGTGCGGACGCGCATGCTGTCCCCCAACGTGTGGTGTTCGGTGCGATCGGGGGGAGATACCCGGCAGCGCGCGCGATCGTGCCTGCCCGTAACCCGGTTGAGTGACTCTCAGCCCTTCTTCAGCACCAGTTCCGTGTTCCGGTCCCCCGCGCCGCCCGCGAGCGCCTTGTTCGCACCCGGGGCGTTGTACGACAGCTCACGGTAGAGGGCGGCGAGGCCGGTCTGCGAGAGGTCGGCGTGGTCGGTGCGGTGCGGGGCGGCGGATTCGACCAGGGTGGTGAAGACGGAGAGCGTGCCGTCCTTGTTGTCGACGAGTTCGACGACCCGGGCGAGCTGGGGGAAGTCGACGTGCGAGGCGGTGGAGATCTCCCAGAAGGAGCGGCCGCCGGAGGCCTGGTGCGGGGTGATGTCGTTGCGGTGGATGTGACCGTTCACCCAGGCGAGCACATTGCGGTGGGAGGAGAGCACCGAGACCACCTCGGCGCCGTTGTGGCGGCGCTCCCCCGGACGGCCCGGGTCGGGGCGGGTGTTGGTCATGGTCTTGCTGGTGTGGTGGCTGAAGACGACGGCGTAGGAGTCCTTGTTGTCCTTGAGCGTCTTGTCGAGCCACTTGAGCTGGGCGGTGCCGACGGACCCCTCGTAGTGGCCGCCGGGGTCGGTGGTGTCGAGGCTGATGCCGATGACGTCCTCGGAGATGCGGAAGGCGTAGTACTGGGTGTCGGCGTCCAGGTTCGCCGAGGAGTAGCCGTGGCCGGCCGGGCCGAGGCCCTGGTAGGCGGGGTCCACGTGGGCCTTCAGGTAGTCGGCCCGGGTGTACGGGGCGCGCTTCTCGTCCGGGGTGACCTGGCGCATGGTGCGGGCGTGGGCCTTGAGGAAGTCGCGATAGCCGACGCCCTTGGGGTCGGTGGCCTTCTTGATGGTGTCCTGCAGCTTCTTGGCGTCGGCGGCGGAGACGCTCATCAGCTTCCGGCCGCCGATGGCCGCCTCGGTGAGGTACGGGTCGCCGTGGGAGCCGTAGCAGCCGAGCGGGAGGGCGTCGTGGTTGCCGACGGTGGAGTACCAGGGCAGGTTGAGGCCGGGGCTGCGGACCTCGCGGGTCGCGGCGGCCAGGAAGCCCTTCAGATACGGGAAACCCAGCGCCTTGTCGCCGTCGCGTGCGGTGGAGCCGGGCTGCCAGTACAGCTTCAGCCCGCTGTTCTGCACGCCTTCGTAGTGGCGCGGGTCCCCGGAGTTCGGGGTGATGCGGCCGCCGCTCATCACCTTCATGAACCACTCCAGTTCGGAGTGGGCGTTGTTGTCGGTGTTGTCGCCGGTGGTCATCACGAAGTGCAGCGGGGCGCCGGTGACGGGGGCGCCGCGCAGCGCGTTGACCCGCTCGACGAGCGAGACGGCGCCGGGCACGGTGAGCGCCTCGTGCGGGCGCCAGGCGTGCGGGTCGTGGGCGCGCAGGAACTCCAGGCGCAGCGGGTGCTGGACGTCCATCAGGTGCAGGTCGGTGAACTGCACGAATGCCGCGAGGGTGGTACGGCGTTCCGTGCGGCCGGACTTGGGGGCGGCCAGCTCGTCCCGCACGACCCGCTTCCAGCCGGCGCCGTCACCGAGCCGCCGGTAGCCGGAGCCGCTCAGGGGCGCGGCGACGGAGGCGAGGGTGGTGCCCTTGGTGTACGGGGCGAGCGGAGCCGGGGCCGCCTTGCGGGAGGTGGCGACGGGCGCCTCGGCGGCGGTGGCGGCCTGGCTGTCGGTGGGGCGCAGGGCGTAGCCGACGCCCGCGGAGAGCGAGACGGCTCCGGCGGCGGCGAGCACGGTACGGCGGTGGACCCCCAGCGTGGAGGTGGCGACAGAGCGTATGCGCGACATGGCGCGATCTCCCCGGGTGCGAACGCATCGGCGGTGGTCGCGGGCCGTCGCAGGCGCGAACGCCCCGCTCGCATTGGATGGTTGGCACCGGGGATGACCTGTGCGTGAACAGGGCGGCAACGCGCAACGCCGATCACCGTACGTGGATCACGGGGTGCGGAGCGCGGTCACGGAGTGGAACGCGGGTGGCCGGGGGGCGGTCACTCCTCGTTCATCTGCCGGGGTAGGGGATGGGCCCCGGGTCCGAGATGTCCGGTCTCCGGGCGCTCGCGCCACAGCCGCAGCGCCACGTCCACGAGGCGGATCCGGGTGAGGCCGGGCACCGCGTCCAGGTCCTGCCAGGCCGCGAAGTCGGTGGAGCCGCCGATCTCGTGGCGGAGTTCGCCGCCGGTGATCTCGGCCTCGTAGAGGATCCGCACCCCCTGGTGGTCGGTGCGGCGCAGCGGCCGGCCGCTGCGGAAGACATGGCGGGAGGAGTCCAGGCCGAGCAGCCGGGTCACCTCGACCCGGTAGCCGGTCTCCTCGGTGACCTCGCGCCGGACGGTGTCGTACGGGTCCTCGCCGTGCTCCATGCCGCCGCCCGGCAGCACCCACTCGTGGGTGCCGCCGGGGGCCGGGGAGCGGGCCAGCAGGATCTGTCCGTCACGGACGCACACGGCGTAGGCCGCCACCCTCAACTTCTCTCGCATGCCCGGACGTTAGCGCGAGGTGTCCGGATCGGCGGGGGAATGGTCCGGCGCGGACCAGCGCAGCGGCAGGGCGGCCGGGGCGTGTACGGCGCCGGTGACGGTGAAGCGGACGGTCCGCTCGCCGCCGGCGCCGAACCCGGTGCGGGCCGAGCCGGTGAGCTGGAGGGTGGTGCCGGTCGTCCAGTCCAGGAAGAGCAGTCCGGCACGCGGGTCGGCGTGCAGGTTGCCGAGGCTGCGGAACATGGCGTTGCCGGGATAGTCCGGCCAGGCCAGTTCGCGCGGTGAGACGACCCGGACGAAGCCGGGGTCGCCGCCGCGGTGGCTGACGTCGGCGCCGTCGGTGTGCACGGTGGCCAGGAAGAAGGTGTCGGCCGCCGCGACGAGCCCGGCCTGCTCCTCACCGAGCCGGGCCAGGGGGCGGGGGGTGCCCGGCGCGCGGTCCGGCACCCGCTCGCAGGTCTCCCGGCGCTGGATGTACTTGGGGCAGTTGGCGAACACCTGCTCCGCCGCCACGGCGAAGCCGCGGGGTGTGGGCCGGAGCCGGCCGTTGAGGCGCATCCGGCGCCGGGTGCGCGGATCGAGGGCGATGGTGCCCACGGAGGTGCCCGGCGTGGTCAGGGCCGTCGCGAGCGGGTCGGCCGGGGGCGGCCCGCCCGTGACGGACATCTGCCGGGGTCCGGTGGCCCGGACGAAGCCCGGGGTGCCGGTGACCGCGGAGGCCCACACCCGGCCCGTGCCGGGGTCGGCGGCGCCCACGACGAGAAGTGGCTGAAGCTCCAGGAAAGCCGCCGCGACCGGTTTGATGTCCGGCCCGAGGGAGCGGCCGACGTGGTCGGCGCGATCCCGCACACCGACCAGGTCCTGCACGGCGCGGGAACCGGCGTGATAGACGCTCATGACGCGAGGCCCTAGAAGAAACCGCAGGTCGGAGTGGAGGCGTGCGGGGCGGGCGCGCCCTCGGCGCCGTGCGGGACGGAGATCTCCAGGCGGGTGCCGTCCGGGTCGTGGAAGAAGATCCCGCCCGAGGCCGAGCCCTCCCGGTGGGCCACCACGCCCTCGTGGGCGAACTCCACCCCGGCGGCCCTGAGCGCCGCCTCGTACTCCCGGACCCGGTCCACCGAGCCGGCTGTGAAGGCGAGGTGGTGCAGCCCGGCCCGGCCGCCGTCGTAGGAGTCGCGGGCCTGCTGCCAGAGGGTGAGGACGGGCCCGTCGCCCCCGGCCTCGCCCAGGAACGCGTACCTGCGGTCGTCCTCCTTGCCCTCGGCGAGCAGTGCGAAGCCCAGGACGTCCCGGTAGAAGGCGAGGGAACGGTCGAGGTCGGTGACGTTCAGGCCGGTGTGGCCGGTGCGCAAGGTCATGGCTCTCCCCTTTGATCTATCTAACCTTCATAAGCTACGTTAGAGGGTTAGACTGCGGAGCGTCAACCGGTCACGTACCCTTGACCGGTTAGCAGAGAAGGAGTGCCTCATGCCCGCCGCCCATGACCCCCGCCCGCTCACCGGTGAGCCCCTCGCTCTCGACCTGCTCAACACCCGGTGGAACAAGGAGGGCGTGACCCAGGACCTGCTCGACGGCACCGAGGGCCTCGCGGTGTGGCTCGCGGACAACGGACTCGACGGCGAGCACCCGGCCGACGCGGACGTACTGCGCCATCTGCGGCAGGCGCGGGAGGCGCTCGGCGCCGCGGTTGACGGGTCACTGGAGGAGGGCGCGCCGCTGGTGGACGCCGTTCTGGCACACGGGCGCATCCGGGCGCGGCTGACCGGCGAGGGGGCGTTCGAGGAGCCGGAGTTCACCGACGCGTCCTGGGCGCCGGCCTGGCTCGCCGCCCGCGACTACCTGGACCTGCTCGACCGGGCCCCGGACCGGATCCGCCGCTGCGCCCACGAGGCGTGCGTCCTGCACTTCTTCGACACCTCCCGGAACGGCACCCGCCGCTGGTGCTCGATGGCGTCGTGCGGAAACCGCGCCAAGGCGTCCCGGCATTACGCCCGCTCGAAGGAGAGTTGAGCCAATCCGGGACACGATGGGATTCATCCCGTCAAATCCCATCGCGGGTTTTCCCCATACATTGATTACGTTCAGGTCAACGGTCCCCAAATTCCCTTGCCTTGGGTAAAGCTGTGCGCTCGTCCGGCACTGGTTCTCACCTGCAAGGGATGCCGATGACCCACACCCCCGAGCGCGACCCGATATCCGGCCCGAGACGCCTGACCCGCATAGCCGTGGCCGTCGGCGTGGTGGCCGCCCTCTCCGCGGCCGGGCCGCTACCGCTGGCCCTCGGCGCGGACGCGCCGCCCGCCACGGCCGACCCCGCCGTCAAGTCCGCTCACGACAAGCTCGGTTCGGACGACGCCGACCGGCTCGCCGAGGCCAAGGCGGACGGCGACAAGAACGTCACGATGATGATCGCCACCGCGCCCGGGCAGACCGAGCGGGTCGCCTCGGAGCTGGACGCGGTCAAGGGCGGCTCGGTGGGCCGCACCTACGACAGGCTCGGCTACGTCCGCGCCACCGTCCCGACCGCGAAGGCGGACTCGGCGATCGCGGCCGCCGCGAAGCTCTCCTCGGTGCACGCGATCGACCTCCGCCAGGAGATCGCGCTGGACGACCCGACGCCCAGCGCGGACACCGCCCAGGGGGCCAAGAGCAACGGCTCGGCGGCCACTTACTCAGGACCGGGCAAGAGCACCCCGGCCGAGAACCCGTACAACCCGTCCTTCGAGACCGGTGCCGTCGACTTCGTCCGGGACCACCCGAAGGCGGACGGCCGGGGCGTCACCATCGGCATCCTCGACTCCGGCGTGGACCTCGGCCACCCGGCGCTGCAGAAGACCACCACGGGCGAGCGGAAGATCACCGACTGGGTGACCGCCACCGACCCGATCATCGACGGCGACGGCACCTGGCGCCGGATGACCAACCCGGTCAGCGGCCCGTCGTTCAGCTACGGCGGCGCGACCTGGAAGGCGCCCGAGGGCAACTACCAGGTCAACCTGTTCCGCGAGTCGGCCACCGCGGGCGGCGACGCCAAGGGCGACGCCAACCGGGACGGCGACACCACCGACGTCTGGGGCGTCCTCTACGACCCGGCCGCCGGCACCGTCCGCGTCGACCTGAACAACAACCTCGACTTCACCGACGACACCCCGATGAAGCCGTACAAGGACGGCTACCAGATCGGGTACTTCGGCACCGACGACCCGAAGACCGACGTGGTCGAGCGGCAGCCGTTCGTCGTCCAGATCCGCAAGGACGTGCCCACCGACCCGTACGGCGGCGACTGGGTCGGCAAGACGGCCGACTTCGTCAACATCGGCGTCATCGAGTCCGAGCACGGCACGCACGTCGCCGGCATCACCTCCGCCAACGGCCTGTTCGGCGGGCGGATGAACGGCGCGGCCCCGGGCGCGAAGATCGTCTCCTCCCGGGCCTGCACCTGGAGCGGCGGCTGCACCAACGTCGCGCTCACCGAGGGCATGATCGACCTGGTCGCCGACCGCGGTGTCGACGTCGTCAACATGTCCATCGGCGGTCTGCCGGCGCTGAACGACGGCAACAACGCGCGCGCCGAGCTGTACACGCGGCTCATCGACACCTACGGCGTCCAGCTGGTGATCTCCGCGGGCAACTCCGGCCCCGGCGCCAACACCATCGGCGACCCCGGCCTCGCGGACAAGGTGATCTCCGTCGGCGCGACCATCTCCAAGGAGACCTGGGCCGCCAACTACGGCTCGGCCGTGGAGACCAGGTACGCGATGATGCCCTTCTCCTCGCGCGGCCCGCGTGAGGACGGCGGCTTCACCCCGACCCTGAGCGCCCCGGGCGCCGCGATCAACACCACCCAGACCTGGCTGCCGGGCTCCCCGGTCGCCGAGGCGGGCTACTCGCTGCCGGCCGGCTACTCGATGCTCCAGGGCACCTCGATGGCCTCCCCGCAGGCGGCGGGCGCGAGCGCGCTGCTGCTGAGCGCCGCCAAGCAGAAGGGCATCGACCTGACGCCCGCGAAGCTGCGCACGGCGCTGACCTCGACCGCCGACCACATCAGCGGCGTCCAGGCCTACGAGGAGGGCGCCGGTCTCATCGACATCGTGGACGCCTGGGACGCGATCCGCGACGGCGCCGCCGCCCACGACTACACCGTGAAGGCCCCGGTCGACACCGCGATCGACTACGCGCTGAAGACCCCGGGCTTCGGCACCGGTCTGTACGACCGCGAGGGCGGCCTGAAGGCCGGCCAGCGCAAGACGTACGACGTCACCATCACCCGTACCTCCGGCCCGGACCGTGCCCTGCGGCACGAGCTGAGCTTCGAGAACAACGCCGGCCGGACCTTCCGGATCGTCGGTGACGAGGACGTGCGGCTGCCGCTGAACCAGCCGGTGACGGTCAAGGTCCAGGCGGCCCCGGGGTCCGCGGGCCTCAAGAGCGCGATCCTGGACGTCGACGACCCGCGCACGGAGGGGGTCGACAAGCAGATCCTCACCACCGTCGTGGTCGCCTCCCCGGTGAACTACACCTACTCCACGTCCGGTTCGGTGCAGCGCAACAGCACCCGGTCGTACTTCGTGACCGTGCCCGAGGGCGCCAGGTCCCTGGAGGTCGCGATCGGCGGCCTGAAGGACAAGAGCCAGACCCGGTTCATCGCGATCCACCCGTACGGCACTCCGGTGGACAACACCAGCACGCCGTACTGCTACAACAACTACCTCGACGGCAACGGCTGCAAGCCGGACGTCCGCTCCTACGCCGACCCGCAGCCCGGCGTCTGGGAGGTCGAGGTCGAGGCCCGCCGTACGTCCCCGCTGCTCGACAACCCGTACAAGCTGGACGTCACCGTGCTCGGCGCGGCCTTCGACCCGGAGACCGTGACCGTGCCCGAGGCGAAGGTCGGCACGCCGGCCGCCGTCTCCTGGAAGGTGACCAACAAGTACGCGGCGCTGGACGGCAAGCTGGTCGGCGGCCCGCTGGGCTCCTCCAAGTCGGCCCGCCCGTCCATCAAGGAGGGCGAGACGCAGACCACCACGGTGGACGTCCCGGCCGGCGCCAAGTCCCTGGACGTCGCGATCGGCGGTGTCTCCGACGCGGCCGCCGACCTGGACCTGACCGTGTACGACGCGAACGGCACGCAGGTCGCGCAGTCCGCGGACGGCGACTCGGAGGAGGCGGTCTCCATCCCGTCCCCGGCCGCCGGCACGTACACCGTCAAGGTCGTCGGCTACTCGGTTCCGGCCGGCTCGACCGAGTACGACTACCGGGACGTGTTCTTCTCCAGCACCCTCGGCAACGTCACGGTCGACGGCTCGGCCGCGGTCAAGCTCGGCACGGGCGACTCGGCCACGGTGAGCGGGCAGGTCACGGCCGCCGCCGAGGCCCCCGCGGGCCGCGAGTTCTTCGGCCGGGTCCAGCTGGTGAACGGCCGCGGCACGGCCGCGGGCACCGCCAGCGTGAAGATCGAGAAGGTCACGCCGTAACGGGTGATCCAAGGTGAGGGGCGGGTGTCCGGACACGGGCACCCGCCCCTCGGCCGTGCGCCGGTTCACCGCCCTCCGGCGCAGTCCGTCCCGTCCGTCCCGCAGGCGGGACACACGTCCGCGTGCCCTCGCTCCGACACGACGAGGACGGCGACCGCCGCCGCGGCGAGCGGCAGCAGCGCTCCCACGCCGACGGCCCATCGCCACGGCCTCATGGTGCCCCGCTCACGGCTCGTCGCACGGGGTGTGCGCGGCCTCGGGCGCCGTCCCGGTGAGCCGGGCGCGTTCGGCGACCACGCGGGTGTCGCCGACGGCCCACAGGGTCGCCTCCTGCCCGTTCCGGCCCACCCCGGCGAGCACGTGCTGCCCCTGGCGCGGGGCCGGGCTCGCGGCGTCGCCGAGGAGGAAGGCGACCTCCGACGGGCCGTGGGCGGGCCGGTAGGAACGGGTCACCGTGAGCACGACGCGGATCCGTGGGGCGTGCGTGCGCCGGTCCACCCGGGCCACGGTGCCCTCGGCGAGCAGCCGGTAGCAGGAGAGCGCCGGCCCGCCCGCGGCCCGGGCCGGGGCATCCGCCTCGCTCTTCGCGTCGGCGCTCTTGTCCGAGCTCATCGAGGCACCGCCACCCGACCGCACCATCGCCCAGCCGAGCCCCGCCACCAGCCCGAAGGCCACCACCCCGGCGACCGACCCGAGCGCCACCCGCACTCCCCGCCGAACCCCACCCGCCCGCACCGGCCGCCCGACCCCGCCCGGCCGCCTGACACTCCGCGGGCGATCGGCGACCCGGCCGCCTCCCAGGAGGGACATGGCGGCCACCTCCGCCCCGCCCCGAGCGGCACCCGCGGCGGAAGCGGCTACCTCCGCCCCGGCCCTCTCGTCACCCGCGCCAGAACCGCCGCCCTGCGACCCGGCCCGGTCGGCGCCCGGCCCTGAGACGCGGGCACCGTCGGACCCGTCCCGGTCGGCATCCGGAGCGGAGGCGGCACCCTCCGACCCGTCCCGGTCGGCATCCGGAGCGGACGCAGTGGCCTCGCCCGCCCCGCCCCGGACGGCACCCGCGGCGGAGACGGCTTCCCCCGGCCCAGACCGGTCGGCACCCGCGGCGGCCGTCTCGGGCGCGGCCTGGCCGCGCTCCTCCGCGCCCGCCGTCCCTCGCGTCGGTTGCTCCGTACGCGGCTCCCCCGTCAGGGCCTCGGCGAGCCATGTCAGTTCTTCCTTGAGTACGGCCATGTCCGCCTC
This sequence comes from Streptomyces sp. NPDC058145, assembly GCF_042884245.1. Taxonomy (NCBI): domain Bacteria; kingdom Bacillati; phylum Actinomycetota; class Actinomycetes; order Kitasatosporales; family Streptomycetaceae; genus Streptomyces; species Streptomyces sp. NPDC058145. Next base: position 406,732 of record NZ_JBHVUH010000006.1, on the reverse strand, counting down.
GGCCGACCGGTGTTCCGCGAGGAAGGCGGGGTCGTCGTGGGCGTCCGGTGGCAGGGGGGTGCCTGTGATCGCGGCCATCAGGGCGTCCATGCCGCCGTGCTCCCCGGTGCCCTCGTGTCCGGCGGGCATCTCACACCACCTCGTCCTCGTGCAGTCGCCGGCGCAGGGCGCGGACCGCCGTGTGCAGCCGGCTCTTGACCGTGCCCTCGGGAACGCCCAGCTCCTCGGCGATGCCGCGCACCGGCAGGTCGGCGAAGAAGCGCAGGATCAGGACCTGGCGCTGGGCGTCGGGCAGTTCGTCCAGGCCCCGGGCGACGGCGAGGGAGAGCACGCTGGTCTCCTCGCCCGACGGGTGCGCCGGCTCGTGCAGGGCCGCCAGCCGCTCCCCCAGCCGCTCCTGGCGCCGCTTGGCCCGGTGCCAGTCCATGGCGAGGTTGGAGGCGACCACCGCCGCCCACGCCGACACGTCCCGCGGCGCCTCGCGCCCGCTCGCGGCCCGCTCCAGCAGCCGCAGACGGACCTGCTGCACCCCGTCCGGCAGGTCCGCCTGCGGCACCCCGCCGAGCGCGAGCACCGCCCGCACCCGGCGTTCCTGGGCCACGTCCAGTGGGTCCCCGCCGGTACGGTCCGCACCGGCGTACGCCCCCTGATCGCGGCGCGCCCCTCCGCGCAGCACAAGCCACCCCCTCCCGCGTCTGCCCCTACGACGCACGAGGGGGCGGAAACGTTCGGCCGGGCGCCGGGGGCCCTGGAGGCGTACGTCACATCGCCGTGTGGGCGGTGGCCCGGCGGGCAGGGGCGGCACAGCACAGCTTCCGGCGCGGGGCCGCCGCCGGGGAAACATCTGCAGCTCAGCGCGGTGTTCGACGGAGGTCCGGAACCGGACGCCGGGTGATCGTGTCCCACTTTCCGGGCAGGCACCGCAAAGAATTGGACAGGTGGACCGGGACTGGCCGCATGATGGAAAAGCCCCGGTCATGCGAAGGCAAGCAGCAACAGACACACAGAGGGAGTCGCCGTGAGGGTCGGAATCGTCGGAGCCACCGGTCAGGTCGGCACGGTCATGCGCAGGATCCTCGCGGAGCGGAACTTCCCCGTCACCGAGCTGCGCCTGTTCGCCTCGGCCCGCTCGGCCGGGACCGTGCTGGACGGCGTGACGGTGGAGGACGCGGCGGTCGCCGACTACTCCGGCCTGGACATCGTGCTCTTCTCCGCGGGCGGCGCGACCTCCAGGGCGCTGGCCGAGAAGGTCGCCGCCCAGGGCGCCGTGGTGATCGACAACTCCTCGGCCTGGCGCCGCGACCCCGAGGTCCCGCTGGTGGTCGCCGAGGTGAACCCGCACGCCATCGCCGACCGGCCCAAGGGCATCGTCGCCAACCCGAACTGCACCACGATGGCCGCGATGCCGGTCCTGAAGCCGCTGCACGAGGAGGCCGGCCTCGAGGCGCTGATCGTCGCCACCTACCAGGCGGTCTCCGGCTCCGGTCTGGCGGGCGTGGCCGAGCTGCACGGCCAGGTGCAGAAGGTGGCCGCCGAGGCCGACAAGCTGACCCACGACGGCGCGGCGGTCGACTTCCCCGAGCCGCAGGTCTACAAGCGCACCATCGCCTTCAACGTGCTCCCGCTGGCCGGCTCGATCGTCGACGACGGTCTGAACGAGACCGACGAGGAGCAGAAGCTGCGCAACGAGTCCCGCAAGATCCTGGAGATCCCGGCCCTGAAGGTCTCCGGCACCTGCGTGCGCGTCCCGGTCTTCTCCGGCCACTCCCTCCAGGTCAACGCGCGTTTCGCCCGGCCGCTCAGCCCGGAGCGGGCGACCGAGCTGCTCGCCGGCGCCCCGGGCGTCGCCCTCTCCGACATCCCGACCCCGCTGCAGGCGGCCGGCCAGGACCCGTCGTACGTCGGCCGCATCCGCCGCGACGAGACGGTGGACAACGGCCTGGCGCTGTTCGTCTCCAACGACAACCTCCGCAAGGGCGCCGCGCTGAACGCGGTCCAGATCGCGGAACTGGTGGCGGCCGAGCTGTCCGAGAGGTAGGCACCCGGTGCGAAAGGGGCGGTCACGTGCGCGTGACCGCCCCTTTCGCATGCCCGACCTCATCGCTTTCCCCGTGGCCGCCATGGAAGGATGGCGCAACCCACACATAACGAGGAGATGACCGCGTGCCTGGCACAAACCTGACTCGCGAAGAGGCGCGGCAGCGGGCGAAGCTGCTCACCGTTGACTCGTACGAGATCGATCTCGACCTCTCCGGCGCGCAGGAGGGCGGCACCTACCGGTCCGTGACCACGGTGCGCTTCGACGTGGCGACAAGGGGCGCCACGTCCTTCATCGACCTGGTGGCCCCGGCCGTCCACGAGGTGACGCTGAACGGGGACTCGCTCGACCCCGCCGAGGTGTTCGCCGACTCGCGCATCGCGCTGCGCGACCTGCTGGACGGGCGCAACATCCTGCGCGTCGTCGCCGACTGCGCCTACACCAACACCGGCGAGGGCCTGCACCGCTTCGTGGACCCGGTCGACGAGCAGGCGTACCTGTACACCCAGTTCGAGGTGCCGGACGCCCGCCGGGTCTTCGCCTCGTTCGAGCAGCCCGACCTGAAGGCGACCTTCCAGTTCACCGTGAAGGCGCCGGATGGCTGGACGGTCATCTCCAACTCGCCGACGCCGGAGCCCGAGGAGAACGTCTGGGTCTTCGAGCCGACGCCGCGCATCTCGTCGTACATCACGGCGCTGATCGTCGGCCCGTACCACTCGGTGCACAGCGTGTACGAGCGCGACGGGCAGAGCGTGCCGCTCGGCATCTACTGCCGTCCCTCGCTGGCCGAGTTCCTGGACTCGGACGCCATCTTCGAGGTGACCCGGCAGGGCTTCGACTGGTTCCAGGAGAAGTTCGGGCTGGCGTACCCGTTCAAGAAGTACGACCAGCTGTTCGTGCCCGAGTTCAACGCCGGCGCGATGGAGAACGCGGGCGCGGTCACCATCCGCGACCAGTACGTCTTCCGGTCCAAGGTGACCGACGCGGCGTACGAGGTGCGCGCCGAGACGATCCTGCACGAGCTGGCCCACATGTGGTTCGGCGACCTGGTCACCATGGAGTGGTGGAACGACCTGTGGCTGAACGAGTCGTTCGCCACCTTCACCTCCATCGCCTGCCAGGCCGCCGCGCCCGGCTCCCGCTGGCCGCACGCGTGGACGACGTTCGCGAACTCCATGAAGACCTGGGCGTACCGGCAGGACCAGCTGCCCTCCACGCACCCGATCATGGCCGACATCCGTGACCTGGACGACGTGCTCGTCAACTTCGACGGCATCACGTACGCCAAGGGCGCGAGCGTGCTCAAGCAGCTCGTCGCGTACGTCGGCGAGGACGAGTTCTTCAAGGGCGTGCAGGCCTACTTCAAGCGGCACGCGTACGGCAACACGCGCCTGTCCGACCTGCTGGGCGCCCTGGAGGAGACCTCCGGCCGCGACCTGAAGACCTGGTCGAAGCAGTGGCTGGAGACGGCCGGCATCAACGTGCTGCGCCCCGAGGTCGAGACGGACGCGGAGGGTGTCATCACCTCCTTCGCCGTCCGACAGGAGGCCCCGGCGCTGCCCGTCGGCGCCCAGGGCGAGCCGGTGCTGCGCCCGCACCGCATCGCGATCGGCCTGTACGACCTGGACGGCAGCGGCAAGCTGGTGCGCACCGACCGGATCGAGCTCGACGTCGACGGCGAGCTGACGGCCGTGCCGCAGCTCTCGGGCCGGCGCCGGCCGGCCGTCGTGCTGCTCAACGACGACGACCTGTCGTACGCGAAGGTCCGGCTGGACGAGGAGTCGCTGCGGACCGTCACCGAGCACCTCGGCGACTTCGAGGCCTCCCTGCCGCGCGCCCTGTGCTGGGCCTCGGCCTGGGACATGACCCGCGACGCCGAGCTGGCCACCCGGGACTACCTCGCGCTGGTGCTGTCCGGCATCGGCAAGGAGTCCGACATCGGCGTGGTGCAGTCGCTGCAGCGCCAGGTGAAGCTGGCGATCGACCTGTACGCCGACCCGGCCGCCCGTGAGGCCCTGCTGACCCGCTGGACGGACGCCACGCTGGCCCACCTGCGCTCGGCCGGGCCGGGCAGCGACCACCAGCTCGCCTGGGCCCGGGCGTTCGCGGCGACGGCCCGCACGCCGGAGCAGCTGGACCTGCTGGACGCGCTGCTGGACGGCTCGCAGACCATCGAGGGTCTGGCCGTCGACACGGAGCTGCGCTGGACGTTCGTGGAGCGGCTCGCGGCGGTCGGCCGCTTCGACGAGGCGGAGATCTCGGCGGAGTACGAGCGGGACCGGACCGCGGCCGGTGAGCGGCACGCCGCCACCGCCCGGGCGGCCCGTCCGACGCCGGAGGCCAAGGCGGAGGCGTGGGCGTCGGTCGTCGACTCCGACAAGCTGCCGAACGCCGTGCAGGAGGCCGTGATCGGCGGCTTCGTGCAGACCGACCAGCGGGAGCTGCTGGCGCCGTACGCGGAGCGGTACTTCGAGGTCCTCAAGGACGTCTGGGACGCCCGTTCGCACGAGATGGCCCAGCAGATCGCGGTCGGCCTGTACCCGGCGGTGCAGATCTCCGAGGAGACCCTGGCCAGGACGGACGGCTGGCTGGCTTCGGCCGAGCCCGGCGCGGCCCTGCGCCGGCTGGTCTCGGAGTCCCGCTCGGGCGTCGAGCGCGCGCTGAGCGCGCAGGCGGCGGACGCGGCCACCGCGTAACGCCGGTACGGCGACGAGGGCGCCCGGTCTCGCACCGGGCGCCCTTTTCCGTGCCGGCGGCCGGGGCGCCGGGTTCGACGTCCGGATTCCGCCGGTGCGCGGCGCCGTCGGCGCGCCACGCTGGCCGTATGACCTACACCGCACGGCCCCTGCCGCCCCCGGTCCTCGCGGAGCTGCGCGTCTCGGACGACGCGGCCCGCCCCATGGCCGCCTTCGAGGACACGGAGGGCGGCGCACCGCTGCGCTGCTGCCTGCGCCGCAGCGCGCCGGGCGAGCGCGTCGCCCTGGTGTCGTACGCGCCCCTGCGCCGCTGGGCGGCGGCGACGGGCGCCGACCCGGGGGCCTACGACGAGCAGGGCCCCGTCTTCATCCACGCCGGGGAGTGCGCCGGACCGGACGGCGACGCGCTCCCCTTCACGGGCGCCCACCGCACGCTGCGCCGTTACTCCGCCGACGGCCGCATCCTCGGCGGCCGGCTGGTCGAGGACCCGGACGGCTTCGAACCGGCGCTGGCGGACGCCTTCGCCGACCCGGAGGTGGCGCTGGTGCACGTGCGGGCGGTGGAGTACGGGTGCTTCCTGTACGAGGTACGGCGCCCGTAGACCGTTCCGCTCCCGAGTTGCCCGGCCGCCGTCGCCGCGAACGCCAGGGCCATGCCGAGCACCTGCACGGGGGTGAGCGCCTGCCCCAGGGCCGCCCAGCCGGTCACGGCGGCGGTCAGCGGGGAGAGCGGGCCGAGGAAGCCGGCCCGGGTGGCGCCGAGCCGGCCGATGCCGCGGAACCAGAGCCAGTAGGCGACCGCCGTGTTCACCAGCGCGAGGTAGAGGTAGCCGCCGACCGCGCGGCCGTCGAGCGGGGGCGGGGCGCCCTCGGCCAGCAGGGCGACCGGGGCGATGAGCAGGCCGCCGGCGGTGAGCTGCCAGCCGGTGAGCGCGAGCGGGCCTACGCCGTCCGGCCGGCCCCAGCGCCGGGTCAGCACGGTTCCGGCGGCCATCGAGGCGGTGGCGGCGACGGCCGCGAGCACCCCGGCCGCGTCGAGGGCGCCGGCTCCCTTGAGCACGACGAGGCTGACGCCGAGCGCGGCCACGGCCCCGGTGACCAGCGTGCGGGCGGCCGGCCGCTCCCGCAGCAGCAGCGCCGAGAGGCCGACCACGAACAGCGGCCCGGCCGAGCCGACCACGGCGGCCATCCCGCCGGGCAGCCGGTACGCCGACACGAACAGCAGCGGGAAGAAGGCGCCGATGTTCAGCGCGCCCAGCACGGCCGCCTTCGCCCACCAGATGCCGCGCGGCAGCACCCGGGTGAGGGCGAGCAGCAGCAGTCCGGCGGGCAGGGCGCGGACCAGGGCCGTGAACAGGGGGCGGTCCGGCGGCAGGAACTCGGTGGTGACGGCGTAGGTGGTGCCCCAGGAGACGGGGGCGAGGGCGGTGAGCAGGACGGTCGTGGGGCGTTTCATGAGACCGGGCCCTTTCGCGGGGTCTTGGCAGCGGCTTCGGGCGGCTTCACGGGTGGCTGCGGGCGGCTTCACGGGTGGCTTCGGAGGGTCTTCGTCGAGGAGCGGGAGTCACACCGTGGAGGGCGCCGGGGACGGGGAGCCGCCGCGGGCGATGATCGCGGTGGCCGGCCACACCGCGTCCGCCGGGAGGCGGCGCTCGGCCCGGATCAGCAGGGCGGCCGCCATCGCCGAGGTGAGGATCAGGAAGACCCACGGCACCCGGCCGTCCACCGCGAGCAGGGTGGTGAACAGCGAGGGCGCCACGGCCTTCGCCAGCGACCAGGACATCTGGTAAGCCGCCATGTACCGGCCGCGCACCGCCTCCGGTGCCGTCGAGACGGCGAGCACCTGGGCGGCGGGGCTGTGGATCAGTTCGCCGAGCGTGTAGACGACGGCCACGGCGGCCAGGAGCGCCGCGAGCAGCGGTCCGGAGGCCGGCCGTACGCTCGCGAGCACGCACAGCGCGGCGAAAGAGGCCGCGAACAGCGCGCCGCCCAGGGCCGCCGCCCGGGTACGGCGGGCACCGGCCCGGCGGACCAGGCCGCCGACGAAGACCCCGGCGACCGCGCACAGTGCCGTGTTGATCGTGAAGGCGGCGCCGCTCAGGGCGGCGGACCCGTGCAGCGTCTCCACCAGGAACAGCGGGAACAGCACGGCGAGCGCCGAGTAGCTGAGCGCGTTGAGGAAGTTGGCGCCGGTGACGACGAGGAAGGGACGGTCGGCGAGGACGAGCCGGTAGCCGGGGCCGGTGCCGCGGACCCTCGCTCCCGGTTCCGGACGCGCCGGGCGCAGCGGGCGCAGCGGGCGCAGCAGCAGCGCGGCGAGCGCGAAGGAGAGGGCGTTGCCCCAGGCCGCGCAGGCGTAGCCGGTGCCGCCCGCGAAGGCCAGGAGCAGGGAGGCCAGGAGGGCTCCGGCGCCGTTGCCGGCGTTCTGCAGCGCACGCGAGGAGGCCTGCAGCCGGTCCCGGTGGGCGCCGCTCGCCACCTCGCCGATCAGGGACTGCTGTGCCGCCGGGAAGGCCCGGTCGGCCGCCGCCGTGATGAGCGCGAGGCCGGCGAAGGCGGTCAGGGAGCCGGCGAAGGGAAAGAGGGCGAACCCCGCGGCCCGCACCCCGTAGAGCACGTACTGCACGGGCCGGGCCCCGTACCGGTCCACGGCCACCCCGGCGACGGGCAGCGCGGCCAACCCGACGAGGCCGGTGACAGTGAGCACGGCGCCCACGACCGTGAAGGAAAGCCCGGTGACGTGGTGGAAGAACACAAGGGTGAACGGGACGTACATGCCGGTGCCGACGCCGTTGACCGCGGCGGCCACGGGCAGCGCCCACTCCCCCGCTATGCGCTCGCTTCGTCCGCTTCCCGTCCGCATGATGCCGCCCCCTCCGAAATGACTTAGGAGCAAGTAGCTTAGCTTCAAGCAACTTGTCGTCAAGCCACTTTCTTGCGGGCGACCGTCAGGACGGCGATACTCGGACGCATGAACGCAGGCCGGCAGCAGCCCAACGACCCCGTCGACGCGATCATCGGGCAGTGGGCGGCCGTCCGCCCCGACCTCGACACCAGGGCGATGGAGGTCTTCGGGCGGATCTACCGCCTCTCCCGCACCATGGGCGACCGCATGGAGAAGGCCTACGAGCCCTACGGCGTCTCCCGGGGCGAGTTCGACGTGCTGGCCACCCTGCGCCGCTCCGGCGAGCCGTACGCCCTGTCCCCCCGCCAGCTCTCGGCGACCCTGATGCTCACCACCGGTGGCATGACCGGCCGCCTCGACAAACTGGAGCGGGCCGAACTGCTGCGCCGTTCCCCCGACCCCCACGACCGCCGGGGACTCCAGGTGACCCTGACCGAGAAGGGGCTGGACGTCATCGACCGGGCGGTCGGCGCGGGCCTCGCCGTCCAGACGGAGGCCCTGTCCCACCTGGACGACGAACAGGCCGGCCAACTGGCCGGCCTGCTGAGGGAGTTGCTCTCCGGGACGCGGGAGACGGGCAACTAGCCGCCGACATGTCCGGCCACGGCCGCCCCGATCTCCGCGGGGCCGGCCGAGTCGGCCGCCCAGGCCACGTATCCGTCGGGGCGCACCAGCAGGGCCGTACGGCGGTCACCCGCCCAGCGCGTCACGGCCAGCCGGTCGCCGTGCCCGCCCTCGTACGGCTCCGGGGTGATCAGCACGAACCGGCCCCCGCGCAGCGCCTCGTAGAGGCGGCCGCCGCCGGACAGGGCGACGTCCGGGACCCGGGCGCCGGTGAGGCGGTGGGCGCCGCGGGGCGCGGGGTAGCGGTAGCCGATGCCGGTGACCTGGCCGGCGACCTTGCGGCGGGCGGGGCCGACGGCGTCGAGGAACGCGGTGAGCGCGCCCCGGGCCGCCAGCGTCCAGGGGCGCTTGGCCATGGCGAGGCGCACGATCCCGCCACTGCTGCGCAGCACCGCCCTGCCGACCGGGTGCCGCTCGGCCTGGTAGCTGTCGAGCAGTTCGGGATCCGCGTGACCGCCGACGACCGCGGCGAGCTTCCAGCTCAGGTTGGCCGCGTCCTGGAGCCCGGTGTTCATGCCCTGACCGCCGGCGGGGGTGTGCACGTGCGCGGCGTCCCCGGCGAGGAAGACCCGGCCGGCCCGGTAGGCGGGCGCCTGGCGCTCGTCGCTGTGGAAGCGGGACAGCCAGCGGGCGTCGTGCATCCCGTAGTCCCGGCCGAGGGCGAGCCGGGTGATCTCCTTGACCTCGGCCAGGTCCAGCGGCTCGTTGTCGGGGACGTTGCGTCCGCGGTGCCAGCCGATCACCCGGTAGTAGCCGTCGCCGAAGGGCGCGAGGAAGGCGAAGGCGTCGCCGACGGCGTTGACGGTGAGCAGGGCCGGGGGCTTCTCGGCGAGCCGGACGTCGGCGAGGACGACGGACCGGATCACCGACCTGCCCGGGAACGGCAGCCCGATCGCGTCCCGTACGGCGCTGCGCATGCCGTCGGCGCCGACGAGGTAGGCGACCCGCAAGGTTTCCGCGCGCCCGCCGGGGCCACTGACCTCGACGGTGACTCCGTCGGCGTCCTGGGTGAGGCCGGTCAGCTCGGTCTCGTACCGGAAGTCGACGCCGGCTTCGAGCGCCCGCCGCTCCAGCGCCTTCTCCACCTCGTACTGCGGGAGGACGAGGAGGTGGTTGAAGCGGGAGGGCAGGGCGGCGAGGTCGACGGTGAGCCGGCCGAAGAGGCGGAGCCGGTCCAGGGGCTGCCCGACGGCCTCCAGGCCCTCGGCGAGGCCCCGGGCGTCGAGCTGTTCGAGGGTGCGGGCGTGCAGGACGAAGGCGCGGGAGAGGTTGCTGATCCCGTGGGGGCGCTTCTCCAGCACGGTGACCGGGACGCCCGCGGCGGCGAGATCACCGGCGAGGAGGAGTCCGGTGGGGCCGGAGCCGACGACGAGGACGCGAGGGTGGCGGGGGTTGGAGGCGGGCCTGGGGGCAGCGGTGGGGCCGGTGTTTCCAGTGGTGCCGTTCATGAGGACCTCCTGGTGCCAACATTTGTTGGCCTACGCCTGCTGGCCCGCGCTCGCCGGTCAACAGCTGTTGGTCAACGCTTGTTGGCAAACCTACGGCGACCCCGATTGCTTGTCAACGCTTGTTGGCCAACGCTCGTGGGCCTACGCTTGTAGGCATGACCGCCAGCACCAGCAGCAGCAACAACACCGGCAGCGGCGACTCCGGCAGCGGGAAGAGCACCAGTCAGTCGCGCCGCTCGGACGCCACCCGCACCGCGATCCTCGCGGCCGCCCGCGAGCGCTTCGCCACCGACGGCTACGAACGGGCCACCATCCGCGCCATCGCCAAGGACGCGCGCATCGACCCCTCCATGGTGATGCGGTACTTCGGCAGCAAGGAGGGCCTGTTCGCGGCGGCCGTCGCGCTCGATCTGCGGCTGCCCGATCTGGGGCCGGTGCCCCGGGACGAGGCCGGCCGGACGCTGGTCACGCACTTCCTCGGCCTGTGGGAGGAGAACGAGGAGCTGACGGCGGTACTGAGGGTGGGTGCCACCAACCGGGCCGGGGCCGAGCGCATGCAGGGCATCTTCCGGGACCAGCTGCTGCCGGTGGCCCGGCAGGTGTGTCCCGACCCGGAGCAGGTTCCGGCCCGCGCGGCGCTGTGCGCGGCGCAGCTGCTCGGGCTGGCCCTCACCCGCTATGTGCTGCGGCTGCCGCCGGCGGTGGCGCTGACGCGCGAGGAGCTGGTGGCCTGGCTGGGGCCGACCGTGCAGCGGTACCTCACCGCGCCCAGCCCTTGAGCCCGCCGGGAAACGCCGAGGGCGCCAGCCTCACCCGGGTACGGCGCTGTGCGCGTACCGGGGGGAGGACGGCGCCCTCGGCGGGACGGGGAGGCCGGTCAGGCCTTCGCCTCGCCCTTCACGTTGATGTTGGACGTCGTGGTGTCCTTCTTGGCGTGGGACTTCTCCAGCACCATGACCAGGCCCGCGATGATCACGAACAGGGCGATGGGCGCCAGCACGTAGAGGCCCAGCGTCTGGACGACGCTCAGGCCGGGGCCGGGGTCGTCACCGTCGTCGCGGGTCAGCGCGAGCGCGGGGGACGACATGAGCAGCATCATCAGCGTCGTACCGGCGGCCAGGGCGCCGGCGCGCAGGGCGTTCTTCTTGTCCACAGTCTCAAGTTAGCGAACCACCCGATCGGACGCGCGCCCGGGGTCCCTTAGGCGGCTCTCACCGCCCCATCTCCTCCCTGAGCACGTCCAGCAGCGCCCGGAGCCGGGGCGAGGCCGCCAGCTCCTCCAGCGTCACCGGGCGGCCCTCCGAGTCGGCGACGGGCAGCCGCCAGTTCGGGTACTCGTCCCAGGTGCCGGGCAGGTTCTGCGGGCGGCGGTCGCCGACGCCGTCCGGGAGCCAGACGCCGACCAGCCGGGCCGGGGTGCGCAGCAGGAAGCGGTGGACGCCCTGGATCTCCGCCTCCTCGTCGCTGCCGGGCGGCCCGGCCGCGGGGCTGTCGAGCAGCCCGAGGCTGCCCAGCAGGGCGAGCCACTCCGCCGTGTCCGCGGCCGCCTCGGCGCTCTCCTCGGCGGCGGAGCGGGTGAGCAGGCCCAGGCGGTCGCGCAGGCCGACGTGGTCGCCGGTGAGCCGGGCGGCGGTGGGCGGCAGGTCGTGGGTGGTGGCGGTGGCCAGGCAGTCGGCGCGCCAGTGTTCGGGGGGCAGCGGGCGGCCGTCGCCCTCCCAGTCCCGTTCGAACCAGAGCACGGAGGTGCCGAGCACTCCGCGCCGCTGCAGCCTCTCGCGCACCCCGGGCTCCACGGTCCCGAGGTCCTCGCCGATCACCACCGCCCCGGCCCGGAAGGCCTCCAGGGCGAGCAGGGCGAGCATGGCCTCGGCGTCGTGGCGGACGTAGGTGCCCTCGGTGGGCGGGCTGCCCTGGGGCACCCACCACAGCCGGAACAGGCCCATCACATGGTCGATGCGCAGGGCGCCGGTGTGGCGGAACAGGGCGCGCAGCAGGTGGCGGTAGGGGGCGTGGCCGGAGGCGGCCAGCCGGTCGGGGCGCCAGGGCGGCAGCCCCCAGTCCTGGCCGTGGGCGTTGAAGGCGTCGGGCGGGGCGCCGACCGACATCCCGGCGGCGAAGTGGTCCTGCTGCGCCCAGGCGTCCGCGCCCTGAGGGTGCACGCCGACGGCGAGGTCGTGCACGATCCCGACGGGCATGCCGGCCTCCCGCGCGGCGCGCTGGGCGGCGCGGAGCTGGCCGTCGGTGAGCCAGGCGAGGCGGGAGTGGAAGCCGACCCGGTCGGCGAGGGCGGCGCGGGCTCGGGCGGTCTCGGCGGAGCGCGGGTCGCGCAGGCCCGCGGGCCACCGGTGCCAGTCGGAGCCGTGGGTCTCGGCGAGCGCGTACCAGGTGGCGTGATCCTCCAGGGCCTGCCCCTCCTCGGCGCGGAAGGCGTCGTAGGCGGCCTGCCGTCCCGGGCCGAGGGGGACGGCGAGGACCAGTTCCAGCGCCTCCCGCTTCAGCTCCCACACCGCGTCGCGGTCGATGAGGGCGCCCTTGTCGAGGACGTCGGAGCGCAGCCGCGCGGCGCGTTCCAGCAGGCCGCGGAGCCGGTCCTGGTCCTCGACGTGGGCGAACTCGTCGATCAGCTCGACGCGCAGGTGCACCGGGTCGGGGAAGCGGCGGGAGGAGGGCCGGTACGGCGAGGGGTCGGTCGGGGCGCCGGGCACGGCCGCGTGCAACGGGTTGACCTGCACGAATCCGGCGCCGACGGTGCGTCCGGCCCAGCCGGCCAGTTCGGCGAGGTCACCGAGGTCGCCCATGCCCCAGGAACGCCGGGAGAGCAGTGAGTACAGCTGGACGAGCAGGCCGTAGGAGCGGGTGCCCGGGGTGGGCAGCCGGTCCGGGGCGACGACGAGATGGGCGTGCCCGGTGCGGCGGTCGGGCGCGACGGCGGTCACCCGGTGCACTCCGAGCGGCAGTCCTTCGGCCGTGTCCCGGGTCTCGCCCTGCTCGGCCTCGATGGTGAGGCGGGTGCCGGCGGGCAGCGCGGCGAGGGCGGCGGGGCCGTCCGGGTCGCCGGCCCAGTGCACGACCGTCGGCGGGAGCAGCCGTTCGCGCAGCTCGCGTCGCCGTTCGGCGAGCGCGGCGCGTACCGCGTCCGGGGTGCCCGCATCGACGCCGAGGGCGGCCAGGGCGGCCACCACGGCGGAGGCGGGGACGTCGACCGTGCGGTCCGGGGCGGGGCGGTAGGAGGTGTCCACCCCGTGCAGTGCGGCGAGCCGGGCCAGCTCCTCGTCGGCGGCCGCGGCCATCTACAGTCCCGCGCCGAAGAAGTCGGGGATCGGGTCGGACCCGCTGGTCAGCGGGGCGGCCTCGGCGAGCGGCGGCTCGCTGGTCAGGGGTTCGGCGTCGGGCAGGGGCGGCTCGCTGGTCAGCGGCGCCTCCACGCAGGCGCTCTCCGCGCTGAAGACGCACAGCCGCGCGTCGTCGGTCTCGGCGGACGGCTCCGCCAAGGGTTTCCACTGGGCCGGGATGGTGGGATGAGCAGGTGCGGCCACGGGGGCCTCCTTGTCTCTGGGTCGCTTGCCGCGGCTAGCGGTGGTCAGGGCAGGCCTACCCCACGACGCCGAAGCCACTCACCACACCGTCCGAGCACGCGTGTGCGCATCCCGTGAACCGATACCGGGCGCGTGGTCGATAGAGGGGGTGTGAGACTGTTCCGCCCCGTGGGGGGCCAGCGGGAGAAGGACGGGGACGCGGCGCTGCTGCGGGCCGTCGCGGCGGGCGATCCGGCGGCCATGGCCGATCTGTACGACCGGCACGCCGGCTGGCTGCACGCGCGGCTGACCCGGCGCTGTGCCGATCCGGAGGTCGTCCGGGAGGTGCTGCAGGACACGTTCGTCACCGTGTGGCGGTCGGCGGCCGGGCACCGCGGGCAGGAGACCGGCGGCTGGCTGTGGACGATCGCGGCCCGGCGTCTGGTCGACGCGCGGCGGGCGCAGGAGCGGGCCGCGCGGGTGGCGGGCGCGCCGCTGGAGTCGGCGGACGGCGCCCATGAACCCGCCGCCGCGCCCTCCGCCGAGGACAGGGTGCTGGCTGGTCTCGAGTACGGGGACGTCGGCGCCGCGCTGGACCGGATCTCCCCCGAGCTGCGCGAGGTGCTGCGCGCGACCGTCGTCGACGGGCTGAGCACCCGGGAGGCGGCCCGGCTGCTCGGCATACCCGAGGGCACCGTCAAGTCCCGTGCCCGGCGCGCCCGTAGAGAGCTGCGGTCCGCGCTGGCCCATCTGAACCCGTCCCCGCTGGGAGGTACGGCATGACCCACGGCAACGCGCGTGTCTGGCACGCCACCGCCGGCCTCGTCGCCCGTTATGCCGACGGCTCCCTGGCGGAGCCGGACGCGTGGTCCCTGGAGAAGCACCTGGAGAGCTGCCCGGGATGCGCGGCGCTGGTGTCGCGGGCGGTGCGCGGCACGGCGGCGGGGGCGGTACTGGACGAGGTGCGGGAGGCGGTGCTGGGAGCCGCGCCCGCGGGGGCGGCTCGCTCCGTGGCGGCCCCGGCCCCCGCGCTGTCCCGGCTCGCCCGGCTGCTCTGGGCCGCCGGGCCCGCCGTGCGGGGGGCGTGGCTGCCGGCCGTGCTGCTCGTCGCGGTGGGGGCGATGGTCCTGGGGTACGGGGGTGGCGTGCCCGGCGCGCGGGCGCTGCTGCTGGCGATCGCGCCCGTGGTGCCCGTGGCCGGGGTCGCGCTGTCCTACGGGCCGCACGCCGACCCGCTGTACGAGGTGGTGGCGGCCAGCCCGGCCGGCGGGCTGCGTCTGGCGCTGACCCGGACGGCCGCCGTGCTCGCGGTGAGCCTGCCGCTGCTGACCCTGACCGGGCTGCTGCTGCCCGCCTCAGGCACCCCGGCCGCCGCGGCCTGGCTGCTGCCGGGGCTGGCCCTGACCCTGGGCACGCTGGCCCTGGCCTCCTTCGTCGGCTGCCGTACGGCGGCCGGGGCCACGGCCGGGGGCTGGCTGTGCGCCGTCGGCGCGCCCGTGCCCGGTGCGCCGGGCGGCGAGATCACCACGCGCCTGGCCGAGCAACTGTCCCGCTGCTTCGACGGCGCGGGGGCGCAGGGCGCGTGGGCGGCGGCGGCCGTCCTGAGCACGGCCCTCCTCATGGCCCGCCGCCCGGCCTACGACCACCTCCTCCGCCGGTGATTGCGGGCCCTGCCGCACCGCCCGGCCCCCTGACGGCACCACCCACGACCTGACCAGCCCGGCAGGCGCCGGCGCCTGCCGGGAGCCCGAACCCACCGGAACCGGACCCCTCGCACCGTCCGGGACGGCGGCAGCGACGGTGCCGTCCCGTTCCCGACCACCTGATCCGCCGATGCTCCGCCACCACCCCGGTGGCCCGGCCCCGGCGAGCCATCTCTGGAGACCCCTTGAGTTCCATACTCGTGTCCGGCCTGCGGGTCCGGCACCGGAAGAACCTCGCGCTGGACGGCGTCGATCTGGACCTCGGCACCGGTGTGCACGGGCTGCTCGGGCCCAACGGGGCCGGGAAGACCTCGCTGATCCGGGTCCTGGCCACCGTGGCCCGCCCGTCCGCCGGGCGAATGGAGATCCTCGGCCAGGACACCGCCGGCCATCGCGGGCGGGCCGCGATCCGGCGCCGGCTTGGCTATCTGCCGCAGGAGTTCGGCTACTACCCGGGCTTCACGGTGCGGGAGTTCGTGGCGTACGTGGCGTGGCTGAAGGAGATGCCCGCCGCGCGCGTCCCGGCCGCCGTGGCGGACGCCGTGGCCCGGGTCGGCCTCGCCGATCGCGCCGACGCGAAGATCCGCACCCTGTCCGGGGGCATGGTCCGCCGGGTCGGCATCGCCCAGGCCATCGTCAACGAGCCGGGCGTGCTGCTGCTGGACGAGCCCACCGCCGGTCTCGACCCGGAGCAGCGGGTGGAGTTCCGCGAGCTGCTGCGCGAGCTCGGCGCCTCGGCCACGGTGGTGGTCTCCACCCACCTGGTGGAGGACGTGGCCGCCGCCTGCACGGAGGTCACCCTCCTCGACGGGGGCCGGATCGCCTACCGCGGCACCCCGCATTCGCTCACGTTGATGGGCGAGACCTCGGGCGGGCCGGGCGACCACCCGATCGAGCGCGGCTACACGGCCGCGCTGCGGGCCCACCGCGGCGGCGCGGGGACGCGGGAGTCGGTGCGATGAGCGTCGTGACCGACCGGAAGGCACCCGCCGCACGGGCGCCCCATCCGCTGCGCGCGGAGGCCCTGCGCGGTTTCGCGCCCTTCGCCGGGGCCGCCGTACTGCTCACCCTCGGCGTCCTGCTGGCCGGCTCCGCCGCCCGCTGGCAGGGCGGCTGGGCCGAGACCGCCGCCCAGACGCACATCACCGTGCTGATCGCCGTACCGCTGGCCGCCGCGTCGGGCTGCTGGCAGGGCGGGCGGGAGCGGCGGCGACGTACCGAGGAGCTGTGGGGAACGGTCGTCCGGGCGCCGCTCGCCCGGTTCCTGGCCCAGGCCCTGCCGGTCGCGCTCTGGACGGCCGCCGGCTACCTGGCCGCGGCGGGCCTCGCGATGCTCGCCACCTGGCCCTACGCACAGGGCGACCGGCCGCACCCGGCCCTGCTGCCGGGGGACACCGTGGCGGTGGCGGCGGCCGCGCTGCTCGGCCACGTGGTGGGCCGGGCCCTGCCCACCCGGCTGGCCGCGCCGCTGCTGGCGATCGCCGGGTACGTGGGGCTCGGCGTGCTGTCGGTGAGCCATTCGGGTTCCGCGCGGCATCTCGACCCGGCGTTCCCGATCATGGCCCCCGACGCCCCGGTGTGGTGGCAACCGGTCTCGATGGCCGTGTGGACGGCGGGCCTGGCGTTCGCCGCCGTGCTGGCGTACGCCGCGCGGCGCCGGGTGACGGCCCTGCTGCCGCTGGCCGCCGCCGTGGCCGCGGGGGCGGTGCTGACGCAGACCGGGGACGGCCTGTGGCACGAGGCCCCGCTCGCGCGCCGGCAGGTGTGCGACACCTCCACCACCCCGGCGGTCTGTGTGAACGCCCGGTACGCGGGGATGCTGCCGCAGGTCGCCGACGCCCTGTCGGGCATCACGGGCAAGCTCAAGGGGGTGAGGAACCTGCCGGTGCGGTGGGAGGAACGCGACCACGAGTCGCACGACGCCGAGGCCCAGCTGCCCAGCCTCACGCCGCTGGGCTGGTCGGTCGTACGGGGCCGGCTGACCGATCCGCGGGAGTTCGCGTGGGAGGCGGCGGCGGCGCTGGAGCGGCGCCCCGACTGCCCGCACTCCACGAAGCGGATGCGCCGGGCCGACGACGCCGTGGAGGCGTACCTCGCCCCCAGCCCGGGGCAGAGGACCTTCGACGACATGGATGCCCACGGCGACGCGGCTCACCGCGCCGACCTGCGCAAGCGCCTCGCCACCCGGGCCAGGCTGGCCGGAATGGACGAGGAGGAGCGCCGGGACTGGCTGTCGGCGTACTTCGCGACGGCGGGCACCTGTGACGTGAAGGGGGTGCCCTCCCTGTGACCGGCCTCCTCCTCTACGCCCGCTCCCGCGCTCTCCCCCTCACCCTGCTCGCGCTGGCCGGCACCACCGCCTTCGCGGTGTGGGCCGCCGGCAGCCTGGACGCCTATCTCGACCCCTACCGCCGGGTGCCGGTCGTCGCCCTGGCCCCGCTGCTGGCGGCCGCCGTGATCGGCACGAGCCTGTACTCGGCGTCGGACGAGCTGGACCGGACGGCCGTACGGCCCTGGTGGCCGCGGCGGCTGGCGCAGCTCGGGGCGCTGACCGCGCTGGCGGCACTGGTGCTGCCGCTGGCGGTGCTGGGACACGCGGAGACCTTTGGGCCGCCCGCGGTCGTCCGCAACACGCTCGGCTGCACCGGTGTCACGGCCGCCGCGGCCGTCGTGCTGGGCGCCCGGCTGAGCTGGCTGCCCGCCTTCGGCTATGTGACAGCCGTCTATCTGGCCTCCTCGGGGGCGCGCGGGCGCGCGGTCACGGTGTGGGCGTGGCCGATGCAACCGGGCGCGCAACCGGGCGCCTGGGCCGCGGCGCTGACCGCGTTCGTGGTGGGCGCCGCGCTGTACGCGGTGCGCGGGGCGCGTGCCGAAGGACCCCGCGGCTAGGGCCTTTCGTTTGGATCAGGCCGGGTCAGGGAGCGGGGTCTGGTGCCGTGCATCGAAAGGCGGAGGAGGGCGCCATGGCGGAGCCATGGCAACCGACGACAACGCGGCGAGGCGCGGCACCAGACCCCGCGAGCCCGGCATGATCCGAACGAGAGGCCCTAGGTCTGTCCGGCGGATCACGCCGCAGACGTGGGGCCGTCCGGCCACGGGGTGCGCGAAGGCCCGGAATCGTCAGGCTGAGATGCCGTCGATCCGGGCCATGGCGTCGTCCGCGCCGTACGGCTGCAAGTAGGGCAGCCAGCGCGGGTCCCTGTGACCGGTGCCGATGATGCGCCAGGCCAGACCGGTGGGTGGGGCGGGTTTGTGGCGCAGCCGCCAGCCGATCTCGACGAGATGGCGGTCGGCCTTCACGTGGTTGCAGCGGCGGCACGAGGCCACCACGTTGTCCCAGACGTGCTTGCCCCCGCGGCTGCGCGGGATGACGTGGTCGACGCTGGTTGCGACGCCACCGCAGTACATGCACCGGCCCCCGTCACGCGCGAACAGCGCCCGGCGGGTGAGAGGAACGGGCCCCCGGTAGGGAACCCGCACGAAACGCTTCAGCCGGACCACGCTGGGTGCGGAGACTGTGACGGTCGCGCTGTGCATAAAGGCGCCGGATTCCTCGAGGGAGACGGCCTTGTTCTCCAGGACGAGGACGAGCGCGCGGCGGAGCGGTACGACGCCGAGCGGCTCGTACGACGCGTTGAGGACCAGGACGTGCGGCACGGGTGCCTCCTTGGGCGTCGGCGGCGCGTGGCTCGCGCCGGGACGATCTGCAGTCAGTCTCCCCTCATGCCTGGTGGACGCGCCACCATGTCCCGGTAACGGGCTGGGAGTGTTTTCGACCACACCCGATGTGTCCCCCGGATCATGGCGTGTTCAAGCCCAGGTGAGACCGGTCTCCCTTGGGCGGAACGGCGCGGAGCACACACGATGCCCCGTTAGTGTGTTGGTTCTGTCCGTCCGGTGACCTTTTCGTGATCCCGAAGACCTTGACCGCCCCACCGGAGCGGACCGCGCAGCACCATGGAGGTACCTGCCGTGTCCTTGCCCGTCGTCCTTGCGGCCGCCGGTGCGTCTCCCTCGCCGTCCCCCTCGGGTTCGACGGCGCCGGCCGTTCCCACCCTGCAGGACGCCCAGGAGCACGCGACGAACGCCGCGAGCTGGGTGGAGCAGAACTGGTCGACCTGGCTGGCGATGGGCCTGCAGATCGTGCTGGTCGTGGTCGTGGCCGTGGCGCTCAGAGCGATGGTGCGGCGGGCGATCACCAAGCTGATCGCCCGCATGACCCGGACGGCGCAGGCCGCGGAGGGCGGCGCGCTGGGCGGGTTGCTGGTCAACGTCGAGCGGCGCCGGCAGCGGGCCGCGGCGATCGGCTCCGTGCTGCGCTCGGTGGCCAGCTTCCTGATCCTCGGCACCGCCGCGCTGATGGTGCTGTCCACCTTCAAGATCAACCTGGCGCCGCTGCTGGCCTCGGCCGGTGTGGCGGGCGTGGCGATCGGTTTCGGCGCCCGGAACCTGGTCACGGACTTCCTCTCCGGTGTCTTCATGATCCTGGAGGACCAGTACGGCGTCGGCGACATCATCGACGCGGGTGTGGCCTCCGGCGAGGTGATCGAGGTCGGGCTGCGGGTGACCAAGCTGCGCGGTGACGGCGGCGAGATCTGGTACGTCCGCAACGGCGAGGTCAAGCGGATCGGCAACCTCTCGCAGGGCTGGGCGACCGCCGGGGTCGACGTGACCGTGCGGGCGAGCGAGGACCTCGACCGGGTGAAGACCATCCTGGACGAGGTCGCCGAGAAGATGAGCAAGGAAGAGCCCTGGAACGAACTGCTGTGGGGCCAGGTCGAGGTGCTGGGCCTGGACAGCGTGCTGATCGACTCCATGGTGCTGCGGCTCACGGCGCGGACCATGCCCGGCAAGTCGGTGGCCGTGGAGCGCGAGCTGCGCTGGCGGGTCAAGCGGGCCTTCGACGCGGCGAGCATCCGCATCGTGGGCGGCGCGACGGCCGTGGAGGACGTCGAGGACGCCCCGGATCCGGCCGCGGCGGTGGCGGCGCCGTCGGTGTACGCCAACGCGGAGTCCCCGCAGTCGGTGGCGGCGACCCCGATCGCCTCCCAGCGCCCGGCCCCTCCGGGCAAGTAGCGAAGCGGTCGCGCGCGGCGCCGCCGGCGCCCGGGCCCCACGCCCCCGAGGTAACGACTCCGTTGCCTCGGGGGCGTTGTCTATTGACGCCCTCTTCGTCCTGGGCTTACGTTCCTCCCACGCCAATAGGAAAGTTTCCTAACAGTGATCTTCCGGGCGCCCGTTGATCACGGCTGGACGTCATGCCCGGGTCGCTGAAAAGCTGGGCAGTTGGAAAGGCAGGTGTCGACCGCATGGCAGGAACCGCCGGTACGCCGGGCACCCCGCGCGTCCTGCGCGCCATGAACGACCGCGCCGCGCTGGACCTCCTCCTGGAGCACGGGCCGCTGTCCCGCACCCGCATCGGCAAGCTCACCGGCCTGTCCAAGCCGACCGCGTCCCAGCTCCTGGCCCGTCTGGAGGCGGCCGGTCTGGTCCGGGTCACCGGCACCAGCGAGGGCCGGCCGGGCCCCAACGCCCAGCTCTACGCCGTGAACCCGGGCGCCGCCCACGCGGCCGGGCTCGACGTGACCCCGCACCGCATCCGCGCCGCCGTCGCCGACGTCACCGGCCGCACGGTCGGCGAGTACGAGCTGCCCACCCCGGGGCGGCGTCCGGCCCGGCCCGTCGTACAGCAGGTCACCGACGCCCTCGACGGCGCCGTGAAGGCCGCGGGCCTCGCCCGGTCCGATGTGCACCGGCTGGTCATCGGCACCCCGGGCGCCTTCGACCCCAACACCGGCCGGCTGCGTTACGCCTCGCACCTGCCCGGCTGGCACTCCCCCAGCCTGCTCGACGAACTCGCCGCCGCGCTGCCGATGCCGGTCGAGTACGAGAACGACGTCAACCTCGTCGCCATCGCCGAACAGCGGCTCGGCGCGGCCCGCGGCCACGCGGACTTCGTCCTGCTGTGGAACCAGGAGGGCATGGGCGCCGCCCTGGTGCTCGGCGGACGGCTGCACCGCGGCTGGACCGGCGGCGCCGGCGAGGTCGGCTTCCTGCCCGTGCCGGGCACTCCTCTGGTGCGCCAGGTGACCAAGGCCAACAGCGGCGGCTACCAGGAGCTGGCCGGCTCCCAGGCCGTACCGAAACTGGCCCGCGAACTCGGCGTCACCGATGTGCCGGCGGGCCCGTACACCGACGTGGCCGCAACCCTGCTGGCGCGGGCGGCCGACCACGCCGGCGGACCGCACCGGGAACTGCTGCGGACCTACGCGACCCGGCTGGCCACCGGTCTCGCCTCGCTGGTCTCCGTCCTCGACCCCGAACTCGTCGTCCTCAGCGGCTCCGCCCTCACGGCCGGCGGCGAGGTGCTGCGTGCCCTCGTCCAGGCCGAGCTCGAGGAACTCGCCGCGGCCCGCCCCCGGCTGGTCGTCGGCGACGTGACGGAACACCCCGTGCTGCGCGGCGCGCTGGAGTCCGCGCTCGCGACCGCCCGCGACGAGGTCTTCGACACCTCGCGCTGAGCGCCCCAGTCCCACCGAAGCACTCCCCTCCTCACCCACCCCGCCCCCGGGAGACCTCGCCATGCCCACAGCCGTACCCGAAACCGCCCGAAAAGCGGCCTTCGCCCTCGCCGCCTCCCTCGCCCTGCTCGCCACCGCCTGCACCGGCCAGTCCGGCTCCGGCGCCACCGACGACGCCGCCAAGGAGACGACGATCAACTTCTGGCACGCCTGGAGCGCGCCGAACGAGGTCAAGGCGGTGAAGTCCCTGGTCGCCGGCTTCGAGAAGGCACACCCTGACATCCATGTGAACGTCGTCGGCAACATGACCGACGACAAGATCAACCAGGCGCTGCGCACCGGCGGCGACCGGGCCCCCGACGTGATCTCCTCCTTCACCACCAACAACGTCGGCAAGTTCTGCTCGTCGGGCGCGCTGATCGACCTGAACCCCTTCTTCGAGAAGGCGGGCATCGACCCGGAGACGACCTTCCCGAAAGCGATGAACGAGTACACCCGGTTCGACGGCGACCGCTGCGCGGCACCGCTGCTGGGCGACGCCTACGGCCTCTACTACAACAAGACGGCGTACCGGAAGGCCGGCATCACCGCCCCGCCGAAGACGTGGTCGGAGTTCGAGGCCGACGCCAAGAAGCTGACCATCACGCAGGGCGACGGCTACAAGCAGCTCGGCTTCATGCCGAACTACCACGGCTGGGAGTCCACCACCGAGCACTACTTCGCCCAGTTCTCCCCGGTCTACTTCGGCAAGGACGGCAAGTCGGACCTCGCCGAGGACCCCGCCTTCGAGAAGGGCTTCACGCTCCAGAAGCGGCTGGTCGGCGAACTCGGCGGATTCCAGCGGCTGGAGAGGTTCCGGGCCACGCTCGGCGACGAGTGGGGCGCCAGGCACCCCTTCCACACCGGGCAGGTCGCCATGCAGCTCGACGGCGAGTGGCGGCTGGGCATGGCCGAGGAGGCCAAGCCGAAGTTCGAGATCGGGGTGGCCCCGCTGCCCGTCCCGGACGACCAGGCCGACCAGTACGGCAAGGGCTACATCACCGGCACCATCGCGGGCATCGCGGCCACCAGCCACAAGCAGAACGCGGCCTGGGAGCTGGTGAAGTACATGACCACGGACACGGACGCGGTGGTCGGCTTCGCCAACGACATCCACAACGTGCCCTCCACCCTGGCCGCGCTGAAGTCGCCGAAGCTCCGGTACGACCCGCGGTTCAAGACCTTCCTGGACATCGCCGCCGACCCGCACTCCACCACCACCCCCGCCTCGGTCAACGGCGGTGTGTACCTGGTGACGATCCAGCAGTTCGGGTACGACTACGAGAGCGGCAGGGTCACCGATCTGAAGGCCGGACTGAGGAAGACGGCCGCGCAGATCGACACGGACATCGCGCAGGCGAAGTAGCCATGGCCACGACCACGTTGGGTTCCAGGCGCCGCCGGGCGGCGCTGCGCACGGCGGCCTTCATGTCGCCCTGGCTGATCGGCTTCGCGGTCTTCTTCGCGTACCCGCTGATCTCGACGGTCTACTTCTCCTTCATGCACTACGACGGCTTCCGGCCGCCGACGTGGAGCGGCACGAAGAACTGGACCTATGTCTTCGAGCACTACCCGCTGTTCTGGCCCGCGCTGCGCAACACCCTGTGGCTGGTCCTGGTGATGGTGACGCTCCGGGTCGTCTTCGGGCTCGGGGTCGGTCTGCTCATCACGAGGATCAGGACGGGGGCCGGTGTCTTCCGCACCCTGTTCTACCTGCCCTACCTGGCCCCGCCGGTCGCCGCGACCATGGCCTTCGCCTTCCTGCTCAACCCCGGTACGGGCCCGGTCGACTCGATCCTGGAGAGGATCGGCGTCCCGGCGCCGGGCTGGTTCAACGACCCCGCCTGGTCCAAGCCGGCCCTGACCCTGCTCGCGCTGTGGGGCATCGGTGACCTGATGGTCATCTTCATGGCCGCGCTGCTCGACGTACCGGCGGAGCAGTACGAGGCGGCCGAGCTGGACGGGGCGTCGGCGTGGCAGCGCTTCCGCTACGTCACCCTGCCGAACATCTCCCCGATCGTGATGTTCGCCGTGGTCACCGGCGTGATCCAGACCATGCAGTACTACACGCAGCCGCTGATCGCGGGAAAGGTCGCCTCGGGCGTGATCCAGGGCGCGGGCACCCAGTTCGAACCCGGCTACCCGGACCGGTCCACGCTCACCCTCCCCCAGCTCGTCTACAACCTCGGCTTCCAGCGCTTCGACTACGGCTCGGCGTGTGTCGTCGCCCTGGTCCTGTTCGCCCTGTCGATGGCGTTCACCGCGCTGTTGATGCGGCGCCGGGGCGGCCTCGTCCAGGCAGGTGACTGACCATGACCCAGGTACTGGAGAAGCCGGTGAAGGCGGCCCCGGCCGTCTCGGGCGCCGAGCGGACGGCACGGCGCCGGGCGCTGCTGGAGTGGATCGCGGTGCACTCCCTCGGTGTCGCCGCCGCGCTCTTCTTCACCCTCCCCTTCGTGTTCGTGTTCCTCACCTCCCTGATGAGCGACAGCCAGGCCCTGAGCCGGGATCTGGTCCCGCACACCTGGGAGTGGGGCAACTACCACAAGGTCCTCGCCACCCCGGGCTTCCTCACCTGGTGGAAGAACACCCTGATCTACGCCGGGCTCGGCACCGTGCTCACCGTGGCGTCCTCGATACCGGTGGCGTACGCGCTGGCCAAGTTCCGCTTCCGGGGCCGGAATCTGTCACTCATGCTGGTGATCTCGATGATGATGCTGCCCCCGCAGGTGGTCATCATCCCGATGTACCTGTTCTGGGCGAAGCAGCTCGACCTGTCGGGCACGCTGTGGCCGCTGATCATCCCGATGGCGTTCGGGGACGCGTTCTCCATCTTCCTGCTGCGCCAGTTCCTGATGACGATCCCGAACGAGTACGTGGACGCCGCGAAGGTGGACGGCTGCGGTGACCTCAGGACCCTGGTGCGGGTGGTGCTGCCGATGGCGAAACCCGGCATCGCCGCGGTGGCCCTCTTCCAGTTCTTCTACGCCTGGAACGACTACTTCGGCCCGCAGATCTACGCCTCGGAGAACCCCGGCGCCTGGACGCTGAGTTACGGCCTGGAGTCCTTCAAGGGCGCCCACCACACCGACTGGAACCTCACCATGGCCGCGACCGTACTGGTCATGGCCCCCGTGATCCTCGTGTTCTTCTTCGCCCAGAAGGCGTTCGTCGAGGGCGTCACTCTCACCGGAGTCAAGGGTTGAACTGCATATGAAACTCACCGTGGTCGGCGGCGGCTCGACCTACACCCCCGAACTCATCGACGGCTTCGCCCGGCTCAGGGACACCCTGCCCGTCGAGGAACTCGTCCTCGTGGACCCGGCCGCCGAACGCCTGGAACTGGTGGGCGGCCTGGCCCGCCGCATCTTCGCCAAGCAGGGCCACGGCGGCCGCATCGTCACCACCTCCGACCTGGACGCGGGCGTGGACGGCGCCGACGCCGTACTGCTCCAGCTCCGGGTCGGCGGCCAGGCCGCCCGGCAGCGGGACGAGACCTGGCCGCTGGAGTGCGGCTGCATCGGCCAGGAGACGACCGGCGCGGGCGGCCTCGCCAAGGCGCTGCGCACGGTCCCGGTCGTCCTGGACATCGCCGAGCGCGTGCGCCGTACCAACCCGCGCGCCTGGATCATCGACTTCACCAACCCCGTCGGCATCGTCACCCGCGCCCTGCTGGAGGCCGGGCACCGGGCGGTCGGTCTGTGCAACGTGGCGATCGGACTGCAGCGCAAGTTCGCGGCCCTGCTGGGCACCGACCCGAAGGACGTGCACCTGGACCACGTGGGCCTGAACCACCTGACGTGGGAGACGGGGGTACGGCTCGGCGGCCCCGAGGGCGCGGACGTCCTGCCCGAACTGCTCGCCGGGCACGGCGACGCCATCGCCGGTGACCTGCGCCTGCCCCGGCCCCTGCTGGACCGCCTGGGCGTGGTCCCCTCCTACTACCTGCGCTACTACTACGCCCATGACGAGGTGGTGCGGGACCTGCGCACCAAGCCCTCCCGGGCGGCGGAAGTCGCGGCCATGGAGCGCGAGTTGCTGGCGATGTACGGCGACCCGGCCCTGAACGAGAAGCCGGCGCTGCTGGCGAAGCGGGGCGGTGCCTTCTACTCGGAGGCGGCCGTGGACCTTGCGGCGGCCCTGCTGGGCGGCGGCACGGGAAGCCCGTACCAGGTGGTCAACACGCTCAACAGGGGCACGCTGCCGTTCCTCCCGGACGACGCGGTGATCGAGGTGCAGGCGGCGGTGGGCCCGTCCGGTGCCGCGCCCCTCGCCGTGCCGGACCTCGACCCGCTGTACGCGGGCCTGGTGGCGAACGTGACGGCGTACGAGGAACTGGCGCTGGACGCGGCGCTGCGGGGCGGCCGGGACCGGGTCTTCCGCGCCCTGCTGGCCCATCCGCTCGTCGGCCAGTACGAGTACGCCGAAGCCCTCACCGACCGGCTGGTCGCGCACAACCGGGAGCACCTCGCGTGGGCCTGATCCCGACCGTGCTCGCCATCGACGCGGGCAACAGCAAGACCGACGTGGCCGTGGTCACCGCCGGGGGCGAGGTGCTGGCCACGGCCCGCGGCGGCGGCTTCCGCCCGCCGGCGGTGGGTGTCGGGGCGGCGGTGGACGCCCTCGCCGAACCGGTCGCGCGGGCGTTCGCGGACGCGGGCGCGACCACCGCCTCGCACGTCTCCGCCTGTCTCGCCAACGCCGATCTGCCGGTGGAGGAGGAGCAGTTGGCGGCGGCGCTGCACGCGCGCGCGTGGGGTGCCTCGGTGGAGGTCCGCAACGACACCTTCGCGATCCTGCGGGCGGGTGTGCCCGAGCCCCGGGGCGTGGCCGTGGTGTGCGGTGCGGGCATCAACTGCGTCGGGATGCGCCCCGACGGCCGCACCGCCCGCTTCCCGGCCATCGGGCGGATCTCCGGCGACTGGGGCGGCGGCTGGGGCCTGGCCGAGGAGGCCCTGTGGTACGCGGCCCGCGCGGAGGACGGCCGGGGCGAGGCGACCGAGCTGGCCGGCGCCCTGCCCGCGCACTTCGGCCTGCGGTCCATGTACGCGCTGATCGAGGCCCTGCACCTGGGGCATGTCGAGCACGGCCGCCGGCACGAGCTGACGCCGGTGCTGTTCCGCACGGCCGCGCACGGGGACCGGGTCGCCCGCTCCCTCGTGGACCGCCTCGCCGAGGAGGTCGCGACGATGGCCACGGTGGCTCTGACCCGGCTCGACCTCCTGGGCGAACAGACCCCGGTCCTGCTGGGCGGCAGCGTCCTGAGCGCCGGTCACGCCCAGCTCGACGACGGCGTACGCGACCTGCTGGCGTCCCGCGCCCCCAAGGCGGACGTCCGCGTGGTCACGGCCGCCCCGGTCCTGGGCGCGGCCCTCCTGGGCCTGGACCATCTGCGCGCGGAAGAGGCGGCCCTGGAACGGGCCCGGGCCCACTGGGACACCGGCCGGAGCTGAACCCGGCCGGGGCGCTCCGGGGCAGGTGGCCACGGGAACCGAACACGTGCCCACGGCGTATTCATGGGCAGGGGACGCTGCGATCCGATCAAGATCCAGCGAAGGCCGGTGCGGATGTCGGTCCGTGCCGCAATACTTGGCGGCGAACGGATGACCACGGGGGAGGTCAGGTGACACACCCGCCGAAGAGCAGCACGGCACCGCCATCGGCGGGTGTCGTCATGCCCGCGATCCCCCCGCAGCCCGCGCCGGCGCCGCCCGCCCCGCCGAGCCGGCCCCCGGCGCCCCGCCGTACCGCATTCGCCGAGGGCGTCGACCGGCTGCGGAGCGCCGCGACCACCGAGCCCGGGCGGCTGCGCATCATCGGTGCCGTCCTCGCCGTGCTGGTCGTCGCGTTCGGCGCGGTCACCGCCTGGCAGACCGCCGAGCGCGCGGCCGCCGCCGACGACGTGCTGCACAGCAGCCAGCCGCTGAGCTCCGGCGCCGCCGACATCTACCGCTCACTGGCCGACGCCAACACGGCCGCCTCCAGCGGCTTCCTGGCGGGCGGGCAGGAGACCGCGGACTCGCGGGACCGGTACGAGAAGGACATCCGCACGGCCGCCGCGGGCCTCGTCACCGCCGCCGCCAACTCCGAGCCGGGGTCACCGTCGGAGGCGGCCGTCGCCAAGCTGAACAAGCTGCTGCCCGAGTACAAGGGGCTCGTGGAGCGCGCCCGCACCTACAACCGGCAGGGCTATCCGGTCGGCGGCGCCTATCTGCGGTACGCGAACGAGAAGATGCAGAAGGAGATGCTCCCGGCGGCGGAGGACCTCTACAAGAAGGAGAACCAGCGGCTGAACGCCGACTACGGGGACGCGACGCCCTACCCGTGGGCGGCGATCGCGCTCGGCGTGCTCGCCCTGGCCGCGCTCGGCTGGGCCCAGCACCGCACCTACCGGCGCACCAACCGCGTCCTCAACCACGGCCTGGTGGCCGCCTCCGCCGCCACCGCGGTGGCCCTGCTGTGGCTGGTGGCCGGGCACTCGGTCGCCAGGTCGGGCCTGAACGGCTCCTACGACAACGGCGTCCGCTCGCTGAACGTCCTGCACGACGCCCGCATCGCCTCCCTGAAGGCGCGGGGCAACGAGAACCTGAGCCTCGTGGCGCGCGGCGCCGAGACCGTCACGGTGGGCGGACAGACGTACGACGCCTACTACTACGACTTCGACCGGGACATGGGCGTGCTCGCCAAGGGCCTCACCGACGCCCGCCGGCTCGCCGACGACAACGCGGGCACCGGGCCGGTCAAGGCGGCCGAGGGCAACATGGCGGTCTGGAAGCAGCGCCACGCCTCGGCCCGTACCGAGGACGAGAACGGCAACTACCAGCAGGCGCTGGACAAGGTGATCGGCGGCGCGGACGCCACCGGCGCGTGCTTCGACAGCGTGGACCGCAATCTCGCCCTGGCCATCGGCCACGAGCAGACCGAGTTCCAGCGGGCCGCCGGTGACGGGCGGAACGCGATGACCGGGCTGCCCGTCGGCGCCGCCGTGCTGGGCGTGCTCGCCGCGGCGGGCGCGTTGGCCGGTGTCGGGCGCAGGCTTTCGGAGTACCGGTGACAGGGGGCGTGACGATGTACGCGAGCCGTGTACGGACCTCCCTGCGGGGCTGGGGCGGGGTCGGCGCGATGGCGGTGCTGTGCGCGCTGGCCCTGGCCTTCGCGCTGCTGCTGCCGTGCACGCAGCCGCGTCACGACGACGGCGGCGGCGCGCGGACCGTCGGCCCGGGCCTCGCCAACGGCAGCCAGGCGCGCGCCGGTGACTGCGAGGACTCCGAGGCGCAGAAGCAGACGATGTCCCCGTCCGGCGCGGACGGCCTGACCATCGACGCCATCAAGTCCCGTACGGGCGCCAAGCGCAAACTGATCGTCGGCGTCGACCAGAACAGCTACCACTGGGGCTACCGCAACCCGAACACCGAGACCGCCCAGCTCGAGGGCTTCGACATCGACCTCGTCCACAAGATCGCCGAGGACATCCTCGGCGACCCGGACGCGGTGCAGTTCAAGGCCATCCCGACCAGCCAGCGCATACCCGCGATCAAGGACGGCCGGGTCGACATGGTGGTCCGCACGATGACCATCACCTGCGAGCGCCTGGACGACGTGGCGTTCTCCGCGCCCTACTTCAAGACCGGCCAGCAGGTGCTGGCCCCCAAGTCCTCCTCCGTCAAGGGCTACGACGGCACGCTCGCGCACAAGAGGATCTGCACGGCGTCCGGTTCCACCGCCTACGGCAAGCTGAAGGCCGACCGGGACGCGGGTGACCTGCCCGCCTCCACCGACATCTCCACCACCGTGCCCAACCAACTCGACTGTCTGGTCCGGCTGCAGCTCGGCGAGGTCGACGCGGTGGTCACCGACGGCGCCCTCGCCGCCAGCCAGGCCGCCCAGGACCCGACACTCGCCCTGAAGGGTGACGCGTTCACCACCGAGTACTACGGCGTGGCGATGAAGAAGGACGCCACCGATCTGGTACGCCGGGTCAACCGCATCCTGGTCGACTATCGCGCGGACGGCTGGCAGGCGTCGTACGACAGGTGGCTGTCGGCCACACTGGGGAAGGACTCGGACCCGTCCAAGCCGCCCGCGCCGCAGTACCTGCGCAACGGCTGAACCCGACCCGACCCAGGCCAACCACACAGCAGCGAGAGGTGATCGATGGGCGTCACGGACCCCGCCGGGCCGGTGATGGACCGGGACGAGGTGGACCGTGCGCTGGCGCGGCTCGGCGCGGAGCACGAGGCGATCGAGACCTCGCTGCTCGCCCTCCAGGACCACGCGGGCCGCAGACTCCTCGAAGGCGCCGAGCTGACCGGCGTCACCCAGCAGCGCTGGCAGGCCGCGGAGGCGTCGATCACCCTGCTGTGGGCGTACTTCGACGCCTACACGGCGGCGCTGCGCTCCGCCCGGGAGATCCGCGCCCGGCGCCGCTGGTCCAACCGCGAGGACCTGACGGAGCTGACCGAGCTGCTGCGCGGCGCGTCCGTCACCGTGCCCGGCGGCACCGGTCCCACGGCCGTCGCGAAGCTCAGCGAGAGCTTCTCGCTCACCACCCTGGTCGACCGGATGAACGAGCTGTACGCGTCCTCGCTCGACCTGGTCGTCACCGCCGACGCGGTCTGGTCGGCACTGCCCGCCCGGATCGATTTACTCGCCGCGGAACTCCAGCGCACCCGCAGGCTCGCGCACTCCGTGGGCGTCCGCCCGGGCGAGCACCCGGCCGGTGACGACCTGGAGCGCATCACGCGCACGCTGACCGCCCTGCGCGCGGACGTGGTCTCAGACCCGCTCGCCTTCTGGGTGCGGGCCGAGGGCAGTTCGGCGCCCGGCGGCGGCCGTCCGGACACCACGGTGTACGACCGCGAGGCGCGCGCCCTGGAGGACGTGCGGCGCGAGATCGACGCGGTGCTGACGGTCCGGCAGGACGCGGAGGCGCGACTGATCCGGCTGCGGGACGTGCTCTCCCGCGCGGACCGCACCCTCGCCGAGGCGCGCACCGCGCGCGGTGAGGTGCTGGCGAAGATCGCGGCGACCGAGGTCCCGGTGGTCGGCGGACCGCCCACCGTGCTGCAGGAGCAGCTGGCCGCGGCCGCCGAGTACCGGCGGCACGCGCAGTGGCACCGGCTCTCCCCGCTGCTGGAGTCCCTGGAGCAGCGTGCCGACGACGAACTGCTGCGCGCACGTGAGTCGTTGAGCGCCGTGACCGCCCCGCTCGCGGTCCGCGCCGAGCTGCGCGGCCGGCTGGACGCGTACCGGGCGAAGACCAGCCGTAACGGCCTCGCCGAGGACCCGCTGCTGGTCGAGCGGTACGACGCGGCCCGGCGGATGCTGTGGAGCGCCCCGTGCGACCTGCGTGTCGCCGAACAGGCCGTGCTGCGCTACCAGCAGGCGGCGGCCGAGCTGCTCGGCGCACCGGGTGTCCCCCGCCAGGGCGGACCCGAGGACCGTAGAGGTGGGTCGTCATGAGTCAGGCACAGCGGACGTGCCAGCGGCCCGGCTGCGAGGGCTCCTACGAGGACGTCGGCGGCGGCGAGCTGTACTGCGACACCTGCGGCCTCGCCCCGGTCGTGTCGCCTGGGGGTCCCCCCTCCGGGGGAGGCATGGTCGGCTCGCCGGCCACGGGCGTCACGAAGGGCTCGGCGGCGAGCGGCGGTTCCCGCGCCAGCGCCCGCAGTTCGCGCACCTCCTCGCAGTCGTCGAGGTCGCGGCGCTCGGTGTCCGGGCGGCTGTCGCGTTCCCTGTCGGGCGGGTCCAGCGCCCGCTCGGTGTCGGTGCGCAGCTCCGGCTCGTCCTCCGGCACCTCGACCCGCGGGCGGCTCGGCGCCGGCCTGGTCTCGGTACCGCAGGTGCCGCGGCCCGACCCGCGCGCGATGGTGCTGGAGAACCCGGAGGTACCCGAGCGCAAGCGGTTCTGCTCGCGGTCCGACTGCGGGGCGCCGGTCGGGCGCGCCCGGGGCGAGCGGACGGGGCGCACGGAGGGGTTCTGCACCAAGTGCGGGCACCCGTACTCGTTCATGCCGAAGCTGAAGGCCGGGGACATCGTGCACGGCCAGTACGAGGTCGCGGGCTGTCTCGCGCACGGCGGCCTCGGCTGGGTCTATCTCGCCGTGGACCGGGCCGTGTCCGACCGGTGGGTGGTGCTCAAGGGCCTGCTGGACACCGGCGACCAGGACGCGATGGCCGCGGCGATCTCCGAGCGGCGGTTCCTCGCGGAGATCGAGCACGCCAACATCGTGCGGATCTACAACTTCGTCGAGCACCTCGACCAGCGCACCGGCTCCCTCGACGGCTACATCGTCATGGAGTACGTCGGCGGCAAGTCGCTGAAGGAGATCGCCAACGCCCGCCGCACGCCCGACGGCAGGCGGGACCCGCTGCCGGTGGAGCAGGCCTGCGCGTACGGCATCGAGGCCCTGGAGGCGCTCGGCCATCTGCACAGCCGCAACCTGCTGTACTGCGACTTCAAGGTCGACAACGCCATCCAGACCGAGGACCAGCTCAAGCTGATCGACATGGGCGCCGTGCGCCGCATGGACGACGACGAGTCGGCGATCTACGGCACGGTCGGATACCAGGCGCCGGAGGTCGCGGACGTCGGCCCGTCCGTGGCCAGCGACCTGTACACGGTGGGCCGTACGCTCGCCGTCCTCACCTTCGACTTCCAGGGCTACACGAACGTCTTCGTGGACTCCCTGCCCGACCCGGACAACATCGAGGTCTTCCACCGCTACGAGTCCTTCTACCGGCTCCTCGTCCGCGCCACCGACCCCGACCCGGCCCGCCGGTTCGCCTCCGCGCAGGAGATGTCCGAGCAGCTGACCGGCGTGCTCCGCGAGGTCGTCTCGCTGCAGACCGGGCAGGCCAGACCCGCCCTGTCCACGCTGTTCGGGCCCGAGGTGAAGGTCGTCGACACCGAGCTGTTCCCCCGGGCGCACGGGGACGTGTCGCTGCTCGGGTCGCGCCCGGCGCGCGGTGCCGTGCCGGAGCCCGCGCTGCCCGGGCAGGCCGTCGTCAGGCCCGTGGACACGCCCGCCGCCGCCCTGGCGCTGTGCGTGCCGCTGGTCGACCCGACCGACCCCAACGCCGGTTTCCTGGCCGGGCTCATGGCGTCCGCGCCGGCCGAGCTGATCAGCGCCCTGGACGCGGCGCCCGCGCCGAGCGTGGAGTCGCGGCTGCGGCAGATCAGGGCCCGGCTGGAGAGCGGCGACCACCGGGCCGCGCTCACGGCCCTGAGCGAGCTGGAGTCCTGGCCGGAAGGGCGCGCCGGTGCCGAGGCTGCATGGGGGGCCTCCCGCTCGAGCGAAGCCGAGAGAGGGGGAGCGCGGAGTTCCGAAGGGTCGGGTCCGGGCGCGGCCTCCACACCGGCTGGGGCGCCCCGTGGGCCCGATGGCGTACACGCGCGGCCCGACGACTGGCGGGTGGTGTGGTACCGGGGAGTGGCGGCGCTGGTCACCGGGGACTTCGAGGGTGCCGCGCTGGGCTTCGACGCGATCTACGACGCCTTCCCCGGCGAGGCCGCGCCCAAGCTGGCGCTCGGCCTGTGCGCCGAGGTGCTGGGCCAGTTGGACAACGCGGCCGAGTACTACCGCCTGGTGTGGTCGACCGACCCGAGCTTCGTCAGCGCCGCCTTCGGGCTGGCCCGGGTGCGGCTCGCGGCCGGTGACCGGCGCGGTGCCGTCGACACCCTGGAGTCGGTGCCCGAGTCGTCCATCCACTACACGGCCGCCCGGGTCGCCGCCGTCCGGGCCCGGCTGCGCGGACGTACGCCGAGCGCCGGTGACGTACCGTTCCTCGACGACCTGACGGCCGCCGCCGGGCAGGTCGAGGCGCTGGACGCGTACGGTCTGGACCCGGCGCGCCGCGAGCAGTTGTCCGCCGAAGTGCTCGGCAGTGCGCTGGACTGGGTACTCTCCACAGGCCGGGACACCGCCCCACCGGCCGTCGGCGGAGGGAAGCTGCTCGGCAGCGGTCTGGACGAACGGGGCCTGCGCTTCGGCCTGGAACGCGCGTACCGCACGCTGGCCAGGCTGGCGCCCGGCGGCGAGGAGAGGATCGAGCTGGTGGAACGGGCCAACCGTTACCGCCCCCGGACGTGGGTGTAGTTGATGTCGCAGATGCCCCAGCAGGCCGCACTGGCGAAGTGCCCGAGCTGTGCCGAGCCGCTCGAGTCGGGTGACCTCTTCTGCGGCGCGTGCGGATACGACCTGTCCGTGCCCGCCGCGCCGCAGGACCACCCGACCCTCACCATGACCGGCTCCGCCGGGCCCGGGGACGGCGTGGACTGGCCCGCCCCCGAGCCGGCCGGCTCCAGCAGCACCCAGCCGGCGGCGCACCGGTCGACCGATGTGCCCGGCACCGACTCGGGCGGCAACGCGCTGCACCACGAGGAGCAGGCCGCGCCCGGCGTCCGCTTCGACCGGCGTCCGGAGCCCGACGAGTACCCGCTGCAGGCCCCCGACCCGCGCGCTTCGGCCGGTCCCGCCGCGTCCTCGGCACCGGCCGGCCCGGCCGCCGCTCCCGACGCGGCCGATCCCGCGCAGGTCTGCGTGGCCTGCCGGGCCGGCCGGGTGGACGAGGACGGCTACTGCGAGAACTGCGGGCACGCCCAGCCCCGGGAACGCGACCGCATGGAGCGGGAGTCGGGCCCGGTCGCCGCGGTCAGCGACCGCGGCCTGCGCCACCACCGCAACGAGGACGCCTTCGCCGTCGCCCACACCGCGCTGCCCGACGGCTCTCCCGCGACGCTGGCCATCGTGTGCGACGGCGTGTCCTCGGCGACCCGGCCGGACGAGGCGTCGATGGCCGCCTCGCAGGCGGCCGTCGACACCCTGCTGGCGGCCCTGCCGCGCGGCACCCACCCGCAGGCGGCGATGCACGAGGCGATCGTCGCCGCCGCGCAGGCCGTCAACTCCCTGGCGGAGGAGCCCGAAGCGGCGCGCGAGCACGACCCGCACCAGAACTCCCCGGCCTGCACCATCGTCGGCGCGATCGTCACGGGCGGGCTGCTGGTGGTCGGCTGGGTGGGCGACAGCCGCGTCTACTGGGTGCCGGACGACCGCTCCGCGCCCCCGGCCCGGCTCACCGAGGACGACTCCTGGGCCGCGCAGATGGTCGCGGCCGGCCTGATGAGCGAGGCGCAGGCGTACGCCGACGAGCGCGCCCACGCGATCACCGGCTGGCTCGGCGCGGACGCCTACGAACTGGAGCCGCACACCGCCGCCTTCAAGCCGGACCGGCCCGGAGTCGTGCTGGTGTGCACCGACGGCCTGTGGAACTACGCGGAGACGGCCGAGGAGATGGCCGAGGTCGTACCCGCGGACGCGGCCGCCCGTCCGCTGCACAGCGCCCAGGTCCTGGTCGGCCACGCCCTGGACGGCGGGGGCCACGACAACGTAACAGTGGCCGTCGTGCCGTTCCCCGCGCCGCCGCAAGGGGCAGTATCGGCCTGAGGCCGCACCACCGCGGGGAAGTCCCGGCGGACCGGAGGGGACCGGTCCGTCCACCGGCATTGCCTCGCGTCAGCGGGGCGTCACAGGGGGATCTGAACAGTCATGGCCAATTTCGCCAAACCGAACGTGCCGCAGTTCTCGGTCGACGTCTACCAGAACGAGTACCTGCCCGAGGGCGGCCGTGAGGTCAACGCCATCGTCACCGTGACCGCCACCGGCGGCGGCACGGTGGGCGGCGCCACCACGGCCCCGCACCGGTACGCGCCCGGCCAGGGGCCCTCCGCGGCGGTCGCCATCATGGTCGACTGCTCGGGCTCCATGGACTATCCGCCGACCAAGATGCGCAACGCCCGGGACGCCACGGCCGCCGCGATCGACACCCTGCGCGACGGGGTGCACTTCGCGGTGGTCGGCGGCACGCACGTGGCCGAGGAGGTCTACCCGGGCGGCGGGCGGCTCGCGGTCGCCGACGCCACCACGCGCGAGCAGGCCAAGCAGGCGCTGCGCCGGCTCGGTGCGGGCGGTGGCACGGCCATCGGCACCTGGCTGCGGCTCGCCGACCGGCTGCTGTCCTCGGCGGACGTGTCCATCCGGCACGGCATCCTGCTGACCGACGGCCGCAACGAGCACGAGTCGCCGCAGGACCTGCGGGCGGCGCTGGACGAGTGCGCCGGACGGTTCACCTGTGACGCGCGTGGCGTGGGCACCGACTGGGAAGTGAAAGAAGTCACAGGCATCGCCTCCGCGCTGCTCGGCACCGCCGACATCGTCGCCGACCCGGCGGGGCTGGCCGCCGACTTCACGCGGATGATGGAGACGGCGATGGGCAAGGAAGTCGCCGACGTGGCGCTGCGGGTGTGGACCCCGGTCGGCGCGAACCTCCGGTTCGTCAAACAAGTGGCGCCCGCTGTCGAGGAGTTGACGGACCGCCGTACCGAGGCGGGCCCGCGGGCCGGGGACTATCCCACCGGGTCCTGGGGCGACGAGTCCCGCGACTAC
Organism: Streptomyces sp. NPDC058145; assembly: GCF_042884245.1. Classification (NCBI taxonomy): domain Bacteria; kingdom Bacillati; phylum Actinomycetota; class Actinomycetes; order Kitasatosporales; family Streptomycetaceae; genus Streptomyces; species Streptomyces sp. NPDC058145. Next base: position 370,799 of record NZ_JBHVUH010000006.1, on the reverse strand, counting down.
CACCTGTGCGTGGAGGTCCCGGCGGCCGGTCTCGGCCAGGAGATGCTGGCCGCCCGGATCTCCCTGGTCGTGCCGCAGCCGGACGGGCAGGTGCGGAATCTCGGCGGCCAGGGGCTGGTCAGGGCGGTGTGGACCGACGACATGGCGGCCTCCACCTCGATCAGCCCCCAGGTCGCCCACTACACCGGGCAGGCCGAACTGGCACAGGCCATCCAGCAGGGTCTGGACCTCCGCAAAGCGGGCGATTTCGAGCGGGCAACGGCCAAACTGGGGCGCGCCGTTCAGCTCGCGAGCGCCTCGGGCAACGCGGATACCGCGAAACTCCTTTCGAAGGTGGTGGACGTGGTCGACGCCGCGACAGGTACTGTGCGGTTGAAGGCGAAGGTCGCGGAGGCCGACGAGATGACCCTCGAGACCCGGTCGACAAAGACTGTTCGTGTAAAGAAGTGACCTGCGGGAGACCGCGGGACAACCAGGAAGAGATCCGGACGTACCGGAGGACCCTCAGGAGAAGGGGAAGCGCCGACATGCCGACCTGCCCGAACGGACACCAGTCGGGTTCCGACGACTGGTGCGAGGTCTGCGGTCACCGCATGGCCGGTGCCGTACCTCCGCCCCCTCCGCCGCCCCCGCCCGGCGGTGGCTACGGCTTCCCGCCGCAGGGCGCGCAGCCCGGCGGCCGCCCGCCCGGCGGCCACGAGCCGGAGCTGTGCCCGCAGTGCCGTACGCCCCGCGAGGGCGGCGCGCCGTTCTGCGAGGAGTGCCGGTGGAACTTCCTGACCAACACGGCCACTTCCTACACCCCGGCCGCCCCGCGCTCGCCGCAGCCCCGCTTCGAGCCGCCGAGCGCGACGTACGGCGGCGGTGACTCGTACGAGTACCAGGGCTCGCGGCCCTCGCAGGTGAACCGGCCCGCCGAGCCGATCCCGTCCTTCGGCAGCGAGCCGTCGGGCCCGACGCCGTTCGCCGGCGAGCGCGGCCCGTCCGGCTTCGGTGGCGGCGGCCGGCCGCCGGCCGGTCCGCCGCCGTTCGGGGGCGTACCGGGGCAGCAGGGCCCCGGTGGCCCCGGCGGCCCCGGCGGTCCTTCCGGTTTCGGTGGCGGTCCCGGTGGTCCGGGAGGCCCGCCGCCCTTCGGCCGTGAGCCCGGTGGTCCTGGCGGTCCTGGCGGCCACGGTGGTCCCGGTGGTCCCGGTCCCGCCGACTTCGGTGGTGACCCCTCGCGTCCCGTTCCGCCGCCCGGCCCGACCCCGCCCGCGGGTCCCGGCGGCATGGCCGGCGGTCCGCCGCAGGCCTTCCAGCAGCCCGGCGCGCCCGCCTTCCCGCAGGAGACCGGTCGGCCCCCGGCCGGTGGCGGCCCCTTCGGCGGTGGCGAGGACGACTGGGTGATCTCCCCGCCGTCCGGCGGCCCCGGCGGCCCCGGTGGTCCCGGCGGCGGCTACGGCTACCCGCAGCCCGGCGCCACCCAGGCCCCGCCCGGTCACGGCTTCCCGCAGGCCCCGCAGGGGCCGGCCACCTGGACCGCGACCATCGGTCCGGACCGCGACTACTTCATGGCGATGATGCAGCGCTCCGGCCCCGAGGCCGCGGGCCTGAACCTGCCCGCCTACTCACCCGAGCAGCAGCGCACGCTCAGCGGCAACCAGGTCACCATCGGCCGCCGCCGGCACTCCACCGGCGACACCCCCGACATCGACCTGTCGGTGCCGCCGGAGGACCCGGGCGTCTCGCACCAGCACGCGGTGCTGGTGCAGCAGCCGGACGGCAACTGGGCGGTCGTCGACCAGAACTCGACGAACGGCACCACGGTCAACGGCTCCGACGAGCCGATCCAGCCGTTCGTGCCGGTGCCGCTGCAGGACGGCGACCGGGTACACGTGGGCGCCTGGACGACGATCACCGTCCGCAGGGGCTGAGGCACCTCACGGGAGGGGCCAGGCGTACGGCCCCTCCGGGTCGTCCAGCCAGGCCCAGGTGTGTCCGCCGCCGACCGTGACGCCGTAGCGCTCCCGGTCGGGGCAGCCCTCGCGCTCCCACAGCGCGTGGGCCTCCCGCGGGTCCAGCGCGCCCCGGGTCAGGTCGAGCAGGAAGCGGAACGGCTCCTGCTCGCGGGCCCGCCCCGGCAGCCCGCTCAGGGACACCGCCGGTTCCGCCCGGCCCGCGCCGCGCAGCGGTACGAAGTAGGCGGCCGTGGGCAGGAAGCGGCCCTCGGCGTGTTCGGGGCCGCGGACGGTGAGGGCGAGCAGGCCGGTGGCCAGCGGGGTGAGGATCCGGCCTCCGGGCCGGCACTGGGCGAGCCAGGCGCCCGGCACCGTGGGCAGCCCGCAGGTGGCGATGATCCGGTCGAAGGGTGCGCGCTCGGGCACCCCCCGCGCGCCGTCGCCGGTGACGACGGCCGGGTGGTGGCCGGCCGCGGCCAGGTGCTGCCGGGCCGACTCGGTGATCTCCGGGTCGAGGTCGACGGTGGTGACGAGGTCGTCGTCGCCGAGCCGGTGGGCGAGCAGGGCGGCGTTGTAGCCGGTGCCGGCGCCCACCTCCAGGACCCGGTCGCCGTCCTCGACGCGCAGTGCGGCCAGCATCAGCGCCATCAGGGAGGGCTGGCTGCTGGAGGAGAGCAGTTCGCCGTCGCGCAGCCGGGTCGCCAGCGGGGTGTCGTCGTAGGCCCCGCGCACCCAGCGCTCCCGGGCCTCGGGGTCCGGGCTCTGGCCCCACCGGCGTTCGTATCCGCCCCTGACCCCGACGTAGTAGTACGGCACGAACAGGTGCCGGGGCACCGTCGCGAACGCCTCCCGCCACACCGGGTCCTCGGCCCAGGCCCCCTCGGCGTCGATCTCCCGCACCAGCGCGGCCCGCGCCACGGTGGCCAGACGTTCGATCCCGGTGTCGTAGGCGCCCATACCCCCCACAGTAGGGGCGCGGGGTGCCCGGGGCGGGCAGGGTCCTGGGCCTCGAGTCCTGGGTCAGCCGGTCTGAGACCATGGACGGGTGAATGAGATTCGGCGCGGCACGCTTCAGGAGCAGACGTTCTACGAGCAGGTCGGCGGGGAGGAGACCTTCCGCCGGCTCGTCCACCGTTTCTACGAGGGCGTCGCCGAGGACCCGCTCCTGCGGCCGATGTACCCGGAGGAGGACCTGGGCCCGGCCGAGGACCGGCTGACCCTGTTCCTCATCCAGTACTGGGGCGGCCCCAGCACCTACAGCGAGAGCCGCGGCCACCCGCGGCTGCGCATGCGGCACGTGCCGTTCACCGTGAACCGCGCCGCGCACGACGCCTGGCTGAAGCACATGCGGGTCGCCGTCGACGAGCTGGGCCTGGCCGAGGAGCACGAGCGGACGCTGTGGAACTACCTGACGTACGCGGCGCAGTCGATGATCAACACCCCCGACTGACCTGCTGAATCCCGGATTCCGGTCGTTCGGCGCCGGATTCCGGTCACGATCCGGTATAGACCGGTCGGCAACCGGTTACCCGCGACCGGTCCCCTCTGCGAGCATCACCCGAGATCCAGACAGCGCTTGCGGAAGTCCGGATGACACGGGGGTCGGGTGACGGGGTTCGTCGTCTCACGCGCGCGGGCACACCGCCTGCTGCTCGGCTCCGCGCTGCTCACGGTGCTGCTGACCACCGCCGTACTGGCCACGCTCACGGCGTACTCGGGCGCGATCGGGGACGCGGCGCTGCGCCATGTGCTGAACGACCCGCGCGACGCGGCCGCCACCGCGCTGATCGTCAAGGCCGACGTCGCCGCCGGGCAGCACGCCGCAGCCGACACCGCCGTACGCGAGGGCGCCCGGAAGGCCTTCGACGGGCTGCCGGTGACCGTGCGGACGCTGCGCCGATCCGGCCCGTACGCGCTCCCCCGGTACCCGCGGCCGCCCGCGCGGCGCTCGGGCGACCCGGACCTGACCTACTTCGCGGCCCTGGACCACACCCAGGTGAGGCCCACCGCCGGGCGGCTCCCGGGCCGGAAGACCGGCGAGATCGAGGTGGCCGTCCCGCAGGCCGCCGCCCAGCCGCTCGGGCTCGAACCGGGCGACCGCCTCACCCTGGCCGACCGGCTCGGCGACCGGAAGGTCCGGGTGCGCGTCACCGGGCTGTACCGGCCCGCCGCCACGGGCACGCCGTACTGGCGGCTGGACGACCTGCTCGGCCGCGGGGTGAAGAGGTCCGGCTTCACCACGTACGGTCCGCTGCTCGCCGATCCCTCGGTCCTCGCCGGCGGGCGGGTGAGCACCGGTGGGACGGCCTGGCTGGCGTCGGCCGACTTCGACACGATGACGACCGGGCGCACGGGGGAACTGCGCGCAGCCGTACGGGCGGGAAACGGGGAACTGCGCAAGGACGCCGCCCTGCGCGGCGCGACGGCGGTGACGACCTCGCTGCCGGACGTGCTGGACCGCATCGACCGCTCGCTGCTCGTCGCCCGCTCCACCCTGCTGATCGTCGCGCTCCAACTGGTGCTGCTCGGCGGGTACGCGCTGCTGCTGGTGGCCCGGCTGCTGGGCGCCGAACGGGCCGCGGAGACGCGGCTGCTCAGGGCGCGCGGCGCGTCCCGCCCCCGGATCGCGGTCCTCGCCGGGGCCGAGTCCCTGCTGGTCGCCCTGCCCGCGGCCCTCTGCGCGCCGTTCCTCGCCGGACCGCTCACCACCCTGCTCACCGCCCACGGTCCGCTGGCCCGTCTCGACCTGCGTCTCGACCTCCCGCCCGCCGGGAGCCCCGGGGTGTGGCTGGTGGCGGTGGCGGTGGCCCTGGGCTGCGCCCTGACGGTGACGCTCCCGGCGCTGACCGGCGCCGACGCGGAACCGTCCGGCCGGCGCGGGCGGCGGGGCACGGAGTCCGGCCGGCCGCGCGGTCCGCGCGTCCCCCGCTTCCGCGGACACCGTTCCGCGGGCCCGCCCGGTGCCAGGCCCCGCCGCGCGGGCGGCGGCCTCGTCCCCACCCCGCTCCGCGCGGGCGCCGACCTGGGCCTGCTCGCCGTGGCCGGGGTCGCCTACTGGCAGTTGGGGCAGCAGGGCTTCGGGGGTGTCGCCACCGACCGGTCCGGGGCGCTCGGAGTTGATCCGCTGCTGGTCGCCGCGCCCGCGCTGGCGCTGCTCGCCGGGACGGTGCTGACGCTGCGGCTGCTGCCGCCGGTGGCGCGGCTGGCGGAACGGTGGGCGGCGGCCGGGCGGGGGTTGCCGGCGGCACTGGCCGGCTGGCAGTTCAGCCGCCGCACCGCGCGGGCGGCGGGGCCGGTGCTGCTGCTGGTGCTCGCCGTCGCGCTCGGCATGCTGGCCATCGGTCAGGGTGCCTCCTGGAACCGCTCGCAGGACGACCAGGCCGACTTCCGCGCCGGGGCGCCGGTGCGGGTGCTGGACGCCGGGCAGGGCGGGCTCGGCCGTACGGAGGCCTACGCGGCCCTGCCGCACGTCCGCGGGGCGGTGCCCGTAGTACGCGGCGAGCAGGGCCTGTCCGGTGACCGTACGGCGACCGTGCTGGCCCTGGACGCCGCGCACGCGGCGAACGCGCTGCTGATGCGCCCGGACCTGGCGCACGAACCCGTGAAGTCGCTGCTGGCCGGGCTGACGCCGAAGGACTCCCCGGTGGGGGCCCGGGTGCCGGCCCACACCGCCCGGCTGCGGCTGACGGCGAGCCTGCGCAGTTCCACCGGCCCCGGGACGACCGCCATGGTCACGGTCCGGCTGGAGGACGGGGCCGGGGTGCCGTACGCGATGCCGGCCGGGCTGCTGTCCGCCGACGGCCGCCCGCACCCCCTCGTCCTCGACCTCGGCTCCGCCGCCGGCCCGGCGCTGGTCACCGGGCTCCGGCTCGACATGACCCAGCCCGCCGAGCGCGCCGAGCGGCACCGGCTCACGGTCCGGGACCTGGCCGCCGAGGGCACCGACGGAACCCGGCACCCGCTCACCCTGCCGGCGACCTGGTCCACGGCCGTGGAGATTGGCGGCGCGGCCGTCCCGTCCCCGCGCACCAGCCCCACCCGGCCCCGGATCGTCTCCACCCGCCCCCTGGCCTTCTCCTACGGCACCGGCTACCTGCCGAACGCCGACATCTTGACGGTCGCCACGGTGTCCGTGCGGCTCCAGGTGGCGCGGCCCGCGCCGCCCGAGGTGCGGGCCGTCGCGACGGACCGGTTCCTGACCTCGGCGGGCGCCCGCACCGGCCAGCGCCTGGACGTCACCGTCGGCGGCCAGAGCCTGCCGGTGCGGATCGTCCGGTCGGTACGGGCGCTGCCCACCACCGGAACCCCGGCCGCCGCCGCCGACCACGACGGCGGCGCGGTACTGGTCGACCTGCGCGCCGCGAACCGGGCGCTGCAGGCGCGGTACGGGGAGAGCGCCACCCCGAACGAATGGTGGCTGCGGACCACGCCCGGTGACGCGGCCTCGGTGGCCGCCGCGGTACGGGCGCTGCCGGACGTCGACCCGGAACAGGTGGTGGTCCGCGACGAGATCGGCGCCCAGCTGCGCGACGACCCCTTCGGCGCCGGACCCACGGCCGCGTTCACCGCGGCCGCCGTGGTGGCGGCGGCGCTCGCCGCGGTCGGCTTCGCGGTGGGCGCCGCCGGTTCGCTGCGGGCACGCGAGGCGGACTTCGCGGTACTGCGCGCCCTCGGCGCCCCGCGCCGCCGGCTGGCCCGGACGGTCGCCGCCGAACTCGCCGTACTGGTGGGCCTGGCCCTCGTGGTGGGCGCCGTCCTGGGCACCGTACTGGCCCGTGGAGTGCTGCCGTTGATCGTGCTGACCGGCGAGGCCACCCGGCCCGTACCCGGGCTTCTGGTGCGGCTGCCTCCCGGACAGGTGGCGTTGCTGCTGGCGGGCGTCGCCGCGGCGCCGCTGGCGGTGGCCGTGGTGACGGCCCTGCGCCGGGCCGATCCGGCCCGGGCACTGCGTGAACAGGGGGGTGAGTGACGTGCGTTCCGTACCGGCCGTGGTCGCGCCCTGGGTACGGACCCGGCTGCGGGCCGCTCCCGGTGCCGCGCCGGCGCTCGCGCTGCTGGTCGCGCTGACCGCCTGCCTGGCGGGCGCGCTGCCGCGCGCGGTGGACCGGTACGAGGACGCGGGCCTGCGGCACGCCCTCGACCAGGCGGGCCCCGAGCGCACCTCCGTACGGGCGACCGCGCCGATGCCGGGGTACGGTACGTCCGGCGAGGACCCGGACGTCTCGTTCAGCTTCGAGGTCCTCAAACGGCAGTTCGGGAAACTGCTGCCCGTGGTGGACGGTTCGGTGCCCGTCGACCGCGCCCAGTCGGCGTACGGCGTCACCACCGACGACGGCAGCTCGGTGCTCGAACCGTGGCTCCCCCGCCCGACCGGCCTGCCCGCCAAGGTCACGCTGGTCGCGCAGAGCGGCCTGGCCGGACACGCACGCGTCAGCGAGGGCCGGCTGCCACGTACCACGGGCCGGCCGGACGTGGACGAGGCGGAGGCCGCCGTCTCCACCGCCACCGCCAAGACCCTTCACATCAAGCCGGGTTCGGTCATCCACGTGCCCAGGCCCAATGGCACCCTCTCCGTCCGGATCACCGGAATCGTCGCCCCGCGCGACCCGGCCGGCGCCTACTGGTCGACGGTGCCGCTGCTGCGCACGCCCGCGCTGGAACGGGTGCCCCAGCCCGGCCCGCCGCAGACCTACTGGCACGGCGCGCTCCTGCTCCCCCCGGAGGCGACCCTCACCGTGCTGGGCACCGGCAGGGACCCCTTCCGCTACTGGCACTTCGCTCCGGGCACCGGCGGCCGGCACGCCCATGATCTCGGCCGACTGCGGTCCGACGTCGCGTCGCTGGAGTCCGGACCGGGCCTGCGGCGGGCCCGTTCCCTCACCGATCCGGACCTGGACGTGGGTACCGGTCTGGACGACGTGGTCATCGCCTTCGGGCGGCTGCGCTCGGGCATCTCCCCGCTGGTCGGGGTGGCCACGGCCGGCACCGCCACGGTCGCCGCCGTCGTCCTGCTCATGGCGGGCGGCCTGGCCGCCGACCGGCGCCGCGCCGAACTCGCCCTGCTGCGCGCCCGAGGCGTCTCCCTGCCCGGCCTCACCGGCCGGCTGCTGGCCGAGACCGCCGTGGTCGCCGTACCCGCCGGAGCGGTGGGCCTCGCGGCCGCCCTCGTCCTCCTCCCCGGCGCCCGCGCCGGTCACGCCGTCGACGCCGCCCTCGCCGTCACCCTCACCGCCTGCGCCGCCCTCCCGCTGCACGCCGTGCTCGCCCACCGCTCGGTGCGGCTGACGGGCCCCCGGGAGGACATGGGCTCGGTGCGCCCCTCCCGCCGCCGCACGGTCGCCGAACTGACCCTGCTGGCGCTGGCGGCCGGGGCGGTGGCCACCCTGCGCGGCAGAGGCGCCTCGGCAGGTCAACTGGTGTCCCTGGCACCGGTACTGACCGGTGTCATCGCGGCCCTGCTGCTGCTCCGCCTCTACCCGCTGCTGCTGCGCCGTCTGGCCCGCCCGGCCGGCCGGCTGCGGGGCGCGGTGGCCCCGCTGTCCCTGGCCCGCGCGGGCCGCACCAGGGCCTCGGCGGTACTGCCCCTGCTGGCCCTGCTGACCGCCCTGACCACGGCGGCCTTCGGCGGCTCGGTCCTGGCGGGCGTGGCCGAGGCCCGGGACCACGCGGCCCTGCTCACCGTCGGGGCCGACGCCCGCCTGGACTCGGCCACCGCGCTGCCGGCCGGCCTGGCCGCCCGGGTACGCGCCCTGCCCGGGGTGCGCGGGGTGACCGCGGCGGCCATCACCTACGAGGCGACGCCGACGGACGGCGTGGACACCGTGCCGCTGGTGGGCGTGGACCCGCCCGCGTACGCCGAGTTGACGGCCCGGACGGGCCTCGGGGTCATCACGGCGAAGCAGTTGAAGGGGCAGGACTCGCACCCGCTCCCGGCCGTCGCGTCCCCGGCCGTGGCACGGAACCACGGCACCCGGCCCTTCTCGGTGCGGCTCGCGGACGGCAGCACGGTCACCGTCCGGATCACCGCCGTCCGCGACCGCACCCCGGCAGCACCCGCCGGCGACTTCCTGGTGGTGGACCGCGCCGGGCTCCCGTCGTCCGCCGCCCGGCCGACGGCATTGCTGCTCACCGGCGCCCATCCGGACGCAGCCGCGCTGCGCCGCACGGCCCCCGCCTCGGTCACGGCCCGGCTCCTCACCGAGGAGCGCGCCCGGTACGCCGACTCGCCCCTGCAGACCGGCGCCGGGCACGTATACACGGCGGCGGTGGCGGCGGGCGCCGGCTTCGCCGTCCTCGCCCTGCTCCTCGCGCTGCTGCGGGCGGCCCCGGAACGCGCCGCGCTGCTCGCCCGGCTGCGCACCATGGGGCTCACCCGGGCCCAGGGCCGCCGTCTCCTCGTCCTGGAGTCCCTCCCGCAGGCCCTCCTCGCCGCGGCCGGCGGCACCCTGACCGGCTGGGCCGCCGTCCACCTCCTCTCCCCCGGCATCGACCTGACGACGATCGCCCTCGCCTCGTCCCAGACCCCGGTGGGCGAGGCCGTCCTCCGCCCGGACCCCTGGTCCCTGACCCTCCCGGCCCTCACGGTCGTGACCCTGGCAGTAGGGGTCGCCACCACCCAGGCCTGGTGGACGACCCGCCGGAGCTCGGTCCGAGAACTACGGGCAGGAGACCCCCGATGACCGCGCACCGCGCGACCGCGGACGGCCGAGCCCGCGTAGCCGCGGACATCCGTGCCTCCCCCACCTCCCCCAGCGCCTCAAGGGCCTGGGGGGACTCCCAGGGCGGCACGGGTGGGCGGTGGAGGTCCCGTCACTCGAGCGAAGCCGGGAGTGGGGGAGGCACCCTGCCGGCACGGGCAAGCGAAACACGCTCGGCCGGCACCGGCACCGTGCACCCCGCAAGCACCGGCATGCGAAACACACCCGCCCAGCGGCAGCACAGGGCACCGGAGCAGGAGACCCCATGACAGCCGACCCCACAGCCAACACCGCCGGGACCACCGACCCCGCCACTGCCACCACCCTGACCGACCTCACCACCCGCGTCACAGAGTCCCGCAAGAGCCCCGTCTACGGCCACGACGCCCTCATCACCTGCGACCGCCTCGTCCGCATCTTCTCCGCGGACGGCATCGAGGTACAGGCCCTCCAGGGCCTCGACCTCCTGGTCCGCGAGGGCGAGTTGATGGCCCTGGTGGGCGCTTCCGGCAGCGGCAAGTCCACCCTCATGAACATCCTCGCCGGCCTGGACACCCCCACCGCCGGCGGAGCCCACGTCGCCGGCCGCAACCTGCTCACCATGACCGCGAAGGACCGCCTCGCCTACCGCCGCGAGGTCGTCGGCTTCGTCTGGCAGCAGACCTCCCGCAACCTCCTCCCCTACCTCACCGCGGCCCAGAACGTCGCCCTCCCGCTCCAGCTCTCCGGCACCCGCATGCGCCGCCGCGCCCGCGCCGAACGCGCCCTGGAACTACTGGACCTGCTCCAGGTGGCCGACTGCCGCGACCGCCACCCGCACGAGATGTCCGGCGGTCAGCAGCAGCGCGCGGCGATCGCCGTGGCCCTCGCGAACGCCCCCGCGGTCCTGCTCGCCGACGAACCCACCGGCGAACTCGACTCCCACACCGGCGCGCAGATCTTCGACGCCTTCCGCACGGCGAACGAGACCCTCGGCACCACCATCGTCATCGTCACCCACGACCAGGCGGTGGCCGGCGAGGTCCGCCGCACGGTCGCCATCAGGGACGGCCGTACCTCCACCGAGGTGCTGCGCCGCAGCGAGGTGGACGCCACGACCGGCCACGAGACGGTGGTCGCCCGCGAGTACGCCATGCTCGACCGCGCGGGCCGCCTCCAGCTGCCCGCCGAGTACACGCGGGCCCTGAACATGCGCGACCGCGTGGCCCTGGAACTGGAACCGGACCACATCGGGGTGTGGCCGGACGACAGCGACGAGAGGTGACCGCGGGAAGAAGCGACCGGCGACCAGAACGGGACGAGACCAAAGCCGCCCGAGCCGCGCACCAGACACCCAGGCACGCGAGGGGGGGGCATGCGGGAGCGGAGAGCGGCGAGGGCGCCCGAAAGGCCGCCCGAGCCTGCGCAGCACCCCTCAGCGCACGCTGACACCCAGCGCGCCGAGCCCCGACCGCCGCACCGCGACGGACCCGTAGGGCGTCCGCAGCCTCAGCCACACGCCCGAGGAGAACAGCCCGGTGTCGGCCGCACCGGTCCCCGGCCGCAGGAAGCCGAGGGACTGGGCCGCGTGCACGGCCCGCACCGGAAGCGGCGTGTTCCCGACCTCCCGCGACCAGATGTCCCGCCCTATCCGGTCCAGCTCCGCACGGGTACGCCGCTCCGGCGTCAACTCCTCCGTACGGGACCGGAACTCGGCGACGGACTCGGCGACCGTCGTGCGCAGCGCGTCCGGCACGGGCAGCCCCGGCTCGGGCCGCCAGCCGCCGCGCGGCGGCAGCACACCGGCCCACGGCGGTCCGGTGACCGCGGCCGGTACGGCGGCCGTGGCCGACCGTTCGTCCACGGACTCCAGGAACTCACCGGCCGAGACGGTGACGTCGAGCGTGACGTCGAGCCCGTTCTCGTAAGGCTTGGCGAGCCGCACCGCGCGGATCGTCAGCACCTCGAAGGACGGCGGCCGGCCGAACACGGCGAGCGCCGTACCGGCCGCCTGCAGGCGCACCGCCGCTCCACGGTCGTAGTGGAGCAACCGGGAGAGGAAGGCGGCGAGGTCGGCCGCCTCCGTCTCGTCGGCGAGGTGCAGGACCGTCATGCGGCGACGGCCTCCCCCGCGGTCTCCGCGTCCTCGGCGGCGTCCGTGTACTCCTGGAGGAACTCCCGCTCCTCCTGGGTGATCCGGCGCGGCCGCTGTGCCTCGAAGTCGAACGGCACGATGACGGTGGAGGCCCGTACGTAGAGGAGATCCCCGTCCTTCACCTCGTAGGTGATGGTGAAGGACGCGGCCCGGATCTCGGTGACCCACAGTTCGATGTCCACCGGGTGGTGCCGGTGGACGAGCTGCCGCTTGTAGTCGATCTCGTGGCGCGCCACCACGGACCCCTGCTTGAACTCCTTGTCCGGGCGGAACAGGAAGTCGATACGGGCCTCCTCCAGATAGCGGAGGAACACCACGTTGTTGACGTGGCCGTACGCGTCCATGTCCGCCCAGCGCAGCGGGCAGCGGTAGATGTGGCGCAAGACCGATCAGCCCCGGGTCAGCTTCTTGTAGGTGGCACGGTGCGGACGCGCGGCGTCGGCGCCCAGCCGCTCGATCTTGTTCTTCTCGTACGACTCGAAGTTGCCCTCGAACCAGAACCACTTCGACTCGCCCTCGTAGGCGAGGATGTGCGTGGCGACACGGTCCAGGAACCACCGGTCGTGGGAGACGACCACGGCGCAGCCGGGGAACTCCAGCAGCGCGTTCTCCAGGCTGCTGAGGGTCTCGACGTCGAGGTCGTTGGTGGGCTCGTCGAGGAGCAGCAGGTTGCCGCCCTGCTTCAGGGTCAGGGCCAGGTTGAGGCGGTTGCGCTCACCACCGGAGAGGACACCGGCCGGCTTCTGCTGGTCCGGCCCCTTGAACCCGAAGGCGGAGACATACGCGCGGGACGGCATCTCGACCTGTCCGACGTTGATGTAGTCGAGCCCGTCGGACACGACCTCCCACAGCGTCTTCTTGGGGTCGAGGTTCGCGCGGCTCTGGTCGACGTAGGAGATCTTGACGGTCTCGCCGACCTTGATGTCGCCGGAGTCCGGGGTCTCCAGGCCCTGGATCATCTTGAACAGCGTGGTCTTGCCGGCGCCGTTCGGGCCGATGACGCCCACGATGCCGTTGCGCGGCAGCGTGAAGCTGAGGCCGTCGACGAGGACCTTCTCACCGAAGGCCTTGTTGAGCTTGTCGACCTCGACCACGACGCTGCCCAGACGCGGGCCCGGCGGGATCTGGATCTCCTCGAAGTCCAGCTTCCGCATCTTGTCGGCCTCGGCGGCCATCTCCTCGTACCGAGCGAGACGGGCCTTGGACTTGGCCTGACGCCCCTTGGCGTTCGACCGCACCCACTCCAGCTCTTCCTTGAGCCGCTTCTGCCGCTTGGCGTCCTTCTGGCCCTCGACCTTCAGACGGGTGGCCTTGGTCTCCAGGTACTTCGAGTAGTTGCCCTCGTAGCCGTGCAGGCGGCCGCGGTCGACCTCGCAGATCCAGCCGGCGACGTTGTCGAGGAAGTACCGGTCGTGGGTGACGGCCACGACGGTGCCCGGGTACTTGGCCAGGTGCTGCTCCAGCCAGTTCACGGACTCGGCGTCGAGGTGGTTGGTGGGCTCGTCGAGGAGCAGCAGGTCGGGCTGCTCCAGCAGCAGCTTGCAGAGCGCGACGCGGCGCTTCTCACCACCGGAGAGATTGGTGACGGGCCAGTCGCCGGGCGGGCAGCCCAGCGCGTCCATGGCCTGCTCCAGCTGGGACTCGAGGTCCCACGCGTTGGCGTGGTCCAGCTCCTCCTGCAGCTTGCCCATCTCGTCGAGCAGCGCGTCGGAGTAGTCGGTCGCCATCAGCTCGGCGATCTCGTTGAACCGGTCGAGCTTGCCCTTGATCTCGGCGACACCGTCCTGGACGTTCTCCAGGACGGTCTTCTCCTCGTTGAGCGGCGGCTCCTGGAGCAGGATGCCCACGCTGTAGCCCGGCGACAGGTACGCGTCACCGTTGGACGGCTGCTCGAGACCGGCCATGATCTTCAGCACGGTCGACTTACCGGCACCGTTCGGGCCGACGACACCGATCTTCGCTCCCGGCAGGAAGCTCAGGGTGACGTCGTCGAGGATCACCTTGTCGCCGTGCGCTTTGCGCGCCTTGCGCATGGTGTAAATGAACTCAGCCAAGAGAAACCGTCCGGCAGCTTGAAATCTGGCAGTGGGCAGATACACCCCATCTTGCCTGACCGCCACCCCTGGATGGAAACCCGTCTGGTCCGGGCGCTCTGACCTTGGGTTTCAATGCGGCGGACTGCGGCTCGGATGTCGCTGTCGGTCACGCTTGGGTGACCTCGGGGCGTTCGCACGGCTCAGGACGGCCCCAGGCGTCCTGGCTGCCAGCCATGGGGGCATCTTGGCCGCAAGTCGCGGCGGTGTGGCGCAGACTGCTTGCAGGGGAGCCGGTAGGAAGCCAGAGCGGGAGGGAGAACAGGAGGACAGCCGTGACCGTCCTCGCGATCTTTCTCTTCATCATCGGGACGCTCTTGGTCCTCATCGGAGCGCTCCTGATCTTGATCGGGACGTTTCTGATCACTCTCGGAGCGGCCTTGATCGTCATCGGGCTGGCCCTGATCGCCATCGGTGTGTTTCTGCTGATCCGGAGGCTCCTCAGACATGATCGAACGCAATCTCACTCCTGGTGAACCCGAGGACTGCCGCAGACACGGCCGCAACTGGTCACCGGGGGCGGTGACCTGCTGACGCCTCATCGATCACCGCTCCGACCTGCTACTGAGCTGTCGGCACCGGCATCCGAGCCTGTCCGACGCCCCGGTCTGTCGCCGCGGTGGCTGACGGAAATCTGCGAAAACGGCTCTGCCCGGAGTTTCGTGAAGCCCCTGTCTCGCCCCGAACAGAGCAGAGGCCCGGCCGGGCGGCCCATGCGTCTATCCGAGTGTCTTCCGGACGTGGCACGAGCGGTAGACACGCGCTGAGGGGTATGTCGCTTCGAGCAAGGCGTCCCTGGGATCCATGAGGAGATCAGCTATGTACGCAGTGGTTCGGCGGTACGAAGGGGTGACGGATCCTGCCGAGGCGGGCCGCAGAGTGGACGAGGGATTCATCCCCCTCCTCCGCCAGGTCCCCGGCTTCGTGGCCTACTACTGGGTGGACGCGGGGGATGGAGTGATGCTCTCCACCAGCGTCTACGAAGAACAGGCCGGAGCCGAGGAGTCGGTCAAGCGGGCGGCGGACTTCGTGCGCGACAACCTCGCGTCGCTGCTCCCCAACCCTCCTCAGGTCACGGCCGGCCAGGTCGTGGCTGCTGGGTGACGGCGTCCGCGGGGGGGCTGGCCCCCCGTGTCCCCATGCCGCTGACCCGGTCATTCACAAAACCGCGGGCAGAGCCGTCTTGGCTCTGCCCGCAGTTCCGTGACCTGGGGTTTCACTGGAGTGCTCGGCCGACGATCGCGCCCAGGTGGATCACGACGCCGACCGCCACCAGCCAGGACAGGATGACCATGACGACGCCGATGGGACCGTACTTCTGCTCGTTCGCCACGATCGCCGCGGAGAAGTAGTGGGCGGAGAAAACGCCGAGGCCGGTCCAGCACACGCTGGTGACCAGGGCCGGCGGGAGGAGGGCGCGCCAGGGCACCCTCCCGGCGAGCAGCACGTACATGCTGCCCCACCAGAAGACGACCGCCCAGAGGAAGCCGGTCAGGCCGATCAGGAGCCAGCCGTGGAGCACCCTGCCGAAGGCGGCCTGCGCGGCGACGTAGGCGAACAGCCCGGCGAGCCAGGTGAGCCGGGCCGTGGTCTTCCACCTCGCGTCCTCCGGGACGTCGAACAGGATCCGGTACCAGCTCTGAAGGGTGCCGGCCACGGCCAGGACGCCGAGCAGGAGCAGTACGGCGCTCGTTCCGGTCAGGGTGTACGAGGTCGTGGTGGGCGCGAACAGGGTCGCCACGGCCTGGGCCGCCTGCTCGTTCAGCCCCAGCCAGCCGGCGATGACCGCGGCCGTGTCCTGCCCTGCCGCCGCCGTGAGGATGATCAGGAACGGGAAGAAGCACAGGAGCGCGAGCGCGGCCAGCTGGAAGGAGTGCCCGAAGAAGTCGACCGCCGAGAGCCGGAGCCACAGCCGGCCCGGCCCGCTCTCCTCGAAACGGCGGAACGCGGCCTGCCACGCCTGGTTCGCACGCCATCGGAGGGCGCGCTGTGACGGGTGGGATGTCTTCCTGCCGTCGTTCATGCGGTGATGCCCCAGGGGGTTGGTCCGCCATCCGCTGGATGCGGGATCCCCCCTGAGTGCACGGCGGTTCGAGTCAAGCGTAGGCACCCCCATGTGGAGGCGCGCGTCGAGCGGGGCGGCCGGAGGAAATCACCCGGGCCGAGTGATGTCGCCGGTCCTGAGCAGGCGCACTGTGGATCCGGAAACGTCGTCCGAAGCCCGGGGAAGGACGAAGGGGAGCGCCCTCACTGATCGCCGGACGCAATCGCCGGACGTATTCGATCGAGGCCCAGAAATGACCACGACACACACCACACAGGCTCGCAAGCAGCAGTGGGCCGGCGGGTTGATGCTCTTCGCCGCCGTCATGCTGATGATCACCGGAGTGATCGACATCTTTCGCGGCATCATGGGGATCGCCGCGGACGACGTGTTCATCGCGACGCGCGGCTACGTCTTCCAGTTCGACCTGACCGGCTGGGGCTGGGTCACCCTCATCCTGGGCGCCGTCGCCGTGGTGGTCAGCCTGGGACTGTTCCAGACCGCGAAGTGGGCGCGCATCTCCGGCATCGTCATCGCCGGACTGATCATCATCGCCAACTTCCTGTCCCTGCCCTACTCCCCGCTCTGGTCCACCCTGATGATCGCCTTCTCGGGCGTCGCCATCTGGGCCATGTGCGTGGCCCAGCCCAGGGAGACCGGTCCACGCCAGGGCGCGCCGCGCGTCGGCTGACCAGCGGCGTCACGCGGCTCGCCCGGCCGGCGGGATCAGGAGGTACCGGCGCGGCCGGACCTCACTCGCCCGCCGCCGCTTCCTTCCTGCGCAGCACCACCAGCACCGCGCCGCCGATCACCACGAGTCCGATGGCGACTCCGGCGATCATCGGGGTGATCGCGGAACTGCCCGTGGCCGCGAGGTCGGTGTCGGGGGCCGTGCTGTTGCCGCCGACCGTCGCGGGGCTGGGCTCGCTGAGGGTCTGAGTGGACTCGGTGGTGACCGTGCCCTGGGTCTTGCAGTCGAGGACCCCGGTGAAGCGGTGGCTGAAGCCGTTCGGACCGGTGATCGTGAAGTCGTAGGGCTGGTCCTCCTGGAGCGGGACCGTCACCGTGCGGGAGGCCCCGGCCGCAATGGTGTGCTCGGCGCCCATCAGCTCGAAGGTGAAGGGCTGCTCACCCTTGTTGGCCGCGGTGATGTCGACGCCGCTCTTGGCGCAGTTCTTCCGGGCCGACACCGCCATGGCGCCCTTGTCCGCCCAGGTGGCGCCCGCGGTCGCGGCGACCGTGGACTCGCTGGAGCCGGCCAGGATCTGGGTCTGGCTGCGGCTCTCGGAGGCGAAGGCGCGGCCCACCGGGACGGTGGTGGAGGCCTGGACGGTCAGTTGGGCGGAACCGTCCGCCGCGCCCTCGGGAACGTCGAAGAACAGCTGGCTGCCGTCCTTCGCCGAGGTGATCACCTTGCCGGTCCTGTCGATGATCCGCACTCCGCCGGCGCCCACGCCCGCCGGCGGGCCGACCGTCACGCTGCGCGCGTTGGTGTGCACGGTCACCGGTCCGAGCAGGTCACCCGGGCGGCCGGAGACCGCGGGCGGATCCAGGGTCAGCGAGGCCTGCGGCTCGGTGCTGTCGGTGGCGCTCTTCTCCAGGTAGTCCGCGAGCTTCTCGGCCTGCGGGTCCACGGCGTCGACCTTCGCCCCGTCCGAGTAGCGCCAGATGGCCACCTGCGTGCCGGTTGCCGCGTCCTGCTCGCTCAGACCACTCGTGCCGGCCCGCCGGGCGAGCGTGGCGAGGTCGTTCACCTGGGGGTAGGAGTTCTGCAGGATCCAGCGGATCCTGCCGGCGTCCTTGTTGGCGCCCAGCGAGGTGCCGCTCCACGGGGTCTCCTGGTAGTGGGCGTCGCGCTGGGTGGGGTTGTGGATGTCGACGCAGTACGTCTGCAGGGTGCCGCCGCCGTCCACGGACATCTCGAACAGGCCGGCGGACACCTGCTGGTCGCCGCCGTCCTCGTGGATCACGGCCTGGCCGTACGTCTTCAGGCCGCCTATCGTCGCCGTCGCGCCGCCCTGGGTCTGCGGTGTCTCGTCGGCCGCGGCCGTACCCGCGCCGAACAGCACGGTGGTCGCCGCGAGGCCGGACGCGAGCGTCACGGCCGCGAGGCGGGCCACGTGGGACCGAGTGAACCCAGTGAACGCAGCAAGCACAGAATTCCCCTTCGAGCAGGACCCGTTGGATGTGGGGGACGGTCCCACCAGCAGAATCGGCTGCCCCGAGGGGCATGCCCGGCATCCTATGGATCACAGGGACCGCGCTTGCCGGTCGGATCGTCACATGGGGCGATCCGATCCGGAATCGTTATCGCCGGCGTGGCACGCCGAACGGCCTTGTCGACAAATACATGGTGCTCAGGGCCGGTTCGGAACGCTCGGTGGCCACCTGTCGACAAGGTGCGACAGTCACGGTGTGGTGACACGTAGGGCTGGCGTGATCGCTGACGTCATGTCACCGCCGTTGCCGCCATGGCCGGTTGTGCGAGTGGCTCGTCCTGGATTCCGGTGGCTGGTGTCTCCCAGTTCGGCTCCGGCCGGGCCGTCGCCGGCGCCTCCTGCCGGACCGCGCGGCGGAAGAGCGCGGTGCCCCGCGCCAGGTCGTGGCCGATGGCCACCGCGTCGATGTCGGCCGAGGTGCGGCCCTGTTGCCCGTCGCGCAGTTCCGTGCGCACCTTCAGCCTGCCCTGGACGACGACGGGCTGTCCCACCTCCACCGAGGCCGCCACGTTGACGGCCAACTGGCGGTTGGCCCACACGGTGAAGAAGTTGGTGTGCCCGTCCGTCCAGGCACTCTTCTCCCGGTCCCAGTAGCGCGCGGTCACCGCCAGCCGGAACCGGGCCGAAGGGCCGGCCGCCGTCTCCCGGTACAGCGGCGGCGTCGCCACGTTGCCCACCACGCACACCATGGTCTCGTTCATCGTGAACCCCTCCCTCACCCGGCCCCTCACGGCCGGGCGGACATGCGTACGGGCCCGTCCCGTACGGCGGCGTCTGCCCTGCGGCACGATCGCCGCGAGAACAGACTGCCTCCGCAGGGCCGGGCCCTCTGAGCGCTGTGGACCACCGCCGAGCTGTGGAAAAGTCCGCCACCCGCACGGGTGAGAGACGGGCTGAGGGACGGGCTCCGGGGCGGGCTGAGGGAACCGGTCCTACGGCCTGTGGACGAGGGAGCCGCTATTCCTTCGCCCAGCCCCTCCCCGCACCTCACCGCCCCGGCCTCACCCCACCCCCACTCCCGTCTGCGCCACCCGGCCGTACTGCTCCCGCACCTCCCGGTACCGCAGCAGCTCCGCGGCCACCGGATCGAGCACCCGGGCCCGGCCGCAGCTCGCGGCCGCCTCCCGCAGTCGCCGTTCCGCGTCCTGGCCGTACCGGCGGGCGGGTCCCCGGGCCGCCATCCGGCAGCCCCACTCCACGAACGGCCCGCCGACGATCCCGCACACCATCAGCAGCACTGGCACACCCAGGTTGGGTGCCATGACTCCGGCGATCTGGCCCACCAGCCACAGCCCGCCCACGACCTGCAGCAAGGTCATGGCGGCCTGGACCAGCACGGCCACCGGCCACCAGCCCGGCCGGGGCGGCCGTCCCGGCGGCAGCCCGGCCCGGGCCGCCAGGTCGTCCAGCGCCTCGGACAGTCCTTGCGAGCCGCGCACGGCCGCCTCCCGCACCGCCTGCGCCCACGGTGTGGGCAGACCGGCCGAGGCTCGGTCGGACACCGTACGGACCGCCTGTTCGACGCGCTGACGGGCTGTGGCCTCCTCGTCGGCCTGGTGGCGTACCGCCATCCGGCCTGTGCTGGGCCCGCCGCGGCCCTGGTACCAGCGCCACAGCCGCAGCCAGGGCGTACCGCAGGCCCGGTTGGCGTTGCGCAGCCAGGCGCGTTCGGCGGCCTCGCCGGCCGCGGTGGCGCCCACCGCGTCGGCGAGCCGGGCGGCGAACTCCTCGCG
Source organism: Streptomyces sp. NPDC058145 (assembly GCF_042884245.1). Taxonomy (NCBI): domain Bacteria; kingdom Bacillati; phylum Actinomycetota; class Actinomycetes; order Kitasatosporales; family Streptomycetaceae; genus Streptomyces; species Streptomyces sp. NPDC058145. Next base: position 350,942 of record NZ_JBHVUH010000006.1, on the reverse strand, counting down.
TGCCTCCTCGCTGAGGCCGACACGCCGGCCGGTGGCATAGACGGGCCGCAACTGGGCCGCGGCCGCGTCCAGGTCGGCCGCGACCCGGCGGGCCGCCGCACCGCGCTCCATCACGAAGTGGCCCAGTGTCTCGCGCAGTTCGCCGACGCCGTCGCCGGTGAGCGCGGACAGCGCGAGCACCGTGGCGCCCGGCTCCCCGAACTCGCCGAGCGCGACACCGTCCTCGTCGAGCAGCCTGCGCAGATCGTCCAGCACCTGGTCGGCGGCCTCCCCGGGCAGCCGGTCGACCTGGTTGAGGACGACGAACATGATCTCCGCGTGACCGGCCATGGGCCGCAGGTAGCGCTCGTGAAGCATGGCGTCGCCGTACTTCTCGGGGTCGACCACCCAGATGACCGCGTCGACCAGCTTCAGGATCCGGTCGACCTGCTCGCGGTGCTCCACGGCCGCGGAGTCGTGGTCGGGCAGGTCGATCAGGACCAGTCCGCGCAGCTGCCCCTCGGCCTCCGCGCTCTGCAGGGGGCGCCGGCGCAGCCGGCCCGGAATGCCGAGCCGGTCGATGAGGCCCGCCGCGCCGTCGCTCCAACTGCACGCGATGGGCGCCGCGGTCGTCGGGCGCCGCACCCCCGTCTCCGAGATGGCCACCCCGGCCAGGGCGTTGAACAGCTGCGACTTCCCGCTGCCGGTGGCGCCCGCGATGGCGACGACGGTGTGCCCGCCGGAGAGCTTGCGGCGGGCGGCCGCCTCGTCCAGGACCCGGCCGGCCTCGGCGAGGGTGCGGGTGTCCAGGCGGGCGCGGGACAGGCCGACGAGTTCGCGCAGCGCGTCGAGCCGGGAGCGCAGGGGGCCGTCGTACGCCAGGGGCGCGGGGGTGTGGGTGCCGGGTGCGCGGACGGGCTTGTCGAGGACGGAGACGCGCTCGCCGCTGTCCGTCACCCGGCGGGCGATGAGCCCGTCGTCCCAGGCGTCGGACGCGTCGGCGTCCGCGTCGGGGCCGGCCTTCCCGTCGTCCTCCGCGGGGCGGTGCGGGCCCCCATCGGTCCCGGTGCCGGTCCTGCTACCCGGGGCCTTCGCGTGCGGGTCCGTTTCCCGCTCTCCCGCGGGGGCGGATGCCTGGTCGCCGCCTTCATGGGCGGACGCGCCTTCCTCGCGGTCGGAGCGCTTCGCGGGCACGCGCGCGTGCCCGCGGCCGTCCGTCTCCGGGCCTCCCCTCTCGTCCCGGTGTGGCTCGGCCTCGGTGACTTCGACCCTGGGCCCTGCCCCGGTGTCGTCACCGGCTTCCGCGCCGCGCGCCGTGCCGGGGGTGACGTGTGCGGAGCCGCCGGCGACCGGTGTCCGGCCGTTGACCGTCTCGCCCTCTCCCCCGGCCCGGCCGTCCGTGCCGGCAGCAGCAGGACCGGCGTGGTCGGAGGGGCCCACGTGTGTCGTGCGGTCCATGCGGTCCATGTGAGTCATGTGATCGGTGTGGTCCCTGTGGTCCCTGTGGTCCGTGTGATCATGGTCAGTGACGGCTGTCACCGTTCACCTCTCCTTCTGCAGTACGGACAGCGCGGCGATGAGCTCCGCCTGGGGCTCGGCACGAAGGTCCAGGGCGTCGAGCGGGGCGAGGCGCCGCTCGCGTTCGGTGTGCACGACGCGGTCGACGGTGTCGTTGAGCAGGCGCTCGGCCCGGTCGCGCAGCCGCAGCGCGCCATGGGCACCGATCCGCTCGGCCAGCCGCTCGCCCGCGGTACGCGCCCGGCTCCCGCCCAGCAGCGCGGTGGCGACGAGTGCGGCGACGCTCTCGGAGTCGGGAGCGGTGCTGCGCTCGATGTCCCGCGCCTCGTCCTCGGCGTACTCCTCCAGCTCGCGCCGCCAGCGACGGACCGCGAGCCCGATGCGGTGCTCGGCCTTGTCCGGGGAGGGATGCCGTTCGGCGAGCCCCGGAGCGGCCGCGCCGGGCTCGCGCCGCCAGGCCTCGTCGACGCGCTCGTCGGCGGCCGTGACGGCACACAGCAGCAGCGCGCCCAGGCTCTCCACGAGGGCGTCCAGCAGCTCGCCCGCCGTGCAGTCCAGGGGGAAGGCACGCCAGCGCTTGAGCGCGTCCCCCGCGAGTACGGCCCCGGACTGCAGCCGGCCCCGCACGCGCGCGTGCTCGCCGTCGTAGGCGCTTTCGACGGCGGAGGTGAGCCGGAGCGCGGCAGCGTACTGAGCGGCGACGGCGGCGGCCAGCTCGGGCATGCGCGACTTGAGCGAGTCGAGCAGGCCGTGCGCCGTGCGGGCCATGACGTGCTCGCGGGCCGCGGCGTCCTGCGCGTGGTGCACGAGCCAGGTCCGCAGGGCCGCCACGGCGGTGCTGGGCAGCAGACCGGCGCCCCAGGCCGACTCGGGCAGCTCGGGCACGGTGAAACGCGGTACGTCGCCGAGCCCGGCCTTGGTGAGCAGAGCGCCGTACTGCCGGGAGACCTCCGAGACCACCTGGTGCGGCACACGGTCGAGGACGGTCACCAGGGTGACGTCGTACTCCTTGGCCGTACGCAGCAGATGCCAGGGCACGGCGTCGGCGTAGCGGGCGGCCGTGGTGACCATGATCCAGATGTCGGCGGCGCAGATCAGTTCGGCCGCCAGAACGCGGTTGTCGGCGAGCAGCGAGTCGATGTCGGGGGCGTCGAGCAGGGCGAGTCCGCGCGGGAGGCTCTCGGCGGTCTCCACCCGCAGCACGCGCGCGGGGGCCTGGCCGGGGAACAGCAGATCGTCTCCCGTGTCCGGCTGGGGCGCCCACACGCGTGTGAGGTCGGGGAGCACGCGCATGCCGCTGAACCAGTGATGATCCTCCGGATGGCAGACCAGGACCGGTGTCCGGGTCGTCGGCCGGAGCACGCCCGCCTCGCTGACCCGGCGCCCCACGACGGAGTTCACGAGGGTCGACTTGCCGGCCCCGGTGGACCCGCCGATGACGGCCAGCAGAGGAGCACCGGGGTCCTTTAGTCGGGGCACAAGATAGTCGTCGAGCTGCGCAAGCAGCTCATCACGGTTCGCACGCGCGCGTGGGGCCCCGGCCAGGGGCAGCGGAAAGCGTGCGGCGGCGACACGGTCGCGCAGAGCGGAGAGTGTGTCGAGCAGCTGAGGCTGAACGTCCAAGGTCACCACATGTGAAGAATGCCCAATTTTAGGGGAATTCTGAAGCATATGGACATCTCAGCGCGCCGATGGAACACAACCGACGTAAGGGACGACTGGTACGAGGGCGCAGTCCAGGCATAACGAGTGCACAACACCCGGTGCGTCGGGGGCCAAAAGCGGTGCACGATTCGTACCTGCCTGCGATTATCAGGATCGCTTCACCGAACCTCCACATCGAGCCACGGAGGCGAAGCGACAGGGTCAGGGAACGAGGAGCTTTATCCTTGTCCCGCCACCAGGCCCCCGTAGCTCAGTGGATAGAGCAGGCGCCTTCTAAGCGCTTGGCCGCAGGTTCGAGTCCTGCCGGGGGCGCCCACCCTCAGCCCTCCCCTCGGGAGGGCTTTTTGCTGGTCAGGGCCGGCAGCGCCGACCACGACGAAGCCCTGGTCGCCCTCTTGATGATCAGGGGCAGACTCCGGGGCTGTCCGGCTGTCACCGGGTTCTCGCGGGTGGCTGTGTCGAATGCGTGTCGAAGTTCTCGACCCGAGGAGGATCAGCCAGCACTCGGCACCTCCGGCTCGGGCAGGTCGCCCGCGGCTTCCAGCCGCCGCTTCAGGTCCGGCAGCTGCCCGTCGATGCAGCGGGCGTAGGTCGCCAGGAGCACGGCGACTCTGTTCCCGGCCCACTCGGCCACCTGGGCGGGCGGGATGCCGTCGTCGAGCCACTTCGTCAGGCGCGTGTTCCGGTTGTCGTACACGCGCCGTCCGGTGGGCGACCCGAAGACGTGCGGAGGGAGTACGGCCTTGCGCGCGTTGCGCCACGCCCGACGGATGACAGAGCCGGCGAGAATGCCACCCGACTCACCCTGGAACAAGAGTTCAGCCGACTGGAGCTGTTCGTCCTCGATGTGCTGTCGAAGGATGCGGTCAGGGCGGGATGCCTCGGCACAGCGCGTGTCTCGCCCTCCGCACGGCTTTCGAGGTCGCGTTGCTCGTGGATCTCCCCCGTGTCGGTCCACTGCTTCCCGACCTCCTGACGACTGTGGACTCCTTGCCCCTGGGCAGAGGGTTGACCGGGTGCCGCAGCGGCAGAGGCCGTGGTCGGGCCGGTTGTGGACGCGGCCGAAGGACGGGGCGGTGAGGGTGGCGAAGACGCGGGGGTGGTCGCGGACGGTGGCGGCGATGTCGCGGCGGTCGTCACCGGCGAGCCCGGCGCGGATGAGGTGGTAGGTGCCGCCCGCACAGGTCCAGACGCAGGCGGGGCAGCGGGATGCGCGGCGGTTGCCGCAGGCCAGGCGCAGGTGTCCGCCGGGTTCGTTCGCGGTGGAGTAGTGGTGCAGGGTCTCGCCGGTGGTCTTGTCCTTGTGCAGGGTCCAGCCGGTCAGATGGATGGGGTCGGCGCAGCCTTCGGTGCGGCGGATCTGGTCTTCCCAGCGGCCGTAGTCGGGGGCCGAAGCCGCCGTCAGCAGGTCTTCGCCGAGGGTGGTCGGGTCGAGCAGCGTCTCAGGCACGGGCGCCCTCCCGGTCGCGGCGGGCGGGGGCGGTGCCGGTGCCGTGGCAAACGCGCAGTGGGCGGTGATGGTGCGCAGGTGGCCGCGGGTGTCGCGGCCGCCGAGGGTGATGCCCCGGGTGGCGGCGTGCTTGGCGGCTTGGGCGCCACCCGGCGGCGTTTCAGCGAGAGGTGCGCGAGCCCCGGCGGCTGCGGCCCTTGGCCGCGTACATAGCCGCGTCAGCAGCGGCAAGGGCATGGGGCACGGAGGGCGTGGGCAGCTCGGCGACGACCGCGGACGGCGGCGACATACAGCAACCGCGTCCAGCACTGGTGCATGAGGTGGGTCCCGACCAGGCCGAGGGCGGATCGAACTCCTAATGCGATGGTCACACCTACCTGCGCCGCCGGACGTACCAGCCCACAACCAGCACGACCAGAAGCGACAACACGAACGCCCAAACGGTCGTCGCTGCGTCGTAGGACCGATACACGATGGCCACCATGCGGGGACGGATACCCGGCATGTGGCGTTGCAGCCCTGCACCACAAGCGCACCAGATCGAGCGGGGAACAGCGGGGAACCACGGTGGAGAGCCACCGAGCCCGGCAAGGCCGCTCCTCGATCGTTCCTCCCAGGTCAGCGCCCGAACCGGCCCCAACCGATCGCAGCTTCCCAAGCTGAGGTCATTCGGCCTCTACATGACCGTTCAGGTCGAACATCAGCCACTCGAGCCAGGCCGCCGTGACGCCCAGGGAGCCGGCCCACTCGTGCACGACGTGTGCTCGCGGCTTCCTTGCTGGACCAGCCGAGCGAGTTGAGGGAGCGGAAGACGCGGTCATCCAGGATCAAGGCACGCTCGCACTCGGCATCCGGGTCATCGACAGTGGCGAACCACTTGGTGAAGAACGACCGCCTCACCCCCCGCACGGTGAACTCGGTGTATGCCCGGGTCAGCTCACCGGCACGGACAGCACTGCGCGTCTCCTTCAGCACGTGTGCTAGCCGGGCATCACGCAGGGCAGTACTGGTGTATCGCGGTGCTCGCCCAGCCGCCGACCATGACCACCAGCGGCTCTCAAGGACCGAACGGCGGTCTCTATGACCCGCCTTGACCGATCTCTGTAGAACTACGGATCAGGTGTTGTCACTGGTCCGTAGTTCTTCCTTTCGCCGGCGGATGTAGCCGTCGAGGTCTTGCCTGATGGCCATGACTTCCTCAACGCGAATCCGGATAGGCCCGCAGTGCAGGGCATCGCAGGAACGAGGAAAGGTGCCGTCGATGAGCGAGATGCCGCTGAGAACCACACCCGCTACCTCATCGACCGCAGTGCACAGGACCGGGTGGAACGAGCAGTCCTCGTAGATGTCGCCTACCTGGATGCCGTTCGGATTACTGGGGTCCGTCGTCCCACTCATGGGACCAGACTGCCACCAGTGAGTGTCCAATTACGTGACAACGCCGACGACAGCGACGGACGGGCGCGGACACCCATGGACCTTCACCGCAGATGAGAGGCCCACATGCCCAAGGCAGCGCCCCGCCCAAATTGCTTCGGGACGAAGCGGTCTGCTGCCATCGACCACGTTCGGCGTGAGCGGACGGAGCAATGGGTGCAGGCCGTGCCCAGCATCAACGATGTCGTCTCGGACACCGGCTCACAGCGCACGATAAACGCATGGCATCGGAGTGGATCGCCCCTGTAGTCACTGGCGTCTCAGGAGCCGTTGGCGTCGTCTTCACGTGGCTCGCGGGAGCGCAGGGTAGAGCACATGCAGAGCGCATGGTTGCCCAGTCGCATGAAGCCGAGCAGCGCACCTATCTGCGCAAGGAGCGGCGCGATGCTTATTTCGCTGCACTCCGCGTAGCCGTACTCGATATCCGCCGCCTGCGGTACGAGCGGGCTCGTAAGGTCAGAAGGCTTCGTAAAGTAGAGCGCTACTGGACTAAGACCAAACGCATCGAAATGAGCATGGAGGCCCTCATTGCACTGCACGCGTTCGGGAGCGCCGGAGCTCGCCAGTTCGCTGAGGCTTGGCGGGTGGCCGCGGAAACCGACGACCTGGACACGATGCAACAGCTTGTCCAGCAGTTCAGCGAGCTCATGCGGGTTGAGCTCCAAGAGGGCTAGTCACGGCCGCTCTCGCCAGAACGGGCCCCGAAGCAAGAAGGGCATGGTCCGCTGCCTGTCGAATGGGTGTCGAAATATGCCTTCCTCGTAGGTCGAGCAGCTACAAGCTCGCAGGTAGGGAGGTGGCTCGTCCCCTATTAGCCACGCGCCTTCTTAAGGAGGAACCGAACCATGCAGCCGAATGGAAGCCATCAGATGGACCTCGCAGAGAGGTGGCTCGCCATCTGCTCAGCGCAGTTGCTCGGCCAGTCCGACGATGATGCCCTCCGGGCCGCGGAGGTAGCAGAGCAGATAGCTGTCCTCGAACCGGGCGATCTCGCCGACGAGTTCGGCGCCGTGAGGGCGCAGGCGGGCAACGGTGTCCTCGATGTCGTCGACGGCGAACATGACGCGGTGCGTGCCCAGAATGTTGTGCGGCCGGTTGCGCGGCCCGGCGCTGATCACCGCGGGGCTGCGGTACTTCGCCAGCTCGAGCCGGCTGTGACCGTCTGGGGTCCGGACCATCGCGATGTCACAGCGGACGCCGTCGAGTCCGGTGCACTGGTCGGCGAAGAGGCCCTTGACCTCCGCCCTGCCCTCCAGCTCCATACCGAGTTCCACGAAGAACGCGATGGCGGCATCCATGTCCTCGACGACGATGCCGACGTTGTCCATCCGCTGAATCGCCATGCTGGCTTCTCCTTGTTCCTCGTGCGGCCGGTGGTGGCCGCTGATGTCCCTGGGACGGAGCCGGTGGCACGTTCTCGACATCAGCAGACCGCCGAAGTCCGAAGAATCTGGATCGGGCCACACCGGCCCAAGGCGGAGCCCTCGCTCACGTTGCTTCGGGACGGAGAGGTCGTGGGTTCGGATTCCGCCGCCCCGACAGGTGAAACACCAGGTCAGGCCCGGCCGCCTATCAGGAGGCCGGGCCTGACGCGTTCCTGGAAGGCGCCTGGGGAGCGAGCGGGGAATGAATCATGGAAATCTCACCTCTCCCGTCATTTAGGTCAGGATCTGACCTCTACGGCCTCTAGCGTCCTCCTTGCCCGGCTGAACACGAACCACGGAAGGCAGCGACCATGAGCGAGACCGTGACCGTCAACGAACTGGCCACTCACGACCCGGCCCATGAGCCGACCGCCACCGGCGAGCGCGCCGACTTGCTGGAGGCGCTGGCCCAGCATCGGCAATTCCTGCGATTCACCACCCGTGACCTCACCGACGAGCAGGCCGGGCGCCGGACCACCGCCAGCCAGCTGTGCCTGGGCGGCCTGATCAAACATGTCACCGCGGTCGAGCGAACCTGGGTGCAGTTCATCCTGGAGGGCCCGTCGGCGATGCCTGACTTCACCGCCATGACCGAGGCCGACTGGGCCCGGCGGGCCGACGAGTTCCGGATGCTGTCCGGCGAGACGCTGACCGGCGTGCTCGCCGACTACGCCGAGGTAGCCCGTCGGACCGACGAACTGGTCGTCACTCTGCCCGACCTGGGCGCCACACAGCCACTGCCGAAGGCACCGTGGTCCGAGTCGGGCGCGCGATGGTCGGCCCGCCGGGTGCTGATGCACATCATCGCCGAGACCGCCCAGCACGCCGGCCACGCCGACATCATCCGCGAGTCCCTGGACGGCGCCAAGACCATGGGTTAGCCAGCGGCACGGCAGGGCGTATCGCCCCCACACGGTCGGGGGCGGTACGCCCTGTGACTCCGCAAACGCCTTGTCCCGTGATCCGCGGGTCAACAAGGGCGTCAGGGAGGCAGCTGGTATCTACGCCCGACATCAACGGGCGCGAACGTCGGCGTAGAAGTGCAGCTGAGGGCGTACCCACAACCGTCGGTACGAAGCCACTATGCAGGCCGAGAAGAGCCGCCCGATCGAACTCCTGAAACGGTGCTCGCTCACGCCAGGTCCGACGGCAGTGACGGCAGCGCCGACGGCAACGACGGCGGACGGCAGCGGCTACTCGGCGACCCGACACGGTGGCGGCACGAGACGAGCCGCCGGCCCACCATGGCTTGCCCGCATCTTCCAAGCGCTTGGCCGCAGGTTCGAGTCCTGCCGGGGGCGCAAGTCTCCGCCCTCCCGACCGGGAGGGCTTTTTACGGCCCAGACGATGTGCGTACCGGGCAGGTCCACCGACTGCTCGACGCGCCGGAAGCCCACGGAGCCTGATCACTCGCGCCGAAGCGGCTCCGGCTCAAAGCCCCTCCGCCGCCTCACCTGTCAGTGGCAGTCGAACCGCCAGTCCCACGGGAGGCCGGGGCACTGGCGGCAATGGAAGAAGTAGACGCCGCCGCAGTCGCCCAGCTGGATGTCGCCGGTGATGGTCAGGAGGTGCTCCATGCGGTGTCCGCTCTCGCAGTTCGGCCAGTCGGCGGGCTGCGCCCAGGCGGGCCAGCCGCCGACCTTCGTACCGATGACGTTGGAGTCGGGTGGCCACTTGGAGCCGCCCGACGGCGACCGGAGACGGGGTTCCCAGGACTCCCGGATGTCCTTGGGCAGATCGAGCCACCTCGGACAGTCCTCCGCGGCGACCGGGGACAGCGTGGACGGTACCGGCATGTTGTCCTCGTCGTACTCCCCCTCGCTCGCCTCCGGGATCTCGGACAGCAGCCCTCCCGCCACGACCTCCGCCTCGTTGCGCCAGTACAGCCGCGGCATCACCGGGCCGGGGTCCTGCTCATGTATCAGCGCGCACCACACGAGCTGCAGCAGGTCCTTGCCCTCCGGGAACTCCAAGCCGGGCACATCACGGGCGAACAGCTGGAGGATCGGCACCATCGGCACCGCCCCGGGGACGATCTCGGTGCGGTTGCGCGAGTCGGATCCGAACGTCCAGTGGTCTTCCTGCGCGCAGTACGGCCACGGTTCGTCCGCGGGCCACAGCAACTCGCCTCCCAGCGAGCTGTCCAGCGCACCGGGGTCGCCGGGCTCCGGGTTGAGGAGGGTTGCTTGCCGGGCAAGACCCGCGTACTCCGGTATCAGTGAGCGCAGGTCCTTCGCGGGCGACTCGGGCGCGGCACCGGGCATCGCGGCTCCTCGGGGGTTCAAAGATCGACGGGCACTGCGGGCACGTTAGTGCCTGCCACCGACAACCCCGTGCGGCCACTGCCGACTTGTCGCCTGTGCGATGTCCGAGGTCGACGCGGCCGGGTTCAGCGGAACCCGGCGCCAGTCATTTTTCGGCCAACATGCCCTGAAAGCAGGGGTTTGGGAAGAATTTCGTTGACTTGAGTGTTCGATGTGGATCAGGCTCACTTGGTCGACGGAAAGATCGTCGACCGACAGCGCGCACGGCACTGACCAGCCGGGTGCGCTCCACCGCGGTTCCGGCGTGACGGCCCAGCGCCGAACGGGGTGTCCGGACACCGCATACTCCTGAGGGGGAAACTCAGTCATGCGCAAGACCACAGCCAGGCTGGCGCTCATCGGTGTGGCGGCGGCGACGCTGTCGATGGTTCCGCTGGCCGGTACGTCGTACGCCGCCGGCTGTTCCGGTGCCGGGTGCGACAACAAGGGCCCGGTCACCTACAAGTGCGACGACAGCAGCTCCACCAAGCGGACGGTGAACAGCAACGGCCGTGTGGCGGAACTGCGTTGGTCGGCCGACTGCCTGGCCGGCTGGGTGCGGATCAAGAACAACGCGGACCCGTCGGTCTACGACTCCACCGCGACCATCGAGAAGTGGAGCCTCGACGGCAAGCTGCTGAAGTCCCTGTCCGTCAGGACGCCCGGCTACGGCAAGACCGACTGGTCGAACATGCTCGGCGGTCCGGAGTACAAGTACCGCGTGTGCGTCCGCTTCGACAGCGACCTGTACCCGCTGCAGTGCAGCAGCAAGTTCTAGTGCGGCCTCTCGTGACACCGGCCCGCCACCAGACCGGCTGACCGGAACTCGACGGGACGCACCGGTCCTGCACCGGTCCTTCCTCGCGGCCCGTATCCGTTCGCCACGGCTCGGATACGGGCCCGCTCGCTGTTCACCCATGCACGAGCACGCTGCTCACGCTCACTGAGCCCGAAGCCAGGGGCGGTGGGGTCACTCGCGGAACTGAGCGGCCAGGAACACCGCTGCCACCGAAGGGCGGACCGCGTATGTCGCGCCGGCGCTCCCCCCTCTCAAGGGGTTCAGGGGCTTGGAGGCGGGGCCTGGCGTGGGAAATTGCGTGGCGGTCCGGTGCTGTGGAGGCGGAGACTCAGGGCGTGGGTGATATGGGGGCGTTCCGGGATGCGGTCGGTGTGTGGGCGGCCGGTGGGGACGGTGGGCCTGCGCGGGAGCTGGCCGGGCGGTTGTCCGTGCGGGTGGCCGTACTGCTCGAGGGGCCGAGCGATGTCGCGGCGGTCGGCGCTCTGGCGGCGCGCCAGGGGCGGGATCTGGCGGCCGAAGGGGTTTGCGTGGTGTCGATGGGCGGCGCCATGAGTGTCGGGCACTTCGCCCGGGTCCTCGGGCCGCCCGGCCTGGGGCTGCGCCTCACGGGGCTCTGCGATGAGGCTGAACGTGGCTACTACGTCCGCGGGTTGGAGCGGGCCAGTGCCGCCTGGCAGGGGTTCTTCGTCTGTGCTGCGGATCTGGAGGACGAGCTCATCCGCGCGCTGGGCGTGACGCGGGTGGCGGAGCTCGTCCGGGCGGAGGGCGACGAGCGGGCCCTGCGGACCTTTCTGCGCCAGCCCGCGCAGCGGGGCCGTACCGCGCGGCAGCAGTTGCGGCGCTTCTTCGGTACCAAGAAGGGGCGGAAGATCCACTACGGTCGGGTGCTGGTGGACGCTCTTGAGGCCGACCGCGTGCCGGCGCCGCTCGACGGTCTGCTCGCCGCTCTCTGACCGACCGGGCGGATTCGGTCGGCGCCGCCCGGGTCACCCGCGTTCAGACTCCGGCCCGCCGGCCGTCCCGGGTCGCCGCGGTGATCACGGCGGAGACGACGGTGGTCCCGGCGAGGCTTCCCATCATGACCAGGCCCACGCCGACCACGAAGAGGCCGCTGGAGTCGTCCGACCAGTCGTAGTACGCGGCGATCGTCAGGCCGGCCGAGGTGCCGAGCACCGCGGCCGCGACGTAGTTCCGGAACGCCGCCCAGCACACCGGTGCCAGGAGCGTCAGTACGAGCCCGATGACCTGCCACGCCTCGTACGGGCCGGTTGTCGAGCCGTCGGGGTGGACGTCCCGGTGCTGGTCCCAGCCCAGCCAGGCGGCCCACAACGCCATCGACACGCCGGCCAGTACGAGGATCGACAACAGCTGGAGGGCGGGTTTCCGCGGTTCTCTGCTCATGGGCCAAGCGTTGCGGCCCGCCCCGGTACGCGAACAGGGCGCTGGTACTCAGGTCCACCCGAGTACATCAGCGCCCCGTCCGCCGTGTCGTCCGCTCCGTTCAGGCCGCCAGCTCCGGAGTCGTCTCCTCGGCGCGCTCCGCCGCCGCCTTCGCGGCCAGGGCGTTCACGGAGGCGTTGAAGCGCTCCATGGAGGTGGGGTGGTCCGGGCCCAGGACGTACTCCTTGAGGGTGCGGCGGTCCAGGGCCATGGGGTCGGTGTGCGGGGCACGGACCGAGTCCAGGATCTCCGTCAGGCGGGCGCACTCGCTGTCGAGGAGGTAGGCGCCGCCGGCCGTGGTGTAGGCGGCCCGGAACTCGTGGTCGGGCAGGTCGTGGGCGTTGGTCAGGACGTACGGCTTGAGGCTGGCCACGAAGTCGGCGACGACCGAGGAGACGTCGCTGACGAGGATGTCCGCCTGGTTGAAGCACTCGTAGAGGGTGGGCAGTTGCTTGAGGATCACGTTGTGGCGGACCGGGCCTCGGGTCTCCCAGAAGATCCGGTGCCACTCGGCGCGCAGCTCCTGCCACTCGGCCGCCCCGGTCCGGTCCGGCACCCGGGCCTCGCGCATCTGCTCGGCGTCGTCGCCGCCGAGCCGGCCGGCCAGCTCGTCGAGGCGGGCCTGGATCTCCTTCAGCCGGGGCTTGGCGGCGGCGACCGCGACCTCCGCCTCGGCGGCGCCGCGCCGCTCGTTGTCCGCGCGCAGCAGCTCGCGGATCTCCTTGTCGGCCTGGGCTGCCTCGGCCGAGCGCTTGCCGGTGAGCGGGTGCGGCTTGTAGATGACCCGGACGTTCTCCGCGAGGAGCTTCTCGATCAGGCGCACGCCCATCGGGATCAGCGAGGTGTGGCAGTCGTCGTCGCTCCAGCCCTCCCAGGTGGGCGCGTACAGGACGACGGGCAGCGGGCCGGGCGTGTGCTCGGCGTGCAGCCGGATCGGGGAGAGCTGGGGACGGCCCACCTCCACGATGGCGCTGTCGCTGATGGCGTGCCGCACCCGCTGGTAGCGGTCGCGGCCGGCCCGGCCGGCCACCCAGATCTCGTCGTACACCTTGCTGACCCGGTTGCTGCTGGCGAGCTTGTCGCTGTCGCCGTGGCCGATGAAGACGTGCTTGGCCTCGGCCACCCGCAGCATGTGCACGTTCTTGCCCGCGTTGCCCGGGTAGAGCACGACGCGCACGCCGGAGAGTTCGAGTTCGGCCAGGTCGTCCGCCTTCGGGACGCAGACCACCGGGATCCAGGTCCGGCTGAGGTAACGGAACGAGGCCCGCTCCCGGAGGATGATCACCGGGCGCATGTCGAGCTGCTCCAGCGTCTCGATCCACATGTTGACCTGGTACATGAAGTCACGGGAGACGGCCGCGAAGCTGAAGTAGAGCGCCACCTCGGGGCGGTATCCGGCGAGCTGCCGGTTGACCTCGGCGAACACCTCGTCCTGCGCGGGCATGCGGCGGACCTTGCGGTACTGGTCCAGCAGCGCGACGACGGCCGCCGTGGTCACGCCGACGGTGACGGCGAAGGCCCCGTACGCCGGCTGCCAGGAGCCGACCGCCAGCGCGGCGAGGAGCCCGGCGTGGGCCGGCAGGTCGAGGTGGAGGAGCTTGCGCAGGAAGCGCCGGTAGAGGAGGGCGGGCGGCTGCTTGGGTATGGGCAGCCCGCTCAGGTCCAGGTTGCGCACGACCAGCGGCAGCACCCGGCGCCGGCGGATGGCGTGGTGCACCGCCGTGTACAGCATCATCATCGCGAAGTGGGCGCTGAAGACGGCGAGCGCCGCCACCAGCACCGCCTCCGGCGCGTCCATCCGGCTGGCCAGCGCGAGCAGCATCACCGTGCGCACCGCGAACCGCAGCGGCCTGGTGAGCTGCAGCGCCGCGAGCCTGCGCACGAACCCCGGAGCCCTGGAGTGCAGCACCTCGTCCACGACGTACGTCACGGCCGATGCGGCGGCGAAGCCCCGCCAGTCGGGCAGCAGCGCGAAGACGGGCAGCGCGGTGAAGCCGGCGCCGAGCAGGAGCACGAGGAGCAGCTCGGTCACCCCGCGCACACGCAGGGCACCGCACAACCGACGGATCGTCATGGGCAAGGTTTCCTCTTCCGGGCAGGCGTGCATGTTGGGGGCAAACGCCGTTGTTCGTCAGTTCGACTCAGGAAGAGGACGAAGAGTTGTACACCGGATCGAAAGAAGCAGTTCAGGTTCCGTTTCCCCGGGTATTAGGTTGAGTTCGGGCCTTTGACGGGCAGGTACAGTCGCCGCGGGGAAGGGAGAGGTCACGTGCGACTTCGCTGCGCGGTGCTGGACGACTACCAGGGGGCGGCCACCGCCTCCGCCGACTGGTCGCTGCTCGGGGACCGGGTGGAGGTCGTCGCGCTGCGCGAGCACCTGGCGGGCGAGGACGCCCTCGCCGGGGCTCTCGCCGACTACGACATCGTCGTCACCCTGCGCGAGCGTGTCCCCTTCCCCGGCTCGCTGATCGCCCGCCTGCCCCGGTTGAAGCTGCTCGTCGCCTCCGGGATGCGCAACAGCGTCATCGACTACACCGCCGCCGAGGCGCACGGGGTCACCGTGTGCGGAACGGCGAGTTCGTCGACGCCTCCGGTGGAGCTGACCTGGGCGCTGCTGCTGGGCCTGGCCCGCGGGATCGTCGAGGAGAGCGGCGCGCTGCGCTCGGGCGGGCCCTGGCAGTCCACCGTCGGCGCCGATCTGCACGGGCGCCGGCTCGGTCTGCTCGGACTCGGGAAGATCGGCAGCCGGGTGGCGGGGGTCGGGCTCGCCTTCGGCATGCGGGTGAGCGCCTGGAGCCAGAACCTGACCAAGGAGCGGGCCGAGGAGGCCGGTGTCGAACTGGCAGCCGGCAAGGAGGATCTCCTGGCGACCAGCGACTTCGTCTCCGTCCATCTGGCCCTCGGTGAGCGCACCCGTGGACTGCTGGGCGCCGCCGAACTCGCCCTGATGAAGCCGAACGCCTACCTGGTCAACACCTCGCGCGCGGCGATCGTGGACCAGGACGCCCTGCTCGCCGCGCTGCGCGAGGGCCGGATCGCCGGGGCCGGCATCGACGTCTTCGACGTCGAGCCGCTGCCCGCGTCCCACCCGATGCGCACCGCGCCCCGCCTTCTCGCCACGCCCCACCTCGGCTATGTCTCACGGGCCAACTACGCGACGTACTACGGCCAGGCGGTGGAGGACATCCAGGCGTACCTGGAGGGTTCGCCGGTACGCCGGCTGCCCTGAGGTTCTCGGGTACGGCAGCCGGTGGCCGGCCTTCGGACACGGCAGCCGGCGTCCGGCCGGCTCAGCGGGCTTCCGGGCAGCGGTAGATTCCCTCGCTCCGGTGCAGATGGTGGAGGTCCACCAGGTAGCGCCGCAGCGTCACATGGTCGATGCCGTCGGAGTCCTCGCACCAGGCCCGCAGGCGCTCGTTCACGACCCGTTCCGGGTACGCGACGCCCGGCTCGAAGGTCTGCTCGGCGATGTGCCGCAGCACCAGCTTCTTCCGGGTCCACTGGGCGGGCAGCCGTACCAGCCGCCCGTCCCGGACGAATGTGTCCAGGACGGCGTCCGGCCCGCTCCCGGCCCGTGGTGCCGGACGCTGCCGCTGGGCCAGCTCGCGGAACAGGCCGTAGGAGACGGCGAGCGCGCCCGCCGTGCCGGTCGTCACCGCCCCCTGCTCGCGCAGGCGGAGCAGCGCCAGCGCCGTGTCCTTCGCGGACAGCCCGGCCGCCTCGGCGACCCGTTCGGGTGTGTCCGCGCCCAGGGCCACGGCGGCGAGGGCACGCATCCGGCGCTCCTCGGCCAGCAGCCCGATCAGCTGCCGGGCCCGCTCGCTCGTGCCGGCGTCGTTGCCCGGGTCGGCTTCTGTGTCGGCGGCGGTGCCTGAGTCGGTGGTCATGACCGGAGGCTAGGCGGGCGGACCGGCCGAACGCCTCCCAATTAGCGCGCGCCGGACGTGCGCCGTACGTCTGCCGTGCGTCTGCGGGCCCCGCTGTGTGCGGCGGCCCCGGCGCCCCGCTCCCCACCCCGCCCGGCGCCGCCGCCCGCACGCCCCGTTGAACGGGTGATCCCCGGCTGATCGGCGTGACCAGCCCCATGCCGGGCCGTTGAACGGGGAGTGCGGCGGCTGGTCCTGCTGCCGTACCCCCGAGCAAAAAGGAGAACCTGATGTCTCGCATCGCGAAGGCAGCCGCTGTCGCCCTCGGCACGGGTGCCGTGGTGATCGGCGGCGCCGGCCTCGCCCTGGCCGACGCGGGCGCCGAGGGTGGGGCCCTCGACTCGGCCGGCGTGCTGTCCGGAAACGCGGCCCAGGTTCCGGTGCACGTCCCGGTGAACGTGTGCGGGGACACGGTCGACGTCATCGGCCTGCTGAACCCCGCGTTCGGCGACGTCTGCGGCAACGGCGGCGACCACAAGGTCACGCCGGGCAACCCCGGCCCCGGCGCCTACGGCGACTGATCCGGCCGCGCGGACAGCGAAGAGCCCCGGCACCTCGAGCGCCGGGGCTCTTGCCGTGTCCGCCGTCCGCTCACGCGTACCGGTAGATCCCGCTCACGTCCTCGAGCTGGTCCGGCGTCACGTCCCAGGGCGGCAGCCTCTGGTACCGGGCGATGATCCGCCCGTGCTGCCGGTCCCCCGAAGGAGGCGGACTCGCGGGCAGATAGCGGTGGCTGCGGTGGGCGAGCTGCCACCGGTGCCACTGCATGTCGAGGAAGGCGTGGTGCAGCCAGAACACCGGGTCGTTGACGGACGCGCCGCCGAGCATCACACCGCCGACCCAGCGGTGCACCCGGTTGTGGTTGCGCCAGGAGGCGCTGCCGCTGCCGGGTCCCCAGCCCTCCAGCTTGTTGCGGAATCCCCTCACGGCGGTCGAGTCCCAGGGCCGGACGTCGTAGACGGGGTCGTCGAGGGCCCACTGGAGCTGGCTCCTGGTGGGCAGCGCGATGGGATTGGCGGCCCGGCCCAGATCCCGGGTGAGGAACTTGCCGTCCGTGACCCCCACCCTGATGGTCCAGTGCCCCGCCGTATAGGCGAACGGTCCGGTCATCACCTGCCGGTCGGAGCGCCGCCCGTTGCCGCCGAGTAGGTCCGGCGTCCACGGCACGGAGGTGTTCGTACGGTTCCGGGTCCAGTCCCAGTACGGCACCGTCACCGAGGAGTCCACCCGGCGCAGCGCCCGCTCCAGGTCCAGCAGGAACCTGCGGTGCCAGGGCAGGAAGGACGGGGCCATGTGGGCGGAGCGCAGCCCGGTCTCCCCGTCGGCGGTGTAGTGGTCGATGTGCATGCGCACGAACTCGTCGTACTCGCCGCGCCGTTTCAGTTCCAGCAGCGCGTTGACGAACCGGCGGCGCTCGGTGCGGGTCAGCGTGCTGACGTCCTTACGCACGTACGCCATGACGCCCTCCCATGTGGTGCCCGGCCATCTCGCCGCCGACCGGGCCGGGGGCGAGGTCGCGCAGTTGCTGCCCGGGACCGATCTCGTCGACGGCCGCGCGGGTCGCCTCCAGCGCGGTCGGGTACGAGCCGTAGTGGTCGACCATGCTCAGCCAGGTGCCGTCCGCCCGGCGCATGAGGTGCAGCGGATGGCCGTCGATGGTGACCTCCCAGGTGCCGTCGGCCTTGCGGCGCCCGGAGATCGGCACCAGGGCGCCCTGGATGCGGCGGCCCCGGTAGGTCTCGTCGAAGGAGTTGCCCCCGGGGCCGCGCCCGGCCGGCAGGGGGCGGGAGGCGGCGACGACCGGGGCGAGCGCCAGGGCGGCGCCGGTGGCCAGCAGCGCCCGGGCCGCCTCTCTGCGGGTGACTCTGCGACCGCCCGCCGCGACCTGCTGATTCGCCCCCACCGCGACGCCTCCGGCACCGACGACCATCTCTCACTCCTCGATCGGGATCAGATGTCCGTATCCGTAACCGACAGGACCCGGGCCGAGTCACCGACGAGGGCCATCCGGCGGTACGCGGCGCGCGGAAGACGGCCGGGTGCCCTAGCCCGTCACTCGGTGACCGATCGGCTCATCGGGTCTTCACTCTTCGGCTCTCAACTCATCAGCTCGTCATTCATCGGCCGATCACTCATCGGTTCGTCGTTCGTCGGCTCTTCACTCATCGGTTCTTCATTCGTCCGCTCTTGCGTTCATGCGTTCGTCGTTCATCAGCCGGTCATTCTTGGGTTCGTCATTCATCAGCTCGTCGCCCCGGCCCGCGGGCATCAGCCGCGCAGGCGGCGGGCCGGCAGGACGACGTGCGCGGCGGCCGTGAGGGTCTCCTCGGCGCCGGCGAACGCGGCCGGCGCGGCCTGTTCCACCACCTTGCCGGGCTCGCCGTCGGGCCAGGCACGGGTGGTGAAGACCAGGTACGAGCAGGCCGGTCCGGTCGGTGCCGTCGGGCGCCTCGCCGCCCCAGGTCAGGACGACCAGCGTGCCGAGGTCGGCGAGGCGGGCGGGGGCGCGCTTGAACTTGAGGCTGAGGTCACCGCGCGACCTACCGACGAGGCATGGCACGGTCTGGTGGCCTCTCACCCCTTCGACTCAGTGCCGGGTACCGCTCCACAGGATCGAGGGAAGCGGTCTCGAACGTGCCGAGGGCCGGTCCCGCACGGTGCGGTACCGGCTCTCCGTCGACGCGTCGCCGGGGTGTCAGCCCTGCAGGGGAATGCCGCCGAGCAGCGGGTTCTGCTGGTTCACGGCGGTGGTGGCGTCTTTGACCGTGTGCAGGACGGAGTCCTCGCTCTCGGTGCTGAGCGCGTCCGACTGGTGCTTGAGCGGCATCACGTCGTGCACGGTGAGGGGGTGCTGGGCGAGCGTGTCCACGGCGCCGTTGAGGCTGGTGGGCCTGAGGTCGGCCGAGTTCTGGGCGAACGCGGGCGCGGCGGCGCCGGCGAGGGCCAGGGAACCGGCAACGACAGCGGCGGCCTTGAGGGGCTTCATCGTGTTCCTTCCTTCGGTAACTCACGTCACCCCAGGGAATTCTGACGCCGTGCCTAACGAGTCGCCGTCGGGCCGGAAACCCCATAGCGAAAAGGCATATGAGATGCCCCGAAAGGAAGACGCCTCGGCCGTCGTGCGCCGGTGGGCACGACGGCCGAGGCGGAGGCGGGGAAGCCGTCACCCGGTCGGCAGCGCCGGGACCACCGGCAGGCCGGGCACGCTGGGCAGGGCCAGGTTCGGGGTCGGTGCCCCGGTGCCGGGGAGGGCCGACTTGAGCAGGCCCAGCGGTTCGTTCACCACGCCGGTGGCGGTGGGCAGTACGTCGTCGAGGCTGGAGACGACGGCCTTGACCAGGGCGTCGATCGCGCCGGTCGGCGCGGCGAGCACGTCACTCGTGGCATCCCGGGCGCGGCGGGCGCCGCCAAGCGGGCGGCACCGTTGGCCACCAGCGGATCTAGCACGGGGACCGACAGGCCGAGGGTCTGGCTCATGGCGCCGTCGGCGGGCGCGGCAGGAGCCGCGGGCCGGTCGCCGTGGAGGGCGTCGCCGCCGTGGGCGTGGTGGCTGCCATGGACGGCGAGGCGGCAGTGGACAGCGTCGGATCCATGGAAGGCGTCGCGGCACTCGTCGGCGTGTCCGCCGGAACCGCGGGTGTCAACGCCGTGAGCGGCGTGGCGGCATCGGTCGGTGTGGCGGCGGTCGCCGGAGCCGCGGTGGCCTCCTCGGCGACGGAACGCTTGGCCGCCTCGCCGAGCCGGTGGGCCTCGCCGGGGGTCAGCCGGCCCTTGCGGAGCGACTGTTCGGGCAGTTCCTTGACGGGCGCGGGGACGGAGCCGGTGTCGCTCAGCGCCTTGATCCGGGCGAGCAGCGGGTCGGCGCCTGGGACGGCCGAGGGAGAACCCACCTGGGTGCGCTCCCGAACCAGGTCGGTGGCGACGGCGGCGGAGCCGGCGATGCCGACCAGGAAGGCGGCACAGAGGGTGGCGGACGCGAGACGCCGTGGGGGCAGCACACGCATGCGGGTTCCTTTCGGTGGGGCTGGGGTCTCAGCCCACCGTTGAACCGCCGGTGGCGTACCGCAACCGCTCGGAGCCCGGGTGGAGCAGCCAGGGGAAGGCGGCATGAACCGGCCGCCCGTCCGTGCGTGACGCACGGGCGGGCGGCCGGCGAAGGGGGTGCGTCTCTGCGTCAGTCGTTTGCGCAGCCGCTGCCGAACGCGGGGTTCAGCAGGCCGATGACGTCGACGGTGTCGCCGCAGACGTTGACCGGCACGTGGACCGGGGCCTCGATGACATTGCCCGACAGCACGCCCGGGGAGTTGGCGGCGAGGCCGTCCGCACCCGAGTCGGCGGCGGCCACGCCGACACCGCCGGCGACGGCCGCGACGGCGGCGGAGGTCAGAACCAGACCCTTCGCGATACGCGACATGGAGAAGTGCTCCTTGGGATCGACACAAACATCCGGGCGGGATGCCCAGCGCTGTGTCAACGCATTGCAGCCGCCGGGGTTCCGCCGCCAAAGGGGTGATGTGTGCCGAAGTACCCTTTCACCATTCCGACACACTTGTCCGGTTTCTTCCGATTATTCCGCATGCCCAATAGAGTTGCTGCTCTCTCCACCACGTGCGGGAGGACGGACGGCGTACCCGCTCGCCGCCACGCAGATGTGTTCGAAGCCGGCCCGGCTCGGCGGCGCGGTGGTGACCAGCCGGGCCACCGGCTCGTTGCTCACCGGGACATGGCGTGGACCGGCGCACACCTCGTGGCCGCGGACGCGCCGGCATGACACGCGTACCCATCCGCAGCCCCGAGCGCCCCTGTGAGCGAGGAACCCGAGAATGCATCAGCCGGCACCCGATCCTCGGCCGCGGGTTCTGCATCTCGCGCAACCCGTCGACGGCGGGGTCGCCCGTGTCGTGCTCGACCTCACGCGGGCTCAGCTGGCGTCCGGCGCACGGGTAACGGCCGGCTGCCCCGGCGGTGAACTGGGCTCGGAGCTGCAGAAGATGGGCGCCGGTTTCCGTCCCTGGCGGGCGGCACGGTCGCCGGGGCCGGGGCTGGCCGGTGAGGTACGGCGGTTGGCACGCCTGATCGAAGAGGTGCGGCCCGAACTGGTGCACGCGCACAGCGCCAAGGCCGGCCTCGCCGCCCGGCTGGCGGTACGCGGCCGCATCCCGACCGTGTTCCAGCCGCACGCGTGGTCGTTCGAAGCCGTCGGCGGAGTGACCGCGGGCCTCGCACTGCGCTGGGAGCGCTGGGGCGCCCGATGGGCCGACCGGGTGGTGTGCGTCAGCGAGGCGGAGCGCGCGACCGGGGTAGGCGCCGGGGTGCACGCCTCCTACGCCGTCATCCCCAACGGCATCGACACCGCCCGCTTCTGCCCCGCTCCCGCCGCGACCGCACCCGCCCGCGCCGCGCTCCGGCCGGACCTGGATCCGTCCGCACCGCTCGTCGTCTGCGTCGGGCGGCTGTGCCGGCAGAAGGGTCAGGACGTGCTGCTGCGCGCCTGGGAGCAGGTCCGGCGCACGGCGCCGGACGCCCGGCTGATGCTGGTCGGCGACGGACCCGACCGGGACGCGCTGCGCGCACGGGCGCACCCCTCGGTCTGTTTCGCGGGCGCGGTCCCCGACACCGTGCCCTGGTACCGGGCCGCCGACCTGGTGGTCCTGCCCTCGCGCTGGGAGGGCATGGCCCTCGCCCCGCTGGAGGCGCTGGCCTGCGGGCGGCCGGTCGTGCTCACCGACGTCGACGGCGCCCGGGAGAGCCTGCCACCGGCCCTCGCGCCCCTCTGCCTGGTGCCGGCGGCGGACCCCGGCGCGCTGGCCGGGGCCGTCACCGCGCTGCTCGCCGACGCACCCCTGCGTGCCGCCCTGGCGGCCCAGGGGCGCCGTCACATCCTGTCCACGCACGACGTGCGGCACACCGCCGAGCGGGTCGCGGACCTCTACCGCGAACTCCTCGGACCCCGGCCACCCGTGTCCTTCGAGCGCAGGGAGTCCATCCACTCGTGACCGCGGAAAGTACTGTCCCCTCCACCGGCGGCCAGCCATGGGACCACGGACTCTCGCCTCTCTCGGTGCTGCCCGCCCGCACCGCCGACGGGTCCCGGTTCCCGGTGCGCCGGCCGCCCGCGCGGCCCGCCTCGCCGCTGCCCCTGCTCGCCGCCGACGTGCTCGCCGCACTCGCGGGCGCGTTCGCCCTGGAAGGCGCCGTCCACCGCCCGTTACTGATCGCCGTACTGGTGGCCGGCACCATACTGCTGCGGCCGCGCGCGGCGCGGCGGGTGCTCGGCGTGCTCGACGAACTTCCCGCCGTCTGCGGCCGGATCGCGGTGACCTGGCTCGCCCTGGCCGCGCTGCGAGCCGCCTACGACCCTGGTCTGGCGCTGTCCGCCCGCAGCCTGCTGCTCGGCTGGACGCTGCACGCGGCGGTGGCCTGCGCCGGGCGCGGCGCGGTGCACTGGCGACGCGGTGCCGTCCTGGCCGGTCACCCGCGCCCGGCGCTGGTCATCGGCCCCGCCGCGACCGCGCAGCGGGTGGCCGCCGCGCTGCTGCGGCATCCGCGCTGCGGGGTGCGGCCGGTGGGCGTCGTCGCCGAACACCTCGAGGGCCGGGGCGGGCTGCCCGTGCTCACCACGGACGAGGAGGTGGGGCGCGCGCTCATCCAGAACGGCGTGAGGGTCGTCCTCACCGTCGCACCGGCCGTGCGCACCGAGCGGGCGCCGCTGCTGCGGACGCTCCTCGAGGCGGGCTGCACGGTGTGGGAGGTGGACCCGGAGAGCCCGGCGCACGAGTCGAGCGACCAGCTCGCCGGGTTCGCCGTGCGCCACCTGGACCTGGGTTCGGGGCGGTGCGGGAGCCTCGGCAAGCGGCTGCTGGACGTGCTGGTGTCCGGGGCGCTGCTGGTACCGGTCTCCGCCGTGCTGCTGGTGTGCGCGGTGGTGCTCCGGCTCACCGACGGACCGGGGGTGCTGTTCCGGCAGGAGCGCATCGGCAAGGACGGGCGCCCCTTCACACTGCTGAAGTTCCGCACCCACCGCCCGGTCGACCAGCACGAGGCGGCCACCCGGTGGAGCGTGGCGGGCGAGCGCGACATGAGCCGCTTCTGCCGCTTCCTGCGGCGGACCTCGCTGGACGAGCTGCCGCAGCTGTGGAACGTGTTCCGGGGCGACATGAGCCTGGTCGGGCCGCGCCCCGAACGGCCCTACTTTGTCTCCCTGTTCAGCCAGGCCCACCCCGGCTACGCGGCCCGCCACCGCATGCGGACCGGTATCACCGGACTCGCCCAGATCAACGGCCTGCGCGGCGACACCTCCATCGAGGACCGGGCCCGCTTCGACAACGCCTACATCGACAACTGGTCGCTGTGGCAGGACGTCTGCATCCTGCTGCGCACCGCGGTCGCGCTCGTGCGGTCGGCGGGGAGCTGACCGATGAGCCTCACCCTGCCGCTGCACCGCCCGTTCAGGCCTGCGCCGGTGCTGTCCGTGGTGGCCGTGGTCGCGCTGCTCGCGCTGCCGGGCCAGCCCGGCGGTGAGGGCGGCGCGGGCCCGGCCGACGCCATGTCCGCCGTGGTCGTCGCCCACTGCGCCGTACGGCTGCTGCGGGAGCGCCGGCGCCCGCTGTCCCGTACCGCCGCCGTCGTGTTCGGGCTGCCGGTCGCCGGCCTCGCGCTCGCCGCGATGGGCGCGGTGTCGCCGGGCGCCGGGATCACCGGCCTCGGCCGCTATCTGCAGATCTTCGTCCTCGTACCGGCCGCCGTCCTCCTGCTGATCCGCGACCGGCGCGACTTCCGGCTGCTGGCCTGGTCGCTCGTGGCGCTCGCGCTGTGGCAGGGGGTCCTCGGGGTGCACCAGTACGTCACCGGCACGGGGGCGTCGTACGAGGGCGAGGACGTCCGCGCGGTGGGCACCTTCGGGGCGTCGGACGTGATGGGCATGGCGACGGTGGTGTCCTTCGGCCTGGTCTGCGCGGTGGGCCTGGCCCTGGGCCGGTCCACGGGGCGCGAGCGGTGGACCGCGGCCGCCTGCGCCGTGGCCCTGCTGCCGCCGCTCGCCCTGTCCTTCAGCCGGGGCGCCTGGATCGCCACCGTCGTGACCGTCACCGTCCAGCTCGCGCTGGCCGGGCCGCGCCGGGCGCTGCGGGTGGGGGCGGCGGCGGTGGCCGCGGGCGTGGTCCTGGTGGGCGGGTTCGGGGTGGGCACGGCGATGCTGCAGGAGCGGTTCGACAGCATCACCCGGGTCACCGACGCGCCCGACCAGTCCGTCACCGACCGGTACACCATGTGGGCGGCGGCCACCGACATGTGGCGGGAACACCCGCTGACCGGCGTCGGCCTCAAGGGCTTCCCCGAGTACCGGGACGGCCACGCCTCGCTGGCGCTGTCCTCGGGCAGCGACACGGCGGGCGCGGGCGCCGCCTTCCGCCGCCAGCCGCTGCTCTCCCCGCACAACATGTACCTGCTGGTGCTCGGCGAGCAGGGCCTCCTCGGGCTGCTGGGTCTGGCGGGCGGCTGGCTGGCCCTGCTGGTGTGCGCGCTGCGGAACCTGTGGCGGACCCGGCGTTCGGCCGGGGGCCGGGAGTGCGCGCTGGTCGCCTGCGGACTGCTGGTCTGGCAACTGGTCGACTTCGCCTACGCCGACATCGGCGGTCCCTCGACCGTGCTGACCGCGGTGTGTCTCGGGCTGGCGGCCTGGTGGGCGCTGTCCGGCACCGCCACGGCCGAACGCGCCCCGGAGCCGGAAGAGGCGGCCGCACGATGACGACGACCCCCTCCCGCGAACCGCGGGACCCTCGGGCGCCGGCCGGTCCGGCGGCGAACCCCGGAGCCGGCGGGCCGACCGGGCCGGCGGCGGAATCCGCCGACGCGGCTCCGGTGGGCGGGGTGTCCCTGCCGACCGCGCGGACGGCCGTGCCAGGAGACGCCGCGCCCGGCGAGGACGCCACGCCCGGCGCCGGAGCCGGCACCGCCCGGGAATCCGGCCCCGGCCCAGCCCCAGGCCCCGGTCCCGAGTCGAGCCGCGAATCCACCCCGATCCCCGAACACGTACCGCCCATCCCCCGTTTCCTCGCCCGCGCCGCCCTGGTCACCGCCTCCCTCTCGGTCGCCGGCGCCCTCCTCGGACTGGTGCGCGACCAATCGCTGGCCCAGCTCTTCGGGGCCGGCCGGGACACCGACGCCTTCCTGGTCGCCTGGACCGTGCCGGAGTTCGCGGCCACGCTGCTCATCGAGGAGGGGCTGGCGTTCGCGCTGATCCCGGCGTTCAGTGCCGCCCTGGCCCGGCGTGCGCAGGGTGCCCCCGGCGATCCCGTGCGGTCCCTGGTGGCCGGCAGCCTGCCCCGGCTGTCGCTGGCCTTCACGGCGGTGGGCGCGCTGCTCGCCGCCGCCGCACCGCAACTGGTCGGAGTGCTCGCGCCCGGGCTGCCCGACCCCGCCCTCGCCGTCGACTGCACCCGGCTCACCGCGACCTGTGTGCTCAGCTTCGGGCTCGCCGGGTACTGCAGCGCGGCGTTGCGGGCCCACGGCCGCTACCTGGCCCCGGCGGCGATCTACGTCGTGTACAACATCGGCATCATCACGGCGATGTTCGCGCTCGGCGGCCGCTGGGGGGTGCGTGCGGCGGCGTTCGGGGTCGCGGCCGGCGGGTGCCTGATGGTGGCGGTCCAACTGCCCGACCTGGTGCGCCGGTTGCGCGATCGCCGGGTGACACGGGCCGTCTCCGGGGACGCCGCCACCGCCCGGCCCGTGGACGTCACGCTGATGGCCACCGTGCTGCTGTTCGGGCTGTGCCGGCAGTCCCAGGTGCTCATCGAGCGGTTCCTCGCCTCACACCTGCCCGCCGGGGCCATCTCACACCTGAACTACGCGCAGAAGGTCGCGCAGATCCCGATGATGCTGTCGATGATGCTGTGCACGGTCACCTTCCCGGTGGTGGCCCGGGCCCTCGCGGACGGCGACACCGAGCGGGCCCGGACGAGGGTGGAGCGCGATCTGGCGGTGGCCGCCGGCCTGGTGCTGCTCGGCACCGCGGCCGTCCTCGCCTGCGCCCCGCAGATGATCCAGCTCCTCTTCCAGCGCGGCGCGTTCACCGCCGCCGACACCGCGGCAACCGCGGACGTCATGCGGGTGTACGCGCTCGGCCTGCTCGGCCAGACCCTGACGGGCGTGCTGGTCCGCTCCTACTTCTCGGCGGGCCGCGCCACCTGGTACCCGCTCGCCGCCATGGCCGCCGGCATCGCCGTGACCTCCTGGATCGGCGCCGGCACCATCGGCACCTGGGGCGTCACCGGCATCGCCGCCGCCAACGCCGCCGGGATCACCTTCACCGCCGTCCTGCTGCTGTCCGGCCTGGCCTCGCGCAGCGTGCCCGTGCGGGCCCGGGGCGTGCTGCGCGAGCTGAGCCGGCCGCTGCGGGCCGCCGCGGTGGCCACCCTGGCGGGGGTTTTCGCCGCGAGCCTGCCCACCGCCCCGCTCGCCGGTCTGCTGGCCGGCACCACCACCGTGACCGTCGTGTTCGTCCTGCTCGGCCACGCCCTGGGCGCCCAGGGCTGCACCCCCGCCATCCGATTCGTCCGCACCCTCGCCGGAAGGCTCGCCCATGCCGTCCTCCGTTGAGTCGCCCCGGCGCGCCGCCGCCGCGGGTCCGGGCCGTGTCCCGTGGATCGCCATGTACCACTCGGTCGGCGACCGCGCCGACGACCCGTACCGGATCACCGTCACGCCCGACCGGCTGGAGCGGCAGCTTCGCTGGCTGCGCGGCCGGGGCCTGCGGGGGGTGTCGGTGCGCGAACTGCTCGCCGCCCGCGCCCGCGGCGAGGGGCGCGGTCTGGTCGGGCTCACCTTCGACGACGGCTACGCCGACTTCCTCACCGGCGCGGTCGATGTGCTGGCCCGCTGGGAGTGCACGGCCACCCTGTTCGCGCTGCCCGGCCGGCTCGGCGGCGACAACGCGTGGGACCCGCTGGGCCCGCGCAAGCCGCTGCTGACCGCGGACGGGATCCGGCGCGCGGCCCGGGCGGGCGTGGAGATCGGCTCGCACGGTCTGACCCACGTCGACCTGACCCGGGCCGACGACCTCACGCTCAAGGCCGAGACCGTCGAGAGCCGGGTCCTGCTGGAGGGGCTGACCGGCGCTCCGGTCACCGGCTTCTGTTATCCGTACGGCACGGTCGACGCCCGCGCGGCCGACGCGGTGCGGGAGGCCGGGTACGACTACGCCTGCGCCATCGACCCCGGCGCGCTGACCGGCCCGTACGCGCTGCCCCGGGTGTACGTCGGGCAGCACGACACCGGTGTGCGCCTGCTGCTGAAGTACCGGCTGCACCGGCTGCGCCGCCGGCCGGTGGAGGGGCCGCGGTGAGGGCGCTGCACATCATCACCGGGCTCGGCGTGGGCGGCGCCGAGCAGCAACTGCGGCTGCTGCTGCGGCACTTGCCCGCGCGGTGCGACGTGGTGACGCTGACCAACCCCGGGCCGGTGGCCGACGGGCTGGCCGCCGACGGGGTGCGGGTGACGCACCTCGGTATGAGCGGCAACCGGGACGTGGCGGCGCTGCCCCGCCTGGCCCGCGTCATCCGGCGCGGCCGCTACGACCTCGTGCACACCCATCTCTACCGGGCCTGCCTGTACGGCCGGATCGCCGCCCGGCTGGCCGGGGTGCGCGCGGTCGTGGCCACCGAACACTCCCTCGGCGACTCGCAGATGGAGGGGCGGCCGCTCACGGCGGGCGTGCGCGCGCTGTACCTGGCCGGCGAGCGGCTGGGCCGGACCACCGTCGCGGTCTCCCCCACGGTCGCCGAACGGCTCACCCAGTGGGGGGTGCCCCGGCCGCGCATCGCGGTGGTGCCCAACGGCATCGACCTCGACGGGTTCCGCTTCGACCCGGTGCGGCGGCGGCTCACCCGCGCCCGGCTCGGGCTGCCGGACGACGCGTTCGTCATCGGCGGCATCGGCCGGCTCGTCCCGGGCAAACACTTCGACGTCCTGATCCGGGCCCTCGCCCGGCTCCCGGGTGACTGCAGGCTGCTGCTGGTCGGCGGCGGCCCGGAGGAGGCCGCCCTGCGCCGGGCCGCCGAGGAGACCGGCGTCGCCGGCCGGGTGCTGTTCACCGGTGAGCGGCCCTACACCCCGGACGGCTCGCCCGGGCCCGAACTGCCCGCGCTGACCTCGGCGATGGACGTGCTCGCCGCACCGTCCCCGGAGGAGGCCTTCGGGCTGGCCGTCGTCGAGGCGCTGGCGGCCGGGCTGCCGGTGCGCTACGCCTCCTGCCCGGCCATCGAGGACCTGCCGCCCGGCGCCGCCCCGGACGCGCTGCGCGTCACGGGCGGCGCCGACGCCTATGCCCGAGCGCTCGCCGAGGTGCGTGCCGCCGGGCCCGGCCCCCGTACCGCCCCCGAGGCGCCCCGCCACTACTGCATCACCCGCAGCGCCGCCCGGCTCATGGACGTCTACGCGGCGGCGCTCTCCGGCACGTTCCCCAGGTCCCGATCTCCCGAGGGAGTCAGCTCGCCATGACCGAGAATCCCACCCGGCACTCCCGCCCGGCCCGCTTCAGGCGCCTGCGCGCGCTTCCGCCCTGGTCGCTGGTGGCGGCCGGCGTCCTCACGGGCGGACTGCTCGGCGGCGCGTACGGCGTGCTGAAGCCGCCGACGTACACGGCCACCAGCTACGTCATCGCCGTACCCACCGAGAGCTCCGACTCCGCCGCCGCGGTCGGCTTCGCCCAGGCCTACGGCCGGGTCGCCACCGACCTCGCGGTGCTCGGCGACGCGCAGGGGCCGGCCGGGGTGCCGGTGAACACCCTGCGCGGCAGCGTGCGCACGGCCACCTCGCCGGACGCCCCGATGGTCGCCGTCTCCGCCACCTCGGGCCGCCCTGCCAAGGCCGCCGACATGGCCAACGCGGTCGCCCACTCCCTCGCCCAGCACGCCAACGCCACCAAGGCCGACACCCATGTCGAGCTGGTGCAGTTCTCCCGGGCCCCGCGGCCGACCGCGCCCACCTCGGCCTCCCCCGTGGTCACGGGCCTGGTCGGGACGAGCGCGGGCGGACTGCTCGGCGCCCTGGTGCTGCTGGTACGGCCACGGCGCAGGCCCGAGGACGAGGCGGCCGAGGACGAGGCGGCCGAGGACGAGGCGGCCGGGGCCGGGCTCCGCCCGGCGTCGGTGCCCGGCCCGGCCGTCGCCTCCGACACACACGGCCAGCTGTGACGGCCGTCTGCCCGGCGGTCCGGGCCCACACCACCGACCTCGTCACCGACTTGGACGCCTTCGCCGCGCTGGCCCCGGCCTGGGGGCGGCTGTTCGAGCGGTGCGCCACCGCGACCCCGTTCCAGCACCACGCCTGGCTGCACTCTTGGTGGCGGTCGTACGGCGGGCCGGGCCGGCTCCGGGTGCTGCTGGTGCGCTCCGGTGACGAACTGGTCGGCGCGGCGCCGCTGATGCTGGTCCACCGCCCGCTGCCCGCGCTGGTGCCGCTGGGCGGGGCGATCTCCGACTACGGGGACGTGCTGCTGGACGACACCGACGACGGGCGAGCGGCCGACGCCCTCGCCGACGCCCTGTGGGACGCGGCCCGCACCGCCCTGGTCGACTTCCGCGAGGTGCGGCCCGGTGGTGCGGTGGAGCGGGTCTACGACCGCTGGCGCGGGCCGCGCCGCACGGTCCGCGACTCGCTGTGCCTTGAGCTGCCCGCCGTCCCGCTGGCCGAGCTGGCCGCCCGGCTGCCCACGAAGCGGGCCCAGCGGGTCCGCGCGCAACTGCGCAGGCACACATCGCTGGGCGTGGTGCGGCACGTGGCCCGGCCCGACGAGGCGGCCGCGGCCCTGCAGCGGATGCTGGAGCTGCACCGGCTGCAGTGGCAGGAGCGCAAGGTGACGGCCGAGCACACGCTGCCCCGGTTCCGCGAACATCTGGTGCGCGCGGTACCCGAGTTGGTCCGCTCCGGGAACGCGGTCGTCACCGAGTTCCGGATCGGCGACGACGTGGTCGCCGTCGACCTGACGCTGCGGTCCCGCAGCCTGGCCGGCGGCTATCTGTACGGCGCGCATCCGCGGTTGCGGGAGAGCAAGGCGGACGTGGCCGTGATGCTGCTGGACGCCTGCAGCGAGCAGGCCGCGCGCACCGGCGCGGACGGACGCGGCACGCTGAGCCTGCTGCGCGGCAACGAGCCGTACAAGATGCACTGGCGGCCCGAACCGGTCGCCAACCGGCGGTTGCTGATGGCCCGGCGACGGACCGCGCCGCTCATGTCGGCCACGCTGTTCACCGCGGCCGCCCGGCAGTGGGGCGGCAGGGTGCTGCGCCGGTGGCGACGGCAGCCGTCGGGCTGACGCCGGGGCCTGCCGTTCGCTGGATCACCGGCCGGGGCGGAAGCAGGACTTCCGGCCGAGCCAGTACTCCAGCCAGTCGTCCGGGGCCGGGCAGCCGTCGGCCGGCTCCGGCGTGGGCGCGGTGGACTTCGTGGACTCCGGGGCCGACGTGGACACCGTCGGTGCCGGGGCGGCCGGCTGCTCGCCGCGGCCGTACAGGAAGGACCGGTAGACCTGGGACGAACGGGGGTTCCGCGCGCACTGCCACACACCGTGCGGGCAGTAGTCCGTGAGCGTGTTGTACAGCGGCTTGTGTTCCTCGATCCAGGCCAGCATGCCCCGCATGTAGACGGTGTTGTCGCCGTTGCGGAAGAGCCCCCACTCCGGATAGGAGATGGGCTTGTTGTGGGCCTTGGCGAAGTCGACGTGCTGCCGCAGCCCGTAGGGCTCCTTCACCTGTTCGTCGAACGACAGTCCGGCCGGCTGGTCGTAGGCGTCCATGCCGATGATGTCGACGGTGTCGTCCCCGGGGTAGCACTCGGTCCAGGGAACGGCGTCCCGGCCGCGGCTCGGCGTGAAGTCGAACCGGAACCGCTGGCCCGGCACCGACCGCATGGTCGTGACGATCCGCTTCCAGTACGTCTTCCAGGCCGCCGGGTCCGGTCCGCAGCGGTGGGTGTAGGTGATGCCGTTCATCTCCCAGCCGAGGACCAGCACGGTGTCGGGCACCTTCGACTCCACCAGCCGCTCGGCCAGCGTACGGAAGTGGTGGTCGAACTCCCCGGTCGCCGCCTGCCGGAGCAGCCCGCGCACCTGGTCGTCGGAGACGTTCTCCTCGTTGTGCTCCTGCATCGGCACGTTGAGCACGAGCGTGCGGTCCGCCTGCCCGCGCCGCCACTGCGCCCACGCGTCCAGGAAGCCGGGCGGGCCCTCGATGTCGGTCCAGCTACCGCCGGGCAGATAGGTGTGCGCGACCTTCGGCTCGGTGCCGCCGAGCCAGCGGCGCAGCCCCGACATACGGGTCACCCCCAGCGGCCCCGAGTCGAGGAAGGCGCCGAAGGGGGCGATCCCGGCGGCCCCCTTCGTGGCCTCGGGCGAGGCGGAGACCGGGGGCGTCGTTGGTGCGGAGGTCGCGGACGGGGACGCCGCGGGGGCGGGTGGTGCCGGTGTGGAGGTCACCGGGGTGGGAGCCGGTCCCGCCACCAGGACCGCCGCGGCGGTGATCCCGGCCGCGATCAGCGCCAGCCGGTACCGGGCCCTTCGCCGCTGTGGAGCCATGCCGGGACCCTCCCTCTCCCGCGCGCCCGCCTGCTCGCCCGGCGGTTCCTGTTACTGACACCCAGTCATACGAACAGGGACTCCGCCAACGCGGTTACGGCTTACAGGTGGCCGCACCCCTCGTACGGCCGAACAGGCGGGGTGCCGGGCACTGGGCTCCGGCACCCGGCACATCAGCGACGGGGCGCGGCGCGGCGGCCCCGGCGGTAGAGGGCGGTCCCGGCCACGATCAGCGCGGCGCTCGCCGCGGAGGTCGCGATCATGGCTTCGGCGTTGCCGCCGGTGTGCGGGAGGTGGGGTCGGTTCCAGTGATGGTGGTGGTGCTCCCAGCCGCCGTGGGACGGGGGCGTGTCGTCATCCCCGTAGGAGGGCGGGGTCGAATCGTCGTCGTCGCAGTGGGAGGGCGGGGTCGAATGGTCGTCGTCGCACGAGGGCTTCGAAGTCGGCTCTTCGTCCCCGTACGAAGGCTTCGGAGAGGGCTCTTCGTCCCCGTACGAGGGCTTCGGAGTCGGCTCTTCGTCCCCGTACGAAGGCTTCGGAGTCGGCTCCTCGTCCCCGTACGAAGGCTTCGGAGTCGGCTCCTCGTCCCCGTACGAAGGCTTCGGAGAGGGCTCCTCGTCCCCGTACGAAGGCTTCCGAGTCGGCTCGTCATCCCCGTACGAGGGCTTCCGAGTCGGCTCGTCATCCCCGTGCGAAGGCTTCCGAGAGGGCTCGTCGTCGCCGTAGGAGGGAGGGGCCGAGTGCTCCTCCTTCCCGTACGAAGACGCGGTCGAGTGCTCCTCACCGCCGTACGAAGGTGCGCGGGTGGGCTTCTCCTCCCCGTACGAGGACGGGGCCGAGTGCTCCTCCTTCCCGTACGAAGACGCGGTCGAGTGCTCCTCACCGCCGTACGAAGGTGCGGGGGTGGGCTTCTCCTCCCCGTACGAGGGTGCCGGAGTGGGCTCCTCCTGCCCGTACGAGGGCTCGGTCGAGTGCTCCTCTTCCTTCGAGGGGCCCTGGGCCTTGTCCTCCTCGCCGTACGAGGACGGAGAGGAATCGTTTCCCTTGTTCTGTGAGGGCGTCGGGGCCACGTCGTCGCTGTAGTCGGACTCGTCCTTCGGGTCCGCGCTAGTAGCGCCCTGGCCCTTGTCGCTGTCCGTGCCGGACTCATGACCGCCGGCGCAGGAGCTGCCGGAAGCGGGGTTCAGCGCGGCGGCGCCGTTGGCGGAGTTGCCGCAGACGTCGGCCGGGGCGTCCGCCGGGGCCTGGACGGTGTTGCCGGACACCACCCCGGACGATTGCCGGGCGGCGCCGTGCGGGTCCGAGTCGGCGAGTGCCAGGCCGCCGTACAGGGACAGCAGGCCCGTCGCGGCGGCGGCCACGAGCACGCCCTTGCTGAGGGTCTGTCGCAATGTCGTTGTCTTTCTGCTCGTAGAAATGGGAAGGCCGGCCCCGGAACGAGAAAGAGGTCCGGGGCCGGCCACGACACAGCCCGTGGGCTGAGGCGTCGGGTTACTGCACTCAGTCGTTGTCGCACTTGGCGCCGAGCGCCGGGTTCAGCGCCCCGATGACGTCCACGGAGTCGCCGCAGGCGTTGACCGGAACGTGCACCGGAACCTGGATGGCGTTGCCCGAGACGGCACCCGGCGAGTTGGCGGCGACGCCGTCCGCGCCGGAGTCCGCGAACGCGGGGGCCGCCCCACCCAGAGCCAGGATCGCGCCGACGAGGACAGCAGCGCTCTTGTTCATGAGACTTTCCCTTCTCTGCGGTCATGCCCTTTTGACGGCCGAAACCCAGCGAGCGGCTTCGACCGAGCGAGCACAGCTTCAACGGCTCGCACCATGACCGGCAGCTGTAAAACGAGGAATAGACAGCGGAAGAAACTACGGAACGCATACCACCCGTCAATTCACTCGAACGCCCCCACAGAATTGACACCTTGGCCGATGTCGGCGAATTTCCACCTGCGCGGAAGCACGAGAAACCGCCCGAACGGCCCGCGGATGTCCGCGTGCCC
Source organism: Streptomyces sp. NPDC058145 (assembly GCF_042884245.1). Taxonomy (NCBI): domain Bacteria; kingdom Bacillati; phylum Actinomycetota; class Actinomycetes; order Kitasatosporales; family Streptomycetaceae; genus Streptomyces; species Streptomyces sp. NPDC058145. Next base: position 317,433 of record NZ_JBHVUH010000006.1, on the reverse strand, counting down.
GCCGGGCGGTGTCGGGGGACGGCAGGCTCGGTTGTCGCCGAAGCCGTTGCCCACCAGGACGGAGATGTCGTCCAGGACGTGCGAGACCGGCTCGTCGCCCTTGGCCTGCGTCGGCATCTCCGCCGTGTCCGGCAACGGCACCAACAACGGCTGAGCGCACACTCCACGGCGGCCGGCACCGGTTCCTTCCGGTCGCCCGCCGTCGTTTCGCGCGCTCACCCGCGGTACAGCGCCTCGATGCGTTCGGCGTAGGCGGCGGTCACCGCGTGCCGCTTCACCTTCAGCGACGGGGTCAGCAGCCCGTTCTCCTCGGTGAAATCCCCCTCGACCAGGGCGAAGGCCCGGATCGACTCGGCGCGGGAGACGGCCTCGTTGGCGTGGTCCACCGCTTTCTGCACCTCGCGGCGCAGCCGTTCGTCGCGGACGAGTTCGGCGAGCGGGGTGTCCGGCGGGAGCTTTCGCACCGTCAGCCAGTGCGCTACCGCCTCCGGGTCGAGGGTGATCAGCGCGGCGACGAAGGGCCGGCCGTCCCCGACGACCAGGCACTGGCCGACCGGTGAGCGGCTGCGCAGCCGGTCCTCCAGGACGGCCGGGGAGACGTTCTTGCCGCCGGAGGTCACCAGGATGTCCTTCTTGCGGCCGGTGATGGTGAGGTAGCCGTCCTCGTCGAGGCGGCCGAGGTCGCCGGTGGCGAACCACTCGTCGGACAGGACGGCGTCCGTTGCCGCCGGGTTGTTCCAGTACGCGCCGAAGACCACTCCGCCCCTGATCAGCACCTCGCCGTCGTCGGCGATGCGCACGGCCACTCCCGGGATGGGCAGGCCGACCGTGCCGGGGCGGGGGGTGAGCGGGGGCACGATGGTGGCGGCGGCGGTGGTCTCGGTCAGGCCGTAGCCCTCGTAGACGACGATCCCGGCCGCGTTGAAGAAGAGGTTGAGGTCGCGGTCCAGCGGGGAGCCGCCGCTGATGGCGTAGCGCATGCGGCCGCCGAGCTCCTTGCGGATGCGCCGGTAGACCAGCAGGTCGTACAGGGCCCATGCGGCGTACAGGCCGGGGCCCGGGCCCTTGCCGGTGCCGAGGAACTTCCTCAGGTACGCCTCGGCGAAGCGCACGGCGATCCGTTCGGCGCGGTCGAAGGAGGCGCCGCGGCCGATCTTCTCGGCGGTGGCGCGCCCGGTGTCGTGGATCTTCTCGAAGAGGTACGGCACCCCGACCAGGAAGGTGGGCCGGAACTCCTTGAGCGCGGGCCGCAGTTCGTCGGGCTTGACGCTCGGGAAGTGGCCGGTCTCGATACGGGCCATCAGGCAGGCGAGCTGCAGGGTGCGGCCGAGGATGTGGGCGAGCGGCAGGAAGAGCAGGGTGGAGGCGGTCCGGCCGGTGACCGCCTGGAAGACCGGGTGCAGCAGTTCGACGGTGTTGGCGGCCTCGGCGTGCAGGTTGGCGTGGGTGAGGACGCAGCCCTTGGGGCGGCCGGTGGTGCCGGAGGTGTAGCAGAGGGTGGCGATGGTGTCGGGGGTGAGGGCGGCGCGCCGCTTGGCGACCTCGTCGTCGCCGAGGTCACGGCCGAGGGCGGTGAGGTCGGCGAGGGCGTCGCCCGGCACGGCGGACGCGGCGGATGTCCCGGCGTCGGCCGAAGGGGTCAGTTGCCGGACGCGTGGCCGGCGGGCGTGGCTCGCGGTGCCGGCGAGGACCGTGGCGGTGTTCTCCGCGGTCTCGGTGACCACGTACCGGGCGCCGGAGTCCCGGACGATCCACTCCACCTGCGCGGCGGAGGAGGTCGGGTAGACGGGCACGGACTGGCCGCCGGCCGCCCAGATCGCGAAGTCCAGGACGGTCCACTCGTAGCGGGTGCGGGACATCACCGCGACCCGGCCGCCCGGTTCCAGACCGGCGGCGATCAGCCCTTTGGCGACGGCGGTGACCTCGGCGGCGAAGGCGGCCGCGGTCACCGGGCGCCAGGCCCCCGCGGCGCGGCGGCGCAGGAGCACCGCGTCCGGGGTCTCGGCCGCGTGGGTGAACGGGAGGTCGGCCATGGAGCCGCCAACGAGCGGTGCCGCCAGGGGTGCCGCCCGCACCTCGCGCACGGTGCCCCCGGGGTCCCTGACGATCTCCACCGAGCCGCGCGCCGCCAGGTCGGCGCGCCGCCGTGCTCGCTTCAGATCCCTGCGTACGCCCATGACGGCTCCCGGTCGCGGCTGTGACGAAGGTTCTTACTGCCGGGTCAACTTACTCGTAAGTAAGGAAACGTCAATGGGGTGTGCGGGCGCCCGGCCCGGGCCGTCGTCAGGAGACGATGTCCTTGCGCGCGAAGCCCCGGAAGGCCAGGGCGAACAGCACTACGGCGTACGTCACGGAGATCGCGGCGCCCTGGACCATGCCGGACCACTCCGGGTCCGGCTGCACGGCGTCGGCCCAGGCGAACTGCCAGTGCGCGGGCAGGAAGTCACGCCAGTGGCCGAGGGCCGTCACGGCGTCCAGGACGTTGCCGACGATCGTCAGGCCGACCGCGCCGCCGACCGCGCCGAGCGGGGCGTCCGTCCTCGTCGACAGCCAGAACGCCAGTCCCGCCGTGACGAGTTGGGACACGAAGACGTATGCCACGACCACCAGGAGCCGCTGCGCCGCCGTGCCCGGGTCCAGCGCGCCGCCGGTGGGGATCTGCAGCGGGCCCCAGCCGTAGGCGGCCGTACCGACCGCGAGGGCCACGACCGGCAGCAGCACCATCGCGGCGAGGCTCAGCCCGAGACCCACGGCGAGCTTGGACAGCAGCAGCCGGGTTCTCGGCACGGGCGCGGCGAGCAGGTAGCGCAGGGAGGACCAGCTCGCCTCGGATGCGACCGTGTCCCCGCAGAACAGGGCGACCGGGATCACCAGCAGGAAGCCCGCCGAGACGAACAGGTTGACCGCGGCGAAGTTGGCGCCGGACGCGGTGGCCGTGTCCATCAGCGTGACCCGGCCGTCGCGGCCCGAGGGCTCGCCGCCGATCGCGAACGCGACGAGCAGCACGAACGGCAGGACCGCGAGAACGCCGCCCATGACCAGCGTGCGGCGCCGCTTGAGCTGGCGGACCAGCTCCACGCGCAGCGGCAGCGTACGGCCCGCGCGGTAACCGGGGGCCACCTCGACGGGCTCGACGGGCTCGACGGGCTCGGTGAGCGTGCTCACGGGGCACCTCCGATCAGGGTGAGGAAGGCGTCTTCCAGGCGCCGGTGGGGACCGACCGAGGCGACGGGCACCTCGAGGCGCACCAGTTCCACGACCAGTTCCTCGGCGCTGCCGCCGGGTTCGAGACGGATGAGCAGCCCGTCCTCGGTGCGGACGGCGGAGGCGACGCCGGGCAGGGCCGTGACCTTCTCCACCACCGGCTCCTCCACGGGCGTGCCGGTGCCGACCAGGAGCGTGTCGCCGGAGCCCACTATCTCCCGCACCGGTCCCGCCTGCACCAGCCGGCCGCGGTCCATCACCACCAGATGGGTGCAGGACTGCTCGACCTCGGCGAGGAGATGGCTGGAGACGATCACGGTGCGGCCGGCCGCCGCGTAGCGGATCATCACCTCGCGCATCTCGCGGATCTGGGGCGGGTCGAGGCCGTTGGTGGGTTCGTCCAGGATGAGCAGGTCGGGCATGCCGAGCATGGCCTGGGCGATGGCCAGGCGCTGGCGCATCCCCTGGGAGTAGGTGCGCACGGCGCGGGCGAGCGCGTCGCCGAGGCCGGCGATCTCCAGGGCCTGGTCGAGATGGGCGTCCTCGGCCGGCCGGCCGGTGGCCCGCCAGTAGAGCTCCAGGTTCTCCCGGCCGGACAGGTGAGGCAGGAAGCCCGCGCCCTCCACGAAGGCGCCGACCCTCGACAGCACCGGCGCGCCGGGCCGGACGGCGTGGCCGAAGACGCGGATCTCCCCGCCGTCGGGCCCGATGAGGCCCATCAGCATGCGCAGGGTGGTGGTCTTGCCCGCGCCGTTGGGTCCGAGCAGGCCGAGGACCTGACCCTTCTCCACGCGGAAGGACAGCTCGCGCACCGCGTACCGGTCGGCGGACCTGGCGTACCGCTTGCTCAGGTCCGTTATCTGCAGCGGGACGTCGGCGAGCGCCGGAGCGGGCGCGGGGGCGGCCGTGGAGCGGCGGCCGGTGACCAGCAGGGCGAGCGCGCCCACGGCCCCGGCCAGGGGCAGCCACCACACCCAGGCGGGCAGCGGGGCCGCCGCGGTGGTGACGGCGGGCGCGGTCGGCACGCTCAGGTCCGACCTGAGGGAGACGGTGTACGTGGCCGGGGCGGCCGGGGAGGCGTAGCCGAGGTCGGTGGAGGCGAGGACCAGGCGGAGCCGGTGGCCCTTGCGCACCTCGTGGTCGATCGCCGGGAGGGTGACCGTGACGTCCTTGCCGGCCTTGGCGCCGGTGACCCGCAGGGGTGAGACGAGCTGGGAGGGCAGCACCTGCCGGATGCCGTCGGGGCCGACGTCGTACACCTTGCCGAACAGGACCGCGTCGTCGGTGGTGGAGGCGACGTGGACGGTGGCGGTCGGCGAGCCGGTGATCCGCAGGTCGCGGGTGAGCGGGGCCGAGTCGAACCGGGCGTACTGGCCGGGGAAGTCGAGGGAGACTCCGACGCCGAGCGCGGAGAGCTGGGAGAGGCCGCCGGAGCCGCCGAGGCCGGGCAGCGCGGAGACGCCGGGCGGGCTGGCGCCGGCCGGGTTGGTCACGTGCTGCTCGCGGCCGGTCAGGGCGATGGCACGCGGGTGGTCGCGCAGGCCCGGGTAGGCGCCGGCGCTCGCGCCGCGCAGTTGGGCGGCGCCGTCGGTGGAGTCGACGCCGCCGGTGCGGGTGATGCGGAAGGCGGGGCCGGTGCCGGTCGACTCGTCGCTCTTCAGGTAGTGGTCGAACCAGGCGGTCACCCGCTTCCGCACCCGGCTGTCCTCCATGTCGCCGCCGTCGTGTCCGCCCGCGATCCAGTCGACGTCCACGGGGGCGCCGCTCGCGCGGATCGCCTTCTCGGCGGCGTCGGACTGGGCGAGGGTGAACAGGGAGTCGGTCTGGCCCTGCACCAGCAGTGTGGGCACCTTGATACGGCCGGCGACCGCGACCGGCGAGCGTTCCCTGAGCAGTGCGCGGGCGGCGTCGTCCGGGGTGCCGGACTCGGCGACCCGGTCGTACATCCGGCACAGGGCGGGTTCGAACCTGGCGCAGCCGCCGCCGGTGTTGAAGAAGACGCCGGCCCAGAGCTTCTTGAAGACGCCGTTCGGGAACAGGGCGTCGGCGAGGTTCCAGTAGGTGACGGCCGGGGCGATGGCGTCGACACGGCGGTCGTGTCCGGCGGCGAGCAGGGAGATCGCGCCGCCGTAGGAGCCGCCGGTCACGCCCACGCGCGGGTCGCCCTTGCCGTCCAGGCGGACCTGGGGCTGCTCGGCCAGCCAGTCGATGAGCCGGGAGACGTCGGTGACCTCGTGCTCCGGGTCGTTCAGGCCGATCTTGCCGGTGGAGCGGCCGAAGCCGCGGGCCGACCAGGTCAGCACCGTGTATCCGGCGCGGGTGAGGTCCTCGGCCTGCTGCCGCACGTCGGCCTTGCTGCCGCCGAAGCCGTGGGCGAGCAGGACGGCGGGGCGGCGGCCGGACGAGGCGCCGGTGAAGTACGAGGTGTCCAGGCGGGTGCCGTCGGCCATGGTCATGACCCGGTCGGCCCGGCGCACCCCGGGCGGGTGGTCGGACGCGACGGCCGACCACGTCCCGGCGCCGGCGAGCACCACGACGGCGGCCGCGGCGGCCAGCAGCCGGCGCGGCCCCTTCAGCAGTCCCCACGGCACGGGCACTCGAAGATCCATGCCTCAACGGTACGGGCCGCCACCGACAGCGCATGCGGCCCAGGGGCTGAACCCCCGCCCTCCTTGCGGCGTACGGGCCCGCTCCCCCGTACTCCAGGCGTGGTACCGAGCGGGACCGGGGCTGCCACGGGATGTGGGCCGGCGTGGGCCGTGGGAACGACGTCGCCCTCGTCGCCCGTCGCAGTGCGGGGCGGCGAGGACGACGGGGCGTGCTCGGTGGTGACGTGGGGCTTCTGCCGAGCCCTCAGGCCTGCGCGTCCTCCGGGATCGACACCAGCCAGCGGGTGTCGCGGCGCGGGCGGAGGTAGAAGGCCCAGTAGAGGGTGGCGACCGCGGTGATGCCGCCGGTCCACAGCAGGTAGCTCGCCTCCTGCTGGGTGAGGATGTAGGCGAGGACCACGATCAGCAGGATGGGCATCGCGGGCCACAGCGGCATCCGCCAGGCGGGGGTGTGCTGGTGGGAGCCGCGGCGGCAGAGCAGGGCGGCGACCGCGACGAGGATGTACATGCCGGTCACGGAGACCCCGGTGACGCCGTACAGGGTGTCCAGGTTGACGAAGCAGAGCAGCGCGCCGGGGACACCGACCGCGAGGGTGGCGACCCAGGGGGAGCCGAAGCGGCCGAGCTTGGAGAAGACGTTGTTGACCGGCTCGGGCCAGGCCTTGTCGCGGGCGGAGGCGAACAGGACGCGGGAGTTCTGGATGACCATGACGATGCCCGCGTTGATGATCGCGAGGGCCACGCAGATGCTCACGAAGGCGCCGACCGCGGAGTTGGACCAGGCGGTGACCATGGAGCTGATGTCGCCGCTGGTGAGCTCCTTGATGTCGGAGGCGCCCAGGGTGATCGCGGCGACCGGCACGATGATGACCACCGAGGAGATGACGAGGGTGGCCAGCACCGTGCGGGCGACGTTGCGGCGCGGGTGCTCCAGTTCCTCGGAGAGGTAGACGGCGGTCGAGAAGCCCTGGGTGGCGAAGAGGGCGATGGCGAGCCCGGATATGACGAGCATGGCCGTCACCGGGTCGGTGTGGCCGCTCGGGCCGGCCACCTGCATGGAGACCAGGCTGCCGACGCCGCGGTGGCTGTGCGAGAAGCCCAGCAGGGCGACCACGCCGGCCGCGATTACCTCGAGGACCAGGAAGATGCCGGTGATCCAGGCGTTGGCCCGCAGGTCGAGCAGTCCGGCGAGGGTGGCGAGCAGCATCACGCCGGCGCCGGTCATGGCCGGGTCGAGGTGCACGATCGGGGCCAGGTAGTCGGCCGTACCCATCGCGATCACGGGCGGGACGATCATCACCACCAGCAGGGACAGCACGAAGACCAGCCAGCCCGCGAGCCGCCCGGCCATCGTCGACACCATGGCGTACTCGCCGCCCGCGCTGGGGATGAGGGTGCCCAGCTCGGAGTAGCAGAACGCCACGGCGATACAGAGGAGGGAGCCGATGGCGATCGTCAGGGCGGTGGCGGTGCCGAGGGAGCCGAACAGGTCCGGGATGACCACGAAGAGCGTGGAGGCGGGCGTGACGCACGAGAGCGTCAGCAGGGTGCCGCCGACGACGCCGATGGAACGCTTGAGCTTCTGGGGGCCGTCAGAGATGCCGGGAGCGTCTGTGACGGCTGTGTCGACAGGGCGGAGCGTGTCGGTCATGCGGCGGGGTTCCGATCGACTCGTGCGACTGAAAGTGGGGGTCGGGAGCGCTATCGCCTCCGGCGGCTCGTCGTACGTTTCGTCTCGTCCGCTCCCGGCGCTGCTTAGAGAACCCCTTCGAAAACCGCCACGTCAATGGGAGTTCACCTTCGGATTCCGCACTTGGAAAGCGACGCAGTTCACATCGCTTTCGCAGGTACTGATCACGCAACAGCTCATTCAGTAAGCCAAGTGGATCGATGACCTTGCTTTCGAAGGTGAGCGGCAGATCTCTCATGGCTTGCCCGTTTCATCCGCGAAAACGGGAACCGCAGGTACCACGGCAAAAAAATGTCGGGCCGTCCGGTATCCGGACGGCCCGACGGGGCGTTCTCAGTGGTTGCGCGGGAAGCCCAGGTCGACGCCCGCCGGGGCGTCCGCCGGGTCCGGCCACCGGGTGGTGACGACCTTGCCGCGGGTGTAGAAGTGCGTGCCGTCGTTGCCGTAGATGTGGTGGTCGCCGAAGAGCGAGTCCTTCCAGCCGCCGAAGGAGTGGTAGCCGACGGGGACCGGGATCGGGACGTTGACGCCGACCATGCCGGCCTCGACCTCCAGCTGGAAGCGGCGGGCCGCACCGCCGTCCCGGGTGAAGATGGCGGTGCCGTTGCCGAACGGCGAGGCGTTGATGAGGGCCACGCCCTCCTCGTACGTCTCGGCGCGCAGCACGCACAGCACCGGGCCGAAGATCTCGTCCTGGTAGGCGCCGGCGGTGGTCGGGACCCTGTCGAGCAGCGAGATGCCGAGCCAGTGACCGTCCTCGAAGCCCTCCACGGTGTGGCCGGTGCCGTCCAGCACCACTTCGCAGCCCTCGTCCGCGGCGCCCTTCACGTAGGAGGCGACCTTGTCACGGTGGGCGGCGGTGATCAGCGGGCCCATCTCGGACGCCGGGTCGTTGCCGGGGCCGATCTTGATCTTCTCGGCCCGCTCGCGGATCTTCTCCACCAGCTCGTCGCCGATCGCGCCGACCGCCACGACCGCGGAGATCGCCATGCAGCGCTCGCCGGCCGAGCCGTAGGCCGCCGAGACCGCCGCGTCGGCGGCCGCGTCCAGGTCGGCGTCCGGCAGGACCAGCATGTGGTTCTTCGCGCCGCCGAGGGCCTGCACCCGCTTGCCGCCCGCGGAGGCCGTGGTGTGGATGTAGCGGGCGATCGGGGTCGAGCCGACGAAGGAGACGGCCTTGACGTCCGGGTGCTCCAGCAGCCGGTCCACGGCCACCTTGTCACCGTGCACGACGTTGAAGACGCCGTCGGGCAGTCCGGCCTCGGCGAGCAGCTCGGCGAGCCTGACCGCCGCGGACGGGTCCTTCTCGCTCGGCTTCAGCACGAACGTGTTGCCGCAGGCGATGGCGATCGGGAACATCCACATCGGGACCATCGCCGGGAAGTTGAACGGGGTGATGCCCGCGACGACACCCAGCGGCTGCCGGATCGACGACACGTCCACCCGGCTCGCCACCTGCGTGGACAGCTCGCCCTTCAGCTGCACGCTGATGCCGCAGGCCAGGTCGACGATCTCCAGGCCGCGCGCCACCTCGCCGACGGCGTCCGAGTGCACCTTCCCGTGCTCGGCGGTGATCAGCTCGGCGATCTCGTCCCGGTGCGCGTCGAGCAGCGCCCGGAACTTGAAGAGGATGTTGGTCCGCTGGGCCAGCGAGGACTGGCTCCAGGTCGTGTAGGCGTCCTTGGCGGCGGCGACCGCCGCGTCCACCTCCTCGACGGACGCGAACGCGACCTTCGTGGTGACCGCGCCGGTCGCCGGGTCCGTGACCGGCCCGTACGTGCCCGACGCGCCTTCGGCGGTCTTGCCGCCGATCCAGTGGTTGACGATCTTCGTCATGCCCAGAGACTCCTTCTACAGATGGCGGCGTCGGGTCGAGACGTGCCGTTCGTACAGCTCACGTGCCTTGACCGCGGACGATCGGGTCGCGGTCTCGGCCACAGGAACATCCCACCAGGCCTGCGCCGGAGGCGCGCCCGACACAGTGTCGGACGTTTCGGTCTCCACGTAGACACATGTGGGAGTGTCGGCCGCGCGCGCCTCGGCGAGTGCCGCCCGCAGGTCCCGGACCGTCCGCGCGCGCAGCACCCGCATGCCGAGGCTGGCCGCGTTGGCGGCGAGGTCCACCGGCAGCGGGGCGCCGGTGAAGGTGCCGTCGGCCGCGCGGTGGCGGTAGGCGGTGCCGAAGCGCTCGCCGCCCACCGACTCCGACAGGCCGCCGATCGAGGCGTACCCGTGGTTCTGCACCAACAGGACCTTGATCGCGACGCCCTCCTGGACGGCGGTCACGATCTCCGTCGGCATCATCAGATACGTGCCGTCACCGACCAGCGCCCACACGCTCCGCCCGGGCGCGGCGAGCTTGACGCCGATCGCGGCCGGGATCTCGTACCCCATGCAGGAGTAGCCGTACTCCAGGTGGTACTGGTCCCGGGACCTGGTCCGCCACAGCTTGTGCAGGTCGCCGGGGAGCGAGCCGGCCGCGCCCACGATGATGTCGGACTCGTCGGCCAGGGCGTCGAGAGCGCCGATGACCTGCGGCTGGGTGGGCCGTACGTCGGGCTCGTCGGCCTCGAAGCAGGCGTCCACGCGCTGCTCCCAGCGCTCCTTGTCCTCGGTGTACTCGGTGACGTAGGAACCGGCGACCCGGTGGCCGTGCATCACCAGCGCCTCGGTCAGTTCGCCCAGGCCGCTGCGGGCGTCCGCGACCAGCGGGAGCCCGGCGAGCTTGTGGCCGTCGAAGGGCGCGATGTTGAGGTTCAGGAAGCGCACGTCCGGGTTCTCGAAGAGGGTGCCGGAGGCGGTGGTGAAGTCGGTGTACCGGGTCCCGACGCCGATGACGAGGTCCGCGGTGCGGGCCAGTTCGTCGGCGGTGGCGGTGCCGGTGTGGCCGACGCCTCCGACGTCCTGCGGGTGGTCGTGGCGCAGGGAGCCCTTGCCGGCCTGGGTGGAGGCGACCGGTATGCGGGTGGCCGCCGCGAACTCCGCGAGGGCCTCCTCGGCGCGGCTGTGGTGGACGCCGCCGCCCGCGACGACGAGCGGTCTGCGCGCCCGGCGGACGGCCCGGACCGCCTCGGCCAGCTCGGTCGGGTCCGCGCCGGGACGCCGTACCACCCACACGCGCTCGGCGAAGAACTCCTCGGGCCAGTCGTACGCCTCGGCCTGCACGTCCTGCGGCAGGGCGAGGGTGACCGCGCCGGTCTCCACCGGGTCGGTGAGGACCCGCATGGCCTGCAGCGCGCCCGGGATCAGCTGCTCGGGCCGGGTGATCCGGTCGAAGTAACGCGACACCGGGCGCAGGGTGTCGTTGACCGAGACGTCGCCCGCGTACGGCACCTCGAGCTGCTGCAGGACCGGGTCGGCGGGGCGGGCGGCGAAGACGTCGCCGGGGAGGAGCAGGACCGGGAGGTGGTTGACGGTGGCGAGGGCGGCGCCGGTGACCAGATTGGTGGCGCCGGGGCCGATGGAGGTCGTGACGGCGTGGGTGGACAGACGGTTGGACTGGCGGGCGTAGCCGACCGCAGCGTGCACCATGGCCTGCTCGTTGCGGCCCTGGTGGTACGGCATGACCTCGGCGTACTCGACCAGCGCCTGGCCGAGCCCGGCGACGTTGCCGTGCCCGAAGATGCCCCAGGTGGCGCCGATCAGCCGCCGCCGCTCGCCGTCGCGTTCGGTGTGCTGGGCGGCGAGGAAGCGGACGAGTGCCTGGGCGACGGTCAGCCGGATGGTCATCGGTAGCCCCCTGTGCTCTCTGCTTGGTCGGGATGGAAGCGGATCCGCCACTCCCGCGTCTCGCCGGGTCCCGCCATGACGTTGAGGTAGTACATGTCGTGGCCGGGCTGGGCGATCGACGGGCCGTGCCATCCGTCGGGGACGAGGACGGCGTCGCCGGAGCGGACCTCGGCGAGGACGTCGGAGCCGCCCTCTCGCGAGGGGAACACGCGCTGGTAGCCGAAACCGTTCGGGCCGTCGATCTCGAAGTAGTAGATCTCCTCCAGCCGCGACTCCTCGCCCGGCCGGTGCTCGTCGTGCTTGTGCGACGGGTAGGAGGACCAGTTGCCGCCGGGGGTGACGACCTCCACGGCGATCAGCCGGTCGCAGTCGAAGGTGTCGGCCGCCGCGAAGTTGCGCACCTGGCGGGCGCAGGTGCCGCTGCCGCGGTGTTCGACGGGGACCTCCGGCGCGGAGCCGTAGCGGGCGGGGAGTCGTCGCTCGCACTTCGCTCCTGCCAGGGCGAAGCGGCCTCCCGCGCCGGAGGCGATCTGGACCCGGGCGTCGCGGGGCGCGTACACGAAGTCGGAGACCCCGGTGAACACGCTTTCCCGCCCCAGGAGTTGGAACTCGTCTTCCTCGATTCGCACCGTACATCCGCCTTGCAACGGAAGCACGATCCATTCACTGCCCCCGGTGGTGAACGTATGGCTGCCGCCGGGTGTCAGCTCCACGACACGCAGGCCGCTGTACTCCCATCCGGCGCGCCCGGGGCCGATGTCGACGGTGTACCCGCCGTTCGCGGTGGCTCCCCGGGGCAGGTGCAGGTCGGTGCTGGTCATGCGGCCCCTCACAGCAGTCCGGTGGCGGTGTCCACGGCGGCGGCCACATCGCCGTCCGCCGGGTACAGCAGCGAACGGCCCACCACCAGGCCGCGCACGGTGGGCAGTTGGAGGGCGCCGCGCCACTTCTCGTAGGCGGCGACCTGCTCCCCGGGGGAGTCGCCGACGTCACCGCCGAGGAGTACGGCCGGCAGGGTCGAGGTCTCCATGACCCGGGCCATGTCGTCGGGGTTCTCGGTGACCGGCACCTTCAGCCAGGTGTAGGCCGAGGAGCCGCCGAGGCCGGAGGCGATGGCGATGGACCTGGTGACGGCGTCGGCGGACAGGTCGTTGACCAGCCGCCCCTCGGGGGTGCGGCTGGTGATGAACGGCTCCACGAACACCGGGAGCCGGCGGGCGGCCATGTCGTCGATGACGCGGGCGGCGGACTCCAGGGTGGTGAGGGAACCGGGGTCGGCGTAGTCGATGCGCAGCAGCAGCTTGCCGGCGTCGAAGCCGAGACGCTGGATGTCCTCGGGGCGGTGACCGGTGAAGCGGTCGTCCAGTTCGAAGCCGGCGCCCTGCAGTCCGCCGCGGTTCATCGAGCCGAGGACGACCTTGTGGTCGAGGGCGCCGAGCAGCAGCAGGTCGTCCAGTATGTCGGCGGTCGCGAGGACGCCGTCGACTCCGGGCCTGGACAGCGCGAGGCACAGGCGCCGGAGCAGGTCGGCGCGGTTGGCCATGGCGAGAGGGCGGTCGCCCACGCCGAGCACGCCACGGGCCGGATGGTCGGCGGCGACGATCATCAGGCGGTCGCTCGTACCCAGCAGCGGGCGCCGGACGCGGCGGGCGGCGGCCTCGGCGACGGCTTCGGGGTGGTGGATGCGGACGCGGACCAGTTCGGAGACGTCGACGGGCGGCAGCCGGGTCCCCGACCCGCCCTCGGTGTGCGTCCCCGCCACGCGGCCCGCCCTCACAGGACCGCTCCGGCCTCGAGCGCGGCGGCCACCTCGCCGGGGGTCGGCATCGCGGAGGAGCACTCCAGGCGGGAGGCGACGATGGCGCCGGCCGCGTTGGCGTACCGCATGGTCGTCTCCAGGTCCCAGCCCGCCAGCAGACCGTGGCAGAGGGAGCCGCCGAAGGCGTCCCCGGCGCCGAGTCCGTTGAGGACGGTGACCGGGAGGGGCGGGACCTCGGCGCACTCGCCGGTCCGGTCGACGGCGAGGACGCCCTTGGGCCCCTGTTTGACCACGGCGATCTCGGCCCCCGCGGCCAGCAGGGCGCGGGCTGCCGCATGGGGTTCGCGGACGCCGGTCGCGATCTCCACCTCGTCCAGGTTGCCGACGGCGACCGTGGTGTGCCGCAGCGCCTCGGCATAGAAGGGCCGGGCCTCGTCGGGGTCGGTCCAGGCCGTGCTGTTCCAGAGAACGGGGCGCCAGTCGAGGTCGAAGACCGTCGTACCGGACCGGGCCCGGTGGGCGAGGGCCGTGAGGGTCGCCGTACGGCTCGGCTCCTCGCTCAGGCCGGTGCCGGTGACCCAGAAGACCCGGGCGGCGGCGATGGCGTCCAGGTCCAGGTCGCCGACGTCGATCTCCAGGTCGGGCGCCTTGGGCCGGCGGTAGAAGTAGAGGGGGAAGTCGTCCGGCGGGAAGACCTCGCAGAACGTGACCGGCGTGGGCAGTCCGGGGACCGGGGTGACCCAGCGGTCGTCGACGCCGAAGCCGCGCAGGGCCTCGTGCAGATAGGTGCCGAACGGGTCGTCGCCGGTGCGGGTGATCACGGCCGTCCGGCGGCCGAGCCGGGCGGCGGCGACCGCGACGTTGGTCGCCGATCCGCCGAGGAACTTGCCGAAGGCCGACACCTGGGCGAGTGGGACGCCGGTCTGCAGCGGGTAGAGATCCACTCCGATCCGCCCCATGGTGATCAGGTCGTACGCCATCGGCTTCCCTTCCGCGCTGTCCGGTTCACCCCGCGTATCTCTTCCCGGGCTTTCTAGTCCTGTCAGACGAACCCTGTCAATCTTTTGTCCGGACATTCGGACGACAGCTTGACACCGCTTTCCGGGCGCCCGCAGGCTGGCGGCCATGACGTCCTTGTCGCCCTCCTCACTTTCCCGCATCCGGATCGGTTCGGCGCCCGACTCCTGGGGTGTGTGGTTCCCGGACGACCCGCGGCAGGTGCCCTGGCAGCGGTTCCTCGACGAGGTCGCCGGCTCGGGCTACGAGTGGATCGAGCTGGGCCCCTACGGCTATCTGCCGACCGATCCCGCGGTGCTCGCCGAGGAGACCGGCCGCCGGGGCCTGAAGGTGTCGGCCGGCACGGTCTTCACCGGCCTGCACCACGGCGCCGCCGTCTGGGAGAAGACCTGGGAACACGTCGCCGGCATCGCCGCCCTGACCCAGGCCATGGGCGCCCGCCACCTGGTCGTCATCCCGTCCTTCTGGCGGGACGACCGGACGGGCGAGGTGCTGGAGCCCGACACGCTGACCGCCGGGCAGTGGCGCGACCTGACCTCGCTGACCGAACGGCTGGGGCGCGAGGTGCGGGAGCGGTACGGCCTCACGGTCGTGGTCCACCCGCACGCCGACACGCACATCGACACCGAGGAGAACGTCACCCGGTTCCTCGACGGCACCGACCCGGGTCTGGTGTCGCTGTGCCTGGACACCGGGCACTACGCGTACTGCGGCGGCGACAGCGTCAAGCTGATCGAGGCCTACGGCGAACGGATCGGCTATCTGCATCTCAAGCAGGTGGACCCGGAGATCCTCGCCGGCGTGCGGGCCAAGGGCACTCCGTTCGGCCCCGCGGTCGCCCAGGGCGTGATGTGCGAACCGCCGTCCGGGGTCCCCGCACTCGGTCCGGTACTGGAGGCCGCCGGACGGCTGGACACCGACCTGTTCGCGATCGTCGAGCAGGACATGTACCCGTGCGACCCGGACAAGCCGCTGCCGATCGCCCGCCGCACCCGGGCGTTCCTGAGGTCCTGCGGAGCCTGAGCGCCATCCCGTCGCGGTCGTCACCTCGTCCCTCCTCGCGCCCCTCGTCGCCCGAACCGGCGCCGTCACGCGCCACTTTGCTGCGGCCGTGTCACAAACTCCCCCTTCATGTCACAGATGTCGCACCTATGCGGGTTCTCGGTCACACCCGGCCAACAGCCGCTTGCCCGCCGCCCCTCGGTGTCGTTCACCGGGCACAGGCTTGGTGATCACCAGCGCACCGCCCGGCTCCCCCGACGGCCGTCCCCCGGCCACGCCGCGGCGCGCGCGGGGAGGTACGACGCATGACCGACCGAAGGCTCTGGTCCTACAAGGAGATCGCGGCGCACATCAGGGTGCAGCCGGACACCGTGCGGTCCTACCGCAAGCACGGCCTGCTGCCGCCGCCGGACCAGGTGGAGGCCGGCAAGCCCTACTGGTACGCCGACACCGTCCGCGCCTGGGTCGCCTCCCGGCCGGGCAACCGGAGCCGCAGAGTGGACTGAGCGCCGGAAAATCACCTGTGCCTCACCCGCCGCGTGGGGCACAGTCGCCCCATGAGTTTCTCCGTCAAACCCGTTCTGACCGGCCGCAGGACCGTTCTGCGGCCGTTCACCGCGGCCGACGCCGATGTCATGGGGGCGATCGTCGCCGACCCCGAGGTCGTCCGCTTCACCTTCGAGCCGTCCACCGAACTGACCCCGGAGCGGCTGCGTACCTGGTACGGCTCCCGGGCCACCGCCCCCGACCGCCTCGACCTGGCCGTCACCGATCCGGAGACCGGTGAGGTCCTGGGCGAGGTCGTGCTGTACGAGTACGACGCGGCCGCCCGCGGCTGCACCTTCCGCACCCTCGTCGGTCCCCGGGGCCGCGGCCGCGGTATCGGCACCGAGGCGACCCGGCTGATCGTCGCCCACGGCTTCGAGTCGCTCGGCCTGCACCGCATCGAGCTGGCCGCCTGGGCCTTCAACCACCGGGCCCTGCGCGTCTACGAGAAGGCCGGCTTCGTGGTCGAGGGGGTACGGCGGGAGGTGCAGGTGCGCGGCGGCGAGTGGGCCGACGAGGTGATCATGGCGATCCTGGACCGTGAGTGGGCCGCGCTCAGCGCCACGGCTCGATGACGGTCACGCCCGCCCCCGGTGCCGTCCCCATGGCGGCGAGGGCGGCCGGGGCCTCGTCCAGCGGGATCGTCCGCGTCACCAGCAGATCGGGGCGCAGCGCCCCGGAGCCGACCAGCTCCAGCATCCCGGGATAGGCGTGGGCGGGCATGCCGTGGCTGCCGAGGATCTCGAGTTCCAGGGCGATGGCTCGGGCCAGCGGGACCGGGGTGGTGCCGTCGGCCGAGGGCAGCAGGCCCACCTGGACGTGCCGGCCACGGCGGCGCAGGGAGCCGATGGAAGCGGCGCAGGTGACGGGTGAGCCGAGGGCGTCCAGGGAGAGATGGGCGCCGCCGCCGGTCAGCTCCCGCACGGCCGCCGCCGTGTCCGGTACGGCGGCGGCGTCCACCGTCCCGGCCGCGCCGAACGTCCGGGCCAGTTCGAGCGCCCGGGGCGAGACGTCCACCGCGACCACCCGGGCCCCCGCGGCGACCGCGATCATCACCGCCGACAGCCCGACCCCGCCGCAGCCGTGCACCGCGACCCACTCCCCCGCCGCCAACCGGCCCTGCCGCACCACCGCGCGGAAGGCGGTGGCGAAGCGGCAGCCGAGGGCGGCGGCGGTGCCGTACCCCATCGAGTCCGGGATCGCGACCAGGTTCACATCGGCATGGTCGAGAGCCACGTACTGGGCGAAGGACCCCCAGTGGTGGAAGCCGGGCTGGGTCTGGCGCTCGCACACCTGCTGGTCGCCGGCCGCGCAGGACGGGCAACTTCCGCAGGCGCAGACGAAGGGGACGGTGACCCGGTCGCCGGGCCGCCGGCCGGTCACCCGGGCGCCCACCGCCTCGACGACGCCGGCGAGTTCGTGCCCGGGGACGTGCGGCAGGGTGATGTCCGGATCGTGGCCCATCCAGCCGTGCCAGTCGCTGCGGCACAGCCCCGTCGCCTCGACCCGCACCACGACCCCGTGCTCGGCCGGCTCCGGGTCCGGCACCTCCCGCACCTCGGCCGGCTCCCCGTACTTCTCGAACACCACCGCTCTCATGCGGCCCACCTTCGCACGCGGTCACGCCGCCCCACACCCCGCCGTCGGATCACACCCCCGCCGTCTCCTTCTCCGGCGCGGGCGCGGATGCCTCGCCCTCGCTGAGCCCGAACCGCCGGTGGAAGCGGCGCAGCGGGGCGGGGGCCCACCAGGTGGCGCGGCCGGTGAGCCGCATGATCGCCGGGACCAGCAGGCTGCGGACGACCATCGCGTCCATCAGGACCGCGAGCGCGATGCCGAGGCCCAGCATCTTGGTGTTGGTCACGCGGGAGGTCCCGATGGCGACCATCACCACGGCGAGGATGACCGCCGCCGCGGTGATCAGTCCGCCGGTGCGCTGCAGCCCGTGACGGACCGCCTCGTTGTGGTCCCCGCTGCGGTCGTACTCCTCCTTGATGCGGGAGAGCAGGAACACGCCGTAGTCCATGGAGAGCCCGAAGGCCACGCAGAACATCAGGACGGGCAGGGTGGTCTCGATGGAGCCTGGACTGGTGAAGCCGAGCGCGCCGGACAGGTGGCCGTCCTGGAAGACCCAGACCACCGCGCCGAACATCGCCGTCAGGCTGAGCGCGTTGAGCACCACGGCCTGCAGGGGTATCAGCACGCTCCCGGTGAGCAGGAAGACCAGCAGCAGGGTGACGACCACGATGAACGCTCCCGCCCAGGGCAGGCGTTCGCCTATCGCGTGCTTGGAGTCGACCAGGACGGCGGCCGTGCCGGTCACCTTGGTGTCGAAGGGGGCCTTCAGCGAGCGCAGGTCGTCGACGAGGCGCTGGGCCCCGGTGTCGACGGCCTCACCCTTCGGCTGGACGGTGAAGTAGCCCGTATCGCCCTTGATCAGGGGGCCGTCGACGCGGGCGACCTCGGGCAGGGCAGCGACCCGCTGCCTGTAGGCGGCGTACTGGGCTTTGGTGGCCCCGCCCTCGGCGAGGACTTCGATGCCGCCGCCGGGGGTGCCCGGGAAACCGTCGCGGAGGTGCTGCTGCACCACGTGGGACTCGGCGCCCGAGGGCAGTTGGCGGTCGTCAGCGGTGCCGAACTTCACGTTGAGGAAGGGCAGTCCGAGGACGACGAGCAGGGCGCTGGTGCCGAGCGCGAAGAGCGGGGCGCGGCGCATCACCAGCGTGGCGGTGCGCGTCCACCCTGTGTTGCCCGTCGCCTCCATGCCGGAGCCGGTGGTCTCCCGGCCGCGGCGGAACAGGCGCCGCAGGTCGAGGGAGTTGACCCGGTGGCCGAGCAGGATCAGGGCCGCCGGGAGCAGGATCAGGGCGGCAGCGGCGGCCAGCAGGACCACGGCGATGCCGGCGTAGGCGAAGGACCGCAGGAAGTACTGCGGGAAGAGCATCATGGCGGCCAGGGAGACCGCGACGGTGAGGGCGGAGAACAGCACCGTCCTGCCGGCCGTGCGCAGTGTCGTGCCGACCGCCGCCAAGGGGTCGGCCCCGGCGGACAGTTCCTCCCGGTAGCGGCGGACGATGAAGAGGGCGTAGTCGATGGCGAGGCCGAGGCCGAGGGCCGTGGTGAGGTTGAGCGCGAAGACCGAGACGTCGGTGAAGGTGGTCAGGCCGCCCAGCACCGCGTTCGTGCCGAGGATCGCCACGATGCCGATGCCCAGGGGCAGCAGGGCCGCGACGGCGCTGCCGAAGACCATCACCAGGAGCACCAGTGTGATCGGCAGGGCGATCATCTCGGCCCGGGTCAGGTCCTCCTTGATGATGGTCTGCATCTCGTGCCGGACGGCGACGATGCCGCCGACCTGCACCCGCACCGGGCCGTGCGCGCCCCGGTAGTGGGGCGCTATGCGGTCCAGCGTGCGGCCCATGGCGTTCTCGTCGCCGGTGATGCGGGCGGCGATCAGCGCCTCATGGCCGTCCTTGGCGCGCAGGCCGGGCGCCGTCGAGGGACCGGCCTGCCAGTAGGAGCCGACGCCGGTCACGCCCCGCTCCCCGGCCAGCCGCTCGGCCAGGCCGCGGGCCTCGGCGGCGACCGACGGGTCGTCGACGGAGCCGCGGCCGGCGTCGACCAGGAGCAGCAGATTGGGCTGGGAGCCGGGGAACGCGCGCTCCAGGGCCTTGGTCGCGTACGTCGACTCCGCGGCCGGGTCCTCCCAGCCGCCGCTGCCCAGATGGTCCGCGACCCCGCTGCCGGCCAGCACGGCGAGCGCGGTCAGCACCAGGGCCACCAGCAGCGACAGGCGCGGGCGGGCGGTGACGAAACGCGTCCAGCCGCCGGCCCGGGGAGGTCCGTCCCCGGTGCGCGGCGCCTTGTTGACTTCGGTCATCGTGCGGTGTCCCCTTCACCGTGACCCATGTCCGTGCAGGCAGGCGGCATGGGTCGGTCATTGCCATAAACTGGCAAACACGAGAGATCGCTCGCGTTTCACAAGAATGCGAGCGACCACTCGCGTTTGTCAATCGCCTTCGAAGGGCTGGGGATAACGCGTGTCCGACACCTCGGAGAACGAGCAGCCGCGCCGCCGTCAGGCACGCGGCGAACGCCGTATCGCCCAGCTCCTCCAGGCCGCCGCCCAGGTCTTCTGCACCACCGGCTACACCGCCGCCAGCACCAACGCCATCGCCCGCGAGGCGGGCGTCTCGCCGGGCACGCTCTACCAGTTCTTCCCGAACAAGGAAGCGATCGCGATCGAGCTGGGCGACCGCCTGATGCACGAGATGCGGGAGACCTACGGTGAGGCGCTGGCCCCGGTCGATCCCGCCACCCCGCTGGAGGAGGCCATCGGCTCGGCCGTGGATCGGTTCATGGCCTTCAACACCGAGCACCCGGTGTTCTTCGCACTGATGCACGGCCCCGACCTGCCCGGCGGGATCACGGAGGCGCACGACCAGCTGCACGCGACCCTGATCGGCCGCGTCGAGGGCCTGCTCGCCTCGCTGCTGCCCGAGGCCCCACCGGCCGACCTCACCCGCACGGCGCACGTCTGCCTCGGCATCTACAAGGCCGGCCTGGAGCTGGTGCTGGCCCACGAGGGAGCCGAGCGCGCGGCCTACGTCCAGGAGGTCAAGAACGTGCTCGTCCGCTACCTCGAACCCCTGGTGGGCGACCGGCTCGGCCGCGCCTGACCCCACAGGGTCACCCGGACTGCGACAAAAGGCGCACCTGCATAGGGTGCGGATGAAATCACCCCGCAGCAGTCCGAGGGGGACCCACGTGACCCACTCCCCGCCGCCCCGCAGGCCCCGGGCCCGCATCCCCGGCCCGCAGCAGCCGCCACCGCCGTTCCCCCGCATCGGTGCGGGCCTGTGGCGGCGCTGCCTGAAAGGCGGGCTCGCCCTGTGGGCGCTGACCGGGGTGGTGACGTACTCGACGCGCGGCATCGCACCGCTGCCCGCACTCGTCCTGCTGGGCGGCTTCCTGGTTCCCGTCGTCTTCGTGCTGTGGGCGTACGAGCGGCACGGCCGTGACCTGGGCGTCAGCGCGGTCCTCGGCTGCTTCCTGGCCGGCGGCGCGCTCGGGGTGCCCGGCGCCATGCTGATGGAGTCGTATCTGCTCCACCCCTCCCTGGAGCGGTTCACCGGTGTCGCCCTGGTCGAGGAGGCGGCGAAGCTCGGCGCGCTGGTGTTCGCGCTGCGCCGGCAGCCGGGCCTCCGCGGGGCGCGGGCCGGGCTGGTGCTCGGCGCGGCCGTCGGCCTCGGTTTCGCGGCGGTGGAGAGCTGCGCCTACGCCTTCGACGCGGCACTCCTCTCCGACGCCGCCGATCTGCGGGTGGTGCTGGAGACGGAGTTCCCGCGCGAGCTGCTCGCCCCGCTCGGACACGGGCTGTGGACCGCGATCGCGGGTGCCGCGCTGCTGTCCCAGCGCCGCCCGAACGGGCGCTTCCGCCTCGCCGCGCCGGTGGTCGGCACCTGGCTCGGCGTCTGCGTGCTGCACGCTGCGTGGGACGCCACGCGCGGTGTCGCCGGCCGGCTGGTGACACGGGTGTACGGCACCGAAGCCGTCCCGGGGCCGTTCGGACAGCCCTACCTCCCGCGGACCGGCGCCGGACAGGAGCACCTGTTCACGTTGCTCTCGGCGGGAGGCCTGGTACTCGTGGCCCTGCTCGGCGTCGCCTGGGTGTGGTCGCTGACCCCCGGAGATGCTTGGAGAAATACCCCCTAGGGGTATAGTGTGCCGAGCATGGGGACACCACCGTGAGCCCCACCGGCCCCACCTGCTTCGACGAGGAGTAACGACATGACCGCCCAGACCGACACTTCGGGCTCCGTCACCACCGTCTACAAGGTGACGGGCATGAGCTGTGGCCACTGCGAGGGATCCGTCTCCGGCGAGATCTCCCAGATCCCCGGCGTCAGCTCGGTGAAGGCCGTCGCGTCCGCCGGCGAGGTGACCGTCGTCTCCGCGGCCCCGCTCGACGACGAGGCCGTCCGCGCCGCCGTGGACGAGGCCGGCTTCGAGCTCGCCGGCCAGGCCTGAGAAGCACCCTCCCTTCCCCGACCGGGCCGTTTCCGACCAGCTGATACTGGATCCGTACGGCCCGGTCCGATGTCTGGAGTCCGGACATGACCAGCACCACCGCCAAACCGGCGAGCGCGATAGGCGACACCTCCGAGGTCGAGCTGCTCATCGGCGGGATGACCTGCGCCTCCTGCGCCGCGCGGGTGGAGAAGAAGCTCAACCGCATGGACGGCGTGAGCGCCACCGTGAACTTCGCGACCGAGAAGGCGAAGGTCAGCTACGCCGGAAGCGTCCAGGTCGCCGACCTGATCGCGACCGTGGTGAAGACCGGCTACACCGCCGGGGAACCCCCGTCCCCGGAGCCCGAACCCCAGGCCGCCGAGACCCCCGAGTCAGCCGGCCAGGACCCGGAACTCGGCGCCCTGCGGCACCGCCTGCTGGTCTCCGCACTGCTCGCCGTCCCGGTCGTCCTGCTCGCGATGGTCCCCGCCCTGCAGTTCGACAACTGGCAGTGGCTCTCCCTCACCCTCGCCGCGCCGGTCGTGGTCTGGGGCGGAGCGCCCTTCCACCGGGCCGCCTGGACCAATCTCCGGCACGGCGCCGCGACCATGGACACGCTCGTGTCGGTCGGCACCCTGGCCGCCTTCGGCTGGTCGCTGTGGGCCCTCTTCTTCGGCGACGCGGGCATGCCCGGCACGCACGACGAGTTCCGGTTCACCGTCTCGCGCATGGACGGCTCCTCCACCATCTATCTCGAGGTCGCCTCCGGAGTCGTGGCGCTGATCCTGCTCGGCCGCTATCTGGAGGCCCGCTCCAAGCGGCGCGCGGGGGCCGCCCTGAAGGCGCTGATGGAGTTGGGCGCCAAGGACGTGGCCGTACTGCGCGAGGGGCGCGAGGTGCGTGTCCCGGTGGCCTCCCTGGCCGTCGGCGACCGGTTCGTCGTCCGGCCCGGTGAGAAGATCGCCACCGACGGCACGGTCGCCGAGGGCGTCTCCGCGGTGGACGCGTCCATGCTGACCGGCGAGTCGGTACCGGTGGACGTCGGCCCCGGCGACCGGGTCACCGGCGCCACCGTCAACGCGGGCGGCCGGCTGGTGGTCGAGGCGACCCGGGTCGGCGCCGACACCCAGCTCTCCCGGATGGCGAAGCTGGTGGAGGACGCGCAGAACGGCAAGGCCGAGGTACAGCGGCTCGCCGACCGGATCTCCGCCGTGTTCGTCCCGGTGGTCATCCTCATCGCGCTCGGCACCTTCGGCGTCTGGCTGGGCGTCACCGGGGACACCGTGGCCGCGTTCACCGCCGCCGTCGCCGTCCTGATCATCGCCTGCCCCTGCGCGCTGGGACTCGCCACCCCGACCGCGCTGATGGTCGGTACCGGCCGGGGCGCCCAGCTCGGCATCCTGATCAAGGGCCCCGAGGTGCTGGAGTCCACGCGTCGCGTCGACACGGTCGTCCTGGACAAGACCGGCACGGTCACCACCGGACGGATGACGCTCCAGGGGGTGTACGCCGCCGACGGCGAGGACGAGAAGGAGCTGCTGCGACTCGCGGGCGCCCTGGAACACGCCTCCGAGCACCCCGTCGCCCGGGCGATCGCCGCGGGCGCCGAGGAACGGTTGAAAGGGGCGAGCGCGCAGCGCTCTCCGGCAAGGGCGGTGATGGACGACGGGTGGGAACTGCCGGCCGTCGAGCACTTCGAGAGCGTCCCCGGCCGGGGCGTACGCGGGCGCGTGGCGGGCCGTGAGGTGGCCGTGGGACGGCTGTACGACGAGCTGCCCGAGGAGCTGGCCCGCGCCCGGGAGGAGGCCGAGCGGGACGGGCGTACGGCCGTCACCGTCGGCTGGGACGGCCGGGCCCGCGGAGTGCTCGCCGTCGCCGACGCGGTGAAGGAGACCAGCGCCGAGGCGGTGCGCGAGCTGCGCGCGCTCGGACTCACGCCGGTGCTGCTCACCGGGGACAACCGGACGGTCGCCGAGTCGGTCGCCCGGGCGGTCGGCATCGACGAGGTGATCGCCGAGGTGCTCCCCGAGGACAAGGTGGACGTCGTACGGCGGCTGCAGGGCGAGGGCCGGACCGTGGCCATGGTCGGCGACGGCGTCAACGACGCGGCCGCGCTCGCCACCGCCGACCTGGGGCTTGCGATGGGCACCGGCACGGACGCGGCGATCGAGGCCGGCGACCTGACCCTGGTCCGCGGCGACCTGCGGGTGGCCGCGGACGCGATCCGGCTCTCCCGGCGCACCCTCACCACCATCAAGGGCAACCTGGTGTGGGCCTTCGGCTACAACGTGGCCGCGCTGCCGCTGGCCGCCGCGGGTCTGCTGAACCCGATGATCGCGGGCGCCGCGATGGCCTTCTCCTCGGTGTTCGTGGTGACCAACAGCCTGCGGCTGCGCGGCTTCCACTGAACTCACCCGGGGTTACCGGCGGTTAGCCGCAGTTGGAGTGGCATCCCCCCTGGAGTCGGGCGCGCGCCTCACATAAGCTCTTCACAAGGCTCGCGCATCATCCTTACGCTTGAGTCCCGATCGTCGTATCGGGGCTCTTGCGCACCTAAAGGACAAATGCAAGAGACGCAGATCACAGTGACGCGAACGTAACCATCGAAGGGGTTCGAAGGTCTAAGTTGGCGATGTCAGACCAGCGTCTTGGGGGGCGCTGACTGACATCTGGGGATGTCTTGGGGGACTTCCTCAGAGATGCGTTGCCGGGGCACGTACACCGGGAAGCTTTGAGCGGCCCTCCCAGCGTGCGTTGTCCCGGCACATCGCACCGCGTCACCGGAGCACGACGGGTTCTGCCCGTGGTGTTCAGACAGCGATTTCAGGCGCTGTCCTCTCCGAGCGCCCGGCCGGATCCCGTGGGGGGAATCCGCACCGGGACATGGGAAGGCGCCCTGGTCGTCGGCCCGTGGGGGGACCGGCGTCAGGGCGCCTTCCGTTTGTTCTCGCTCATCACCGTCGATCCAGGGCCCGCCCGTGACGGCAGGCCCTGTCCGGCGGGCGGGGCACCGGATCGGCACCCCTGGACCGGCAGGTGCTCAGCGCTCCTCGACCGGAATGAAGTCGCGCTCCACCACGCCCGTGTAGATCTGGCGCGGGCGGCCGATGCGGGAGCCCGGCTCCTTGATCATCTCGTGCCACTGGGCGATCCAGCCCGGCAGGCGGCCGAGGGCGAACAGGACCGTGAACATCTCGGTCGGGAAGCCCATGGCCCGGTAGATCAGACCGGTGTAGAAGTCGACGTTCGGGTAGAGGTTGCGCGAGACGAAGTAGTCGTCGGAGAGCGCGTGCTCCTCCAGCTTGAGTGCGATGTCCAGCAGCTCGTCGGACTTGCCGAGGGCGGACAGCACGTCGTGCGCGGCGGCCTTGATGATCTTCGCGCGCGGGTCGAAGGACTTGTACACCCGGTGGCCGAAGCCCATCAGGCGGACGCCGTCCTCCTTGTTCTTCACCTTGCGGATGAAGGAGTCGACGTCGCCGCCGTTGGCCTGGATGCCCTCGAGCATCTCCAGGACGGACTGGTTGGCGCCGCCGTGCAGCGGGCCCCACAGGGCGTTGATGCCGGCCGAGATCGACGCGAACATGTTCGCCTGCGACGAGCCGACGAGGCGGACCGTGGACGTCGAACAGTTCTGCTCGTGGTCCGCGTGCAGGATCAGCAGCTTGTCGAGCGCGGAGACGACGACCGGGTCGAGCTCGTACTCCTGCGCGGGGACCGAGAAGGTCATGCGGAGGAAGTTCTCCACGTAACCGAGGTCGTTGCGCGGGTAGACGAACGGGTGACCGATCGACTTCTTGTACGCGTACGCCGCGATGGTCGGGAGCTTCGCGAGCAGCCGGATCGTGGAGAGGTTGCGCTGCTTCTCGTCGAACGGGTTGTGGCTGTCCTGGTAGAAGGTGGACAGCGCCGAGACGACCGAGGACAGCATGGCCATCGGGTGGGCGTCGCGCGGGAAGCCCTTGTAGAAGTTCTTGACGTCCTCGTGCAGCAGGGTGTGCCGCGTGATGTCGTCCTTGAACGTCGTCAGCTCGTCAACGGTCGGCAGCTCACCGTTGATCAGCAGGTAGGCCACCTCCAGGAACGTGGAGCGCTCGGCCAGCTGCTCGATGGGGTAACCGCGGTAGCGGAGGATGCCCGACTCGCCGTCGAGGTAGGTGACGGCGGATTTATAGGCGGCCGTGTTGCCGTAACCGCTGTCCAGAGTCACCAGCCCGGTCTGGGCGCGAAGCTTCCCGATGTCGAAGCCCTTGTCACCAACGGTGCTGTCGACCACCGGGTAGGTGTACTCGTCGTCGCCGTACCGCAGTACTACAGAGTTGTCGCTCACGTCTTCCCTCACCGACGTAGTGCCTCATCTTCGAGGTGCCCTGACTGTCTCTACCATCCCCCATTTGGCTCAGGAGAGTGCACTCGGGGTCGACCATTGGGCCCATCGACGGCACTCAGTGCCGCCAACCTGCTCATCCTGCCCGCTCCGACCGGTAACCGGAAGTGCTCTGTGACCTTCACGACTCATTTGATCGATCATTTTTTGTGATGCGGGTCGGAGCCGCTGGTCAGAGGCGCTCAGGAACCGCGGAGCCGGAAGTCCAGAGCCGTGCAGCGCCGGCCGGCCGACACCGTGCGCACCGCCTGTCCGATCGCCTTGCGTGAACCGACGAGCACCACCAGCCGTTTCGCCCGTGTCACCGCCGTGTACAGCAGGTTCCGCTGGAGCATCATCCAGGCCCCGGTGGTGACGGGGATCACCACGGCCGGATACTCGCTGCCCTGCGACCGGTGGATCGTCACCGCGTAGGCGTGGGCCAGTTCGTCCAGTTCGTCGAAGTCGTACGGAACCTCCTCGTCCTCGTCCGTCAGCACCGTCAGACGCTGGTCGACCGGATCGAGCGAGGTGACCACGCCCACGGTGCCGTTGAAGACACCGTTCTCCCCCTTCTCGTAATTGTTGCGGATCTGGGTGACCTTGTCGCCGACACGGAAGACCCGGCCGCCGAACCGCTTCTCCGGCAGCTCGGGCCGGCCCGGTGTGATGGCCTGCTGGAGCAGGCCGTTGAGGGTGCCGGCGCCGGCCGGCCCACGGTGCATGGGGGCGAGCACCTGGACATCCCGGCGCGGGTCCAGGCCGAACCGGGCCGGGATCCGGTGGGCGGCCACGTCCACGGTGAGCCGGCCGGCCTCCTCGGTGTCGTCCTCGACGAAGAGGAAGAAGTCCTTCAGCCCGTCGGTGAGCGGGTGCTGTCCGGCGTTGATGCGGTGCGCGTTGGTGACGACGCCTGACTGCTGGGCCTGCCGGAAGACCCGGGTGAGCCGCACCGCCGGCACCGGGCCGCCCTCGGCGAGCAGATCGCGCAGCACCTCCCCGGCGCCGACGCTGGGCAACTGGTCGACGTCGCCGACGAAGAGCAGGTGGGCCCCCGGCGGCACGGCCTTGACCAGCTTGTTGGCGAGCAGCAGGTCCAGCATCGAGGCCTCGTCCACGACCACCAGGTCGGCGTCCAGCGGGCGGTCCCGGTCGTAGGCCGCGTCGCCGCCGGGCCTGAGCTCCAGCAGCCGGTGGACCGTGCAGGCCTCGGCGCCGGTCAGCTCGGCCAGCCGCTTGGCGGCCCGCCCGGTGGGCGCGGCGAGCAGCACCTTGGCGCGCTTGGCGCGGGCCAGCTCCACGATCGAGCGGACCGTGAAGGACTTGCCGCAGCCGGGGCCGCCGGTGAGCACGGCGACCTTCTCGGTCAGCGCGAGCCGTACGGCGGCCTCCTGCTCGGGGGCGAGGTCGGCGCCGGTACGGCTTTGCAGCCAGCCGAGCGCCTTGTCCCAGGCCACGTCCCGGAAGGCGGGCATCCGGTCCTCCGGGGTGCGCAGCAGCCGCAGCAGCTGGGCCGAGAGGGAGAGTTCGGCTCGGTGGAAGGGCACCAGGTAGACGGCGTTCACGGGCTCCGCGTCGCCGTCGGGACCGGGCACCTTCTCCCGTACGACCCCCGGCTCCTCGCCCTCCTCGGGCGGCCCGGCGAGTTCGGCGAGGCACTCGATGACCAGGCCGGTGTCGACCTGGAGCAGCTTCACCGCGTCCGCGATCAGCCGTTCCTCCGGCAGGAAGCAGTGCCCCTGGTCGGCGGACTGCGACAGCGCGTACTGCAGGCCCGCCTTCACGCGCTCCGGGCTGTCGTGCGGGATGCCGACGGACTGGGCGATCCTGTCGGCGGTGAGGAAGCCGATGCCCCAGACGTCGGCGGCCAGCCGGTAGGGCTGGTTCTTCACGACCGAGATGGACGCGTCGCCGTACTTCTTGTAGATCCGCACGGCGATGGACGTCGACACCTCGACGGTCTGGAGGAAGAGCATGACCTCCTTGATCGCCTTCTGCTCCTCCCAGGCGTCGGCGATCTTCTTCGTCCGCTTGGGGCCGAGGCCGGGGACCTCGATCAGCCGCTTCGGCTCCTCCTCGATGACCGCGAGGGTCTCCAGGCCGAAGTGCTGGGTGATGCGGTCGGCGAAGACCGGGCCGATGCCCTTGACCAGCCCGGATCCCAGGTAGCGGCGGATGCCCTGGACGGTGGCGGGCAGGACGGTCGTGAAGTTCTCGCAGACGAACTGCTTGCCGTACTGCGGGTGCGAGCCCCAGCGGCCCTCCATCCGCAGCGACTCCCCGACCTGGGCGCCGAGCAGCGCTCCGACCACGGTGAGGAGATCCCCGCCGCCTCGGCCGGTGTCGACGCGGGCGACGGTGTAGCCGTTCTCCTCGTTGGCGTAGGTGATCCGCTCCAGCACGCCTTCGAGCACGGCGAGCCGCCGTTCGCCCGTGGGGTTCCCCGCCTGTTGAGCCATGACCCGAAGGTACCGGCCGGGTCTGACATCACGATCCGGTCTCAGGAACCGGGCGAGGGGTTGATTTACGCCCGTGTAATCGATTCCATCCTTCGTGCATGTCGATGTAATCGATTCCATGAGTTCCACAAGGAGGTGGAGCCCGCGATGGCGAGCATCAAGGACGTCGCCGCCGCGGCGGGCGTCTCGGTCGCCACGGTGTCGCGCGTCCTGAACGAGCACCCGTCGGTCAGCGCGGACGCACGCACGCGCGTGCTGGCCGCCGTCGAGGCGCTGGGCTACCGCCCCAACGCCGTCGCCCGTTCCCTGCGCACCGACCAGACCCGCACCCTCGGCCTGGTCATCAGCGACGTACTGAACCCGTACTTCACCGAGCTGGCCCGCTCCGTCGAGGAGGAGGCCCGCGCACGCGGCTACAGCGTGATCATCGGCAACGCCGACGAGCGGCCGGACCTTCAGGACCACCATGTGCGGACCCTGCTGGACCGCCGCATAGACGGTCTGCTGGTCTCCCCCACCGACGGCGGCTCCCCGCTGATGCTGGACGCCGCGCGCGCGGGGACGCCGATGGTCTTCGTCGACCGGTGGATCCCGGGCGTCGAGGTGCCCGTGGTGCGGGCCGACGGGCAGCGCGCCGTACGGGATCTCGTCGCGCACCTGTACGGGCTCGGGCACCGGCGGCTCGCGATCATCTCCGGGCCCGCGGCCACCACCACCGGCAGCGAGCGCGTCGAGGCCTTCCGGGCCGCCCTGGCCGAGTACGGGCTGGACCTGCCGGACGCCTACACCGGCGCGGGTGACTTCCAGGCCGAGAGCGGCCGGCGGGTCACCGAGGGCTTCCTCGACCTGCCGGAGCCGCCCGAGGCGGTCTTCGCCGCGGACAACCTGATGGCGCTCGGCGCCCTGGACGCGATCCGCGCGCGCGGGCTGCGCGTCCCGGACGACATCGCGCTCGCCGCGTTCGACGACATCCGCTGGTTCGTGCACACCGATCCGCCGGTCACCGCGATCGCCCAGCCCACGGGCGAGCTGGGCCGGGCCGCCGTACGGGCCCTGGTGGACCGCATCGAGGGACGGCCCGGCGAGTCCGTCACCCTCCCCGCCCGTCTCGTCGTGCGCCGCTCGTGCGGCGCGCCCCCCGCCGAGAACCCCGTAACGAACAGGAGCAAGTCGTGAGCGACCAGGACGAGTTGCTGCGCATCGAGGGCATCCGGAAGTCCTTCCCCGGCGTGGTGGCGCTGGACGGCGTCGACTTCTCCTTGCGCCGGGGCGAGGTGCATGTGCTGCTCGGTGAGAACGGCGCGGGCAAGAGCACGCTGATCAAGATGCTCTCCGGTGCCTACACGCCCGACGCCGGGCGGATCCTCGTCGGCGGCGAGGAGGTGCGCATCCATGGTGCGCAGGACTCCGAGCGCCTCGGGATCGCCACCATCTACCAGGAGTTCAACCTCGTTCCCGACCTGACGGTCGCCGAGAACATCTTCCTCGGCCGGCAGCCGCGCCGGTTCGGGATGATCGACCGGAAGCGGATGGAGGCCGACGCCGAGGTCCTGCTGAAGCGGGTCGGCGTGAACGTGTCCCCCCGTGCGCGGGTGCGTGAACTGGGCATCGCGCGCCTGCAGATGGTCGAGATCGCCAAGGCGCTCAGCCTGGACGCGCGTGTGCTGATCATGGACGAGCCGACCGCCGTGCTCACCTCCGAGGAGGTCGACAAGCTCTTCCGAATCGTGCGTCAACTGCGCGAGGACGGGGTCGGGGTCGTTTTCATCACCCACCACCTGGAGGAGATCGCCGCCCTGGGCGACCGGGTCACCGTCATCCGGGACGGCCGGAGCGTCGGTCGGGTCCCGGCCGCCACGCCGGAGGCCGAGCTCGTCCGGCTCATGGTGGGCCGCGCCATCGAGCAGCAGTACCCGCGCGAACGGGCCGACCGGGGCGGCGCGCTGCTCAGCGTCGAGGGCCTGACCCGGGACGGCGTCTTCCACGACGTCAGCTTCGAGGTGCACGCCGGTGAGGTGGTCGGCATCGCCGGGCTGGTCGGCGCCGGCCGTACCGAGGTCGTCCGGGCGGTGTTCGGGGCGGACCGGTACGACAAGGGGGCCGTGAAGGTCGCCGGTGCGGCCCTGAAGGGTCATGACGTCAACGCCGCCCTGGCGGCCGGCGTCGGACTGATCCCGGAGGACCGCAAGGGCCAGGGGCTGGTCCTCGACCAGTCGGTCGAGGAGAACCTCGGCCTGGTGACCATGCGCGCCGCCACGCGCGCGGGGCTCGTCGACCTCAGGAGCCAGCGCGAGGCCGCCGCGAGGATCGCGGGGCAGCTCGGCGTGCGGATGGCCGGGCTCGGCCAGCACGTGCGGACCCTGTCCGGCGGCAACCAGCAGAAGGTCGTCATCGGCAAGTGGCTGCTGGCGAACACCAAGGTGCTGATCCTCGACGAGCCGACGCGCGGCATCGACGTCGGCGCCAAGGTCGAGATCTACCAGCTCATCAACGAACTCACCGCGGCCGGCGCCGCCGTACTCATGATCTCCAGCGATCTGCCCGAGGTGCTCGGCATGAGCGACCGGGTGCTGGTGATGGCCCAGGGCCGGATCGCGGGCGAACTGTCCGCCGACGAGGCCACCCAGGACTCCGTGATGGCACTCGCCGTCAGCAGCCCCACGACCGACAAGGAGGCCGCTCGTGGCCACTGACACGCTCAAGAGCACGACGGGCGCCGGTGGCGCCACGGCGGTACGCCGTCTGCTCCTGGAGAACGGCGCGCTGACCGCGCTGATCGTCCTCGTCATCGCCATGTCGGCGCTGTCGGGTGACTTCCTGACCACGGACAACCTGCTCAACGTCGGCGTCCAGGCGGCCGTGACCGCCGTCCTCGCCTTCGGCGTCACCTTCGTCATCGTCTCGGCGGGCATCGACCTGTCGGTCGGCTCGGTGGCGGCCCTGTCGGCCACCGTCCTCGCCTGGACCGCCACATCGCACGGCGTACCGGTCGTCGTGGCGGGGCTGCTGGCCGTCGTGACCGGCATCGCGGCCGGACTCGTCAACGGCTTCCTCATCGCGTACGGCAAGCTCCCGCCGTTCATCGCGACGCTCGCCATGCTCTCGGTGGCCCGCGGTCTGTCGCTGGTGATCTCCGGGGGCTCCCCGATCCCCTTCCCCGGCTCCGTCTCGCACCTCGGGGACACGCTCGGCGGCTGGCTGCCGGTGCCGGTCCTCGTGATGATCGTGATGGGCCTGATCGCCGCCCTCGTGCTCGGCCGGACCTACATCGGCCGCTCGATGTACGCGATCGGCGGCAACGAGGAGGCCGCGCGGCTGTCCGGCCTGCGGGTGAAGAAGCAGAAGCTCGCCATCTACGCCCTGTCCGGCGTGTTCGCCGCCGTCGCGGGTGTCGTGCTCGCCTCCCGGCTGTCCTCCGCGCAGCCCCAGGCCGCCGACGGCTACGAGCTGGACGCGATCGCCGCGGTCGTGATCGGCGGCGCCTCGCTCGCGGGCGGCACCGGCAAGGCGTCCGGCACGCTGATCGGCGCGCTGATCCTGGCGGTGCTGCGCAACGGCCTGAACCTGCTGAACGTCTCCGCCTTCTGGCAGCAGGTCGTCATCGGCGTCGTGATCGCGCTGGCCGTGCTCTTCGACACGCTGCGCCGCAAGGCGGGGGCGGCACCGGCCGCGGCCGGTGCCTCTCCCGGTGGCAAGGGCAGGCAGGCGGGGACGTACGCGCTCGCCGCGGGCGTCACCGTGGCGATCGTCGGTGCGACCTCCTTCCTGCACAACGGCTCCTCCTCGTCCACGGACCCGAAGATGGGCCTGTCCCTGTCCACCCTCAACAACCCCTTCTTCGTGCAGATCCGGACGGGCGCCCAGGCCGAGGCGAAGAAGCTGGGCGTGGACCTGACGGTCACGGACGCCCAGAACGACGCCTCCCAGCAGGCCAACCAGCTGCAGAACTTCACCAGCTCGAACCTCGGCGCGATCATCGTCAACCCGGTGGACTCGGACGCGGCGGGCAACTCCGTGAAGGCCGCCGACAGGGCCGGGATCCCGGTCATCGCCGTCGACCGCGGGGTCAACAAGGCGACCGTGAACGCCCTGGTGGCCTCGGACAACGTGGCCGGCGGTGAACTGGCCGCGAAGACGGTCGCCGAGAAGCTCGGCGGCAAGGGGAAGATCGTCATCCTGCAGGGTCAGGCGGGCACCTCCGCCGCCCGTGAGCGGGCGGCGGGCTTCGCCAAGGGGCTGAAGTCCTACCCGGGCATCCAGGTCCTGGCCCAGCAGCCGGGCGACTTCGACCGCACCAAGGGGCTCGACGTGATGTCGAACCTGCTGCAGGCCCACCCCGACGTGCAGGGCGTCATCGCCGCCAACGACGAGATGGCCCTCGGCGCGATCAAGGCGCTGGGCGCCAAGGCCGGCCGGTCGGTCCAGGTGGTCGGCTTCGACGGCACCCCGGACGGACTGAAGGCGGTCGAGAGCGGCACCCTGTACGCGTCCGTGGCGCAGCAGCCCAGCCAGCTCGGCCGGATCGCGGTCGACAACGCGCTGAAGGCGGTCCAGGGCAAGAAGGTCGGGGCGGCCATCAAGGTGCCGGTGAAGGTGGTCACGAAGGAGAACGTGGCCGGGTTCACCGGCTGACATCGGCGAGCGGGCGGGTGGTCCTCGGGGACCACCCGCCCCGGTCATCTCTCAGGGGAGTCAATTCCATGTACGACTACGACCTCCTGGTCGTGGGCTCGGCCAACGCCGACCTGGTGATCGGGGTCGAGCGGCGGCCGGCCGCCGGCGAGACGGTGCTGGGCGGCGACCTGGCCGTCCATCCGGGCGGCAAGGGCGGCAACCAGGCGGTCGCGGCCGCCCGGCTCGGCGCCCGTACGGCGCTGCTGGCCCGGGTCGGCGACGACGCCCACGGCCGGCTGCTGCTGGACGCGCAGCGGGCGGCCGGGGTGGACACGGCGGGGGTGCTGGTGGGCGGGGCGCCGACCGGTGTCGCGCTGATCACCGTCGATCCCGCCGGGGACAACAGCATCGTGGTGTCGCCCGGCGCCAACGCCCGGCTCACCCCGGCGGACGTGCGGAAGGCCGCCGGTCTGCTGCGCGCCTCGCGGGTGGTGTCGGCGCAGCTGGAGATCCCGCTGGAGACGGTCGTGGAGGTCGTACGGAACCTGGCGGACGGCAGCCGCTTCGTGCTGAACCCGTCCCCGCCGCAAGCGCTGCCCGCGGAGGTGCTGGCGGCCTGCGATCCGCTGATCGTCAACGAGCACGAGGCCCGGGTGCTCCTCGGCGGGGACGGCGCGAGCGGTGAACCGGCGGACTGGGCAGCCCTGCTGCTGGCCCGGGGCCCGCGCTCGGTGGTGGTGACGCTCGGCGCGGCCGGTGCGCTGGTGTGCGACTCCTCCGGCGTGACCCGGGTGCCGTCGGTGCGGGTGGACGCGGTGGACACCACCGGCGCGGGCGACGCGTTCACGGCGGCCCTGGCCTGGAAGCTGGGGTCGGGTGCCGCACTGCCGGCGGCGGCGGCCTACGCGGCCCTGGTGGGCGCGGCGGCGGTGACGCGGCGCGGCGCGCAGGAGTCGTACCCTACGGCGGCGGAGGCCGAGGCACTCGGTGCGCGGGGCGGTGACCGGTGAAGAGGGCGGGCATTCTCAATCGTCATCTGGCCGGTGCGCTGGCCGCGCTGGGGCACGGCGACGGGGTGCTGGTGTGCGACGCGGGCATGCCGATACCGGACGGACCGCGCGTGGTGGACCTCGCCTTCCGCGCGGGTGTGCCCTCGTTCGCGGAGGTCCTGGACGGGCTGCTGGCCGAGCTGGTGGTGGAGAGCGCCATGGCCGCCGAGGAGGTGCGGGACGCCAATCCGGCGGCGAGCGCGCTGCTGGACGGCCACTTCCCCGGGCTGGCGCTGGTGCCGCACCAGCGGCTGAAGGAGTTGTCGGCGGGGGCACGGCTGGTGGTGCGCACCGGGGAGGCACGGCCGTACGCGAACGTGCTGCTGCGGTGCGGGGTGTTCTTCTGAAGCCCCGGGCGGCGGCGCCCGGAGGTTTCGAGGGGGTGCGGCCGGGGCGGCGGCCCGGCGCCCCCCCCCCGCGGTGACCACCCGGCCCGCACCCCCATCACCACCCCCGGGACCCCCCCCCCCCCGTCCCCCACACCC
>NZ_JBHVUH010000006.1:203950-282882 GCF_042884245.1 Streptomyces sp. NPDC058145 | reverse complement strand
GGGGGGGGGGGGGGGTGTTTTGCTCTCGCCGCCGGGGGGGGGCGCGGCGGGTGGTTGGGGGGGGGGGCCCCCGGCGCCGCCCCCGGGCCCCACCCCCTCGGCTTTCCCCTCCGTGCCGGAACCCCTTGATCCCCCCCGGGTCCCCTCCCCAGGAGTTCCAGACGACCGGTTCGACACGGGGCGCGGGGGGAGGGTTGTACGGGATCCGGAATCTTTTTCCTACCGGATCACATGGGCGACGAACCGCTCCGCCGTCTCGGCCAGCACCTCGCGGCCGTCCCGGGCCCACAGCCCCTCGTTGAACAGCTCGACCTCGATGGGTCCGGTGTAACCGGCCGCCTCCACGTACCCCTTCCACTCCCGCATGTCGATCGAGCCGTCGCCGATCTGCCCGCGGCCGTTCAGGACGCCCTCGGGAAGCGGGGTGGTCCAGTCGGCGAGCTGGAAGGTGTGGATGCGGCCGGCCGCGCCCGCGCGGGCGATCTGTTCGGGCGCCCGGTCGTCCCACCACAGGTGGTAGGTGTCCACGGTCACGCCCACCTGGTGCGCGGGGAAGCGCTCGGCGAGTTCCAGGGCCTGGGCGAGGGTGGAGACCACGCAGCGGTCGGACGCGTACATGGGGTGCAGCGGTTCGATGGCGAGGCGTACGCCGTGCTCCTCGGCGTACGGCCCGAGTTCCGCGAGGGCGTCCGCGATGCGCTCGCGGGCCGCCCGCAGGTCCTTCGAGCCGGACGGCAGACCGCCGGAGACGAGGACCAGGGTGTCCGTACCGAGGGTGGCGGCCTCGTCGATCGCGCGGCGGTTGTCGGCCAGGGCCGCCGCCCGCTCCCTGGGACCGGTCGCCGTGAGGAAGCCGCCCCGGCACAGGGTCGTGACCGTCAGACCCGCGTCCCGGACCAGCTTGGCGGTCGCCTCCGCGCCGTACGACTGGACGGGTTCGCGCCACAGGCCCACGCCCGGCACATTCAACCGCACGCACGCTTCGACGAGTTCGGGCAGGGAGAGCTGCCTGACCGTCATCTGGTTGATGGAGAAGCGCGCGAGATCGGTGCGTGCGAGATCGGTGCTCATTGGTTCACCCCGTACAGCGACAGCAGGTTTCTCATGCGCTCCTCGGCCTGCTTCGGGTCGGGGAACAGGCCCAGGCCGTCGGCGAGTTCGTAGGCGCGGGCGAGGTGCGGCAGGGAGCGGGCCGACTGCAGGCCGCCGACCATCGTGAAGTGGCTCTGGTGGCCGGCCAGCCAGGCCAGGAACACGACTCCGGTCTTGTAGAAGCGGGTCGGGGCCTGGAAGAGGTGACGGGACAGGGCCACGGTCGGATCGAGCAGGGCGCGGAAGCCGGCCGTGTCGCCCGTGTCCAGGACCCGTACCGCCTCGGCGGCCAGCGGGCCCAGCGGGTCGAAGATGCCGAGCAGGGCGTGGCTGAAGCCCTGGTCGTCGCCCGCGATCAGCTCGGGGTAGTTGAAGTCGTCGCCGGTGTAGCAGCGGACGCCCCGCGGGAGCCGGCGGCGCAGGTCGACCTCGCGCCCGGCGTCCAGGAGGGAGACCTTGATGCCGTCGATCTTGTCGGGGTGGGCGGCGATGACCTCCAGGAAGGTCTCGGTGGCCGCGTCGAGGTCGGACGAGCCCCAGTAGCCCTCCAGCGCCGGGGCGAACATCGGGCCGAGCCAGTGCAGGACCACGGGCTCGGTGGCCTGGCGCAGGAGGTGGCCGTAGGTCTCCAGGTAGTCCTCGGGGCCGCGCGCGGCGGACGCGAGCGCCCTGGACGCCATCAGGATGGCCTGCGCGCCCGCCTCCTCGACGACCGCGAGCTGCTCCTCGTAGGCCGCGCGGATGCCGGCGAGGGTGCCGCCCGTGATCTGGTCGGTGCCGACGCCGCAGGCGATGCGGCCGCCCACCGCCTTGGCCTCCGCCGCCGAGCGGCGGATCAGCTCGGCCGCGCCCGCCCAGTCCAGGCCCATGCCGCGCTGGGCGGTGTCCATCGCCTCGGCGACGCCGAGCCCGTGGGACCACAGGTGGCGGCGGAAGGCGAGGGTGGTGTCCCAGTCGACGGCGGCGGGTGAGTCGGGGGTGGTGTCGGCGAACGGGTCGGCCACGACGTGCGCCGCCGAGAAGACCGTACGGGAGGTGAAGGGGGTGCCGGGGGTGACGGGGAGCGGTTCGGTCCTGGGCTCGTACGTCCGCAGGCCGCCGTCCGCGTCCGGGAGTCGGAGGGTCACAGCGAGATCTCCGGGACCTCGAGGCGGCGGCCCTCGGCCGAGGACCTCAGGCCCAGTTCGGCGAGCTGCACGCCACGGGCACCGGCCAGCAGGTCCCAGTGGTACGGGGTGCCGGCGTGCACGTGCTTGAGGAACAGCTCCCACTGGGCCTTGAACCCGTTGTCGAACTCCTGGTTGTCCGGGACCTCCTGCCACTGCTCGCGGAAGACCTCGGTGGCGGGGATGTCCGGGTTCCAGACCGGCTTGGGGGTGGCCGAGCGGTGCTGGACGCGGCACTTGCGCAGACCGGCGACCGCGGAGCCCTCGGTGCCGTCGACCTGGAACTCGACCAGTTCGTCGCGGTTGACGCGCACCGCCCAGGAGGAGTTGATCTGGGCGATCGCGCCGCCCTCGAGCTCGAAGACGCCGTACGCGGCGTCGTCCGCCGTCGCGTCGTAGGGCTTGCCGTTCTCGTCCCAGCGCTGCGGGACATGGGTGGTGGCCAGGGCCTGGACGGAGGTCACCCGGCCGAACAGCTCGTGCAGGACGTACTCCCAGTGCGGGAACATGTCGACGACGATGCCGCCGCCGTCCTCGGCGCGGTAGTTCCAGGAGGGGCGCTGGGCCTCCTGCCAGTCGCCCTCGAAGACCCAGTAGCCGAACTCGCCCCGGACGGACAGGATCCGGCCGAAGAAGCCGCCGTCGACGAGCCGCTTCAGCTTGAGCAGTCCGGGCAGGAAGATCTTGTCCTGGACGACGCCGTGCCTGACGCCCTTCTCCCGGGCCAGCCGGGCGAGTTCGAGGGCGCCGTCGAGTCCGGTGGCGGTGGGCTTCTCGGTGTAGACGTGCTTGCCCGCCGCGATCGCCTTCCGGATGGCCTCCTCGCGGGCGGAGGTGACCTGGGAGTCGAAGTAGATGTCGACGCTCGGGTCGGCGAGCACCGCGTCCAGGTCGGTGGAGACGTGCTCCAGGCCGTGCCGGTCGGCGATCTCCCTGAGGGCGTGCTCGCGGCGGCCGAGCAGGATCGGCTCGGGCCACAGCACGGTGCCGTCGCCGAGGTCGAGGCCGCCCTGCTCGCGCAGGGCGAGGATCGACCGGACGAGGTGCTGGCGGTAGCCCATGCGTCCGGTCACGCCGTTCATGGCGATACGCACCGTCTTGCGTGTCACGTGAGTCCCCTTCGTAACGCCGGGAAGGCCTTGATCGGTGGCGCCGGCGTCGTCATCATCAACCAGTGCAGCAAGCGCTTTCTACGATGAGAAGCTAGCCTCTGCACAGCGGTCCGGACAAGACCGTGTCCTCTTCGAGTTGTTCGAGGGGGCGAACGAACTGCCTGGTTGGCCTTATGGTCTGCTCGGCACGCACGGAACCGTGACCGTGCCCGGCCTGTCTACGAGGACGTACGAGCACCAATGCGCGACCCCCCGCGCGACCGGAGGACGACGAGATGACGGTGACCCTGGCGGACGTGGCTGCCCGCGCCCAGGTCTCCCCCGCGACGGTTTCGCGCGTGCTGAACGGCAACTACCCGGTGGCCGCGTCCACCCGGGACCGGGTGCTGCGGGCGGTCGACGAGCTGGACTACGTCCTCAACGGCCCGGCCAGCGCGCTCGCGGCGGCCACCTCCGACCTCGTGGGCATCCTCGTCAACGACATCGCGGACCCGTTCTTCGGGATCATGGCGAGCGCGATACAGGCCGAGATCGGGGGGCCGGGCGGCCGGGCGGGCGGTGAGCGGCTGGCGGTCGTGTGCAACACCGGCGGCTCGCCGGAGCGGGAGCTGACGTACCTCACCCTGCTGCAGCGGCAGCGGGCCGCGGCGGTGGTGCTGACCGGCGGGGCCGTGGAGAACGCGCCGCACGCGGCGGCGGTCTCGGCCAAACTGCGCAAGCTGGCCGAGGCGGGGACCCGGGTGGTGCTGTGCGGACGGCCGCCCGCGCCGGAGACCGGGGCCATCGCGCTGACCTTCGACAACCGCGGTGGCGCCCGCGCCCTGACGGACCACCTCATCGGCCTCGGCCACCGGCGGCTCGGCTACATCGCGGGCCCCGAGGAGCGCACCACCACCCGGCACCGGCTGGAGGGCCACCGCGCGGCGCTCGAGGCGGCCGGCGTCGAGGAGGACCCGCGGTGGACGGTGTACGGCCGCTACGACCGCCGGTCCGGTCACGAGGCCACGCTGGAACTGCTGCGCCGGGACCCCTCCCTGACGGCGATCGTCGCCGCGAACGACTCCGTCGCGCTGGGTGCGTGTGCCGCGCTGCGGGAGTCCGGACTGCGCATCCCCGAGGACGTTTCGGTCGCCGGCTTCGACGACCTGCCGTTCAGCATCGACGCGGTGCCGTCGCTGACGACGGTGCGGTTGCCGCTGTCCGAGGCGGGCGCCCGGGCTGGGCGCATCGCCATGGGCCGCGAGGAGGCTCCGCCCGGGGGGATCGCTTCGGTGCGGGGGGAGTTGATGGTGCGGGGGTCCTCCGGGGTTCCGCGGGGCGCCAAGTAGCTCGGGGCCTTGGGCGCTTGGGCGGGTGCGGGTTGGTGGGGGCTGGTCGCGCAGTTCCCCGCGCCCCTTCTTTGGTCGGCGGAGTCGTCTTGTGGGCCTTCTCCCGGATGCCGGCATTCCTCGCTCATGTCGTGGTCCGCGCGTGCCGATAACGTCCTGGGGTTCACTGTGCTCGCGGTAAGAATTTTCCTGTTTGTCATGGTGTGCGCTTCGTCTCTCGTGCTGATCACCAACCTTCACGCCTTGCGAAAGGCGAAGCCTCTCGAATCCACCGGTATACGCGTCGAGGGTGAATGCGTCGACCATTACTGGCCCAGTGGTGGATATGTGGGCGTGGTCTGCGCGTATTCCGCAGGAGACAGGAATGACCTGGCGGTCCGCTCATCCCGGTACTCCGTCGCACCCGTGGAAATAGGTGACGTCGTGGAAGTCACCTATGACCCGCGGGACCCGGAGCGCTCGATGCTGTCGTTCGAGGTGGACAAGCGGGTGGGCTTCGACACCGGACTGTCCGTCGCCGTGGGAACGCTGGGGGCGGCGGCCGCGGCGGGGATACTCCTCACCCTGTGAACCGAGTTCCACACCACTGAACGACGCCACCCCGGGGTGCACCACCACGCCTACCCGCGCGACCTCTGAGTCACTGGTATCGGGCCTAAGCTCGGTGTCGTGGGTTCGAGTGCTTCTGACGAAGGCGGGGGCGTGCTGCGCGCGCCGCTGGCCGGTGATCTCGGATGGATCGTGCGGCGCAACGGTGCTCTGTACGCTGCCGAGTACGGCTGGAACGCCGAGTACGAGGGGCTGGTGGCGCGGATCGTCGCCGACTTCGCCGAGGACCACGACCCGCGTCTTGAGCGGGTGTGGATCGCCGAGCTGGACGGCCGGGCGGTGGGGTGCGTGATGTGTGTGCGGGACTCGGCTCCGGCCACCGCGCGGCTGCGGCTGCTGCTGGTCGAGCCCTCCGCGCGCGGGCACGGGATCGGCGACCTGCTGGTGCGCGCCGTCGTCGGCTTCGCGCGCGAGGCCGGCTACCGGGACCTCGTCCTGTGGACCAACGACGTGCTCAGCGGGGCCCGCCGCCTCTACCAGCGGCACGGCTTCGTGCTCGTCGCCGAGAAGCCGCACCGTTCCTTCGGCAAGGATCTGGTCGGCCAGGACTGGCGGTTGGATCTCCGCGGATCGGGCACCTGACGAGTAGGGTCCGAGCATGAAGCTGGCGTTCTCCACTCTCGGTGTCCCCGGCCTGCCCGTCCCCGATGTCCTGGCGCTCGCGACCGCGCACGGTTACCACGGTGTGGAACTGCGCGCCCATCCCGAGGAGCCCGTGCACCCGGGGCTGTCCCCCGCCGAGCGGGCGGAAACGGCCGCACTGTTCAAAGCGGCCGGAATCGAACTGCTCGGCCTGGCCGGATACACACGCGTCGCCGCGCCCGGCGACGACGCCCCCGTCCTCAACGACATCCGACTGCTCCTGCAACTCGCCCACGATCTGGGCGCCCCGTTCGTCCGGGTCTTCCCCGGGGGCGATCCGGACCAGCCCCGCGAGGAGTCCGACGCCCTCGCCGCCCGGCGGCTCGGTACCGCCGCAGAGGACGCCGCCGCGCTCGGCGTCCGGATCCTGCTGGAGACCCATGACTCGCACCGCACCGGCGCCGACGTGATCCGCGTGCTGGGCCCGGTCGGGCACCGGCAGGTGGGCGCGCTGTGGGACGTGATGCACACCTGGCTGGGCGGCGAGCAGCCCGCCGACAGCTACGCGGCGCTCGCCCCGCACCTCGGCTACGTCCAGGTCAAGGACATCGCCTCGGCCGAGGACAGCACCCCGCTGCCGCTCGGCGCGGGCGTCCTGCCGCTCACCGAGTGCGTGGACGTCCTGTGCCGCAACGGCTGGGACGGCTGGCTGTGCTGGGAGTACGAGAAGCGCTGGCACGAGTCCGCCACCCCGCTCCCCGACCTGCTGGCCGCGGGCCGCGACCACCTCGTACGCCTGCTCGGCGAGGCGGCCTGACCGAACCGAACCCGTCCACGGCCGCCCGGTGCGGACGTCTCACCGCCCACCCCATGGGCGAGCGCCCCGCACCGGGCGGCCGGCCACGGCTCGGCGCGCCACTCCCCGAGCTGCCGGCCCCTGGTACCACCACCCCGGACACCCGCTCGGCGAGGCAGTCCGACCGGTCCCGCCGCCAACGGCCCCGGCGCTGAAGTCCCCCCGCACACCGCACGCGTGGGTGTCCCGCGCCGGGGCCGGCGGTGTGGGGAAGGCGGTCGGGCGACGGGAAAATCGCTGGCCGGGTCCGCGGTGAGCGGTTAGCCTCCCTCGGTGATTCAGCAGCCCTTGCGTCCCCGTTCGCTCTCGTGAGACTCAGCCGCTCGCTCATCGACGTGACGCCGCTGCGCACCTCACCCGTCTTCCGGCGGTTGCTGATCGGCCGGACCGTGTCCGTGCTCGGCGGGTTCATGACCATGGTGACGGTCATGTACCAGGTGTGGGACATGACCCGCAGCACGGCGTGGACCGGCGCGGTGGGGCTGGCGCAGGCGTTGCCGCTGGTGGTGTTCGGGCTGTTCGCGGGTGCGTGGGTGGACCGGACGGACCGGCGCCGGATCTATCTGGTGGCCACCGTGGGCCAGGCCGTCTGCTCGCTGCTGCTGGCCGTGCAGGGGTTCACCGGGCATGTCCCGGTGGTGGCGGTCCTCGCGCTGGTCGCCGCGCAGTCGGCCTTCGGAGCGCTCGGCGCCCCGGCGGCCGGGGTGTTCGTCCCCCGGCTGCTGCCCCAGGAGCAGGTGCCCGCCGGGCTCGCCCTGAACCTGGTCACCGGCCAGACGATGATGCTGATCGGTCCCGCCCTGGCCGGTGTGCTGCTGGGCCGGCTGGGCATCGGCGCCTGCTATCTGCTGGACGCGCTCAGCTTTGGGCTCGCCTTCTACGGTGCCTTCGGGCTGCCCGCGCTGCCGCCGGAGGGCGAGCCGTCGCGGGCGGGGGTGCACGGGGTGCTGGACGGGCTGCGGTTCCTGGCCGGGCACCGGGTGGTGCGGGGCGCGCTGATCACGGACCTGGCAGCCACCGTGCTGTCCTTCCCGGTCAGCCTGTTCCCGCTGGTCAACGCCGAGCGGTTCGGCGACGACCCGCGCACCCTCGGCCTGTTCCTGTCGGCCCTGGCGGTGGGCGGTGTCGCGGCGGCGGCCCTGTCCGGCTCGCTGACCCGGCTCGGCAAGCCGGGCACGGTGATGCTGTGCGCCTCCGGCACCTGGGGCGCGGCGATGGTCCTGTTCGGGCTGTCGACCAGCCCCTGGGCCGGCCTCGCCCTGCTCACCCTCGCGGGGGCGGCGGACGCCACCGCGGTCGTCTCCCGCTCCACGATCGTGCAGACCCGCACCCCGGACGCGCTGCTCGGCCGGGTCACGGCGGCCGAGCAGATCGTCGGCCAGGCGGGCCCCAGCCTCGGCAATGTGCGCGGCGGTCTCCTCGCGGGCTTCAGTTCCGGGACGACGGCGCTGGTCAGCGGCGGTTTGATGTGCGTCCTCGCGGTGGCGGCGGTCGCGGCGGCGACTCCCGAACTGCGGGAAGGGGCTGGGGCACGCACCGTTCCGGAGGCGCCCTGAGAGCGGCCCGGCAGCTTCCCGGCGCCACCCGGGGACGGCCGGCTCCCCCCAGGCGCCCCGTCCGGCGTGGCCCCGGACTCGGGCCACGCCGGACACGCGGGATGCTTTCCGCCCTTCATGGGCGTTTGCGTCCGATACGCGGCGTACGTCTAGTACGTCAGTCCGTATCCCAGGGGGTACAGCACCTGCGTCGGATCGTCCGCCCGCTGCACCGGCACCGGGAGCCTGCCGTGCGGTGCCACCCGGCCGGCGATCACCCGTGCGGCGGCCCGCAGTTCGACGTCGGTCCAGGAGTAGGTCGCCAGGAATCCCTTGACGGCGGGAAGCTGGGCGACGTCGTAGGGGTTCCGGACGGCGACGGCCACCACCGGTTTGCCGGTGTCGAGCAACTGCTCCACCAGGGTCCGCTGGCTGCTGCCCGCCGTCACGTTGTACGTGGCCACGACCACCGCGTCGGCGTCCCGCGCGGCCGTCACCGCCTTGCCGATGACCGTCGCGGAGGGCGCGGTGCCGGTGGACAGGGCAGTGGCGGTGAAGCCGAGTTCGGTGAGGGCGGCCGCCAGGACCGTGGTGGGCGGGCCGGTGGTGCCGGACGGGGACGCCGGGTCGGCGCCGACGACGAGGACCCTGGGCCGGTCACGGCGGTCGAGCGGCAGGATGTGGTCCTCGTTGACGAGCAGGGTCGTGGTGCGCTCGGCGATCCGGTCGGCGGCGGCCAAATGGGCCTTGGTGCCCACCGTGCGGTCGACGCCGGCCCCGGTGACGTAGGGCGGCCGGTCGAGGAGTCCGAGCCCGGCCTTCAGCCGCAGGATGCGCAGGATCGATTCGTCCAGCCGGGCCTCGGTCAGCTCGCCGTCCTGGACGGCCTTGAGGACGGCGTGCCACGCCACGTCCAGCGACGGCGGGTTGAGGAGCTGGTCGACACCGGCCTTCAGGGCGAGCACCGGCACCCGGTCGTCGCCGTACTTGGTGCGCACGCCCTCCATGCCGAGCGAGTCGGTGACCACGACACCGTCGTAGCCGAGTTCGCCGCGCAGGATGCCGGTGAGGATCGGGTGGGAGAGGGTGGCCGGGTCGCCGGCGTCGTCGAGGGCCGGGAACTGCAGGTGCGCGGTCATGATCGAATCGATGCCCGCCGCGATCGCGGCCCGGAAGGGCACCGCGTCCAGCCTCTCCCACAGCTCCCGGCTGTGCGTGATGACCGGGAAGCCGGTGTGGCTGTCGACGGCGGTGTCCCCGTGACCGGGGAAGTGCTTGGCCGTCGCCGCGACCCGGGAGGCCTGATAGCCCTTCACCTCGGCGGCGACCAGCCGGGCCACCGCCTGCGGGTCGGCCCCGAAGGACCGTACGCCGATGACCGGGTTGGCCGGGTTGACGTTCACGTCGGCGTCCGGGCTGTAGTCCTGGTTGATGCCCATCGCGCGGAGTTCGGCGCCGGAGACGCGGCCGAGGGTGTGGGCGTCGGCGGGGCGGCCGCCCGCCCCGATCGCCATCGCGCCCGGGAACAGCGTGGCCGGCCGGCCCACCCGGCAGACGATGCCGTGCTCCTGGTCGGTGGCGATGAGCACCGGCAGGCCGCGGGACTGCTCCAGGGAGGCCTTCTGGATGCCGTTGGACAGGTCGGCGATCTGGTGCGGGTTCCTGGTGTTGTGGGCCCAGGTGAAGTAGATGATGCCGCCGACCCGGTACTTCGCGATCAGCTCGGCGGCCGTGCGGACCCCGATCTCAGCGAGGTTGGCGTCGATGTCGGCCTGGTCGGGGGCGGTGGCGGAGTGGCCGTAGACCCGCATCACGAAGAGCTGGCCGACCTTCTCCTCCAGCGACATGCGGGAGATGAGGGCGCGCAGCCTGGTGTCGCCGGAGGCG
Organism: Streptomyces sp. NPDC058145; assembly: GCF_042884245.1. Taxonomy (NCBI): domain Bacteria; kingdom Bacillati; phylum Actinomycetota; class Actinomycetes; order Kitasatosporales; family Streptomycetaceae; genus Streptomyces; species Streptomyces sp. NPDC058145. The sequence continues at coordinate 272,715 of NZ_JBHVUH010000006.1, read as the reverse complement.
GCGGCGTGGGCGGTGGCCGGTACGGTCAGCGCGGCCGTGATGCCCGCGGTGGCGGCGAGAACGGTCCGTCTGGACGGCCGCGGGGTGTTTCCCGTGCTTCCCGTGCTGCTGTCGTGCACGCGTGCTCCTTCCGGAGGAGAACCGCTGAAGGAAACTTCCAAGGAGCCACCAATATCCGGGAAGTTTCTTTCCGTCAAGGGAACGCACAGGAAGCGGGGGTGAGGCCGCCGCCGGCGCTTGGGAGGGGGTGGCGCCGACGGCGGCGGCCGCCCGGCCCGGTGCGGCGGAGAGGGTGCGCCGGTCTCGCGTCCGAGGGCCGGCACCGCACCGCGGACTCGTCCGGCGGCCTGAGCGTTGGACGGCCGCCGGTGGCGACGGGTTCCGTTCGGGCGGACGACCGCACGGGTGAGTTTCCACGGCCCGCACCGGTGAGTTTCTCCGGCCCGGGGAGTCTGCACCACAGTTGCCGATGACGCGGGAGGAACCATGGCTCAACTTCTGAGGGTGCAGAACTTCAATGTCTCCAGTGACGGGATCGCCGCCGGCGAGGACCAGAGTTTCGAGCGGCCGTTCGGTCTCGCCGGTGCCGAAAGGCTCTTCGGCTGGGCCGGCGCGACGGCGAGCTGGCCCAATCGCACCGACCCCGGGGGCAGCCGGGGGCTCGACGACTACTTCACGCGGGACTTCGCCCACGGCATCGGGGCGGAGATCATGGGCCGCAACAAGTTCGGACCGCAGCGCGGGCCCTGGCACGACCACGACTGGCGCGGCTGGTGGGGTGACGAACCCCCGTTCCACACGCCGGTGTTCGTCATGACCCACCACCGGCGTCCCTCGTTCACGCTCTCGGACACCACGTTCCACTTCGTCGGCGGCGATCCGGCGGCGGTCCTGGAGCGGGCGCGCGAGGCGGCGCGGGGCAAGGACGTCCGGCTCGGCGGCGGGGTCACCACCGTCCGGCAGTTCCTCGACGCCGACCTGGTGGACACCCTGCACGTGGCGGTCTCGCCGGTGAAGTTCGGATCCGGGCTCCGGCTCTGGGAGTCACCGGAGGAGCTGCTCGACCGCTTCCACCTCGAGGTCGTGCCCAGCCCGAGCGGCGTGACGCACCACCTGTTCTGGCGGAGGTGACACCGGGCGGCCGGGCGCTGTCGTCCCCCGTCCGGCGGTGCCGGCCCCTCCGTGTCGAGGGACCGGCACCGGTGGGTCAGGGGCGCAGCGCGGGCTCGCGCTCCACGTCCCGTACGTCCAGCTTCGCGTCGTGGCCGGCCAGCGGCCTGGCCGCGGACGGGTCCGCCTGGACCGCGGCGGACGCTACGCCCGCCCACTCCAGGATGCGGGCCGTGGCCAGCGCCTTCTGGTCGGGCACCAGGCCCGCCACATTGGCCCCGTGGTTCATGCCGGGGGCGGTGAAGACGTACGAGTCACGGGCGCCCGGGCCGAGGCGGAACCGCTCCGAACCCCACGGGTCGTTCTCGCCGTAGACGTAGAGCATGTGCCGGGCGTGCTGCCTGACCCAGGTGTCCACGTCCCGCATCGCGTCCGGCTGGAAGCGCATCGGGATGGAGCGGGGCACGAAGTCGCGCGGCGGCTGGTAGCCGTAGCGGATCAGCTTCTTCTCGATGTACGGGAAGTGGATGGTGGGCGCGCCCAGTTGGGTGCCCGCCTGGTAGTAGTACGGCGTGTACGTCTCCAGGCCCTGGTCGGTGTAGGCGGAGAAGCCGGAGATGGTGTCGACCGAGTCCCAGATCGCGTCGTCGGCCGCGGTCGCCGCGTCGGCGGGGATCGTGTCGCAGTCCTTCAGCAGGCTGTACTGCCAGAAGCCCCAGACGTAGTCGAGGACGACCGCCTCGTAGGCCTTGTCCAGGCCGCCGATGGTGTCGAAGGTGTAGCCGTTGTCGGCGGCGTACTGCGCGTACCTCTTCTCCAGCGGCTCGCGGCGCACCAGCGCTTCCCGCTGGACGGCGTTCAGCCGGTCCCGGCACTCCTTGGTGCCGACGCCCGCGAAGAACCGGTCGTAGGCCGAGTCCTCCTTGTTGACGACGTCGTTGGGGGCGACGTACGCGATCACGCCGTCCATGTCGTGCGGGTAGAACCGCTCGAAGTAGGTGGCCGTCATGCCGCCCTTGGAGCCGCCGGTGGCCAGCCAGTTGGCGGAGTAGACCGGCTTCAGGGCCTGGTAGACCCGGTGCTGGTCACTGGCCGCCTGCCAGATGTCCAGCTTGGACCAGTCGGCCGGCGCGGGCCGGGACGGCGTGAAGAAGCGGTACTCCAGGGAGACCTGGTTGCCGTCCACGATCTGGGTGGGTTCCCGGCGGGACGGGGTCGTGGAGACGTTGTAGCCGCCGGTGTAGAAGACCGTCGGGCGGCTGGTGTCCTTGTGCAGCACGGTGATCCGCTGCTGGAAGGTGCCCTTGGACGGGTGCCGGTGATCGACCGGCTGGGTGTAGTTCAGGACGAAGTACCGGTAGCCGGGGTACGGCTTCTCCTGGACCAGGCTCATGCCGGGTATCGCCAGGAGCCGGTCCTTGATGTCGGGCTCGGACTGGGCGGCGGTGGCCGCGCCCGCTGTGCTCAGCGTGCCTATGAACACCGTGAGCGCCAGCAGCCATCTGAGCGCCTTGCGCATGCGCACTCTCCCCTGTGAGACAGATGTGCGCCGGAAGCTAGCGGAGCAACTGCCGTGACACCAGAGGGGGTTGTGCGATTTAGGTGGATCTGCGGTTTACCTGGCCGTACGGTTCAGGGGTTCAGCACAGGAACCAGCCGGAGCTGACCGAGGCGCGGCCCACCGAGCCCCGCACCCACACACAGCGCTGCCCGGCGTGCACGGTCACCGGGCCGGCGTGGTGCTTGAACCGGCCCGCGTCCACGACCGGCCGGTTGCCGCGGGCCTGGACGCTGACGGACATCAGGCGTCTGGCGCCGGAGTGCCGGGCCACGGTGACGGCGCAGACGTAGCCGTTGCGCTTGTAGACGTGCACGACGCCGGCGCTGAAGGGCAGGGTGCGAACCTCGTGGCCGGCGCAGGAGCCGGCCGGGGCCGCCTGGGCGGCGCCGGGCACCGCGAGCGCGAGCGCGCCGGAGGCGGCCAGCACGGCCGCGCCGAGCGCCAGACGCCGGCGTATCGCACCACAGTCCATCGTCGTCCTCCCCGTACCGCGGTCATACGTCCCCGGCATACGTCACCGACGACCGTACTGATGTACGGACGCACGACATGTGTCGGATGGTTGCACGGCCGTCGACGAGTTGGCCCTCCGGGGTGCTCAGCGGCTGGCGCCGACCGGCTCCTCCGGTTCGGACTGGCCGACGAACGTCCGCCACAGCTCGGCGTACCGGCCGTCACGGGCCAGGAGTTCGTCGTGGGTGCCGTCCTCCACCACCTGGCCGTGGTCCATGACCACCACCCGGTCGGCGCGCGCGGCCGTGGTCAGCCGGTGCGCGACCACCAGCGTGGTACGGCGGCCCGCCAGCCGGTCGGTGGCCTGGTTGACCTGGGCCTCGGTGGCCAGGTCCAGGGCGGCCGTGGCCTCGTCGAGGAGCAGGACGTCCGGGTCGACCAGTTCGGCGCGGGCGAGCGCGATGAGCTGGCGCTGGCCGGCCGAGAGGTTGCGGCCGCGCTCGGCGACCTCGTGCAGGTAGCCGCCGTCGAGCGTGGCGATCATCTCGTGCGCGCCGACCGCCCGCGCCGCGGCCTCGACCTCGGCGTCGGTGGCGTCGGGGCGGCCGTAGGCGATGGCGTCCCGGACGGTGCCCGGGAAGAGGTACGCCTCCTGCGGGACCACTCCGAGGCGGTGCCGGTACGAGGTCAGGTCCAGGGCGCGCAGATCCATGCCGTCGGCCGTGACCCGGCCGGAGGTGGGGTCGTAGAACCGGGCCACCAGCTTCACCAGCGTCGACTTGCCGGCCCCGGTCTCGCCGACGAAGGCGACCGTCTGTCCGGCCGGGATCGTCAGGTCGATGCCGGTCAGCGCCTCCTCGTCGGCGCCGTAGGCGAAGCGCACGTCCTCGAAGGCGATGTCGCCGCGCAGGGAGCCGACCTCGCGGGGCTCGTCGGCGGAGCCGGTGGAGGTCGGCTCGCGCAGCAGCTCCTGGATGCGGCCGAGGGAGACGGTGGCCTGCTGGTAGCCGTCGAAGACCTGGGAGAGCTGCTGGACCGGGGCGAAGAACAGGTCGATGTACAGCAGGTACGCCACCAGCGCGCCCGTGGTGAGCGTGGCCGCCTCCACCCGGCCGGCGCCGGTGATCAGCACGGCGGCCGCGGCGACCGAGGACAGCAGCTGGACGAAGGGGAAGTAGACCGAGATCAGCCACTGGCCGCGGATGCGGGCACCGCGGTAGCTGTCGCTGCGCTCGGCGAACCGCCGCGCGCCGTCCGGCTCGCGCCGGAACGCCTGCACGATCCTGAGCCCGGCCACCGACTCCTGCAGGTCCGCGTTGACCAGCGACACCCGTTCACGGGCGAGTTCGTAGGCCTTCACGCTGGCCCGGCGGAAGAAGAAGGTGGCGACGATCAGCGGGGGCAGGGTGGCGAAGACGACCAGGGCGAGCTGTACGTCGAGCACCAGCAGGGCGGCCATGATGCCGAAGAAGGTGACGACCGAGACGAACGCGGTGACCAGGCCGGTCTGCAGGAAGGTGGACAGGGCGTCGACGTCCGTCGTCATCCGGGTCATGATCCGGCCGGTCAGCTCGCGCTCGTAGTAGTCGAGGCCGAGCCGCTGGAGCTGGGCGAAGATCTTCAGCCGCAGCGCGTACAGCACGCGCTCGCCGGTGCGGCCGGTCATCCGGGTCTCGCCGATCTGGGCGGCCCACTGCACCAGCACGATGAGCAGGCCCAGCAGCGACGCCGCCCACACCGCGCCCAGGGCCGCCCTGCTGACGCCCTGGTCGATGCCGTGCCGGATCAGCACCGGCAGCAGCAGACCCGCGCCCGCGTCCACGGCGACCAGCAGCAGGCTGACCAGCAGCGGCAGGCCGAAGCCGTGCAGCAGGCGGCGCAGGCCGTACGACCGCTCGGCGCGCACCGCGCGGGCCTCGTCGACGTCGGGGGTGTCGGTGGCCGGGGGCAGCGCCTCGACCTGGGCGAGGAGTTCGGGGGTGGCGGGGGTGCCGGCCATGGCCGCGTCCCTGGGCCGGCGCTCGCCCGTCCACAGCCGGGGGGTGATGCCGGCCTCGGCGTCGAACTCGGCGTCCAGTTCCTCGCGCAGGCTGGTGTCCTCCTGCGGCTCGGCGGGGTCGGTGTGGCCCGGGGAGACGCCGCCCAGCTCGTCGGGGTCGGTCAGCAGCCGGCGGTACAGGGCGCAGCGCGCCTGCAGTTCCTCGTGGGTGCCGAGGTCGGCGAGCCGGCCGCCGTCCAGGACGGCGATGCGGTCGGCGAGGTTCAGGGTGGAGCGGCGGTGGGCGATGAGCAGGGTCGTACGGCCCTCCATCACGTGCTTCAGCGCCTCGTGGATCTCGTGCTCCACGCGGGCGTCCACGGCGGAGGTGGCGTCGTCCAGGACCAGCAGACGGGGGTCGGTGAGCAGGGCGCGGGCGAGCGCGACGCGCTGGCGCTGGCCGCCGGAGAGGGTGAGGCCGTGCTCGCCGACCGTGGTGTCGTAGCCCCCGGGCAGCTCGGCGATGAACCGGTCCGCCTGGGCGGCGCGGGCGGCGGCCTCGATCTCCTCCTGGGTGGCGGCCGGGCGGCCGTAGGCGATGTTCGCGCGGACGGTGTCGGAGAAGAGGAACGAGTCCTCGGGGACCAGGCCGATCGCGGCCCTGAGCGAGTCCAGGGTCAGCTCGCGCACATCGTGCCCGCCGATCAGGACGGCGCCCCCGGTGACGTCGTAGAAGCGCGGCAGGAGCAGGGACACGGTGGACTTGCCGGAGCCGGAGGAGCCGACGACGGCCAGGGTCTCACCGGACCGGATCTCGAAGCTGAGCCCGTCCAGGACGGGGCTGGTCTTGCCGGGGGCACGGTCGTAGCCGAACGACACGTCGTCGAACTCGACGGTCGCCGGCGCGTCGGCCGGGAGGGTCTTCGTGCCGTCCTTCATGGTCGGCTCGGTGTCGATCAGCTCCAGCACGCGCTCGGTGCCGGCCCGGGCCTGCTGCCCGACGGTGAGCACCACGGCGAGCATGCGGACCGGGCCGACGAGCTGGGCCAGGTAGGTGGAGAAGGCGACGAAGGTGCCGAGGGTGATGTGGCCGCGCACGGCCAGCCAGCCGCCGAGGGCGAGCATGGCGACCTGGCCGAGGGCGGGCACGGCCTGCAGGGCCGGGGTGAACCTGCTGTTCAGCCGGATGGTGCGCAGTCGCCCCGCGAAGAGCCGGCGGCCGACCTCGCGCAGCTTCCCGGTCTCCTGCTCCTCCTGCCCGAACCCCTTCACCACGCGGACACCGCTCACCGCGCCGTCCACCACGCCGGCCACGGCCGCGGCCTGGGCCTGGGCGTACCAGGTGGCGGGGTGGAGCTTGCTGCGGCTGCGCTTGGCGATCGCGTACAGGGCCGGGGCCACGGCCAGGGCGACCAGGGTCAGCGGCAGCGACAGCCACGCCATGATCACCAGGGAGATCAGGAAGAGCAGGACGTTCCCGATGGTCATCGGGAGCATGAAGAGCAGGCCCTGGATGAGCTGGAGGTCGCTGGTGGCCCGGCCGACCACCTGCCCGGTGGACAGCTCGTCCTGGCGGCGGCCGTCGAGGCGGGTGATCGTGCCGTACATCTCGGTCCGCAGGTCGTGCTGGACGTCGAGGGCGAGCCGTCCGCCGTAGTAGCGGCGGATGTAGGTGAAGACGTAGACCAGGACGGCCGCGCCGAGCAGGGCCCCGGCCCACACGGCCATGGAGCGGGTGTGGGCGCCGATCACATCGTCGATGATCACCTTGGTGAACAGCGGGACGACGGCCATGACGGCCATGCCACCGAGGGAGGAGCCGAGGGCGAGGACCACGTCCTTCGGATACCGCCAGGCGTAGCCCGCCAGCCGCCGTGCCCATCCCCGTTGCGCTGTCACGCCGGTGCCTCCCTGTCGTCCTGCTCTACCGGAAGGCACCAACGCCGGGGCGTGCGGATTTCATCCCCCCGCAACAAAACGGGGCCGGGCACCAGGGCCGTACCCACGAGTAACGGAGCCGCTTCAGCCCTGCGGCGGCACCGCCACGTGCGCCTCGCTCGGTGTGCTCGTCGGGGTGTAGCGCGCCACGGCGGCCGTCGTCGGCACCAGGTCCTTGTGGATGGCCTTGGCGACGTTCTGGATGGTGGTGACGCCGTAGCTCATGGTGCTGTTGTCCTGCGTCAGCACGGACATCATGTAGTCGTGGCCGCCGCCGTCGAAGGTGCCGAGGCTGTGCACCCGCCAGCCGTGCGTGGCGCGCTGCAGCCAGCCGTTCTTGACGTGCACGGTGACCGTGGACGGTGCCCCGGCCGGCGTGCCCCAGCGCTGCGAGGAGATGACCTGGTTCATCAGCTTGAGGATGTAGGCGCGGGAGTTGTCGCTCAGCACGGTGTTCTTGGCGGTGACGAGCTTGAGCAGCTTCTGCTCGTCGGTGACGTTCTCCTGGGTCAGCCCCCAGTAGCCGTTCGCGCCGGGGACCGTCCTCGTCATCCCGGCGGCGGACAGGAAGCCCTTGATCTTCGTCATGCCCAGCTGCTTCCACAGCGTGCTGGTCGCGGTGTTGTCCGACTTGGTGATCATGGCCTTGGCGAGCGAGGCCTCACGGTCGGTCAGGTACCGGTTGTGCTTCTTGGCGTCCCACAGCAGCGTGGCCAGCACGGTGACCTTGACGGTGCTGGCCGAGTCGTAGGCGGTGGTGGCGCGCAGGGTGCAGGTGGTCTTGGTCGACCGGTCGTACAGGCCGATCGCGACGGTGCCCCTGCGGTTCGCGAGCGCGGCGGTGATGTCCTTCTTCAGCTTGTCGGCCAGGCCCGCCTTGGCGGACGTACAGCTGACGGTGGGCGCGGTCGCCGCCGCGGCCGGGGTGGCGGCGACCGCCGGTATGAGCACCACGGCGCCGAGGGCGGCCGCCAGCGCTCCGGCGCGTACGGATGTGCGGGAAGTCATGCATGCGTTGACTCACCGGGACGGGTGACGGTTGTACGTGTGGTCGCCGGAACGGGTGGCAATGATTCACCCATGCCGCAGACGGAAGGTCAGCTGAAGCAGTCGGGGCGCCTGTTCGCGGCATTGGCCGTGCTGCGCTTCCTCGCCCGGGTGGACCGAGAACTGCTCACCCCGGACGCGGCGCCGAACGCGAAGGACAGCCCGGAGATCCGCGTGAGGCGCGTCAAGGGCGACCTGTACGAGGTGCTCACGGCGGCTCGCCGGCAAAGCGGCGGAGAGCACTGGAAGGCCGCATCAGAGGTATTCCGATCGATACCGGGCTTCCTGACGGCCGGGCCGGTCCCACCGGGCAACATCAACGACGACGAGCTCGCGGAGCACCGGGCGGGTTACGACGCCCAGCTGGCCGAGTACCGCGAGAAGTATCCCGGCCTGCTGACCTGACGGCTTCTCCGCGCCCCGGGTCAGCGGCTCTCAGTCGCCGCTGCCGCCCAGGTGCGTGGGCGCGAACATCCTCAGCAGCGCCGGGAGTACGACCACCGACGGGCCCGGCGCCGCCAGCGCCTTGGTGAGGTCCGCCTCCAGGGTTTCCGGGGTCGTCAGGACGCCCGGGACGCCGAAGGACTCCGCCAGGGCCACGTAGTCCGGGCGGGTCAATTCCGTCGCCGTCGCCTGGCCGAAGGCGTCGGTCATGTACTCGCGGAGGATGCCGTAGCCGCCGTCGTCGACGATCAGCCAGGTGACCGGCAGGTCGTACTGGCGGGCCGTGGCCAGCTCGGCGATGGAGTAGAGGGCGCCGCCGTCGCCGGAGACCGCCAGGACGGGGCGGGTGGGGTCGGCCGCCGCCGCGCCAAGGGCCGCCGGGAAGCCGTAACCGAGGCCGCCGGCTCCCTGGGCGGAGTGCATGGTGTTCGTGCCCCGGGGGTCGAAGGCCGACCAGGCCCAGTACGCCAGGATCGTCATGTCCCAGAACGACGGGGAGCCGGCGGGCAGGGCGCGGCGGACGGCGGCCAGTACGTCCTGTTCCAGGGTGAGTTCCTGGGCCGCGATGCGGTCCGCGACCTTGGCGAGCAGCTCCCGCACCCGCTCCGGCGCCGACTCGTCGGCACGTTCCTCCACCGTCTCCAGCAGGGCCTGGAGGGCGAGGCGGGCGTCCGCGTGGATGCCGAGAGCCGGGTGGTTGGACTCCAGCTTGCCGAGGTCGGCCTCGATCTGGATCACTCGGCCGCGCGGCTTGAACGTGTGGTAGTTCGAGGAGAGTTCGCCGAGGCCCGAGCCGACGACGAGGAGTACGTCGGCGTCCTCCAGGACGTCCGTGGTGTGGCGGTCCTCCAGCCAGGACTGGAGGGAGAGGGGGTGGGTCCAGGGGAAGGCGCCCTTGCCGCCGAAGGTGGTCACCACCGGGGCGTCCAGCTTCTCCGCCAGCGCCTTCAGCTTCCCGGACGCGTCCGCCCGTACGACTCCGCCGCCCGCGATGATCGCCGGGCGGGCCGCGCGGGACAGCAGGTCCGCCGCGACCGCCGTGAGTTCGGGGCGTGGGACCAGGTCGTCCGGGGTGGCGTCCATCGTCGTCACCACGGGCAGCGGGGTCGGGGAGAGCAGCACGTCCTGGGGGATCTCCACCCACACCGGGCCGTGCGGAGCGGAGAGCGCCGACTTCCACGCCTCGGCGATCGCCGACGGGATCTGGGACTGGGTGCGGACGGTGTGGACCGACTTGACCACGCCCCGGAACGAGGCCGCCTGGTCGGGGAGCTCGTGGAGGTAGCCGTGGCGGCCGCCGCCCAGCCCAGCGGTCGGGATCTGGCTGCTGATCGCCAGCACCGGGGAGGAGGCCGCGGCGGCCTCCTGGAGCGCGGCCAGCGAGGTCAGCGCGCCCGGCCCGGTCGAGAGCAGCAGCGGGGCCGCCTCACCGGTGAGCCGGCCGTACGCGTCGGCCGCGAAGCCCGCGTTGTTCTCCACCCGCAGGCCGATGTAGCGCAGCGACGAGCGACGCAGGGCGTCGAACATGCCGAGGGCGTGCTGGCCGGGCAGGCCGAAGACGGTGGTCGCGCCCAGCCCGGCCAGGGTTTCCACGACCAGGTCTCCGCCGGTGCGCCCGGGAGGAGGGTTCAGCGCGGTCGAGATCTGTGCCTCGGTCGGGCGGAGCACCAGGTCGTGGTCGTGAGTCACTTCGCTTACGCGTCCTTCCGGGCCGCCGCGATCTGGCGGCTCATGATGGTGGTCAGTTCGTAGGCCGTGTGGGAGGCCGCCACCGAGGTGATCTCCGCGTGGTCGTACGCGGGGGCGACCTCCACGACGTCCGCCGACACCAGGTTGCAGGACGCCAGCCCGCGCAGGATCTCCAGGAGCTCGCGGGAGGTCATGCCGCCCGCCTCCGGGGTGCCGGTGCCCGGGGCGTGGGCCGGGTCGAGGCAGTCGATGTCGATGGAGATGTACAGCGGACGGTCGCCGATCCGCTGGCGGAGCTGGTCGGCCACCTCGTCGGCGCCGCGGCGGTAGACGTCCGCCGAGGTGACGATGCCGAAGCCCATCTTCTCGTCGTCGGTGAGGTCCTGCTTGCCGTACAGCGGGCCTCGGGTGCCGACGTGGGACAGGGCCGACGTGTCGAGGATGCCCTCCTCCACCGCGCGGCGGAACGGGGTGCCGTGGGTGTACTCGGCGCCGAAGTAGGTGTCCCAGGTGTCCAGGTGGGCGTCGAAGTGGAGCAGGGCCACCGGGCCGTGCTTCTTCGCCACCGAGCGCAGCAGCGGCAGCGCGATGGTGTGGTCGCCGCCCAGGGTCATCAGGCGGGCGCCCGTACCCAGGAGGTCGTCGGCCGCCGCCTCGATGGTCTCCACGGCCTCGTTGATGTTGAACGGGTTCACGGCGATGTCGCCGCCGTCCGCGACCTGCGCGAGGGCGAAGGGGGAGGCGTCCTGCGCCGGGTTGTAGGGACGCAGCAGCCGGGACGCCTCGCGGATCGCGTTGCCGCCGAAGCGGGCGCCCGGCCGGTACGAGACGCCGGAGTCGAACGGCACGCCCACCACGGCGACGTCGGCGGTGCCGACCTCGTCGAGGCGGGGCAGCCGGGCGAAGGTCGCGGGGCCGGCGTACCGCGGGACGCGGGAGGAGTCGACGGGGCCGCGGGGCGTCTCGTTGCTGCTCATGGTCAAATGCCTTCTTTCTGGCGCTTCATCGCGCTTTCATGCTTTCCGTACGACTCTACTGGTGAGCCGCTACCGGTTCGGACGCGAGTTCGGGGGACCGTCCCGCGAGGCGTTCCCGCCAGGCGGCGAGGACGGCCTCGTCGGTGGGCCTGGTCGCCAGGGAGACGGCGACGTAGGCGACGAGGGAGGCGAGCAGGCCGTAGTAGACGGGCTCATTGGCGAGGATGCCGTAGCCGGCCATCAGACCGATCACGGCGAGGCCGCCGACGACCACGGAGGCCAGCGCGCCCTGCGCGGTGCCGCGCTTCCACAGCAGGCCGCCGAGGATGGGCACGAGCAGGCCGCCGACGAGGAGGTTGTAGGCGACCGTCAGGGCCTCGACCACGTTGTTCAGCGCGATCGCGGTGCCGATCACCCCGACGCCCATGATCAGGATGAAGACCCGGTTGCCCCGGACCTCGTCGTGCTCCTCGCCGGAGGACCTGACCACGCCCCGCAGCCGCGACCAGATGTCGTTGTTGGCGACGGTTGCGCACGCGATCAGGGCGCCGGAGGACGTCGACATCACGGCGGCGAGGGCGGCGGCCAGCACCAGGCCGCGCACACCGACGGGCAGTTCGTCCTTGACGATGGTGGCGAACGCGTCGTCCGGGCTGCCCAGCTTGGGGTAGAGCACCTTGGCCGCCGTGCCGATCACAGCGCCGGCGAGGGCGTAGGCGAGGCAGTAGGTACCGGCGACCGTGCCGCCCCACTTCGCCGTCCTGTCGCCGCGGGCGGTGAACACGCGCTGCCAGATGTCCTGGCCGATCAGCATGCCGAAGGTGTAGATCAGCACGTAGGTGAAGATCGTCTCGCCGCCGATGCCCAGCGGGTCGAAGTACGTGGTCGGCAGTTTGGCCTTCATCGCGGAGAAGCCGCCCGCCTTGACCACCGCGATGGGCAGGAGCAGCAGGAGCACGCCGATCGTCTTGACCACGAACTGCACCATGTCGGTGAGGGTGATCGACCACATGCCGCCCAGCGTCGAGTACGCGACGACGATCGAGCCGCCGAGGATGATCGCGACGGTCCGGTTCATGTCGAAGAGGACGTCGAAGATGGTGGCGTACGCGATGGTGGACGTCACCGCGAGCATGAGGGTGTAGGCCCACATGACCAGGCCGGAGATCACGCCCGCGCGGCCGCCGTATCTGAGGTCCAGCATCTCGGAGACCGTGTAGACCTTCAGGCGGGCGATGCGCGCCGAGAAGAAGACCGACAGGGCCAGCAGACCGAGGCCGATGGTGAAGACCATCCACGCGCCGGAGAGGCCGTACTGGTAGCCGAGCCCGACGCCGCCGATGGTGGACGCGCCGCCGAGGACGATCGCGGCCATGGTGCCGGAGTACATGGCGGGCCCGAGGCGACGGCCGGCCACCAGGAACTCGCTCTTGGACTTGGCGCGGCGCATGCCCCACCAGCCCATGGCCAGCATGCCGGCGAGATAGACGACGATCACTGTGTAGTCGACGGCCATGTGGGGCCCTCCTTCGCGCACATCCGGTGGCGTGTCGTGCGGGTTGCAACGGGGACGTGCCGGCAGCGGATCGCGGGGACATCCGCCCGTACCCGCGGCTGCCGGTCCGACCTGACACTAGGTGGCCGGAAAGCGACTGCGAAGTGTACGTTTCATCCATATGAACGGGGCTGGATGGAGGTAACGCACACCATGCCGGAACCGGTCGCCCCAGCCGTCCCACCGACCCCACCGGTCGCGCTCTCGGCCCTGCTGGCCCGGGAGGACCTCGCCCTGCGCCAGATCGCGGGCCCGTCCGGTCCGTCCCTGGTGATCCACGGGGCGCACACCTCGGAGATGGCCGACCCGTACCCGTATCTGCTGGGCGGGGAGCTGCTGCTGACGGCCGGGGTGCACATCCCGCAGGCGGCGGAGGCGGGCACGTACTTCGACGACTACGTCTCCCGGATCGTGGCCGCGGGCGGCGCGGCCCTCGGCTTCGGGCTGGCACCGGTGCACGACACCGTGCCGCCCGCCCTGATCGCGGCCTGCGACGCGCAGCACCTCCCGCTGCTCGAAGTCCCGCCCCGGACGACCTTCTCGGGCGTGGCCCGCGCGGTCTGGCAGCTCATGGCACAGGCCCGCCTGGCCGAGCTGCGCCGCGTGACCGACGCCCAGCAGAGCCTCGCCGCGGCGGCCTCCCGCCCGGACCCGGTGCCTTCGGTGCTGCGCCAGCTGGCCCAGCGTCTGGGCGGCCACGCGATCCTGTACGGCCCGGACGGCACCGGCATCGCGGAGGCGGGCCGGGCGGTGTCCGGGGAGGTGCGGGAAGCCCTGGCGAAGCTGGCGGGGGTGGTCCGGCCGAACGGCCCGCGGCCCCCCGAGCCGGAACGCGCCCCGGAGGGCGACGGCGGTACCGGGCGATCCGGCACCGGTGGCCCGGGGGCCGGCGGCACCGGACCCGTCCGGCCCGGCGCCGGGGGCCCGACGGCCGACGGCGCGGGCGGCCCCGTCCGCGGCGGGCAGGTCGGCGCGGCCCGCCAGGCAGGCGAGCGCGCCTCCTCTCCCCCGCCCGCCGGGGCGACCGCCTCCGCCGGGCTCGGACGCCCTGGCCCGGCACCTGCCCCCGCCGAGGCCCGGCGGCCCGGCGGCGCCGCCGGGCTCACCCCCACCGCACCCGCCACCCCCGCCCCCCGGCCGGTCCCCTCCTCCGCCACCGACACCCTCGGTGACACCCACCTCGCCGCCTACGCCCTCGGGGCCGGTGAGGGGTTCGTGCTCGGGGTGGCCTCCGGGCAGCGCGGACCCGGGGACCACACCATCGCCTCCGTCGCCGCCGTACTGCTCTCCCTGCTGACCGGCGAGCACCAGAGCGGGTCCGGCGCGGCCCGGTCGGCCGCGCTCGTGCGGCTGCTGCTCGGCTCGCCCCCCGAAGAGGTGGCGCCGCTGCTCGGGGACGGCCACTGGATCGTCGTGCACGCCCGGCCGGAGGCCCAGTCGCCGGACGCCGTGGCCGCCTCCGCGCTGGGCGCCGTCCTCGGATCGCCGCTGGTGGACATGGCCCGTGACGTCGTACGGGTGCTGGTGCCCGCCGAGCGGGAGCCCGTGCCGCAGCCGGGCTGGACCCTCGGGGTCAGCGCGGCGGCCGGCCCCGGCGAGTGGCCCGCCGCCGACACCCAGGCGGCCCGCGCGCTGACCCGCGCCCGCGCCACCCGTGTCCCGCTGGTCCGGCACGGTGCCCGGCCGGGCCTGGCGGACCTGGTGCCCAGCGCGGACGCCCGGGCGCACGCCCGTGCGCTGCTCGCGCCCCTCGACGGCCGGCCCGCGCTCGCCGAGACGCTGCGCACCTGGCTGTCGCTGCACGGCAGTTGGGACCGTACGGCGGTGGCGCTGGACGTGCACCGCAATACCGTGCGGCAGCGGATCGCCCGCTGCGCCGCACTGTTGGACGCCGACCTGGACGACGCGGACGCGCGCATGGAGCTGTGGTTCGCGCTGCGGCAGGGCTGAACGGGGTGCGGGGGCCGGGTGTTGCGGTGAGACCCAGTGATCCAAGTCCCAGCGTGCGGTATGCCGAGGACGCGCCCGCCCGGCTGCCCTCACAATGGGAGGCATGCCGATACCCGGGACACCCAGCCGCGCCCAGCTCGTCGACCACTTGGTGAGAACCCGTATCGCGGGGGACGTCGCCACGCCCCGCGAGAACAACCTCTCCCACTACCGCAGGCTGGCCAACGGCGAGCGCAACTTCTGGCTGGGGCTCGAACTGGGCGACCGCTGGGCGGACGAGCAGGACGTGCTCGCGGTGATGGCCGAGCGGGTGGGCGTCAACGACGACCCGGAGTACCGGTTCGGGCAGGACACCATCGACCCCGAGCTGACCGTGGACGCGCTGGACCGGCTGGCCGCCCGGCTGCGCAAGGCGGCCGAGGGACGGCAGCGGGTACTGTTCGCCACCGGTCACCCGGGCGGTCTGCTGGACGTGCACCGGGCCACGGCCGGGGCGCTGCGCGCGGCCGGCTGCGAGATCGTGGTCATCCCGGACGGGCTGCAGACGGACGAGGGTTACGTCATGCAGTTCGCGGACGTGGCGGTCCTGGAGCACGGCGCGTCGCTGTGGCACACGCACTCCGGCGAACCGATGCGGGCCATTCTGAACGGACTTGAGCGCGGGGGGCGCCCGCTGCCGGACCTGGTGGTCGCCGACCACGGCTGGGCCGGGTACGCGGGACAGCACGGCGTCGACTCCGTCGGATACGCCGACAGCAACGACCCGGCGCTTTTCCTCGCCGAGTCCGAGAGCACCGTGCAGGTGGTGGTACCGCTCGACGACCACGTCGTCAGCCCGCGCCACTACGACCCCATGACGGCGTATCTGCTGGCGGCGTCGGGCCTCGACTAGCCCCCGGGCGCGGCGGACGTGCGGCTCCGTGGACGGGGCCGCACATCCTTGTCTCAGGTGGTGGTCGGTTCAGCGCCCTCCGTGGCCGCCGTGACCGCCGTTTCCGCCATGACCGCCGTGACCGCCATAGCCGCCATGGTCGCCGTGGCCGCCATAGCCACCATTGTCGCCATAGCCACCATGGTCGCCGTGACCATAGCCGCCGTGGTCGCCATAGCCGCCATAGCCGCCGTAGCCGTCGTCATCGTCGTCCCACCACCAGTTGTTGTGGTGGTTGAAGTGGTCGTTGTCTCCCCGGTCCCAGCTGTGGCTGTAGGAACCGTGGTTGCCGTTGTCGGAGGCCGAGGCGGTGCCCGCCGTGCCGACCGCTGCCCCGCCGGCCAGCAGCAGGCCTGTGGCGGACATGGCGACAAGGCGCCTCGTGCGCTGTGCTCGCATGGGAAATACCTTCCATCCCTGGGTGGATGGCCGCCGCCGCGAATCAAAGGGGAAGAGCGGGGCGGTCGCAGAGGTGTCACCGCAGCGTGTGATGCAGCACGACGTGCGTCACCCTGCCGGCGCCTGTGGCCCACCCCGTACGCGATCGCGCCCTCGGGTGCCGCGGCTGAGGTCGGGTTGATCCGAATCCTCGCCGGCCGGGCATGCCGTGCACTGCGGCTTTCACATCAGAGCCTAGTCCCCCATGCGCCACACGTCACTTTGAGCAGGCAACTATTTTCCGCCCGCCCCGGAAAGCCTCGGAAGATCATATTCCGCTCAGCGGCAGGCAAGGTGACGGCAAAGTATGCCCGGAACTACCGCCCCAAACACCGCCATACGCCACCCATATTCAATCTGCCCCGACGACCCCTGCGGCTACGTTCTAGGAGTTCCTGGCCTGACCACCAGGAATCACACAACTGAAACGGGAGAACACATGCGGAAACTGGCAGCAGGCATCCTGACGGCAGCCCTGTTCGCCACGGGGGCAGGAACCGCGTTCGCCGCCTCATGGCACACGATTCCGACACTGCACACGGGCGGAGCGAAGTTCTACGACGGCCAGTACAAGTTCTGGCCCGCCGGCCAGCACCACGGCGCCTTCGAGTGGAAGGGCAAGCTCCAGGACGCCGACCACGGCGACGGACACAACGTGTACATGCAGGTGAAGGTCGAGGGTTACGACTGGAGCCGGTACAACGGCAAGCAGAAGAAGACCGTCCCCCTGGACAACTACAACTGGGACGGCGCAGAGCGCTACACGGTCAACGCCTACATACGCGTTTGCCGGGACAAGGGCTCGTTCCACCCGGACAACTGCTCCGTGACCAAGCACTACAAGCGGCCGTAGTCGCTACACCGGCGAGACTCCGGGCCCAGGTGAGAGCCTGGGCCCATCCGCTTCTGGGGGAAGTCATCACTACGTCACACATTCTCTCCGCCACAGGTGTCGGGCTTTCCTACGGCGATCACCTCGCCGTCCGCGGCGTTGATCTCTCGATCGCGCGAGGCGAGGTCGCAGCCGTCACCGGGCAGAGTGGCTCGGGCAAGTCCTCGCTGCTGTACTGCCTGGCCGGGGTGCTGCCGCCCGCGCACGGACAGGTGCGCTTCGACGGGACGGTGCTCGCGGACCTCGACGACGAGGAGATGAGTTCGCTGCGCCGCGAGCGCTTCGGCTTCGTCTTCCAGTACGGCGAGCTGCTGCCCGAGCTGACCGTCGAGGAGAACACGGCACTGCCGCTGCGCCTGGCCGGGAAGCGCAAGAAGGCCGCTCTGGCGGAAGCCGGCCGGGTGCTGGAACGGCTCGGCCTGGGCGAGCTGCGCGAGCGGCGGCCCTCGCAGGTGTCGGGCGGTCAGAGTCAGCGCGTCGCGGTGGCCCGTGCCCTGGTGCACCGCCCGGCGGTGGTCTTCGCCGACGAACCCACCGGGTCGCTGGACAGTGCCAACGCCGCCGCCGTACTGCGGGAGTTCCTCGATCTGGCCCGCTCCCAAGGCACCGCCGTGGTGCTGGTGACGCACGACCCAGCCGTCGCCGCACGGGCCGACAGCCACTACACCATGGCCGACGGTGTGCTCTCCCCACGAGGTGCCTCATGAGGGAGTTCCTGCTCGGACTACGGCTCCTGCTCGGCGCCGGACGGGGCAACCGCCTGCGCTTCTTCCTCATGGCGGCGGGCAGTTCCCTCGGGGTGTGCTGTCTGGCCCTGGTGCTGACGATCCCCGCCGTCCTGGACGCGCACGACGGACGGGCTGCGGCCCGTGAGCCGCAGACGACGTCCATGGGCAAGGCGGGAGCGGGCTCGGCGCTCGTCCTGGAGCGCCGCGATCCACACGGCTCCAGGCCGTTCGCCCGGGTGTTCGTCGCCCGCGGCAGCGCGCACCAGCAGCCGCCGCCCGGCCTCGACGCGCTCCCGGCCCCCGGCGAGCTGTACCTCTCCCCCCGCCTGCACGACCTGCTGCGCTCCGAACCCGGCATCAAGGGACTACTGCCGGGCCGGGAGAAGGGCCTGATCGGCGCCCCCGGTCTCGCGGACCCTGACGAGCTGTACGCATATGTCGGCACGACCCGCGCGAAGATCGCCCACGACGCGGACACCGGGGCGTTGCAGTCCTTCGGCTACTCCTACGCCCCGGTCTCGGTCGTCGAGCCCTCCACGCTGACCAACCTGCGCTTCGCCCTCGCCACTCTGGTCCTGCTTCCGCTCGCTGTCTTCCTTTCGGTGTGCGCCCGGCTCTCCGCCGCCAGCCGCACCCGGCGCCTCGCGTCGCTGCGGCTGCTGGGCTTGAGCGCCAAGGGCACCCAGCGCGTCAACGCCGCCGAGACGGTGGCCGCCGCGCTGCTCGGCGTTCTGCTCGGGCTCGGCGAGTACTGGCTCCTCAACCAGGTGATGTCCCGCTCCGGCCTGCCCGCGCTGCGCTGGTATCCGGCCGACGGCGCCCTGTCCTGGAGCACCGTCGCCGTCTGCATGATCGGCTGCCCGGCCCTCGCCTGGTTCGTCGGCCGGGCGAGCGCGCGCGGCGCCGCCGCCAATCCGCTGGCGGTGCGCCGTACGGCCGTGCCGAAGCCTCCCTCGAAGTGGGGCGGCCTGTTGCTGGTCACCGGGCTCGGCATCGTCACGGGCTTCTGCGCGACCGGCCTCACCGACCATCCCGCCACGAGCAACGGGGTCTTCGGCATCCTCCTGGTGGGCGGAGTGCTGCTGACCGGGATGGGGCTCGTACTGGCTTTGCCCTGGCTGTCGTACCTCCTCGCCCGCAAGGTGGCCGGCGCCACCCAGTCCCTGACGCTCAATCTGGCCATGCGTCGCAACGAGGTCGAGCCCGGCAGCGCCATGCGGGTCGTGACCGGCCTGGTGCTGCTGGTGTTCGCGGCGTCGCTGGCGCAGGGTGTGCTGATCGAATTCGAGCAGGTCAGCAGGCCGAGCAATCCCGTGCAGGACTACTCCGTGCCGCTCACGGTCCTCTCCGAGAGGCAGCAGGAGCGGCTCACCGAGGTGCCGGGAGTACGGGCGCACGCCCGGACGATGGTGTCCTGGAGCAAGCCGACGGACTCCGGCATTCCGCCGCAGGCCACCGCACTGATCGCCACCTGTACCCAGCTGACGCGGCTGGTGCGGAGCGTCGAGGGCTGCCAGGAGGGGCGGGTCATGCGGCTCGTGAATCCGAACAGCTCCACCGATCCGGACATCCGGCCCGGCGCCTCCTTCCCTTTCCGGCTGCGGGACGGGCAGCGGCACCTCACGCTGTCCCTCACACTCCCGTCCGCCGCCACCGTCGTGCGCCCGTACGACCCCTCAGCGGTCGGCGACGCGTCCGTGATCGTCCCGCCCTCGCTGCTGCCGGCCCACGCCCGGCCGCAGTCGGGCTTCCTGGTCCTGAACAGCGACTCCGACCCGCACGTCGTCCGCGGCGTCCTGGACGGCATCGGAACAGCCGCGCCGACCGCCTCCGTCGAGCCGGTCGGCGTCAACGTCGACAGCCTGCAGCAGATCGCGGTCATCGAGACGCTGCTGGTGCTCGGCATGATCATGGGGCTGGTGATCGGTGTCGCCGCCTTCCTGGTCGCCGTCACCGACCGGGCCGTCGAACGCCGGGCGCAGGTCACCGCCATCACGCTGATCGGAGCCAGGAGCCGCACGCTGCGCGCGGTGCAGAGCGTCCAGGTCGTGCTGCCGCTCGCCATCGGCCTCGCGCTCGCGCTGGTCACCGGCAAGCTCGCCGAGTCCAGCTACCTGATCACCGGAGGCGGCGAGGTCTTCTGGGACTTCGCCGGGATCCCCGTGCTGGTGTGCGCGGCCCTGGGCGTGGTCGTCGTCGCGACGCTGGGCACGCTGCCGCTGGTGGGCCGGCGCATCGATCCGGAGCTGATCCGGAGGGACTGACCTGCGCGGCGAGGCCCGCCCGCGCCCTCTCGGTGCGAGGGCGCGGGCGGGCCTGCCGGCGGGACGGGGTCAGCGGGGGACGCGGACCACGCCCTCCTGGATGACCGAGATGGCCAGCCGTCCGTCCTGGGTGTAGATGCGGGCCTGGCCGAGGCCCCGGCCGCCGTGCGCGGACGGCGACTCCTGGTCGTACAGCAGCCACTCGTCGGCGCGGAACGGCCGGTGGAACCACATCGCGTGGTCCAGCGACGCCCCGACGACGTCCCCGACAGCCCAGCCGCCACGACCGTGCGCGAGCAGCACGGAGTCGAGGAGGGTCATGTCGGAGACGTAGGTGGCGAGCACGACGTGCAGCAACGGGTCGTCGTCGAGCTTGCCGTTGGTGCGGAACCACACCTGGGAGTGCGGCTCGCGCGGCTCGCCGAACCTGCCGTACGGCGGCTCGTCCACATAGCGCAGGTCGATCGCCTCGCGGGCCTCGAGGAAGCGCTCCACGACCTCGGGCGCGAGATGGGCGTAACCGCGCATCCGCTCCTGGGAGGTGGGCAGCGCGGCCGGATCGGGCGCGGCCGGCATGGCGGTCTGGTGGTCGAGCCCCTCCTCGTACGTCTGAAAGGACGCCGAGAGATGGAAGATCGGCTTGCCGTGCTGCACGGCGACCACGCGGCGGGTGGTGAAGGACCGGCCGTCGCGGATGCGGTCGACGCTGTAGACGATCGGCGCGCCGGGGTCGCCCGGGCGCAGGAAGTACGCGTGCAGGGAGTGGGCCTGCCGCTCCCCGGGGACCGTACGGCCGGCGGCGACCAGTGCCTGCGCCGCCACCTGCCCGCCGAAGACGCGGGGTACGACGGCGGAGCGGGACCGGCCGCGGAAGATGTCCTCCTCGATCTGCTCGAGGTCGAGCAGATCGAGGAGGTCCTGAAGTGCCTGGCTCATGAGATGGTTGTACCCGCCAATGATTGCGGAGACCTTACAGACCCATGTCCTTGGCGATGATCGTCTTCATGATCTCGCTGGTGCCGCCGTAGATGCGGTTGACGCGGTTGTCCGCGTACAGGCGGGCGATCGGGTACTCGTTCATGTAGCCGTAGCCGCCGTGCAGCTGGAGGCAGCGGTCGATGACGCGGTGCGCGACCTCGGTGCAGAACAGCTTGGCGGAGGCGGCCTCGGCGGGGGTCAGCTCACCGGCGTCCAGGGCCTCGGTCGCGCGGTCGGCGACGGCCTCGGCGGCGTCCACCTCGGCCTGGCAGGCGGCCAGCTCGAACTTGGTGTTCTGGAAGTGGGCGACCGGCTTGCCGAAGACGGTGCGCTCCTGCACGTAACTCTTGGCGAACCGTACGGCGGCCTTGGCCTGGGCGTAGGCGCCGAAGGCGATGCCCCAGCGCTCGGAGGCCAGGTTGTGGCCGAGGTAGTAGAAGCCCTTGTTCTCCTCGCCGAGCAGGTCCTCGGCCGGCACCTTGACGTCGACGAAGGCCAGTTCGGCGGTGTCGGAGGTGCGCAGGCCCAGCTTGTCCAGCTTGCGGCCGATGGAGTAGCCCTCGGACTTGGTGTCCACGGCGAACAGCGAGATGCCGTGACGGCGGTCCTCGGCGGTCGGCGCGGAGGTCCGGGCGCAGACGATGACCTTGTCGGCGTGCACACCGCCGGTGATGAAGGTCTTGGAGCCGTTGAGGACGTAGTGCGTGCCGTCCTCGGAGAGCTTGGCGGTGGTCTTCATGCCCGCGAGGTCGGAGCCGGTGCCCGGCTCGGTCATCGCGATGGCCCACATCTCCTCGCCGGTGACGAACTTCGGCAGGAAGCGCTTCTTCTGCTCGTCCGTGGCCAGCATCTTGATGTACGGCAGGGCGAGCAGCACGTGCACGCCGGAGCCGCCGAACTGCACGCCGGCGCGGGCGGTCTCCTCGTAGAGGACGGCCTCGAACTTGTGGCTGTCCAGACCGGCACCGCCGAACTCCTCGGGCACGTTGATCCCGAAGATGCCCAGCTCGCCGAGCTTGTGGTAGAAGTCGCGCGGCGCCTGGCCGGCGGCGAACCACTCGTCGTAGACGGGAACGACCTCGGCCTCGATGAAGGCGCGAAGGGTCTCCCGGAACGCCTCGTGATCCTCGTTGAACACCGTACGGCGCACGCCGCCACCTCCACGTACCTCGGCATGACATTCGGGCATGTCTAAGCGCTTGCTCAGACTCCAAGATACTGGCGGGTACGTTCAGTCGTCCAGGGTGACCTTGACCACCCGGCGGCCAGGAGTGCCCCCGCGGCTCAGTCCTCGGCCGCCCCGGCCGCCCCGAACGCCCCCCGGGCCATCCGGTGCAGCAGGGCCGCCGTGGCGGCGCGGCTCGGCAGGGAGCCGGCGCGGCCGAGGTGCGGGGTGGAGTTGAGCAGGCCGAAGACCGAGTGGACCGCCGAGCGGGCGCTGGGCTCGGTCAGCCCGGGGTAGACCTCCCGCACCACCTCCACCCACAGCTCCACGTACTGCCGCTGCAACTGCCGCACCAGCTTGCGGTCGCTGTCGCGCAGGCGGTCCAGCTCGCGGTCGTGCAGGGTGATCAGGGGGCGGTCGTCGAGGGCGAAGTCGATATGGCCCTCGATGAGCGAGTCCAGGACCTCCGGGGCCCCGGTCCGCCCGTCGGCCTCGGCCAGGCGGCGCTTGGCCCCGGTCAGCAGCCGGCCGCTGATGCCGACCAGCAGCTCCGCGAGCATCGCGTCCTTGCCCGGGAAGTGGCGGTACAGGCCGGGGCCGCTGATGCCGACCGCGGCGCCTATCTCGTCCACCCCGACTCCGTGGAAGCCGCGCTCGGCGAAGAGCCGGGCAGCCTCCTTGAGGATCTGCTCGCGGCGGGTGGGGGCGTCGGTTCTGGTGACCATGCCAGTAATTCTAGACAGCGAGGTTAGCGGTCGTTAACCTGAAGGAAATGGTTAACGCTCATTAACAGTCACCACTGGGTGAGGGGACCGCAAGGATGCAAGAGGCACCGGAGCTTCACAGCGCGGCCGATCCCGCGTCGGAGGCCTGGCGGGCCAATGAACAGGCTCATCTCGCACTCGTCGGGGAACTGCGCGGCAAACTGGCCGCCGCCGCCCTCGGCGGCGGCGAGAAGGCGCGGGCCCGGCACACGTCCCGCGGCAAGCTGCTGCCGCGGGACCGGGTGGACACGCTGCTCGACCCGGGATCGCCCTTCCTGGAGCTGGCTCCCCTCGCGGCCGACGGGATGTACGACGGGCAGGCACCGGCCGCCGGCGTGATCGCCGGTATCGGCCGGGTCAGCGGGCGCGAGTGCGTGATCGTCGCGAACGACGCCACCGTCAAGGGCGGCACGTACTACCCGATGACGGTGAAGAAGCACCTGCGCGCGCAGGAGGTGGCCCTCGACAACCGGCTGCCCTGCGTCTACCTCGTCGACTCCGGCGGGGCGTTCCTGCCGATGCAGGACGAGGTGTTCCCGGACCGCGAGCACTTCGGGCGGATCTTCTACAACCAGGCGCGGATGTCCGGCGCCGGCATCCCGCAGATCGCGGCCGTGCTCGGTTCGTGCACGGCCGGCGGGGCCTACGTACCGGCGATGAGCGACGAGGCCGTCATCGTCCGCAACCAGGGGACGATCTTCCTGGGCGGCCCGCCGCTGGTGAAGGCGGCCACCGGCGAGGTCGTGACCGCCGAGGAGCTGGGCGGCGGCGAGGTGCACTCCCGGATCTCCGGGGTCACCGACCACCTCGCCGAGGACGACGCGCACGCCCTGCGGATCGTGCGGAACATCGTCGCCACGCTGCCCGCGCGGCAGACCCTCCCCTGGGAGGTCACCCCGGCCGTGGAGCCCAAGGTGGACCCGGCCGGGCTGTACGGCGCCGTCCCCGTGGACTCCCGCACCCCCTACGACGTGCGCGAGATCATCGCGCGCGTGGCCGACGGCTCGCGGTTCGCCGAGTTCAAGGCCGAGTTCGGGCAGACCCTCATCACCGGCTTCGCCCGGATCCACGGCCACCCGGTCGGGATCGTCGCCAACAACGGCATCCTGTTCTCGGAGTCCGCCCAGAAGGGCGCCCACTTCATCGAGCTGTGTGACCAGCGCGGCATCCCGCTGGTGTTCCTGCAGAACATCTCCGGCTTCATGGTCGGCCGGGACTACGAGGCGGGTGGCATCGCCAAGCACGGCGCCAAGATGGTCACCGCGGTGGCCTGCACGCGCGTGCCGAAGCTGACCGTCGTCGTCGGCGGCTCGTACGGCGCCGGCAACTACTCGATGTGCGGCCGGGCCTACTCCCCCCGCTTCCTGTGGATGTGGCCCAACGCCAAGATCTCCGTCATGGGCGGCGAGCAGGCCGCCTCCGTGCTCGCCACGGTCAAGCGGGACCAGACGCAGGCGCGCGGCGAGGAATGGCCCGTCGACGAGGAAGAGGCCTTCAAGGCCCCGATCCGCGCCCAGTACGAGAGCCAGGGCAACGCCTACTACGCCACCGCCCGCCTGTGGGACGACGGCGTGATCGACCCGATGGAGACCCGTCAGGTGCTGGGACTCGCCCTGACGGCCTGCGCCAACGCGCCGCTGGGAGACCCCCAGTTCGGCGTCTTCCGGATGTGAGGAGGGGAACCGTGTTCGACACAGTGCTGGTGGCCAACCGGGGCGAGATCGCCGTACGCGTCATCCGTACGCTGCGCTCGCTGGGCGTCCGCTCGGTGGCGGTCTTCTCCGACGCCGACGCCGACGCGCGGCACGTCCGGGAGGCCGACACGGCGGTACGGATCGGCCCGGCGCCCGCGGCCGAGAGCTATCTGTCGGTGGAGCGGCTGCTCGAGGCCGCCGCCCGCACCGGCGCCCAGGCCGTCCACCCCGGCTACGGCTTCCTCGCCGAGAACGCCGGCTTCGCGCGTGCCTGCGAGGAGGCGGGGCTGGTCTTCATCGGGCCGTCCGCGGACGCGATCGCGCTCATGGGCGACAAGATCCGCGCCAAGGAGACGGTGAAGGCGGCCGGGGTCCCGGTCGTGCCCGGCTCCAGCGGCAGCGGCCTCACGGACGCCGAACTGGCCGACGCCGCCCGCGAGATCGGGACGCCCGTGCTGCTCAAGCCCTCGGCGGGCGGCGGCGGCAAGGGCATGCGGCTGGTGCGGGACGTGACCATGCTGGAGGAGGAGATCGCGGCCGCCCGCCGCGAGGCCCGCGCCTCCTTCGGTGACGACACCCTGCTGGTGGAGCGGTGGGTCGATCGTCCCCGGCACATCGAGATCCAGGTGCTGGCCGACGGGCACGGCAACGTCGTCCACCTCGGCGAGCGCGAGTGCTCGCTGCAGCGGCGGCACCAGAAGATCATCGAGGAGGCGCCGAGCGTGCTCCTCGACGAGGCCACCCGGGCCGCGATGGGCGATGCCGCCGTGCAGGCGGCCCGCAGCTGCGGTTACCGGGGCGCGGGCACGGTGGAGTTCATCGTGCCCGGTGGCGACCCCTCGTCGTACTACTTCATGGAGATGAACACCCGTCTCCAGGTGGAGCACCCGGTCACGGAGCTCATCACCGGCCTTGACCTGGTGGAGTGGCAGCTGCGGGTGGCGGCCGGGGAACGGCTGGGCTTCGCGCAGGAGGACGTCCGGCTGACCGGGCACGCGGTGGAGGCCCGTATCTGCGCTGAGGACCCGGCGCGCGGCTTCCTGCCCTCGGGCGGCACGGTGCGGCTGCTGAACGAGCCCCAGGGCGACGGCGTCCGCACCGACTCGGGGCTCAGCGAGGGCACCGAGGTGGGCAGCCTCTACGACCCGATGCTGTCCAAGGTGATCGCCTACGGCCCCGACCGGGAGACGGCGCTGCGCAAGCTCCGCTCCGCACTCGCCGAGACCGTCACGCTGGGCGTGCAGACCAACGCGGGCTTCCTGCGGCGGCTGTTGGCGCACCCGGCGGTGGTGGCCGGCGAGCTGGACACCGGGCTGGTGGAGCGGGTGGTCGACGAGCTGGTCGCCACGGACGTGCCGGAGGAGGTGTACGAGGCGGCGGCGGCCGTACGGCTGGAGGCGCTGCGGCCGGCCGGCGACGGCTGGGTCGACCCCTTCTCGGTGCCGAGCGGCTGGCGGCTGGGCGGCACGCCCAGGCGGCCCGTCGTCCACCTGCGGGCGCAGGAAGCGGTCGCGTACACCCCGCGCGGCACCCACACCGTCACCGGCGACCGGGTGTCCGTCACCCTCGACGGTGTCCGGCACACCTTCCGCCGGGCCGGTGACTGGATCGGCCGCGACGGCGACGCCTGGCAGGTGCGCGACCACGACCCGGTGGAAGCCGCCCTGACCCGGTCGGCGCACGCGGGCGCCGACTCGCTCACCGCGCCGATGCCGGGCACGGTGACGGTGGTGAAGGTCGCCGTCGGCGACGAGGTCGCGGCCGGGCAGAGCCTGCTGGTGGTCGAGGCGATGAAGATGGAGCACGTCGTCTCCGCCCCGCACGCGGGCACGGTCGCCGAGCTGGACGTGACCCCGGGCTCGACGGTCGCCATGGACCAGGTGCTGGCCGTCATCACGCCCAAGGAGGAGGCCGAGTGAGCGCCGAGGGGCTGCCCATGGTCGTACCGGCCCAGGATCTGCCCGCACGGGTGCGGATCCACGAGGTCGCCGCGCGCGACGGGCTGCAGAACGAGAAGACGTCCGTGCCGACGGCGGTGAAGGCGGAGTTCATCCGCCGCCTGGCCGGCGCGGGCCTGACGACGATCGAGGCGACCAGCTTCGTCCACCCCAAGTGGGTGCCCCAGCTGGCCGACGCCGAGCAGCTGTTCCCGCTCGTCTCGGACCTCGACGTGGAACTGCCGGTGCTGGTGCCGAACCAGCGCGGTCTGGACCGGGCCCTGGCGCTCGGCGCCCGCCGGATCGCGGTGTTCGCCAGCGCCACGGAGTCCTTCGCGAAGGCCAACCTCAACCGGACCGTGGACGAGTCGCTGGCCGTGTTCGACCCGGTGGTGCGGCAGGCGAAGGACGCGGGCGCGCAGGTGCGCGGCTATGTGTCGATGTGCTTCGGCGACCCCTGGGAGGGAGCCGTCCCGCTCCACCAGGTGGCCCGCGTCTGCAAGGCGCTGCGCGACATGGGCTGCGACGAGCTGAGCCTCGGCGACACCATCGGCGTCGCCACTCCGGGCCACGTCCTGGAACTGCTCGCCCTGCTGAACGAGGAGGGCGTACCGACGAACGTGATCGGCGTGCACTTCCACGACACCTACGGCCAGGCGCTCGCGAACACCTACGCGGCCCTGGAGCACGGCGTGACGACCGTCGACGCGTCCGCCGGAGGCCTCGGCGGCTGCCCGTACGCGAAGTCCGCCACCGGCAACCTCGCCACCGAAGACCTCGTATGGATGCTGCACGGCCTCGGCATCGAGACCGGGGTCGACCTCGGCCGTCTGACCGCCACCAGCGTGTGGATGGCCGAACAGCTGGGCCGGCCCAGCCCGTCCCGAACCGTCCGCGCACTCGGTAACACGACACAGACCCACAAGGATCAGTGATCAGCATGGACCACCGTCTCAGCCCCGAGCTCGAGGAACTCCGCCGCACGGTGGAGGAGTTCGCCCACGACGTGGTGGCGCCGAAGATCGGCGACTTCTACGAGCGGCACGAGTTCCCGTACGAGATCGTCCGCGAGATGGGCCGCATGGGCCTGTTCGGGCTGCCGTTCCCGGAGGAGCACGGCGGCATGGGCGGCGACTACCTGGCCCTCGGCATCGCCCTGGAGGAACTGGCCCGGGTCGACTCCTCGGTGGCCATCACGCTCGAGGCCGGCGTCTCGCTGGGTGCCATGCCGATCCACCTCTTCGGTACCGAGGAGCAGAAGCGCGAGTGGCTCCCCCGGCTCTGCTCCGGCGAGATCCTGGGCGCCTTCGGCCTCACCGAGCCGGACGGCGGCAGCGACGCCGGCGCCACCCGCACCACGGCCCGCCTGGACCCGGACACGAACGAGTGGGTGATCAACGGCACGAAGTGCTTCATCACCAACTCGGGCACCGACATCACCGGTCTGGTGACGGTCACGGCGGTCACCGGCCGCAAGGCGGACGGCAAACCGCTGATCTCGGCCATCATCGTCCCCTCCGGCACGCCCGGCTTCACGGTCGCCGCGCCCTACTCCAAGGTCGGCTGGAACGCCTCCGACACCCGTGAACTGTCCTTCCAGGACGTCCGGGTGCCCGCCGCCAACCTGCTCGGCCAGGAGGGCCGGGGCTACGCGCAGTTCCTGCGCATCCTCGACGAGGGCCGTATCGCCATCGCGGCGCTCGCCACCGGCCTGGCCCAGGGCTGTGTGGACGAGTCGGTGAAGTACGCGAAGGAACGCCACGCCTTCGGCCGGCCGATCGGCGCCAACCAGGCCATCCAGTTCAAGATCGCCGACATGGAGATGAAGGCCCACACCGCCCGTCTGGCCTGGCGTGACGCCGCCTACCGGCTGGTGGCCGGCGAGCCCTTCAAGAAGGAGGCGGCGATGGCCAAGCTGTACTCCTCCACCGTCGCCGTGGACAACGCCCGCGACGCCACGCAGGTGCACGGCGGATACGGCTTCATGAACGAGTACCCGGTGGCCCGGATGTGGCGCGACTCCAAGATCCTGGAGATCGGCGAGGGCACGAGCGAGGTGCAGCGGATGCTGGTGGCCCGCGAGTTGGGGCTCATCGGCTGAGGCGTTTCCCACCGCTGAGAACGCGGGGCGGCAGGCGGACCGGTCCGTCCGCCACCCCGCGTTCGCGCTGCTGACGGGGTGTCGGCGGTGGACCCCGCCCCCCTGGACATTTACTGAGGTTAGGCTAACCTACCTTCGAACTGTCCGGCGGGCGGCCACGCCCCGGTCGAAAGCAGCCATACCCATGTCCCATGCCCGTTCCACCCACTTCTCCCGACGCGGTCTGCTCGCCGCGGGCGGTGTCCTCGGACTCGGTGCCGCGCTCGCGGCCTGCGGGGACGGCAAGGGTGAAGACGCGGGGTCCGGCGGGCAGGCGAAGGGCGGCGAGTCCGGCCCCTGGAGCTTCACGGACGACCGCGGTACGACGGTGAAGCTGGACAAGGTCCCCGCGAACATCGTCGCCTTCACCGGTGCCGCCGCCGCGCTGTACGACTACGGCATCCAGGTCAAGGGTGTCTTCGGCCCGACGAAGACCACCGCGGGCAAGGCCGACGTCCAGGCCGGCGACATGGACATCAGCAGGGTGACGATCCTCGGCAACACCTGGGGCCAGTTCAACCTCGAGAAGTACGCGGCCCTCGCCCCCGACGTGCTCATCAGCACCATGTTCGACGACGCCGGCACGCTCTGGTACGTCCCCGAGGAGTCGAAGAAGAAGATCGCCCAGCTCGCACCCGGCGTCGGCGTCTCCGTCTACGACCGTCAGCTCACCCAGCCGCTGCAGCGCATGTGGAAGCTGGCCGAGTCGCTCGGCGCGGACATGAAGGCCGCGAAGGTGACGGCCGCCAAGAAGCGGTTCGAGGACGCCTCGACCCGGCTGCGCGCCGCCGCCAAGGCCAAGCCCGGCGTCAAGGTGATGGCGGGCTCGGCGAGCGACCAGCTCTTCTACGTCTCCGGCACCGACCTCTCCATCGACCTGGAGTACTTCAAGGCCCTCGGCGTGAACTTCGTCGAGCCCCCGGAGAGCGCCAAGAAGCAGGGCGGTGGCTGGTACGAGTCGCTGAGCTGGGAGAACGTCGACAAGTACAAGGCCGACATCATCATGATGGACGACCGCACCTCGGCCATCCAGCCGGCCGACATCGCCAAGGCCACCTGGAAGAAGCTGCCCGCGGTCAAGGCGGGACAGGTCATCGCCCGCTCCCCCGAGCCGATCCTCTCCTACGACAAGTGCGTGCCGCTGCTCACCGGCCTGGCCGAGGCGCTGGAGAAGGCCAAGAAGGTCCGCTGAAGCCCCCTTTCCTGAACGGCAACCTCAGGAGCCCCGCATGACGACGGCCGTAGCCGCCCCGTTCCGTTTCTTCTCCCTTCAGGTCGTACGGACGAGGCGGCTGGGGCCGTCCCTGGTCCGGGTCACCTTCGCCGGGGACGATCTGCACGCCTTCCAATCCGACGGGCGCGACCAGTCCCTGTCGCTCTTCCTGCCGCACCCGGGGCAGACCGAACCGGCCGTACCACTCGAACTGGGCGACGGCTGGTGGCAGGGATGGCGTGAACTGCCGGACGACGTACGGGCCGTGATGCGGTCGTACACGCTCCGGGCGCTGCGGCGCGATCCCCACGAGATCGACATCGACTTCGCCCTGCACACCCCCGCGGGACCCGCCTCCCGGTGGGCCTCCCGCGCCGTCGCCGGCGACCGTGTGCTGCTGCTCGGCCCGGCGATCGCCGACAACCGGGCGATCCGGTTCCGGCCGCCGGCCGGTACCGACCTCGTCCTCGTCTGGGGCGACGAGACCGCCGTACCCGCCGCCTGCGCCATCCTCGAATCCCTGCCCGAGGGCACCCGCGTCCGCGCCTGGCTGGTGGTGCCGCACGCCGGTGACATCCAGGACGTGGCGACCGAGGCGGACGCGGAGATCACCTGGCTCGTGCGGCACGGGGGATCCCCCACGGCCCTCGACGCCGTGCGGGCCGCGGAACTGCCGGCCGCCGAGGCGCCGTACGTGTGGATCGCGGGCGAGTCCGGCCGGATCAGGGAGCTGCGCCGGCACTTCATCGGTGAGCGCGGTGTCGACCGACGGCGCGTCACCTTCGTCGGCTACTGGCGGCAGGGCATGACGGAGGAACAGCTCCGCGCCTCGCAGTAACGCGAACGACTCCCCCGCAGTGACCCCGGCCACCGCAAGAGTGCGCCCTCGTGCGGCTGACTTAGGTTAGGCTAACCTAAGTTGAAGTCGCGGATCTTCGCCCTCTTCCATCCCGCACGGACAGTCCCCTCGGAGGACCCCCACATGCGCTCGCACCTGCTCAATGGCCTCACAGCGGAGCACTACCGCCGCTCCGTGACCGAAGGAGTCGAGCGGGTGGCGGCCAAACTCGCCACCACCGACCGTCCGTTCACCGGCGTCACCGTCGACGCCCTCGCCCCCCGCGTCGACGCGATCGACCTCGACCGGCCGCTCGGTGACAGCGCCGCGGTGCTGGACGAACTGGAGGACCTGTACCTCCGCGACGCGGTGTACTTCCACCACCCCCGCTACCTCGCCCACCTCAACTGCCCGGTGGTCATCCCGGCGGTGCTCGGCGAGACGGTGCTCTCCGCCGTCAACTCCTCCCTCGACACCTGGGACCAGTCGGCCGGCGGCACCCTCATCGAGCGCAGGCTCGTGGACTGGACCGCCGCCCGCATCGGCCTCGGCCCGGGCGCCGACGGCGTGTTCACCTCCGGCGGCACCCAGTCCAACCTCCAGGCGCTGCTGCTGGCCCGGGAGGAGGCGAAGAGCGACGGCCTCGGGAAACTGCGGATCTTCACCTCCGAGGCCGGCCACTTCAGCGTCCGGAAGTCCGCGAAACTGCTCGGCCTGGGCCCGGACTCCGTCGTCACCGTCCCCGTCGACCACGACAAGCGGATGCAGACCGTGGCGCTCGCCCACGAACTGGAGCGCTGCGCACAGGACGGCCTCGTGCCCATGGCCGTCGTCGCCACCGCCGGGACCACCGACTTCGGCTCCATCGACCCGCTGCCCGAGATCGCCGAACTCTGCGCCCAGTACGGCGTGTGGATGCACGTGGACGCGGCCTACGGCTGCGGGCTGCTCGCCTCGCTGAAGCACCGGGACCGCATCGACGGCATCGAGCGCGCCGACTCGGTGACCGTCGACTACCACAAGTCCTTCTTCCAGCCGGTGAGTTCCTCCGCCGTGCTGGTCCGGGACGCGGCCACCCTGCGGCACGCCACCTACCACGCGGAGTACCTCAACCCGCGCCGCATGGTGCGGGAGCGCATCCCCAACCAGGTGGACAAGTCCCTGCAGACCACCCGCCGCTTCGACGCCCTCAAGCTGTGGCTGACGCTGCGCACCATGGGCGCCGACGGCATCGGGCAGCTCTTCGACGAGGTCTGCGAACTGGCCCGGGAGGGCTGGCGGCTGCTCGCCGGCGACCCCCGCTACGACGTGGTCGTCGAACCCTCCCTCTCCACCCTCGTCTTCCGCTACGTCCCCGCGGCGGTCACCGACCCGGCTGAGACCGACCGCGCCAACCTGTACGCCCGCAAGGCGCTGTTCGCGTCCGGCGACGCCGTGGTCGCGGGCACCAAGGTCGGTGGCCGTCACTACCTGAAGTTCACCCTGCTCAATCCCGAGACGACGGCGGCCGACATCGCCGCGGTCCTGGACCTGATCGCCGGCCATGCCGAGCAGTACCTGGGAGAGTCCCTTGACCGCGCGTCCTGAAGCCCCGAACGCCCCGTACGACTTCGTGGGGATCGGTCTCGGCCCCTTCAACCTGGGCCTCGCCTGCCTGACCGAGCCGATCGCCGAACTGAACGGCGTCTTCCTGGACTCCAAGCCCGACTTCGAGTGGCACGCCGGCATGTTCCTGGACGGCGCCCACCTGCAGACCCCGTTCATGTCGGACCTGGTCACCCTGGCCGACCCCACCTCCCCGTACTCCTTCCTCAACTACCTGAAGGAGAAGGGCAGGCTGTACCCGTTCTACATCCGCGAGAACTTCTACCCGCTGCGCGTCGAGTACGACGACTACTGCCGCTGGGCGGCCGGAAAGCTCAGCAGCGTCCGCTTCGGCACCACGGTCACCGAGGTGACGTACGAGGACGAGGTGTACGTCGTCCGCACCGCGGCCGGCGAGACGTTCCGCGCCCGGCATCTGGTCCTCGGCACGGGCACGGTCCCGTTCGTCCCCGAGGCCTGCCGGGATCTGGGCGGCGACGTCGTCCACACCGCGCGGTACACGCAGCGCAAGGCCGACCTGCGGGCCCGGAAGTCCCTCACGATCGTCGGCAGCGGCCAGAGTGCCGCCGAGATCTACCACGAACTGCTGTCCGAGATCGATGTCCACGGCTACGAGCTGAACTGGGTCACCCGCTCCCCGCGGTTCTTCCCGCTGGAGTACACCAAGCTGACCCTGGAGATGACGTCCCCGGACTACATCGACTACTTCCGCGCGCTGCCCGAGGAGACCCGCTACCGGCTGGAGAAGCAGCAGAAGGGCCTGTTCAAGGGCATCAACTCGGACCTGGTCGACTCGATCTTCGACCTGCTCTACCAGAAGAACGTGGAGAGCGGCGACCGCCCGGTGCCCACCCGTCTGCTGACCAACTCCACGCTGACCGAGGCCCGCCACGAGGACGGCGCGTACACGCTCGGCTTCCACCAGGACGAGCAGGGCAAGGACTTCGAGATCCGCTCCGAGGGCCTGGTGCTGGCCACCGGCTACCACTACCGGCCACCGGCCTTCCTGGAGCCGGTGCGCGAGCGCCTCCGCTTCGACGGCCACGGCCGCTTCGACGTCGCCCGCAACTACGCCATCGACGTCACCGGCCGCGGTGTCTTCCTGCAGAACGCCGGCGTCCACACCCACAGCGTCACCAGCCCCGACCTGGGCATGGGCGCGTACCGGAACGCGTACATCATCCGTGAGCTGCTCGGCACGGAGTACTACCCGGTCGAGAAGACCATCGCCTTCCAGGAGTTCGCCGTATGACCAGCGACACCATGACGTTCACCCTCCGGCCGCTCGACCCGCTGAGGGACGTCGAGCTGCTGCACGGCTGGGTCACCCACCCCAAGGCGGCGTTCTGGATGATGCGGGACGCGAGACTGCGGGACGTCGAGCGGGCCTACATGGAGATCGCGGCCGACGAGCACCACCACGCCCTCCTCGGGCTGCGCGACGGGGAGCCGGTCTTTCTGCTGGAGAAGTACGACCCGGCCCACCGCGAGCTGGTCGGACTGTACGAGCCGCGGCCGGGCGACCTCGGCATGCACTTCCTCGTCGCCCCCACCGACACCCCCGTGCACGGGTTCACCCGGGCCGTCATCACCGCCGTGATGGCGCACCTCTTCGAGGACCCGGCGACCCGGCGGGTGGTGGTCGAACCCGACGTGGGCAACAAGGCGGTGCACGCCCTGAACGAGGCGGTGGGGTTTGAAGCGGCGCGCGAGATCCAGAAGCCGGAGAAGCGGGCGTTGCTGAGTTTCTGCACGCGCGAGCGGTTCCTGAAGGCGGTGTCCGCATGAGCCTCGCCGACGCCGTCGCCCATCTCTCCCCCGAGCGCTGGGAGCGGGCCAACCGGCTGCTCGTGCGCAAGGCGCTCGCGGAGTTCGCCCACGAGCGCCTGATCACCCCGGAGGTGGACGGCGAGGGGTACGTCGTCCGCAGCGACGACGGGCTCACCCGGTACCGGTTCGCCGCCGTCCGCCGCGCGCTCGACCACTGGCAGGTCGACGCCGAGTCGATCTCCCGGCACCGCGACGGCTCCGAACTGCCGCTCGCGGCCATGGACTTCCTCATCGAAATGAGGGACGCCCTGGGGCTGAGCGACGAGATCCTGCCGGTCTACCTGGAGGAGATCTCCTCCACCCTCTCCGGCACCTGCTACAAGCTCACCAAGCCCCACGTCACCTCCGCGGAGCTCGCGCGAAGCTCCTTCCAGGACATCGAGACCGGGATGACCGAGGGCCACCCCTGCTTCGTCGCCAACAACGGGCGGCTCGGCTTCGGTGTCCACGAGTACCTGTCGTACGCCCCGGAGACCGCGAGCCCCGTCCGGCTGGTGTGGCTCGCCGCGCACCGCTCGCGGGCCGCGTTCACGGCGGGGGCCGGGATCGAGTACGAGTCCTTCCTGCGGGCGGAGCTGGGCGAGGAAACGCTGGACCGGTTCCGCGCCACCCTCACCGGCCAGGGTCTCGATCCCGCCGAGTACCTGCTCATGCCGGTGCACCCCTGGCAGTGGTGGAACAAGCTCAGCGTCACCTTCGCCGCCGAGGTGGCCCGCCGGCATCTGGTGTGCCTCGGCGAGGGCGACGACGAGTACCTGGCCCAGCAGTCCATACGGACCTTCTTCAACACCTCCGACCCGCGCCGGCACTATGTGAAGACGGCCCTGTCCGTCCTCAACATGGGCTTCACGCGCGGTCTTTCGGCCGCCTACATGGAGGCGACCCCGGCGATCAACGACTGGCTCGCGAAGCTCATCGAGAACGACCCCGTACTGAGGTCCACCGGTCTGTCGATCATCCGGGAGCGGGCGGCCGTCGGCTACCGGCACCTGGAGTACGAGCGGGCCACCGACCGCTACTCGCCCTACCGGAAGATGCTGGCCGCGTTGTGGCGGGAGAGCCCGGTGCCGTCCCTGCGCGAGGGCGAGTCACTGGCCACCATGGCCTCGCTGCTGCACGTCGACGACGCGGGCGCCTCCTTCGCGGGCGCGCTCGTCGAGCGCTCCGGCCTCCCGCCCGCCGAATGGCTGCGGCGCTACCTGCGGGCCTACTTCACCCCGCTGCTGCACAGCTTCTACGCCTACGACCTGGCCTTCATGCCGCACGGCGAGAACGTGATCCTCGTCCTGCGGGACGGGGTGGTGGAACGCGCGATCTACAAGGACATCGCCGAGGAGATCGTCGTCATGGACCTCGACGCGGTGCTGCCGCCGGAGGTGGGGCGGATCCGCGTGGAGGTGCCCGAGGACCAGAAACTGCTGTCGGTCTTCACCGACGTCTTCGACTGCTTCTTCCGGTTCCTGGCGGCGAACCTCGCCACCGAGGGGATCCTGACGGAGGACGACTTCTGGCGCGCGGTCGCCGAGGTCACCCGCGAGTACCAGCGGGCGACGCCCGAACTGGCCGACCGGTTCGAGCGGTACGACGTGTTCGCCCCCCGCTTCGCGCTGTCCTGCCTCAACCGGCTCCAGCTCCGCGACAACCGGCAGATGGTGGACCTCGCCGATCCGTCCGGCGCGCTCCAGCTCGTGGGGCACCTGGACAACCCCGTCGCCGGGTTCTGACGCCCTGACGGACGGACGGGCACCCCGCGGTACGGGCCCGCGGGGTGCCCGTCGTGCTGTGCTCTCAGCCCGTCGGCCAGGGGACCTGGGGCGACTTGTAGTAGCTCATTCCGAGGGCGTCCCAGCGCGGGGCCTGGGCCGCGAGCCGGACCTTGTAGCCGTCCCAGTCGTGGGTGGCCGCCGGGGACCAGCCCAGCTCGGCCGCTCCGGGCAGGCGTGGGAAGGCCATGTACTCGATGTCGGAGGACTTGGTGAGGGTCTCCGACCACAGCGGTGCCTCGACCCCCCGGACGGCCGAACCCGGCGCTCCGGGCAGGTAGTCGCCCGGGTTCCAGTCGTAGGAGCGCCGCACCTCCACCAGGCCCGCCCACTTGGTGCCCAGCCTCGTGCTCGCGGTGTACTTCATGTCGAGGTAGACCCGGTCGGCCGGGGACAGGATCAGGCCGGTGCCGTTCTGGGCGGCCTTGGCCACCTGGGCCTTCTCCGTAGCGCTGGTGCCGTCCAGACCCCAGTACTGGGCGAGGGCGCCCTTGACGGGGGTGGCCCCGGTGAGCTGGTGCCAGCCGATGACCGTCTTGCCGTACTTGGCGACGACGGGCTGCACGCGGTCCATGAACTTCACGTAGTCGGCGTGGCTGGTGGAGTGCGCCTCGTCGCCGCCGATGTGCAGATAGCGGCCTGGGGTGATCGCGGCCAGTTCACGGATCACGTCGTCCACGAAGTCGTACGTCACCTGCTTCGGCACGCACAGCGAGCTGAAGCCGACCTGGGTGCCGGTGTACAGCGGGGGCGCGGTGCCGTCGCAGTTGAGCTGCGCGTAGGAGGCGAGGGCCGCGTTGGTGTGGCCGGGCATGTCGATCTCGGGCACGACCTCCAGGTAGCGGGAGGCGGCGTAGCGGACGATGTCCTGGTAGTCGGCCTTCGTGAAGTAGCCGCCCTTGCCGCCGCCGACCTGGGTGGAGCCGCCGTAGGTGGTCAGGCGGGGCCAGGAGTCGATGGCGATGCGCCAGCCCTGGTCGTCGCTGAGGTGCAGGTGCAGGGTGTTGATCTTGTACAGGGCCAGCTCGTCGATGTAGCGCTTGACCTGACCGACGGTGAAGAAGTGCCGGGAGACGTCCAGCATGGCGCCGCGGTAGGCGTAGCGGGGGCGGTCCTCGATGGTGCCGCCGGCGATCCGCCACGGTCCGGGCTGGAGGCTCTTGCGCTCGACGGACGCGGGGAGGAGCTGGCGCAGGGTCTGGACGCCGTGGAAGAGGCCGGCGGGGGCGCTCGCGGTGATGGCGACGCCCGTGGGTCCGCTGGTCAGCCGGTAGCCCTCGGCGCCGAACTGGTCGCCGGTGAGATGGAGTTGGATGCCGCCGGTGCCGTGGTCGGTGACCGGCACGCGGTAGCCGGTGGACGGGCGCAGGATGCCGGCGAGGTACTCGCCGATCCGGCGGACCTCGTCCGAGCCGTCCACGCGGACGCCGGTGGCCCAGGTGATGCGGTACGGACGCCCGCCGGGCTGTGTCCCGGCGGGCGCCGGGACCACCCGGGCCAGTGGGGTGGCCGCCGCGGCCGTTGGCGCCGGGGCCGCGCCGACGGTGGTCACGCCGGCCGCCGCGACGAGCAGCAGGGATCCGAGGACGCGGGTCAGCCGGGGAGTCGTGCTGTGGTGCCGTCTCACATGCGCTCCCTTCACGAGTGGTAAAGACCACTCTCCCGCAGATCCGGTGAATCAGTCCCCGCCCTGCGGAAATCCCCCGCAGGAACGGCGGTTGGGCCATCGGTGCGGCCGTCCGCGCCCTACTTCGCCTTGCGGGCCACCGTGAAGTGGTCGATGCGCCTGCCGGTCTCGGCGATGCCCGACACCGTCAGGGTGGCCTGGTGGCCCTTCGCCGCGGGCGTGACGTCCACACGCAGGAAGGAGTAGTCGAGGTAGCGCACCCGGGACCAGGTGACCGTCTCGTTCCGCTTGCCGTCCTTGGTGTTGACGAAGGAGGCGACCGAGTCGACCTCGTGCTCGTGGCCCTCGTAGGAGTCCGGAGCGGAGAAGGCGTACAGGCCACGGCCCGCCGCGCCGGCCGTGACGTACACCACGCCCTCGGTCTCGGGGTGGGCGGTGCCGCCGATCGGCAGCTTCTTGGTGACCTGGCCGTCCTTGATGACGTCGGTGCGCTCGTACTGGTGGTTGTGGCCGTTGATGACCAGGTCCACGGTGTACTTCTCGAACAGCGGCACCCACTCCTGGCGGACACCGCCCTCCGAGGCGTGCGCGGTGGAGGTGCAGTAGGCGCAGTGGTGGAAGAAGACGACGATGAAGTCGACGTCCTTCGCGGCGCGGTACTTCTTGAGCTGAGCCTCCAGCCAGGTGGTCTGGGTTCCGCCGGAGATGCCCAGGTTCGCGGGGATCTCGAAGGAGATGTCGTTGGCGTCGAGCGAGATGACGGCGGTGTTGCCGTAGACGAAGGAGTAGACGCCGGGCAGGTTCGCGCGGTCCGGGCCGTTGTCGGGGAGGGTCCAGCGGGCTTCCTCGCCGCCGTAGCCGTTGGGCGAGTACCAGGCCTCCATGTCGTGGTTGCCGTAGGCGGGCATCCAGGGGACCTGCTTGGCGACCGACTCGGTCTGGTGCAGGAACTGGTCCCAGGTGCGCGAGTCGAAGCCGGTGTCGCCGGTCCTGCCCTGGCCGGCCGGGTCGCCGTAGGCGATGTCACCCGCGTGCAGGTGGAAGGCCGGGTTCTGGCCGAGGATCAGGGCGTTGTTGGCCAGGCCGTGATATCCGACACCCTCGTCGCCGAAGGCGGTGAAGGTGAAGGGCGCCTTGTGGGCGGGGGCGGTGGTGAAGGTGCCCAGGGTGCCCAGCAGGTGGGGCTCGGCCGGGTCGAAGCCCTGGTGGCCGACGCCGTAGTAGTAGGTCCGGCCGGGGCGCAGGTGGGCGAGCCGGGCGTGCAGGTAGTACTGGGTGTGGTCGCCGCTCGCGCCGACACCGGCCGGGGTGTACAGGGTGCGGACCTCGGCGTCGATCCGGCGGGAGAGGTCCCAGGGGTGGGCGCCGACGCGGATGAAGGGCCTCTGCACCGCGACCGGGACCTGCCAGGAGACGCTGATCTCGGTCCGCGGGTCGTTGCCCCAGGCGAGATGGCGGCCGAAGGGGGCGGCCAGGGAGCCGTCGACCTGCTCGGCGGCGGGCGCGGTGCGCGGGGTGGGAACCGTGGCCCGGGCGCCGGCGCCCGACACGAACGCGCCGCCGGTGACGGCGCCCAGGGTGACGGCGCCGCCCCTGATCATGGTGCGCCGCGAGAACCTGGTGCGCAGATACTCGTGCTGCTCGGCCATGCTCATGCGCGCGGCCAGCTTCTCGGGTACTCCCATACGAGGAATGTCCATGACGTCTGAAACTCGTCCGGCCGGGCAACGAGGCGCGGGACACAGGATGGACAGCCCGCAAACAGAGCCCCATAAGACTTCCAACTGGCCCCTGCCCGGAATCGGGCAGGATTCTTGCGAAACTCGCGCTCTTACTCCAGGATCTACCGGGTGCACGAGGAACTTGTCGATCACCTGACGCGGTCCACGCCCCTCAGCAGGGGCGAGGCGCTGCGGGTGGTGCAGGACGTGCTCGCCTACTTCGACGAGACGACGCAGGACTACGTCCGTCGCCGCCACCGCGAGCTGCAGGCCAACGGCCTGACGAACACGGCGATCTTCGACCGGATCGAGGCGGACCTGAAATACCGGGCGGTGGCGCCGCCGGAGCTGACGCTCAGGCAGCTGCGCCGCATGGTCTACGGCTGAGACGCCAGACTGAGAGATACCTGTATATGTGCGGAATTGTCGGATACATCGGCAAGCGTGACGTGGCTCCGCTGCTCCTGGAGGGCCTGCAGCGCCTGGAGTACCGCGGCTACGACTCGGCGGGCATCGTCGTCACGTCGCCGAAGACGGCCGGCCTGAGGATGGTCAAGGCCAAGGGCCGGGTGCGCGACCTCGAGGCCAAGGTCCCGGCGCGCTTCAAGGGCACCACCGGTATCGCCCACACCCGCTGGGCCACCCACGGCGCCCCCTCCGACGTGAACGCCCATCCGCACATGTCGGCCGACAGCAAGGTCGCCGTCGTGCACAACGGCATCATCGACAACGCCGCCGACCTGCGTCGCAAGCTGGAGGCGGACGGCGTCGAGTTCCTCTCCGAGACCGACACCGAGGTCCTCACCCACCTCATCGCCCGCTCCACGGCCGAGAAGCTGGAGGACAAGGTCCGCGAGACCCTGCGGCTGATCGAGGGCACGTACGGCATCGCGGTGATGCACGCCGACTTCAACGACCGCATCGTGGTGGCCCGCAACGGCTCCCCGGTGGTCCTCGGCATCGGCGAGAAGGAGATG
This sequence comes from Streptomyces sp. NPDC058145, assembly GCF_042884245.1. Classification (NCBI taxonomy): domain Bacteria; kingdom Bacillati; phylum Actinomycetota; class Actinomycetes; order Kitasatosporales; family Streptomycetaceae; genus Streptomyces; species Streptomyces sp. NPDC058145. The sequence continues at coordinate 232,508 of NZ_JBHVUH010000006.1, read as the reverse complement.
TTCGTCGCATCGGACATCGCCGCCCTGGTCACCCACACCCGGCAGATCGTCACGCTGGACGACGGCGAGATGGCCACCCTCAAGGCCGACGACTTCCGCACCTACACCACCGAGGGCACCCGTACCAGCGCCGAGCCGACCACCGTGGAGTGGGAGGCGGCGTCGTACGACATGGGCGGCCACGACACGTACATGCACAAGGAGATCCACGAGCAGGCCGACGCCGTGGACCGTGTGCTGCGCGGCCGCATCGACGAGCGGTTCTCCACCGTGCACCTGGGCGGCCTCAACCTTGACGCCCGCGAGGCGCGCCGGATCCGCCGTGTGAAGATCCTCGGCTGCGGCACCTCGTACCACGCGGGCATGATCGGCGCCCAGATGATCGAGGAGCTGGCCCGCATCCCCGCCGACGCCGAGCCGGCCTCCGAGTTCCGCTACCGCAACGCGGTCGTGGACCCCGACACGCTGTACGTCGCCGTCTCCCAGTCCGGTGAGACGTACGACGTGCTCGCCGCCGTGCAGGAGCTGAAGCGCAAGGGCGCCCGGGTGCTCGGCGTGGTCAACGTGGTGGGTTCCGCGATCGCCCGCGAGGCCGACGGCGGCATCTACGTGCACGCCGGTCCCGAGGTCTGCGTCGTCTCGACGAAGTGCTTCACCAACACCACGGTCGCCTTCGCCCTGCTCGCCCTGCACCTCGGCCGCACCCGCGACCTCTCGGTGCGCGACGGCAAGCGGATCATCGAGGGCCTGCGCAGGCTGCCGGAGCAGATCACCGAGATCCTCAAGCAGGAGGAGGACATCAGGCAGCTCGCGGAGAGCTACGCCGATGCCCGCTCCATGCTCTTCATCGGCCGCGTTCGGGGCTACCCGGTGGCCCGCGAGGCCTCCCTGAAGCTCAAGGAGGTCTCCTACATCCACGCCGAGGCCTACCCCGCCTCCGAGCTGAAGCACGGCCCGCTGGCCCTGATCGAGCCGGCCCTGCCGACGGTCGCGATCGTCCCCGACGACGACCTGCTGGAGAAGAACCGCGCGGCCCTGGAGGAGATCAAGGCCCGCAGCGGCAAGATCCTCGCGGTGGCCCACCAGGAGCAGGAGAAGGCCGACCGGACGATCGTCGTCCCGAAGAACGAGGACGAGCTGGACCCGATCCTCCTGGGCATCCCGCTGCAGCTCCTGGCCTACCACACGGCGAAGGCCCTGGGCCGGGACATCGACAAGCCGAGGAACCTGGCGAAGTCCGTCACGGTGGAGTAGCCGGCCGCCCCGTCCGACGGCCGGGGCGGCGCTCGAGCAACCCCCGCGGCGAGCGACCGGGTTCGCGAGAGCGGCGCCGGTCAAGGCGCAAAGAACGGACCCCCGCGTCGCCACCTCTCACGCGGGGGTCCGTTCTCGTGCTGCTGTCCGATCAGCCGGCGGCCGTCACCCGCCGGCTCGCAGCACGCCTCGGTGCGATGACCCGTATATGCCCTTCACAAGGGCACAAACACCTCTACGCGCGAGTAGTTTCGCGTTGCACAAAGGGAGTTGACGGAGCGTCGGCGAGGAGCGGGACTCAGGGGATGACGATGACCGGCCGCTGCGCCCGCTTGGCGAGCCGTCCGGCCACGGAGCCGAAGATCCGGCCCACGATGCCGTGGGTGGTGCCGACCACGATCGCGTCGGCCTCGTACTCCCGCCCCACCTCTTCGAGTTCGTGGCAGATGTCACCGCCGCGCTCGACCAGGATCCAGGGCACCTCGGTCAGATAGTCCGCGCAGGCCAGTTCGAGACCGAGCACCTCGGTGCGGTGATCCGGTACGTCGACGAAGACGGGCGGCTCACAACCGGCCCACACGGTGGTGGGCAGCCGGTTGGCCACATGGACGATGATCAGTCCCGAGCCGGAGCGGTGGGCCATGCCGATCGCGTAGGCGAGGGCGCGCTCACTGGAGGTCGAGCCGTCGAAGCCGACGACCACACCGTGCAGGAAGGCGGGGTCGCAGGACGGGCGTGCCTCTGGCGCCGCCAGGGGATCGGCCGCCGTGGGGTCGGCGACGGGCCGCTTGCGGTCCGCGGGTTCGAAGAATTCGTGACCGGCCATGACTGTCTCGGCGTTGTGATCCTTGTGTGGGTGGGAATGACATCGAGCGGCGGAGCTGTGTCCGGGATTCGTCTTCCCAACCCCATACCCCCAAGGGTACGGCGGCACGCCTCCTCTGCCCATTTCCCGCGCACGCTCCGTAAGCGGGACCCCCGAATGTCCGTGGGGGTTCCCCGGAGCATGCACGAGCGGCGCCCGTAACGCAATGGTTGCTGCCTCGTACAGGCGGTTTGCACAGCGTGAACGGAGCAGCGGCCGGTGACCGACGGATCGAACGGGCGTTGATCTCCGTGAGCCACCGCCACAGGGAGTACGAGTTGCCCGGACCGAGATCCACCACCGACCCGCGTCCCGCCCCGGACACCACGAGCGACGTGATCCGCTGGGCGGCCTTCTGCTGCGTCCTCGTTCCCGTGGTCCTCGTCTGGTACGGCACCTCGCTCGCCGGCGCGGCCGGCACCGCCTTCGGACTCGCCGCCGTCACGGCCGCCTGCCGGGTGCTGTTGCGGCGGTCCGAACGTTGCGCCGCGCAAAGAGGCGGACGCCACACCAGAGGAGAGACACCGGTCGACTGACCGGTTTCCGTACCCTCGAGCGCTTCTTTTCGGCCAACTTCCGGATGCCGCCCAGGAGGGGTCCCGACCACCCCCCAACCCCCGTTCCACCTGCACGGAAAGGGTCCGGGCCGGCCTCCGCACCCTACGCGGTTTGGCCACTGCGACAAGGCGCACTTCCCTACTCGCCCCACGAGTGCAACGCTTCGTGATCGAATGCTTCACGCCAAGTTGTCATGTCGACAATGTCCGGCGTGTCGAACTGGCCACCGTCAGACCGCGGTAGCCAGTAGATTCGATCTTGACTGTCTTACGGCGGGGGACTCGTGCAGGACCGAGGGGAAACGTGCAGGAGCGACACAACCGAGGAGCCGCGACCACCGAGGGGGGCTTAGCAGGATGAGCCACGACTCCACTGCCGCGCCGGAAGCCGCGGCCCGGAAACTGTCCGGGCGCCGCCGCAAGGAGATCGTCGCGGTGCTGCTGTTCAGCGGCGGCCCCATCTTCGAGAGTTCCATACCTCTTTCGGTGTTCGGCATCGATCGCCAGGACGCCGGAGTACCCCGGTACCGACTACTGGTGTCCGCCGGCGAGGAGGGCCCACTGCGGACCACAGGGGGCCTGGAACTCACCGCGCCACATGGGCTCGAGGCGATCTCACGCGCCGGGACGGTCGTCGTACCGGCCTGGCGTTCGATCACCTCGCCGCCACCGGAGGATGCGCTCGACGCACTGCGCCGGGCCCACGAGGAGGGCGCCCGCATCGTCGGGCTGTGCACGGGCGCGTTCGTCCTCGCGGCGGCCGGCCTGCTGGACGGCCGACCGGCCACCACCCACTGGATGTACGCGCCGACGCTGGCCAAGCGCTATCCGTCGGTGCACGTGGATCCGAGAGAGCTGTTCGTCGACGACGGCGACGTCCTGACGTCGGCGGGTACGGCGGCCGGGATCGATCTCTGTCTCCACATCGTGCGGACGGACCACGGCAACGAGGCGGCCGGCGCGCTCGCCCGGCGCCTGGTGGTCCCGCCGCGCCGGTCGGGCGGCCAGGAGCGCTACCTCGACAGGTCTTTACCGGAGGAGATCGGCGCCGACCCGCTCGCCGAGGTCGTCGCCTGGGCGCTGGAACACCTCCACGAGCAGTTCGACGTGGAGACCCTGGCGGCACGCGCATACATGAGCCGCCGTACGTTCGACCGCAGGTTCCGCTCGCTGACCGGCAGCGCGCCGCTGCAGTGGCTGATCACCCAACGGGTGCTGCAGGCACAGCGGCTGCTGGAGACGTCGGACTACTCCGTGGACGAGGTGGCGGGCCGTTGCGGCTTCCGCTCCCCGGTCGCGCTGCGCGGGCACTTCCGCCGCCAGCTCGGCTCGTCCCCGGCGGCCTACCGCGCGGCCTACCGGGCCCGCCGGCCGCAGGGCGAGCGGCTGGGTGAGGCGGAGATCCCGGTGCAGCCCGGACCCGGCGGGCCCGGCCTGACCGGCCACGGGCCGGTCGGTCACGCGCCACCGGTGCTGCATCCGGACCGCGAGAGCGCGGTGCCGATGCAGAGCCGCCGGCAGGCGGCCGGCGCGGTGAGCCTGCTGCCGGGGCCGCGCAGCGGGAGCTGAGCGAAGAGCGGGAAGGGAGGGGCGGAGCACGGCTCCGTCCCTCTTCCGCTGTCGCCCTTCTGTGCGCACACCGACAAGGTCGCCGCACGCCCGGTCCGGCCCGGGGCGGCGCGCCGTAAGGTGAGACACATGAACGATCGCATGGTGTGGATCGACTGCGAGATGACCGGCCTCTCGCTGTCCGACGACGCGCTCATCGAGGTGGCCGCCCTCGTCACCGATTCCGAGCTGAACGTGCTCGGCGAAGGGGTGGACATCGTCATCCGCCCGCCGGACTCGGCACTGGAGACGATGCCGGAGGTGGTGCGCGAGATGCACACCGCGTCCGGGCTGCTTGAGGAGCTGGCCGGCGGCACCACGCTGGCCGACGCCGAGGCGCAGGTCCTCGCCTACGTCCGCGAGCACGTCAAGGAGCCCGGCAAGGCCCCGCTGTGCGGCAACTCCGTCGGCACCGACCGCGGTTTCCTGCTGCGCGACATGCCGACCCTGGAGGACTACCTCCACTACCGCATCGTCGACGTCTCCTCGATCAAGGAGCTGGCCCGCCGCTGGTATCCCCGGGCCTACTTCAACAGCCCGGAGAAGAACGGCAACCACCGCGCCCTCGCCGACATCCGCGAGTCGATCGCCGAGCTGCGCTACTACCGCGAGGCCGTCTTCGTCCCGCAGCCGGGCCCGGACTCCGACACCGCCAGGGCGATCGCCGCCAAGCACGTCCTGCCCGCGCGGTAGGACCCCGGGACCAGCGCCCCGGGGTCCGTTCGGGACCCGCGCGAAAACCCGTGCGCGAGCACCCCTTCGGACCCTGTAGACTTCTTCTCGGCCGGTCGGGGAGAGCACTCCTCGAACTTCCGGTCATGGTGGGTGTAGCTCAGCTGGTAGAGCACCTGGTTGTGGTCCAGGATGCCGCGGGTTCAAGTCCCGTCACTCACCCTGAGTAATCAGCCGGTGACTCCGTCGAGAGACGAGGTCACCGGCTGATTCGTTTTGTCGCCCGCCTCCCGGTGGCGGGCGACAGGCGTCACCCGCCCGAGAGGACCGTCACGACGACGCCCGGCCCACCAGTTCCGTGGGCAGTACCGCGTGGCGGCGTTGCGGGTCGCGGGTGGTGGTCGGGCGGCGGTCGGCGATCTCGGTGAGGAGCAGGTCGATCATGGCGCGGCCCATCTCCTCGATCGGCTGGCGGACGCTGGTCAGCGGCGGGTCCATGTGCCGCGCGATGGCCGAGTCGTCGTAGCCGACCAGGGCCACGTCGCCGGGGACGCCGAGGCCCGCCTCGCGCAGCACCTGCCGGGCGCCCGCAGCCATGACGTCGGAGCCCGCGAAGACCGCGTCCAGGTCCGGGTGGCGCTCGAGCAGGGTCGTCATGGCCCGGCGGCCGCCCTCGTCGGTGAAGTCACCGGGTTCGATCAGCTGCTCGTCCACGGGCAGGCCCGCGTCGCGCAGGGCGTCGCGGTAGCCGTCGACACGGCGCTGGGCGCCGTAGACGTCGAGGCGGCCGGTGATGTGGGCGATCCGACGACGGCCCCGGGACATCAGGTGCTCCACCGCGGACCGGGCACCCCCGTAGTTGTCCGAGTCCACCGAGGTCAGCGTCTCGGCGGCGGAGCGGGGGCCGCTGATCACCGCGGGGATCTCCAGCTGGGACAGCATGTCCGGCAGGGGGTCGTCGGCGTGCACCGAGACCAGCAGGACGCCGTCGACGCGATGGGCGGCCAGGTACTGCGCGAGCCGCTGCCGCTCCCGGTCGCTGCCCGCGAAGATGAGCAGCAACTGCATCTCGCTGTCGGAGAGTTCGGCGCCGACACCGCGCAGCATGTCGGAGAAGTAGGGCTCCGAGAAGAAGCGGGTCTCCGGCTCCGGCACCACCAGCGCGATGGCGTCGGTGCGGTTGGCCGCGAGGGCCCGCGCCGCGGTGTTGGGCACGTAGCCGAGTTCCGCGACGGCCGCCTCCACGGCGGCGCGGGTCGCCTCGCTCACCCGGGGCGAGCCGTTGATCACCCGCGAGACCGTGCCTCTGCCGACACCGGCACGTGCGGCGACCTCTTCCAGCGTCGGCCGCCGACTGCTCCGGCTCCGCTCTCCGTTGACTGGCATGGTCTCCGCCTCCCGCTCACAACCGACCGGCCGGGGGATTGTCCGCTACCGTCCGGCCAGGAATGTAACCGAGATCCCACAGCACCCGCTCTCATCATCCCGCGCCCGAAGGCGCCGGCGGAGCCGGGCCCTCGGCGGGCGGCCCGGCGCACGGCGCCGGGGGGTGCCACCGCCGTCGCGGCGGCTCCCCCGGCCGGGCCGCGGGCGGACGTCACATCCGCGGGTCGGCGTCCGGCAGCGCGTTGCGGCGGATCACGTCGGTGTACCAGTGGGCGCTGGCCTTGGGGATACGGCGCTGGGTGCCGTAGTCGACGTAGACGGCGCCGAACCGCTTCGAGTAGCCGTAGGACCACTCGAAGTTGTCCAGCAGCGACCACAGGAAGTAGCCCCGGACGTCGACGCCGTCGGCGATGGCGCGCCGGACCGCGTCCAGGTGGCCGTGGAGATAGGCGATCCGCTGCGGGTCGTTCACCTTCCCCTCGGGCGAGACGTAGTCGTCGAAGGCGGCGCCGTTCTCGGTGACCATCAGCGGCAGTCCGGGATGCGCCGCCGCCATGCCGGCCAGCAGGGTGTGCAGGCCGTCCGCGTCGATGGCCCAGTTCATCGCCGTCAGCTCGTCGTTGGCGAGGTGGAAGGAGACGTCCTCGGAGCCGGTCCACGGCGAGTGGTCGCTGGCACCGTGACCGTCGTTCTTGGTGGCGCCGGCGCCGTCGGCGGGCATCGAGACCACGGTCGGCGAGTAGTAGTTGACGCCGAGCACGTCGATCGGGCGGGAGATCTCGGCGAGGTCGTCGCCGCGCACCAGCTCGTCCCAGTCGACGATGCGGGCGGTGTCCGCGAGCAGGTCCTCCGGGTAGGCGCCGTCGAGGATCGGGCCGGTGAAGATCCGGTTGCCGACCGCGTCGATGCGGCGGGCCGCCTCCGCGTCACCGGGGGCGTCCGTGAGCGGGCGCACCTGGTGCAGGTTGAGGGTGATGGACAGTTGCGCGGAGCTGGGCAGGACCGAGCGCAGCGCCCCGACCGCCCGGCCGTGCGCCAGATTGAGGTGGTGGGCGGCGCGCAGGGTGGCGGCCGGGTCGGTGCGGCCGGGCGCGTGCACGCCGGAGCCGTAGCCGAGGAAGGCCGAGCACCACGGTTCGTTGAGCGTGGTCCACACCCCGACGCGGTCCCCGAGGGCCCGGCCCACCGTCTCGGCGTACTCGGCGAAGCGCTGCGCGGTGTCCCGCTGCGGCCAGCCGCCCGCGTCCTCGAGCTCCTGGGGCAGGTCCCAGTGGTAGAGGGTGGCGACGGGGGTGATGCCGGCCTCGAGCAGTTCGTCGGCGAGACGGCGGTAGAAGTCCAGGCCGCGTTCGACGGCGGGCCCCCGCCCGGTGGGCTGCACCCGGGACCAGGAGACGGAGAACCGGTACGCCTGGAGGCCGAGGTCCTTCATCAGCGCCACGTCGCCGCGGTACCGGTGGTAGTGGTCCGCGGCGATGTCGCCGGTGTCGCCGTTGCGCACCCTGCCGGGCGTGTGGCTGAAGGTGTCCCAGATGGAGGGCGTGCGTCCGTCCTCGGCGGCCGCGCCCTCGACCTGGTAGGCGGCGGTGGCCGCGCCCCAGACGAAACCGGGCGGGAAGGAGAGGTCCGCGGCCGGCCGGGTCGTCGGCTCGGGTCGTACAGCGGTCATGGTGAGAGCGCTCCCAAAGTGGCGTGTGGAAAGGTCGGTCTGCTGCCCGGACGGCTGTGCCGTCAGCCCTTGACGGCGCCCGACATGATGCCCCCGACGATCTGCTTGCCGAAGATCACGAAGACCAGCAGCAGCGGAAGTGTGCTGATGAGCGCACCGGCCATGACGATGCTCTGGTCGGGGGTGTAGGAGGCGCTGAGCTGGCCGAGCGCCACCTGGATGGTGGGGTTCTGCTGGTTCAGGGCGAGGAAGGGCCAGAAGAAGTCGTTCCACGCCTGCACGAAGGTGAGCATCCCGAGCACCATCATGGCGGGCCGGGCCACGGGCAGGACCACGCTCCACACGATGCGGAAGTTGGTCGCGCCGTCCACCTTGGCCGCCTCGATCAGCTCGTAGGGCAGGGACTCCAGCAGGTACTGGCGCATGAAGAAGACGCCGAAGGCGCCGACCAGGGTCGGGAAGATCACCGACTCCAGCTTCCCGCCCCACCCGATGTCCGACATCATCATGAACAGCGGGACGACGCTGAGCTGCGGCGGGATGGTCAGCGTGGCGATGACCGCGGTCATCAGGAAGCCGCGGCCGCGGAAGCGCATCTTGGCGAAGGCGTAGCCGGCCAGCGTGCAGAAGAACAGGGTCGCCGCGGTGATGCAGCCGGCCACGATGACGCTGTTGACGATGGCCTTGCCCAGGTTGGCCTGCTCCCAGGCGGCCTGGAGGTTGCTCCACAGCCTGCCGCCCGGCAGCAGCGGCGGCGGGCTGTCCAGGACCCGCTGCTGGTCGTGCGAGGCGGCCACCAGGGTCCAGTACAGCGGGAAGATCGATCCCAGGCCGACGATGACGAGGGCCACGTAGGTGAAGGGGCCGCCCTTGAGCTGCTGGCCGGCGCCGAGCCTGAGGCGGGCGCGGCCACCGCTGCCGGGGGCGGACGGGCGGGCCGGGGTGAGGTCGGCCGCGGTCTTGATGGGACTGGTCGTGGTCATCGAAGTCGCTCCCGTCAGGCCGCGCTCTTGCGCACGAACCGGCCGACGATCCAGTTGATCAGGGCGATCAGCAGCAGCAGGACGAGCATCGCCCAGGCCACGGCGGCGGCCGGACCCAGGTGCCCCAGCTTCCAGCCGTAGTTGAAGAGGTAGATGCTGAGGGTTTCGTACTGGTGCTCACTGCCGCCGATGGACCCGAGCGTGCCGCCCTGCAGCAGCAGCGGCTCGCCGAACAGCTGCATGGAGCCGATGGTCGAGATGACGATGGTGAACAGGATCGTCGGCCGCAGCGAGGGGATCGTCACCTTGCGGAACTGCTGCCATCGCGACGCGCCGTCGATCGAGGCGGCCTCGTACAGGTCGGTCGGCACGGCCTGCATGGCCGCCAGGTAGATCAGGGCGTTGTAGCCGGTCCAGCGCCAGATCACGATGACCGAGATGGCGATCTTGGACGTCCACTCGCCGTTGCCCCAGTCGATGTTGCCGATACCGGCGAAGTGCAGCACCCAGTTGAGGATGCCGCCGTCCGCCCGGAAGACCAGGGCGAAGACCAGCGCCGCGGTCGCCACCGAGGTGGCGTACGGGGTGAGGATGAGCGTCCGCCAGAACGTGCTGGCCCGCAGCTTGTAGTTGAGCAGATGGGCCAGGCCAAGCGCCACGAGGAGCTGGGGAACGGTCGATATGACGCCGATGACGAAGGTGTTGGCGACGGCGGTCCAGAACTCCGAGTCCTGGAGGATCCTGGCGAAGTTATCCCAGCCGACCCACTCGGACTGGCCGAGGCTGGTCATCTCCACCCGGTGCAGGGCGATCCAGCCGGTGTAGAGGAGCGGATAGAGCCCGAAGGCTCCGAAGATGAGGAAGAAGGGCGCGATGTAGGCGTAGGGCGACGCCAGGTCGTCGAAGCGCCACAGCCGGCTGCGCCACGCGCGGGGGCCGGGTCCGTTCGACACGGCGCCGGAACCGCCGGGCGGCGGGCTGTACGCGCCCCGGGTGGGGGTTGTTGTTGCCACGGAGGAGTCCTTATCTGCAGGGTTTCGGCCGGATACGGGGCGGGCGCAGCGTCCACCGGACCGCGCGCCGGCCCCCGTCCCGCGCGCCTCGGCGGCCGGTACGGTACCGAGCCGCCCGGCCAGGCATCCAGAGCCCGGCGTCCCGGATCCGATCCGCCGGACCCGATCCGCCGGGCGCGGCTTCCGGGCGCGGCTGCCGGGCGCGGTTTCCGGGCCGGTGCCGCGACGGTGCGGTGCCCGGGCCGGTGCCCGGATCCGCCACCGGTGCCGGGCACCGGATCCGCCGCCGGACGCCGGGTGCCGTCGCGCCGGCCGTGCCGCGCCGCCGCCCGTGGACCGGTGGGCCCTCGCGGTCACGGCACCGGCGCGGCGGGACCCGGCCGGACCGGCCGGACGCGCGGGCGCGGGGCGGGCGGTCCGAGGGACCGGCCCGCCCCGGCGCGCGTCAGCCGATCGCCTTGTCGATCGTCTCGGTCGCGGCCTTCCATGCGTCGGCGGGCTTGGTGCCCCGCTGCTCCATGTTGTTGATCTGCGTCGAGATCGTGTCCTTGATCACGGCGTCCTTCGGGCCGAGCACCGCCTCGGGGATGGACTTGGCCTCATCCGCGTAGATCTGGCCGATCGGGGCGTCGTTGAAGTACGGGAGCTTCGCGCTCTTCACGTCGGCCAGCTCGTAGGCGCGCTGGTTGGACGGGAAGACGCCGATCGCCTTGAACACGGCGGCCTGCTGCTCGGGCGCCGTCAGCCACTTGACCAGCTCGGTGGCCTCCTTGACGTGCTTGCCGCCCTGCGGGACCGCCAGGAAGGAGCCGCCCCAGTTGGCCGCCGTGGAACCGGGTGCGCGGGAGATGTCCCACTTGCCCTTGTAGGCGTCACCGGAGTTGGTGGAGATCTGGCCGGCCATCCAGGCCGGGCACGCCACCGTGGCCACGCTGCCCTTGCGCAGCGCCGCCGTCCAGGCGTCGGTGAACTGCGGCAGACCATGGGACAGCTTCTTGGACGCGGCCTCGGCGGAGAGGTCCCAGCCCTGCTGCACGGCGGCGCTGTCCTTGTAGACCGGCTTGCCGTCGGTGCCGTAGTACTGCTTGTCCGAGGAGCTGACGACCGCGTTGAACATGGCGCTCGCGGAGTCCATGAAGTAGGTGCCGGACGGCGCCTTCTTCTTGTACTGCTCACCGAGCTTCAGGTAGTCCTCCCAGCCGCCCGTTATCGCCTTGGCCACGTCCTCGCGGTCGGTGGGCAGGCCCGCCTTCTCGAACAGGTCGCGGCGGTAGCACAGCGACATCGGGCCGATGTCGGTGCCGGCGCCCACGACCTTGCCGTCCTTCGTGGTGGCCTGCTTCTCCTTCCAGGAGACCCAGTCCTTCACGTCGATCGACTTGCTCAGGTCGGCGAACTTGTCCGCCTGGGTGTCGACGACCTCCTTGATCCGGCCGACCTCGATACCGGTGACGTCCCCCAGACCACTGCCCGTGTTCAGCTGCTGAAGGAGCTTGGGGTAGTAGTCCTGCTCGTTGGCGGTGACCTCTTCCTTCACCGTGATGTTCGGGTGGAGCTTGTGGTACTTGGCGAACAGATCGGCCTCCTTGTAGCCGAACTGCCCGAAGTCGGCCACGGTGAGCGTGATCGAGCCGTCGGACCCGGAGGCGTCCGAGTCGTCGTCACTGCTGCAGCCCGTCAGCAGCAGGGCCGATGCCGTCAGGACCGTGGTGGCGAGGGCCGCCGCTCTGCGACGGCGACCGCCTCCGCCGTCGGTACCGGTGATGCGCATTCCACTACTCCTTGTTCCGGTGGGAAACGGGACCCCAGGAAGCAGACCGCCAAGGGGCGACGGTCCGGACCTGCCCTCTCGATTTCGAGCAGCGGCCGGCTCACAGCACGCGACGTGCGGTGCAAAGGCGCTGGTCAACGGTGTGTCATGCGAGGTAGAGGGAAAGGCCATCAGTGCTTTGATCCGCGCGAGTCGAGCCCCGGAACCTCCCGTGGGACCGCTCCCACGCGGCATGCCGGAAGACTCCTTGCTACGGGGGTCGGGTGTCAAGACTTGAAAACAGCGTTGTTGCCTGAGCGTGTCCCAGACGTCACGTGAACGTGTCACGAAATCCCCTGCCCCGCTCTGGACATCCGCCCGCCGCCCGATGGATCTACGCTGGTCACAGGGATGTTCTTCGTGCCGGTCCGGCGGACGGCCCGGACGGGGCGGCCGGCCGCGGAACGCGCTGGGACACAATGAGGCGACCCCTTGCCGCACACCGGAAGGTGAACGATGAGCCACGCCCAGCCGCCCGAAGCACTCGGCGTCCGGCGCCCGACGCTGAACGCCGTGGCCGCTCGGGCCGGTGTCGGCCGTGGCACGGTGTCCCGGGTGATCAACGGCTCCCCCAAGGTGAGCGACCGGTCCCGGGCCGCGGTGGAGAAGGCGATCGCCGAACTCGGCTACGTCCCCAACCGCGCCGCGCGCTCCCTGGCCACGCGCCGTACCGACGCCGTGGCCCTGGTCGTCCCGGAGGCCGAGAGCCGGCTGTTCGCGGAGCCGTACTTCTCGGGCATCATCCGGGGCGCCTCCGCCCGGCTCACCCATGCCGGCATGCAGTTGCTGCTGGTGCTCGCGCGCGACGGGAGGAAACACCGGCGCCTGGCCTCGTACCTGACCGCCCAACGGGTGGACGGCGTACTGATGGTGGCGGTCCACCGCGACGACACCCTCCCGGATCTGCTCGACGAGCTGTCCGTGCCCACCGTGCTTGCCGGGCGGCGGGGCGATCCGGAACCGCTCGGCCATGTCCGCGCGGACAACGGCGGCGGCGCCCGGAGCGCGGTCCAGCACCTGCTCGACAGGGGGCGGCGCACCGTCGCCACCATCACCGGGCCCCTGGACATGGACGTCGCCCGGACCCGGCTCGACGGCTACCGCGAGGCGCTGCGGACCGCGGGAGTCGCGGTGGACGAGGAACTGATCGAGCCGGGCGACTTCACCGAGGAGGGCGGGCGCGCGGCGATGCGCGAGCTGCTGCGGCGGCGCCCCGGGCTCGACGCGGTGTTCGCGGCCTCCGACGTGATGGCCTCCGGAGCGGTGCTCGAACTGCGCGCCGCGGGCCGGAGGATCCCGGACGACGTGGCCGTCGTCGGCTTCGACGACTCGATCGTGGCGCGGCACATCGACCCTCCGCTGACCAGCGTCCGCCAGCCGATGGAGGAGATGGGGCGCGCCATGGCGGACCTGCTGCTGGACGAGATCGCGGGACGGGCCGGCCGGCGCGAGGTCGTCCTGCCGACCCGGCTGGTCGTGCGGGAATCGGCCTGAGCGTCGTCGGCGCCGCGCGGTCCTGCCGCGAGCCGTTGACCGCAATCGTGCGCGAGCCGTGAACCGGAACCGGTCGTGGGCGGTGGACCGGAACCGGTCGCGAGCTGTGAACCGGAACCGTGCGCAAGCTCTGGAACAGGCCGACCGCGAGCCGTGAGCCCGGCCGCCCGCAAGCTGTGAAAACACGTACCGGGGAGGGTGGGGGCTTTCACATGGGAGCGCTCCCATGCACAATGGGGCGCAGCCGATCCGGGGAGTCCTTCCATGACAGAGCCCTTGCCAGCCGCGACCTTCCCTCCCGCCTTCCTCTGGGGCGCCGCGACGTCCGCGTACCAGATCGAGGGTGCCGTGCGGGAGGGCGGCCGAACTCCTTCGATCTGGGACACCTTCAGCCACACCCCCGGCAGGACGGCGGGCGGTGAGACCGGTGACATCGCTGTCGACCACTACCACCGCTTCCGCGATGACGTGGCACTGATGGCGGAGCTGGGCCTGACCGCCTACCGCTTCTCCGTCTCCTGGTCCCGGGTACAGCCGACCGGCCGGGGCCCGGCGGTCCAGGTGGGCCTGGACTTCTACCGCCGTCTGGTGGACGAACTGCTGGCGCACGGCATCAAGCCGGCGATCACCCTCTACCACTGGGACCTGCCCCAGGAACTGGAGGACGCGGGCGGCTGGCCGGAGCGGGACACCGCCCACCGGTTCGCCGAGTACGCGCGGCTGGTCGGCGAGGCGCTCGGCGACCGGGTGGAACAGTGGATCACCCTCAACGAACCGTGGTGCAGCGCCTTCCTGGGCTACGGCTCGGGCGTGCACGCCCCCGGGCGCACCGACCCGGCGGCCGCCCTGCGCGCGGCCCATCACCTCAATCTGGCGCACGGCCTGGGCGCGGCGGCCCTGCGCTCGGTGATGCCGGCCCGCAACCAGATCGCGCTCAGCCTCAACTCCTCGGTGGTGCGGCCCCTTTCTCAGAGCCCGGCCGATCTGGCGGCGGCCCGCCGGATCGACAACCTGGCCAACGGCGTCTTCCACGGCCCGGTCCTGCACGGCGCCTACCCGGAGACCCTGTTCACCGAGACCGCCTCGGTCACCGACTGGTCGTTCGTGCTCGACGGGGATGTCCGCACGATCAGGTCGCCGCTGGACGCGCTGGGCCTGAACTACTACACCCCGACCCTGGTCTCGGCGGCGGACGGCAAGGCCACGGGCCCGCGGGCGGACGGTCACGGCGCCGCTGAGCACACCCCCTGGCCGGCCGCCGACGACGTGCTGTTCCACCAGACCCCGGGCGAGCGGACCGAGATGGGCTGGACCGTGGACCCGACCGGGCTGCACGAGCTGATCATGCGCTACTCCCGCGAGGCGCCGGGCCTGCCGCTGTACATCACAGAGAACGGCGCGGCCTACGACGACAAGCCCGACGCCGACGGCCGGGTGCACGACCCCGAGCGCGTCGCCTATCTGCACGGCCACCTGGCGGAGGTCCGCCGGGCCATCGCCGACGGCGCCGACGTCCGCGGCTACTACCTGTGGTCCCTGCTGGACAACTTCGAGTGGGCGTACGGCTACGACAAGCGGTTCGGCGCGGTGTACGTGGACTACTCGACGCTGGAGCGCACCCCGAAGTCGAGCGCCCGCTGGTACGGCGAGGTGGCCCGGACGGGCACGCTGCCGACGGCGGTGGAGCCGGGGGTCTGAGAGACCGTCCGGTGGTCCGAGGCACCGTCCGGTGGTCCTGGAGACGGCGGGGGCGCGGCACCCGGATAGGGGGTGCCGCGTCCTCGTCATGCCGCCGTGCCCATGTGGCCGTGCGGCCGCTGTGGCCGCTGTGGCCGGCTCAGTTGAAGGCGCCGAAGGCCTTGGCGAAGGCGGACTTGTCCTGCGTGATGGAGCTGCAGGTGGCGTCCGCGGTGGGCTTGGTGCCACCGTCGCACTGCTTGTCGCGGGCCGCGGACCACATGGAGAGCCAGCCGAGGCCCTTGGACTTGGCGAAGTTCACGAGCTGAGTGGCGTCGTCGACCTTGAAGACCTCGGAGGAGACGTCGTTGACACCGATCATCGGGGTGACCGCGACCGTCTTCCAGGCCGCCGAGTCGGACAGCCCCAGCACGCTCTTGACCTGGGCCTGGGTGGCGGTGGCGGCCTGCTCGGCGTAGGTACCCATGTCACCGCTGTACGCGGGGCCGTAGTCCATCGCCATGATGTTGACGGTGTTGATCTCGACGCCGTTGGACTTGGCGTTGGACAGGAGGTTCACGCCGTCCTGGGTCAGGCCCTCGGGCATCACCGGCAGGGTGAAGGAGACGTCCAGATTCGGGTGCTGGGCCTGGAGCTTGGCGATGGCCTGGGCCCGGCGGGTGTTGGCCGCCGTGTTGGGCAGCGCGCCGCCCTCGACGTCGAAGTCGACCTTGGTCAGCTTGAAAGCGTCCACGGCCTTGCCGTACGCCGCCGCCAGCGCGTCCGCCGAGGAGCAGGTGGTGGCCAGCTCCGAGCCGGAGGCGCCGCCGAAGGAGACCCGGACGTCGCCGCCCTTGGCACGCAGGGAGCCTATCTGCGCGGCCACCGCGTCGCCGGTGAGGTCGGTGACGCCGCCCCACTTGGGGGTGCAGCCGCCGCCGTCGGTGACGAAGGCGAGGTTGAAGTTCTTCACTCCGGTCGCGTCGGCCGCGGCGAGGAGGTCGAAGGCCGGGTAGAGGGAGGTGTCCACGTAGGGGGCGAAGCCGGCCGAGGCGGTGGTGCCGGTGCCGGTGCTCCGCGAGGGGGTCGGGGTCGCGCTCCGGGTGGGGGTGGCGCTTTGGCTCGGCGTCGCGCTGGGGGCCGGGGTCTGGGTCTGGGTCGGGCGGCCGCTCGGCTCGGGGGTGGCGCCGTCGTCCGCGGAACACCGCGCGTCGTCGACACGGCACCCCGTCGGGTCGCCCTTGCCGTTGACCACGAAGCCGACGGTGACCGACTTGCCCACGGCCAGGCCGTCGGTGTCCCACTTCGCGGGCTTCACGGTGACGTGCTGACCGCTGACGCTGGACTCGCCGTTCCACAGGGAGCCGAGCTTCGCGCCCGCGGGCAGGTCGAACTCCAGCGTCCAGGTCTTCTCCGTCTGGCCGCTGTTGTTGGTGACGACGTACTGCGCGGTGTAGCCCGTCGACCAGTCGCTCGTCTTCGTGTACGCGGCGTTGACCCCGGCCGCGTTCGCCGTGCCGGTGAGCAGGAGGGCGCCGCCACCGATCACGGCCGCGGCCACCACGGAGCCGATCGCCTTGTTCCTGCCACTGATCCTGCGCCGGTGCGTGCTCATGCGCGTGCCTGCCTTCGCTGTTCACGGGGGGTGGGGTGAGGCAGCACGCTAGCGAGCCGGAAACGGGCAAACGGGCCTATGGGGACGGTCGCCGCAGTCCTTAGGGTGCGCTTAAGGAAGGGATCGGGGACGGTTAAAGGTCGAGACCAATCCGTGGTCCGGTGCGAACGGAGCGTCAGCGGGCGCCCGCCGGCCGCCGGCGTCCGCGCACGCTCCCCCGGTGCCCCCGGCCGGCCGGCTTCCGTGCGTCCAGCTGGAACCAGATCCGCACCTCGGTCCCGCCCAGCACCGAGGAGCCGATGCGCACGTCACCGCCGGTGGACTCGGCGAGGCGGCGCACGATGTCCAGGCCGAGCCCGGTCGAGCCCGCGCTGCCCGAGCCGCGGCCGCGGGCCATCGCCGCGTCGGGGTCGGGTATTCCGGGGCCCGCGTCGGAGATCAGCACGATCACCGCGTCCTCCGCGTTGTGCACGTCGACCGCGAAGGCGGTGCCCTCGGTGGTGTGCCGGAAGACGTTGCCGAGCAGCGCGTCGAGGGCGGCGGCCAGATCGGGGCGGGCCACGGGTATGCGCACCGGCCGCTCGACCCCGGCCACCCGCCATTTGCGGCCCTCGTCCTCGGCGAGCGCGGACCAGAACTCCATGCGCTCGCGCACCACTTCGGCCGCGTCGCAGCCGGCGCCCGGACCGGCGGCCACCGTCTGCGGCTTGGCCTGCCGGGCGGTGCGGATGATGGTGTCGACCTCTCCCTCCAGCTGGGCGACGGCCGCCCGGGTCTGCTCGGCGGCGGGCCCGGCGCCGAGGGAGGCCGCGTTCAGCCGGAGCACGGTCAGCGGGGTGCGCAGCCGGTGCGACAGGTCGGCCGCCAGCTCGCGCTCGTTGGCCAGCAGTTGTACGACCTGGTCGGCCATGGAGTTGAACGCGACCGCCGCGAGCCGCAGTTCGCTCGGCCCCTCCTCCGGCACCCGGGCCCCCAGCTTGCCCTCGCCCAGCTCGTGCGCGCTCTCGACCAGCCGTTGCGCGGGCCGCACCATGCGCACCCCGAGCCGGTCGGCGACCGCGACCGAGCCGATGATCAGCGCGAGGCCGACCGCCGCGAGCACCGCCCAGGCCGTACCGACGCCGTTGCTCATCTCGGACTCGGGCACGTACACCTCGACGACCGCGATCGCGCCGGAGCCGAGCGCGACCGGCTGCAGCAGCGCGGAGCCGCCGGAGACGGAGGTGGTGGAGGCGCGGCCCAGTTTCCGTACGGCCGCGATGTCCTTGCCGGCGGCGCGCTGCCGGCCGAGGTCGAGCGCTCTCCCGCCGCCGTCGGCGGGCAGATGCACGGCCATCCCGGAGTCGGCGCCGGCGGAGGCCACCACCCGTTCCAGCTTGTCCCGGTCGGTGGTGATGGACAGCGCGGGGGCGACCGCGGCGGCCTCCCGCTCGGCGTTGGAGAACGCCCGGTCGCGGGCCATCTCCTTCACGACCAGCCCGAGCGGTACGGCGAAGGCGACCACGACCATGGTGGTGACCGCGAGGCACACCTTGACCAGAGCCCATCTCATCGCGCCGGCTCCCCTCCCCCGGGCGGCTCCAGCTTCACGCCGACACCCCGGAGGGTGTGCAGATAGCGCGGCCGGGCCGCGGTCTCCCCCAGCTTGCGGCGCAGCCAGGACAGATGGACGTCGATCGTCTGGTCGTCGCCGTAGGACTGCTGCCAGACCTCGGCGAGGAGTTCCCTGCGAGCCACGACGACACCGGGGCGGCCGGCGAGGAAGGCGAGCAGGTCGAACTCGCGACGGGTCAGGTCGAGCCGGGCGCCGTCCAGTTCGGCCTGGCGGCGCAGCGGATCGACGGTGAGGCCGCCGACCCGCAGGACGCTGGAGGGCGGTGCCTCCCCGCCGGTGACCCGGGCCCGGCGCAGCACGGCCGCCATGCGGGCCGACAGGTGCTCGACCGAGAACGGCTTGGTCAGGTAGTCGTCCGCTCCCGCGTTGAGCAGCCGGACGATCTCCGCCTCGTCGTCGCGCGCGGTCGCGATGATGACGGGCACGTCCGTGATGCCGCGCAGCATTTTCAGGGCCTCGGAGCCGTCCAGGTCGGGCAGTCCGAGGTCCAGGATGACCACGTCGAAACGGAGATGGGCGACCTCGCGCAGCGCCTCCAGTGCCGTACCGACGCTGCGCACGGTGTGTGAGGCGTCGGTCAGGTGCCGGATGAGCGCCGAGCGTACGAACTGGTCGTCCTCGACCACGAGCACACTTGCCATGCGCCGCACCGTACGCCATGCGGCCAACGCCGGTGCCCCACCTGTGGATAACCCGGGGCGAGTGCGCATCCCGGTGTCCCTGGGGCAGTATGGCCCGCGATGCGCAGAGGACTCGTACACGTACTGGCCTGGCTGCTCGCCACGGGCGCGGCGGTCACGCTGTCGTGGTGGGGTGTGCACACGGTCATGGCCGGCACGGCGTACGACCCGCCGCGTGCCCTGCCGATCACGGCGGCCGACACCACCACGCAGCGCTCGAAGCCGGTGGGTTCGCCGACCGCCCGGCCGCCCCGGCCGAGGAGCCCGTCGGCCGAGCCGCCGGGCCGTACGCCCTCCCGGACCCCGTCCCGCACCACCGGTCCCTCCCCGACCGCCTCCGCCGGCCCCACCGCACCCGGCCGGGTCAAGGCCTACGACACCGACGGCGGCCGGGCGGTCTTCGACCTGGGCACGGCCGACGCGACGCTCGTCTCGGCGACCCCGGGCACCGGCTGGTCGATGCAGGTGTGGAAGACGGAGAGCTGGATCCGGGTGGAGTTCAGCCGGGACGCCGACCGGGTGTCGGTGTTCTGCACCTGGCACGACGGCCCGCCGCGCGTCGAAGTGGGCACGTACTGACGGCCCGTGAGGAAAGCGGTCAGTGGAAGGCCGAGGGCGGCGGGGCCGGGGAGGCCACCGCCGCCTCGTCCGTGACGGGGACGGCGCCGCCGGTGAAGTCGGTGAGCGGCTTGCCGTGTTCGACCCGGGCGGGGTGCGGGTCGGAGGCGGCGCGGCGGGTGAGTTCGGCGAGCGGCAGCGGCAGCGCTGAGGCGGCCAGGATGGCGTTGCCGAAGCGCTTGCCGCGCAGTACGGCCGGGTCGGCGATCAGCGCGAGTTCCGGGAAGCGGGCGGCGGCGGTGGCTATCTGGCCGCGCAGGTGGGCGAGCGGCGGGCCGTCGGCGAGGTTGGCGGCGTAGACGCCGGAGGGCTTCAGGGCCCGGCGGACCTCGTCCAGGAACTCGGTGGAGGTGAGGTGGGCGGGGGTCCGGGCGCCGCTGAAGACATCGGCGATGATCAGGTCGGCCCAGCCGTCCGGGACCTTGGCCAGGCCCTCGCGGGCGTCCGTCGACCGCACCCGTATCCGCGCGTTCGGATCCAACGGCAGCTCTCGCCGTACCAGTTGGACGAGGGCCGCGTCCCGCTCGACGACCTGCTGAGTGGAGCGCGGCCGGGTGGCGGCGACGTAGCGGGCGAGCGTGAGGGCGCCACCGCCCAGATGCACGGCCTGCACCGGCCGGCCGGGTGGCGCGGCGAGGTCGATGACATGACCGATCCGGCGCTGGTACTCGAAGGAGAGGTACGCGGGGTCGTCCAGGTCCACGTGCGACTGGGGTGCCCCGTCGATCAGCAGCGTACGGGCGCGGGGGCGGTCGGGGTCGGGTACGAGCTGCGCGAGCCCGCCGTCGACGGTTTCCGTGACGGCCTGCGCGTCGGCCGGCCTGCGCCGGTTGTTCCTGGACCTGCCCATCGGTCCATTTTCGCAGGCGCCCCGGGCGGGTGCGTCACCGGCAGTTGTCGGCCGCCTCGATCATCCGGGCCGCCTCCCCGAGGGCCCGGCGCAGCACCGCGGGGTCGGTCGCGAGGTCGGCCTCGCCGGGCGGCAGCAGCCAGTCCGAGCCCTCCACCGGTGGCTCGGGGTTGAGTCTGAGTCCGCGCCCCTCGGTCTCCGTGCAGGTGCTGCCCGGCACGTCCCAGCAGGCGGCGGTGCCGGCGGGGACCAGGAAGCCGAGGGTGTCGCAGCCGTCGTCGTGCAGGACGGGACCCACCGTCGCCGGCGCGCCGCGCCTCAGGATGTCGACGGCCTCCAGCCCCTGCCGGGTCGGCACCGTCACGAGGTCGCAGGTCGCGTCAGCCTCCGTCGCGGACGGTGGCGCGCCCGGTGTACAGGGATCGTTGCTCTGGCTGGTCTCCATGCCGGCCTCCACCACGCTGCACGTTTGCGGTCCGTGGAGTCAAACGCGCGAGGGCGTCAACGGCTACGGCACAAGTGCGCCGCAAAGGATGGCAGTTCATGGCAGATCGTGGATGAGATATCCGTTTTGTAGCTAAACACTGCGTGGTGGGTCCGACACAGCGGGTACGTTCTTGCTCGCCGGAACCAGGGTGTCACACGGACAACTCAGCCCGAATCCACGTTGGATCCGGCATGGTTCGACGGTTCGCACGAGAGGACCCGGCCATGGCGTCGTCAACGGAGACCTCGTCACAGCCCGAACGGCCCGCACGGCCGAACCTCGCCTTCCGGCAGCTGCGCGGCCGGCACTCACCGGCCGAGTTCGCGGCGCTGGTGCGGCGGGCCGCGCGCGAGATCGGCGAGCGGGTGAGCTGTGACGCGCGCTACGTCGGCAGGGTGGAGGCGGGTGAGATCCGCTGCCCGAACTACGCGTACGAACGGGTGTTCCTGCACATGTTCCCCGACCGCACGCTCACCGACCTCGGCTTCGCGCCGCGCTCGTCCGTCCGCGGGCGCGCGGCGCGTACGGCCTCCGGGGCACCCCCGGCGTTCGGTACCACTGAGACGCGAGGGGCCCACGAGCCGTATGACACGCAGGACCCGTACGACCCGCACGAGAACGACCCCCTGAACCACGAGGAGAGCGACGTGCTGCGTCGCGCATTCATGACCGGCGGAGGCGCCACGGTGGCCGCCGCCACGCTGGGCCCGCTGGGGCTCACCATCGAAGCCACGGCGGCGGTCCGTCCGCCGCGCCGCGTCGGCACCCCCGAGGCGGCCGCCCTCGAGGAGGCCGTCCGCCGCATCCGGCTGCTCGACGACCGGCACGGCGCGGACGGCCTGTACCAGCGCGCGGCCGCACCGCTGCGCGCCGCGTACGCGCTTCTGGACGCCGGCGCGACCCGGCAGACGACCGCCGAGCGACTGCACTCGGGCGCCGGTGAACTGGCCATCTCAGTGGGCTGGCTGGCCCATGACTCCGGCCGCTTCGACGACGCCCGCTCGCACTACGCCGAAGCGCTGGCCACCGCCCGGATGACCGGTGACCCGGCCCTGGAGGCGCACGCCTTCTGCAACACCGCGTTCCTGGCCCGCGACGCCGGCCGTCCCCGGGAGGCGGTACGCGCCGCGCAGGCCGCGCGACGCGCCGCCGCTCCCCTGGGCTCGCCCCGGCTGATGTCCCTGCTCGCGCTGCGCGAGGCGGGCGGCTGGGCGGGACTCGCCGACCGCACGGGCTGCGAACAGGCACTGGCCCGGGCGCAGGCCCTCTTCGAGCGGGGCCACTCGGACGCCGACCCCGAGTGGATGAGCTTCTACGGAGAGGCCGAGCTGGAGGGCCTGGAGGCGCAGTGCTGGTCGACGCTGGGCGACTGGCGGCGCGCGTCCCGGCACGCCCGCCGGGCGGCCCACCTCCAGAACCCCCACTTCACCCGCAACATCGCCCTCTACACCGCCGAACTGGCCGACGACCTGGCCCGTGAGGGCCGCCCCGACGAGGCGGCGGCGGCCGGCCTGCGCGTCCTGGACCTGCTCACCCAGGTCCAGTCCTCCCGCATCCAGACCATGCTGGCGGGCACGGCCCGGGTCCTGCTCCCGCACCGCCGCGCCTCAGGCGTCTCCGACTTCCTGGACCGCCACGCCTCAACCCCCCGAGCGGGCCGGGGGTAGGCCCACTGCCCGCAGCCGACGGCGGCCGAGCCGCCCCAGCCACGGGCATGCGTGCCTTTCCCAGTGACTCAAGGGCCCGGGCCCTCCAGGGCGGCACGGGTGGGCGATGGGGACCCCCCGCTCGAGCGAAGCCGAGAGCGGGGGAGGCACCCCGCAAGCGCGGGCAAGCGAAACGCCCATGCCCGGCAGCAGCACCGGGCGTCCGGTCACCCCGCCAGATGCCCCGAGTCGTTCCAGCTCTCGATGGCCGGCTCCCCGTAAGCCCACCCCAGCACGGACAGCGAGGTCGGATTGAGCCGTATCCGCCCCGCGAAGGCCAGCGGCAGCCCCAACCACCGCGCCCCGATGGACCGCAGAATGTGCCCGTGCGCGAACACCAGCACATCCCGGTCCGCCGACCGCGCCCACGCCACCACCTCGTCCGCGCGCGCGGTGACCTCCGCGAGGCTCTCCCCCTCGGGCACCCCGTCCCGCCAGATCAGCCACCCGGGCCGGCCGGCCTGGATCTCGGCGGGGGTCATGCCCTCGTAGGCGCCGTAGTCCCATTCCATGAGCGTGTCCCAGGCGGCCGCGCGCTCACCGAACCCGGCCAGTTCACACGTCTCACGCGCGCGTACCAGCGGGCTGGTCCGCACCTCGGCGGCCGGCAGCCCGTCCAGCGGAGCGCGGTGCAGCCGCTCGCCGAGCAGCTTGGCCCCGCGCCGCCCCTCCTCGAGGAGGGGTACGTCGGTCCTGCCGGTGTGCTTGCCGGACAGCGACCACTCCGTCTGTCCGTGCCGGGCCAGCAGGATGCGCGGTGCCATGGGAGACCTTTCGGGGACATGTTGAACAGATCTTGGTCATCTCGAACAGAAGACGCGGTACTCCCATCATCGCTCAGCCCGAACACGGGCAACCCGGCGGGCGATGACGGCGTCTTTGAGGGCTGAAGCGCCCGCATGGCCGGGATGTGGACACCGTAAAGTGGCACGGTCGCCGCCGTGGCGCGCCGCAGCAGAAGGGGGAGGGCGATCGGATGCCGCAGACCGACACACCGGGCACCGAGGTGACCCAGCGGGCCCGGCTGCGGTGGTGGACCGAGCTGCCCCTGATCCTGCTGGTCTACGGCTGCTACTCGGCCGGCCGCCTGCTCGCCCGGGGCGACGTCTCCTCCGCCGTCGATCACGGCCTGGCGCTCCTGCGCCTCGAGAAGGCCCTGTACCTGAACGCCGAGCACCCGCTCAACCGGCTGTTCACGAGCGAGCCGTGGCTCGGCATACCGGCGGACTTCTGGTACGCCTCACTGCACTACGTCGTCACGCCGGCCATCCTCGTCTGGCTGTTCCGGGCCCGTACCGAGCACTACCGGGCGGCCCGGACCTGGCTGATGGCGTCCACGTTCATCGGCCTCATCGGCTTCACCCTGCTGCCCACCTGCCCGCCCCGGCTGCTCTCCCCGGGCTACGGCTTCGTCGACACGATGGCCCACTACAGCTCGTACGGCTGGTGGGGCGGCGAGGCCAGTGCGCCGCGCGGCATGGGCGGCATGACCAACCAGTACGCGGCGATGCCCAGTCTGCATGTCGGCTGGGCCCTGTGGTGCGGGGTCATGCTGTGGCGGTACGGCGGCACGCGCCTCGCCAAGGTCCTCGCCGTCGCCTATCCGCTGCTGACCGCGCTCGTGGTCATGGGCACCGCCAACCACTACTTCCTCGACGCGCTCGCGGGCGTGGCCGTGATGGGCGTGGGCCTGCTGCTGGCGCCGCGGTTGATGCGGGCCACCGACCTGCTCCGGGCCCGCCTCGGCGCCCGGGCACCGAGGGCCGCCACGGCCGCCGGTTCCCCGATTGTCAGTGGCGGATGCCAGACTTCCGCGGGTGAGCGAATTCCACGGCAACGCGAGTCGCAGCTCGCTTCCGCGGCCGAACCGGACGCCTCCCCCAGCGAGGCGGGAGAAGGGGCTCCGGCAGCGGCTCGCTGAGCTGCGCGGTCCCGACGTACCGGCCAAGGCCCTGGACGCGCGCGCCCTCGCGGCGCTGGCCGCGAACCCGGGGTGCCGCAGGCGGGCGATCCTGGACGGCGCCGGGGTGGACAAGGCGGCGCTGGCGGACAGGCTGGGCGCGCCGTCCGGGTTCGGGCAGTCGCAGTTCGCGCTGACCCGGGGCAACGCGTTCGAGGCGAAGGTGAAGGCCGACGGCGGCGCGGAACTGCTGCGGCTGGTCCACTCGCGGCTCGACCCGGGCGCCGAGCCGCCCGCGAAGGCCTCGGTTCCCGACCTCTCCGCGCACGGCCCCGAGGGGCGTACGGCCCGTACGGCGCTGGCGCTGCGTGAGGCCGTGGACGCGGGCGGCTGGACGCTGCTGGACCACCCGATGCTGGCGCTGGACGTGGCGGGCTCGCTCGCGTTCCTGGAACCGGACGCGGTGGTGGTGCACCCGGACGGGAGCTGGACGGTCGTGGAGATCAAGTCCTTCCCGATGCTGGACGGCTCGGCCGACCCGGCGAAGGTCGGCGCCGCCGCCCGGCAGTCGGCGGTGTACGTGCTGGCCCTGGAGGACGTCGCCGCCCGGCTCGACCCGGCCCCGCGGGTGCGGCACCGGGTGCTGCTGGTCTGCCCCAGGGACTTCTCCAACCTGCCCACCGCCTCCGCCGTCGACGTGCGCAAGCAGCGCGCGGTCACCGCCCGTCAGCTGGCCCGGCTCACCCGCGTCGAGGACATCGCCGGCACCCTGCCCGAGGGCACCTGCTTCGCTCCCGACCGGCCCGCCGAGGAGCTGACGGCAGCCGTCGAGTCGGTCCCGGCCGCGTACGCGCCCGAGTGCCTGTCCGCCTGCGAACTGGCCTTCCACTGCCGTGGCCGCTCCCGCGCGGACGGCGCCGTGACCAGCCTCGGCCGCCCGCTCCGGGCCGAACTCGGCGGTCTGTCCACGGTGGAGGACGTCCTCTCAACGGCTCGCGGCGAGAGCGGCGATCCGGACGACCCGGCGGTCGCGGCCCTGCGCCGGGCGGCCGCCCTGCGCGCGGAGGCGCTCGCCCAGGCGGCCGGCCGGGAGGTGGCGGCCCCGTGTCGCTGATCGCCACCCTGGCCCGCCTCGAGGCCGTCAGCACCGGCCGCGCCCAGCCGGCGGCGACCGTCCGCCACCGCAGGCTGTCCGACCGCCCCCTGGTGTTCGTGCCGCTCACCACCGCCGGTGAGGCCGGTGCCCCGCTGGGCGCGCTGGTCGGCACGGAGCGGGACGCGCCGCGGCTGCTGGTCGTGCCGCAGCCCCGCGACCGCGACCTGCGCTTCGCGTTCCTCGCCGAACTGGCCGACGTGGTCCTGCCGTACCTCGACTCCTACGCGCGGGACGTCGAGGCGGCCGAGCGCACGGAGACCGACCCGGAGACCGGCAAGCGGGTCAAGGTCGAGGTCGAGCTGTGCGCCGACGCGCCCCAGCTGATCGTGCCCAGCCGGGCGGGCCTGGACTTCGTACGGCTGCTGGGCCGTTCCATGCGGTTCCGCCGTACCGCCGAACAGGACCCGGAGGCGCCCCACCCGGCGCCGCCCCGGGTCCCCCTGCTCGGCCGCTGGCTGACCCACTACGGGGAGCGGGCCCGGGTCCCCGGCTCCTCCCTGCTGCTGGCGCTCACCGACGTGCTGTCCCGGCACTGGGCGACCGGCCAGTCCAGCCTGGAGGACCAGCACCTGGGCGCCCTGCTCGCCTGGATCGACCCTCCCCCGCCATCGGCTTCGCCCGAGCAGGGCGCCCCCCAGCGGGCACGCACCGGCGCGGAGGCCGCGCAGTGGGCCGAGCTGGCCCGGGACGACGAGGGACAGCTCCGGTGCCCGCCGGCCGGTCCGGCCACCGATCCCGCGTTCGACAACAAGCTGCTGGCCCCGGCCATCGAGCGCTACGACCGGGCCCGTACCGCCCTCGCCGCCGCCGAGGACGCCGTGCAGGCGGACGACCGGCTGGCCGCGCTCTCCGCGACCGAACAGCATGTGCGCGATCTGGTGGAGAGCCGCGTCCGGCCCACCTGGGACTCCGTATGGCAGGGCCTGGACCTGCTGCGGGCGCTGCCGGAGGGCGCGCACGTCGAGGAGCGGTGGACGCGGGACCGCTGGTCGTTCACCGGCCACCGCGACCGGGTCCTGGCCGGCGAGCCCCCGCAGCCGCGCCTGGACGACGCGGTGACCGCGGCGAACAAGCTGGCCACGCGCGAGCGCGAGCAGGCCCGGCTGGAGGCCCAGGAGGCGCTGGACGATCCGCTGGTTATGGCCGGGCGGCGGCTGGCCGGGGAGGCGTTCGCGGGCGAGGTCACCGACGCCGTCATGGCGTACAGCGAGGGCAAGCGGCCCAGCCCGCGCCCGCTGGTGACGGTCCGCACGGACGACCGGCCGCATCTGGCGGAACGCGCGAAGGTGTACCGCTCGCTGGGCGGCAAGCCGCAGGCGGCGGAGTTCGTCGGGTACGAGGGCGCCCCGGAGGACGGTGTGCTCGTCCTGCGGATCGTGGACAAGATGGGCCGGGGCAAGAAGCCCGAGCCGGGCTCGGTGCCGGAGAAGGGCGACGCGGTCTGCTTCACGCTCTTCGAGCACGAGCAGCGCGGCGGCGCGAAGCTGCCCGACCCGGAGGAGACCCCGTGGACGCACGGCGGACCGCCGGGCGAGACGGTCCCCGAGGCGCCCGACACCGTGACCGTGGAGGACGTGCTGTGACGACCGTCGACTTCGACCCCGGAGCAGCGGCGACACGCGCCACGGAGGCGATCCTCCACGACACCCTGCACGGCACCGCGCGGGGCGTGGTCGTCGACTCCCCGCCGGGCGCCGGCAAGTCCACCCTGGTGGTGCGCGCGGCCCTCGAACTCGCCGCCGCCGGGCGCCCGCTGATGGTGGTCGCGCAGACCAACGCCCAGGTGGACGACCTGGTGCTGCGTCTCGCCGAGAAGGATCCGGACCTGCCCGTGGGCCGCCTGCACAGCAGCGACGCCGACCCGTACGACAAGGCGCTGGACGACCTGCCGCAGGTCCGCACGTCGGCGAAGGCGGCCGATCTGAACGGCCTCCCGGTCGTCGTCTCCACAGCCGCGAAGTGGGCGCACGTCAAGGTGGACGAGCCGTGGCGGCACGCGATCGTGGACGAGGCGTACCAGATGCGCTCGGACTCGCTGCTGGCCGTCGCCGGCCTCTTCGAGCGGGCGCTGTTCGTCGGCGACCCGGGGCAGCTCGACCCGTTCTCGATCGTGGGCAGCGAGCAGTGGGCGGGCCTGTCGTACGACCCGTCGGCCTCGGCGGTCACCACTCTGCTGGCCCACAACCCGGAGCTTCCGCAGCACCGCCTGCCGGTGTCCTGGCGGCTGCCGGCGTCGGCGGCCCCGCTGGTCTCGGACGCCTTCTACCCGTACACCCCGTTCCGCAGCGGCACGGGCCACGGCGACCGCCGGCTGACCTTCGCGGTCCCCTCCGACGGTTCCGGTCCCGACCGGGTGATCAACGAGGCGGCCGCGTCCGGCTGGGGCCTGCTCGAACTGCCCGCCCGTCACACCCCGCGCACGGACCCGGAGGCGGTACGGGCGGTGGCGGCGGTCGTACGGCGCCTGCTGGACCGGGGCGGCGCCGCCGTCTCCGAACGCTCACCGGACGCGACCCCGCTGACCGCCGACCGCATCGCCGTCGGCACGGCCCACCGCGACCAGGCCGCGGCGGTCCGCTCGGCCCTGGCCGACCTCGGCGTGCCGGACGTCACGGTCGACACGGCCAACCGCCTCCAGGGCCGCGAGTACGACGTCACCGTCGTCCTCCACCCGCTCTCCGGCCGCCCCGACGCCACGGCCTTCCACCTGGAGACGGGCCGCCTGTGCGTGCTGGCCTCCCGCCACCGCCACGCCTGCGTCGTGGTGTGCCGCGCGGGCGTCGGCGACCTCCTGGACGACTACCCGTCCACGGAACCGGTCCAGCTGGGCACGCTGGTGAAGTTTCCCGACGGGTGGGAGGCGAACCACGCGGTACTGGCCCACCTGGCCGAACACCGGGTGCCGTGGCGCCCGTGACCGCACCTCGGTCCACCACACCCAAC